>DEIA01000036.1:0-104863 GCA_002352225.1 Flammeovirgaceae bacterium UBA2786
TCCCAGCGGGATCACCACCAATGAAATGAAGCCCTTGTTGATCAACAGATTAGCAAGGGCTTTTTCTTTCGTACTGTTTAGTGGGAGATACTTGTTTAAATAAGAAAAAAGGTTGGATTACCGAAGGCTATTACCTGCTTGTGTAAGCAGCACTATCTATAATTTTACGTACCGGCTGCTACTTTTCGTTTTGAATGGATATGAACTCGTAGTAAAATGCCTGCCGCACCAGGCTGGCGGTATTATTAACATTAAGCTTATGCAGCAGATTTTTTCGGTGCGATTCGATCGTAGTAATACTCACAAAAAGTTTTTCTGCAATCTGTGGATTGGTTAGTCCTTGGGCAATGCATTCCAGTACTTCCTTTTCTCTACGGGTAATAACAGGGCGGTCGGGTTGCCGCTGCCGTAATGTTTGTACCACCTCCGCACTTACCCAGGTTTTACCGATGGCTACTGCACGAATGGCCTGCCATAATTCTGTTTGCGTAACATTCTTCAATACATATCCCTTCGCGCCACTGTCGAGCATGTTTTGAATGAAGCTGCGTTGGTTGAATGAACTTACGGCAAGCACCGCTATTTCCGGATAATTTTCATTTACATGCTTGCACAAATCAATACCAGATTGATCCGGAAGGTTTATATCCATCAGGATAACATCAGGCTGCTCTTTTTTCAAATATGCCAGGCAGGAAGCCGCGTTCGTAGCATGACCAGTGAAATCGATATCAGCTGCGCCTTGTAACAACGCGCGCAGGCCTTCAATTACCATAAAGTGATCATCAACAATAAATACCTTTATCTTCATACTACCGGAAATTCAATAAGCACAGAGGTGCCGCTGCCTTCAGATTGCAAATGAATAGTTCCTTTCAAGAATGCCACCCGGCTCTTAATATTTTCCCAGCCCATACCACCAGCCTGTTCAAGCACACGTGTATCAAAACCTTTTCCATCGTCTTCTACGGTTAATGATAATGATTTCGTGTCGTGTGTAAGTTGAACGATTACCTGGCGAGCCTGCGCGTGTTTAATGCTATTGTTGACAAGCTCCTGCACAATGCGGTAAACAGCAATGTCCATACTTTGTTCAATAGCAGGTCTTGCTTCCATACCAATACTCTGGTAATTGATTTGAATGACATTGGTTTGATCGATCTCGTTGCAAAAATCCCGCAGAGCCGAATCGAGTCCAAAGCGTACCAACGCCTCGGGCATCATGTTGTGCGCTACTCTTCGCATTTCTTTGATCGAGCTATCGAGCATATCGATGCTGCGTTCAAATGCCTGTGCGTTGTCAGGCGTCATAATTAAATTTCCTTTCATGGTTTGCATGGAGTGTTTAATACCGCTAAGCATTCCGCCCAAGCCATCGTGCAAATCTTTGGCGAGGCGCGTACGTTCCTGTTCTTCGCCTCGCAGCACGGCTTCGGTGGCTGCAAGTTGCCTTTCAGTTTCTAATTCGCTGATGCGTTGTTGTTGGAGTTTCTGCCGCTGTTGGTAAATCCGATAAATAGAAACAGACACTACAATCAACAAGACTACGGCTGCCATCAGCAGGTAGTTATAAAAATTTTTTTGCTTGATCACCGCGTGCTGAAGTTGAATTTGATTCTCTCTTTTTTCTGACTCGTACTTTGTATTAAGTTCGGCTACCCGGTCGGCCACCGCCTTACGTTGTATCAGGTTTTCGATTGAATCTGCCCTTACATCATACGCATTCATTTCTTTATACTTCCCGGCCTGTAGCGCTATGTCAGAAAGTATATCATAGCTTGTCTGCATTTTTTTTAACTGATTAAGTTGCGAGCCCAGCGCAAGCGATTGGCGGGCATAGTAGTAGGCCGAATCAGTCTCTTCTTTATAAAAATAGAAGGTCGACAAATTTTGCAATACAGAGACTTCAAGTTCTTGCACACCCATTTTCCGCGAAATGGTTAATGCTTTTACAAGGTCAGTTTTTGGTTTATCTAGCTGACCTGTTAAAATATACGTGTACGCTATGCTGAGTAGTGCATGTGCCCGTGTAAACTCATCTCCCGTGGTTTCGGAAATTTTTTCCGATTCTCTTAAGGTTTGAATGGCCCTGTCGAATTGCCGTAAATAGTTGTACACCACGCCCTGGTTGAGTAAAGCCTGAGAAAGCAGAATTGAGTTGTTTAATGTGCGGGCATAATCCACTGCTTTGGTTAATCGGTCCAGCGCATTTTCATATTGTCTAAGATCGGTGTACACATTGCCCAGGTTTTGATTGATTTGTGTTTGTAAAATCAAATCTTTTAGTTCGCTGGCCACTTTATCGGCTTCCAGGTAGTACTTTACCGCACTGTCCAGCCGTTGGAGGTGATGATACGATGCACCAACATTTCCTAAGCAAGATGCCAATGTTCTGCGATCTCCAAAACTGCGCGCCAGGGTTACACTTTCAAGATTAAGATGAAGCGATGAATCGGGTAACGACTTCAGGTTGAGTACGTAGGTGAAGTTTGTGATGAATTTTATTTTACCCTTTGTATAATTCAGTTTGTCCGAAAGTGCTTTGCATTGCCAGTAGTAGTAGGCTGCACTGTCCAGGTTGGTGCCTTCATATTGCTGACCTATTTGAATAAACAGCAAGGCTTTACTGGAATCTTCTTTGGCTTGCGGAAGCAAACGCAGCAAACTATCCAGATTCATCGGGGTTTGCGCAAGGAGTGTTGCGTAGCCGAATACCAATATGACGAGGAAAATCTTCCGCATGAAACCTGTTTTTCCAAAGGTATTAAATCTTTGTGGTGCCCAAACTCCCGTTTTCAGGGGATAAACAGAAAATCAAAAACCTGTTAAAACAGGATTGTTGTACGCAGGACTATCGAAGAACTTTACTGAAATTCTCAATCAGATCTTTCATGAAAAAGCTACTTATATCTGTTTTCATTTTTGTTAGTCTTATTGCGTGCAACAATTCTGAAACACCGGAGCCCGATATTCAGCTTCCTGAAGTAACCACCACAGTCCAACAACTCCGGTACGTATGTCTGGTCTATTTGTGTTTACTAATACTTCAGCTTAGAATTAATTAAAAATTAAAAACCATGAGATTACGCAAGATTCTGTCGGTTGGTTGTTTGGTTATGATTTTAATGGTAGCGTGCGGATCGGATGATGATGGTATTCGTTACGATGTTGATTCGCTAGGCGGTGTGTGGATGAGTTTTACAGCAGGCTCCGGTTTTAATAATGTAAAATGGATTGTATTTGATGGTGAAGGTTACATTATTGATGATCTGCCGCGCATGGGTCTTCATGAAATTACTGAAAGCGATCTGACCGGTTATACCCTTGGAAGCTACTCCGTCAATAATCGCAACGTGCAAGCCAGTACCGCATACACCAACTACGTGTTCGAGTGGAATGATATGAACACGCTTACGCGCGAAGGGTACACCTACAAATATTATCGATGCACCGTAAACGATAATATGCGCTTAAACGGATCGTGGACTACCTACTCCAACACCAGTGATCCATACCTCGATCAGCCAGGCGCACGCCCTGTGTTAACACTTAGCAGCGATGGAACCTTTACCGATCGCGGGTTATGGGTAACAAACTTTACAGATCCGTATGCTAACGCTGAAGCCAGTCCGGGTAACGGCACCTATCAGGTATTGAACTACACCTTGATCCTGACCTATAGCGATGGTCGTGTTAGAAAACGCTCGTTCACTGGCACGGTTAATCAAGATCCTTCTAAAAACGCCACACTCCTGTACATTGGAAATAACCCCGTTCATAAACGATAAGGCGTGTAAGAAGCGTGAGTTAAAAGGATGGTTAGCTTGTTGGTCAGCGACCAACAAGAACAAGGGAGAGGCGCAGGGTTCCTGAAACAGGTAACTGCGAGAAAAGAAAAAATATCAGAACGGCTAAATCTTGTTTTCAGGTATCTCGTATGGTGTGAGTCGTTCCTCCTTGTAGTTCGGCACGTTTGCTTACCATAGGTAGTTTTTCCATACGTACTACATCAATGGCATATACACCAAAGTCTTCTGTTACTCTTCCATGCAACCGGTAAAATCCACGGCCACGAAACGGAAATTTTCTGGTTGAATCGGGAAAGTGAACGGTGTCAAATACATTGCCCCTTACATCGTAGAACGTGCCAAAGCACATATGTTCGTGTTTCTTCATGGTGAAGGCATCTTTGGTGGTAACTACATACCCCACTATACAAACCTGCTTGCCGTTTTTTGAAGATAATTCATTTGCTGTAGCGTCTCCATAATCCTGCGTAAGCAAAAGATCGAACGGGTTGCAAAGCGGAAAGCCCAGTAACTCCAGTTCATCAAAAGCATCTTCAAGGTTATTGCGTTTCAATACCGGCAATGGAAATGATTTTGGTTCGGTATCAAACAATTCCTCAACGGTAACGGGGCGCGACCGGGTTTTACTAAAGAACAACATCGATTCCCATAATAACTGTTGTTTGGTTTTTCCGGTAAACCGGAACGAACCTAACCGGATCAGAATGCGCAACTGCTCCAGCCCTATACCCGGAATTCGTCTTAAAAAATTATCAAGACTCTTATAGTCTCCGTTACGCCCGCGCTCTTCAGCTATTTGTTTTGCAATTTTTGTTTCGAGGCTCTTTAATTGGATAAACCCAATATAAATCGTTTTTCCGATGATGGTGGTAAGGTGATTGCTGTGGTTTATACAAGGGGCTTCAATAATGGCACCACTCATACGCGCTTCATGAAAATAAAATTCAGTACGATAAAATCCGCCAAAGTTGTTGATCACGCCTACCATAAACTCCAGCGGATAGTGGGCTTTTAAATATAAACTCTGGTAGCTCTCAACGGCATAACTGGCCGAGTGGCCTTTGGCAAACGAGTAGCCTGCAAAGCTTTCAATTTCGAACCACACCCGGTCAATTACTTTTTGATCGTACCCCAGGCTGGCGCAGTTTTCAAAAAACTTATCGCGTACCCGTTGAAATTCTTCGCGCGAGCGATACTTGCCGCTCATACCCCTGCGCAATACATCGGCTTCGGTTAAGGTAAGTCCGCCAAAATGATGCGCTACTTTAATTACATCTTCCTGATACACCATTACGCCATAGGTGTCGTGCATTATCTCATCCATTTTAGGATGAATGGATTCGTATTTAATTCCATTTCGGTGCATGTGGTATCGTTCTATGTATGCCTTCATCATACCCGAACTGGCTACGCCTGGCCTGATGATTGAACTGGCTGCCACCAGCGTGAGGTAATCATCGCACTGTAACTTACCCAGCAACATGCGCATGGCGGGCGACTCTACATAAAAGCAGCCCATGGCTTTGCTGTCGCGCATCAACTTCTTTACTCTTTCATCGGCTTTAAATTTTTTGAATTGATATACATCTACATCAATTCCCTGATTTCGCTTTACGTGCTTAACCGTTTCTTTAATGTGCCCTAACCCACGCTGACTAAGAATATCAAATTTATATATGCCAAAATCTTCGGCTGCATGCATCTCAAATTGCGATACGGGTAAACTTTTGGGCGGATACTCCGTAGCCGTATACGCGTAGATGGGTTTATCGGTAATTAACACACCACCGGCATGAATAGAAATATTGGCTGGCAATTCCTTCTGTTCGATATACTCGGCAAAGGCAATAATCTTATTGGCGATGTGATCGCGTGGCAGTTCTTCTTTACGACTTTCTACCAGCGCATCGATTTCATTTTTAGGTAACCCAAACACTTTACCGAGTTCGCGCAAAATGGATTTTGCTTTGTAGGTAACATGTGTGCCTAATAAACAGACATGGTCGTAGCCATAAGTGTGGAAAAAGTATTCGTAAATGGCATCACGGTTGTCCCACGAAAAATCGATATCAAAATCGGGCGGGGTTACGCGTTCCTCATTAAGAAAGCGCTCAAAATACAGGTCAAGCTCAATAGGATCTACATTGGTAATACCCAGGCAATACGCCACGGTACTATTGGCGCCACTGCCTCGGCCTACAAAATCATATCCTTTAGAGCGGGCAAAGAGAATTAAATTATACGTGATCAGGTAATAGGAAATAAACCCCTTGTGTGCGATGATTCGCAATTCTTTTTCGATGTGGTTGTTCCAGATGGTACGGTCATCGCCATAGCGTATGGCATAGCCTTTTTCTGTTTCGGTACGCAGGTATTGCAAATCATCTTGCAGACTGGTGCGCAGGTATTTTTTGTTTTTGTCTACGCCTGGTTGGCATTCAATTGAACATTGGTTTAATAAAAAGCGCGAGCGTTCCAGCAAATCGGGGAATTGGGCAAACCGGTTTCTTAATTCAGGCTCGGGCAACATGTATTCATCTGCACGTGCTTGTTGATGCACGGGTAACTTGCTGAGTAGTGTATTGTGTGCAATACAGCGCAGCAAGCGGTGTGTGTTGTGATCGCGGTAGACTAGTTTATCTCGATTGGTCTTTTTATCCTTTACTTTTTCTGGCGGAAGAAATGTAACAGAATGCAGGGCTACAAACTTGTGGGCAAATGTTTCGCGTAAAGGATTTGCTGCATAGGTTATTAACTGATGACTACCTACACCGATAAATTCATTTTCGTGGAGTTGTTCAGGATCAATTTGCTGAAAGGGGTAAATCACAAATGTGTTTTCCAAAACCGGGGCGCGAACCGGCAAGGGTTTATCCTCACGATTATGATAGGATAAAAAGCGATTTAATAATTCGAAACCATGATTGTTTTTAGCCAGAATGATATAAAGCAGTTGCTGTTCTTTACTGCGGCATTCAATGCCTGCGGCTAACTCTAACGGATATGCCTCTTTACCATATTTTGTTAACCCATTTGCCTGCGGTTGGTTTTCATAACAGATACGAAGCAGTTCGAGGTATGAGGCGGTATTATTAATTTCGGTTAATGCCAGTTTATGAATACCACAGCGTTTGGCTTCATCAAAAAGTGTTTTAATAGGCAAGGTGCCATATTTAAAACTGAAGCCGGTGTGGCAGTTGATGTACATGTGTATTTAATTCTGGGCCTGTACCCCACCACCAGGGACTTGCATTGGTTTTCAATTGCTATCGATCAATAGTTATTCTTTGTAATGCCACTTCTCCTTTGTAAAGAATACGCAAGATGTACTGTCCTGTTTTTAATTGCGATGTGTCTATTCGTCTTTTCTTCTCTTGAGTTGATATCCTTAGCCTCTCCATTCCTTTGTCGTCAACCAGAGTAACCTGAAGCTAATGTGCCAAAAACGGTAACATTGGCGGGCTTAGAGCAATCTATTGGTTCTATGGTTATAAAATTAACGGGTGTACCAAAAAACCCTGTCCTGCCGGTACCCACTTCTTTCCAGCCGCTTGGCAACGTCCACGCATAAGCAACTTCCGTTTGTGCCGGTTGGCCAATACCGCCCGTACCTTGCACAAACATGCGGGGCATAGTTATCAGTACCTGACCTTTGGTACAATAATCTACATTCACCGAATTCCCATACGAACCCCACGATTGGTTTTTGACTGAGAGAATAAGTTCCTCAAACTCATTTGATACTTTACCATTATTTGCCTCATTGCCGCTACCGCAGTTGCTAAAGGTGGCTTTTAACTTTGCTTTGGCACCGGGTGTATCATTCCATTTAATATACACAGTATTTCCGCTTTGTGATTGCTTTTCACCATTTATGACTGTCCATGTTATTTGACAACCGGAAAAACCGGTAGGCAGGCTAACTTCATATTGAATCCCAATTTCGGGACAAACGGCACCAGCCACCGTGCCATTATAAGATTTTGTAACGGTTTGAGAAAAAGAATGGAGTACACTAACAGCAAAACAAATCGTTGCCCCTAATTTCATTAACTTTTTCATAGAAGCTTGATTTTACTTTTTTTATTCGGACATTGAAGGACATAGCCTAAAGAGATGGAAACAGTGTGATTTTTTTCCAGCAAGTTTTCAGAGAACTTATCATTATAGACGTTTTGTAACCCATAACGATCAACAAGATAAAATAGCAAGTTGTGCCTTTTTTTAAGGCTTACCCCGTAGGATACACCTAAAATCAACCCGTAATCATACTTATTAAAGCTTTTTAGGCCAGGTATAAATGTCCAGTTTCTAATTGCCCCGTCTGGATCAATTATAGACCAATAACGTCCTTCAAAGTTGTTGTTTACACTTGGCCCCCCACTTGGATCGGAATAAATTTCTTGACCTCTCACACTGCTAATCATAGCAACATATCCTCCAAAAGAAATAGCTACTTTTTTTTTGCCGAGTAAATATCTGGGCGAAATGGAGATGCTTGTGTAATTATAAGTGTACTCAGATGTTATGGTTTGCCTGTCATTACCAAGAGGTCGATTTAATTCAGCTTTTGCCCCTTTCTGTTCCCATTGAACCTTCGCGTTCACATCAATTCGTGCGGTGATTGGGTGGTATAATCCCAACCCTACCCAATAACCTATTTTTGTTAACCTTGTATTTTTTATGACCCCATCATAATAGTTATCAACAAACTTATTTCCATAATTGAACGAAAGATTGGGCCCGGCAAAGATTTCAATTTTATCAATAAATCTTTTAGGCTCGGGCAGTTTCAAATCTCCGAGAGACTGTGCCTGTAAAACATAAACGCCAAAAAAGATGGTTATAAAAAGGGCTGCTTTCATATGTGGAAGATAACTAATAAAAATCATGTCAAGGCAACTTCCGTTTGTGCCGGTTGGCCAATACCGCCCGTACCTTGCACAAACATGCGGGGCATAGTTATCAGCACCTGGCCTTTGGTACAATAATCTACATTCACCGAATTCCCATACGAACCCCACGATTGGTTTTTTACCGAGAGAATAAGTTCCTCAAACTCATTTGATACTTTACCATTATTTGCCGCTACCGCAGTTGCTAAAGGTGGTTTTTAACTTTGCTTTGGCACCGGGTGTATCATTCCATTTAATATACACAGTATTTCCGCTTTGAGACTGTACTTCCCCATTTGTAGCCGTCCATGTTATTTGACAAGAGCCAAATCCAGGCGGCAAACTTACTTCGTACAGAATGTTTACCCCTGGACATGTTGCCCCTGCAACTGTACCTGAAAATGATTTGGTAACGACTTGTGAAAAAGCCTCTGAAACTAGTAGTGATAAGCAAATAGCTACAGAAAATTGAATTAGTTTTTTCATCGTGGTTCTGTTATTTTTTAAATGGTCGTTTCAAAATATATCCTATCAGTAATGAGATATTATGATTTTTTTCGATCGGATTTAGATTATTTACAATTATTACTGGTTTGTTGATGTTCAATAGTCCTAAATTATCAGCTATATAAATAGTAGCACTGCTTTTTTGACTTATATTTAATGAATAGCCAAATCCAATGGTAATACCAAAATCAGATTCTTCAAAAGATTGTAGACCCGGCAAATAAGAAATAGAGGCGGTGGAGCCATCTGGTCTAAGTTCGCGTACCTGCCTTCCATAAAAACTTGAAATAAAGGTTTGATCATTCTGTCTATCAAGCACAGTAATATCACCTTTTGCGCTTTGTATTCGACTGAAGTAAATACCAAATGATAACGCGAGTTTCTTATTCTTTCCAAACAAAACTCTTGGAGCTATTGAAGCTGATAAGTATTTATAAATATACTTTGAATTTATTTGAAGACCCGGTGTGATCATTTCAGAATTTGTTCCTTTCTCTTCATATAAAAATCGCATGTTTACATATAGTCTGTCCTTTATTGGGTGATATACCCCCAAGCCAAATGCATATCCCGATTTTAACAACCGTTTATTGGTAACATTATCATCATTGTAATTTTCTATAAACATGTTTCCATAGTTGAAAGACAGGTTTGGCCCGGCAAAGATTTCAATCTTGTCAATAAACCGTTTAGACTCCGGCAGTTTCAGGTCTTGGGGAGACTGTGCCTGTAAAGCATAAGCGCCAAAAAAGATGGTTATAAAAAGGGCTGCTTTCATACGTGGAAGATAACTAATAAAAATCATGTCAAGGCAACTTCCGTTTGTGCCGGTTGGCCAATACCGCCCGTACCTTGCACAAACATGCGGGGCATAGTTATCAGCACCTGGCCTTTGGTACAATAATCGTTCATTTCGGTCTGTGAGGACACAGACCGAAATTTGATATTTTAAGTTATTCTTCCATTCCATGTTCTGTCTCACAAGCAATACTCATCTTTACTACATGTTCTCTCATGGTCTGGTCTGTGTCCTCACAGACCATCCATCTAACCATCCATCTCCACTACATCTTCAATAAATCTTTCCTGATCTTTCCGTTAAACGCATTCATCTCCATGCGTACCCGCTTGTTTACATCTATGGTAGTGGCCCGCACCAGTTTATCTACCCCGTGTTTGTGTTTAATTAAATCCATGGCTTCGTACAGGTTTACATCTTCTTCGGTTTCGTCAAACAAACTAATCTGATGATTGCCCTGTACGAGATTGCTTAACCGCACGCCTACCAATCGTATCAGCATTCTGCGGTTATAGAGTTTATCAAACAGTTCTTGTACCACACGCAGCAACACATGATCAGACGAAGTGTATGGAATGTGTACTTGTTTGGTTTCGGTATCGAAGTTGGAATACCGGATTTTTACGGTAACGCAGGCCGCTAATTTTTTTTGCTCGCGCAATTGAAAAGCAACCTTCTCTACCATCGCAATTAAAATAGATTTCAATCGCTTTATATCAATGGTATCATGCTCAAATGTAGATTCGGTTGAAATAGATTTTTGTTCGCTATATGAAACAACGGGGCTATCGTCCAGTCCGTGGGCTTTGTTCCACAAACTCATTCCGTTTTTTCCGAATGCACTTATTAAAAAAGGCAAGGGCATTTCGCGTAATGTAGCTACAGTGCGAACACCCATATCATATAAGAAGGATGCAGTCTGTTTTCCAATCATTGGAATTTTTTCAATTGAAAGCGGATCGAGAAACCGGGTTACTTCATGCTGTGGAATTTGCACCTGTGCTTTAGGTTTAAATTCGCCCGTAGCTACCTTCGATACCAACTTGTTTACCGATAGTGCCATCGAAATAGGTAAGTCGCTCTCCTGAATGATTTTATTTTGAAGTTCGATAGCCCATTTATACGTGCCTACATACCGGTCCATGCCGGTGGCATCTATATAAAACTCATCAATAGAAGACTTTTCGAAAGCCGGAGCTTTTTCAGCAATGATTTCAGTAACCAAATGCGAGTGCCGGCTATAGGCTTCCATATCGCCCGAAATAACTTTGGCATCGGGGCAAAGTTGCAAGGCCAGATACATGGGCATAGCAGAGTGTACCCCAAACCTGCGGGCCTCGTAACTGCATGCCGCCACCACACCCCTGCGGTTGCTACCCCCTACAATAAGGGGTAAATTCTTCAATTTTGGCTCTTTTTTACGCTCTACCGACACAAAAAAGGCGTCTAAATCCAGGTGTATTATATTCTTCTCCACAGAACAATAATACTAAAATTTTTAGCAAATGAATGGAGACGTTTTAAAAATGTTCATTTTTTACTGCTTTGCAACTCTTCAACTTACCCCTACTTTCGGGGCTATAAAAAACTCAGGCTTTAAAAAATTAATACATGCGCCAGCAATTACTAAGTGAAGGAGCCAAAGAACTCAGTTACGAAATTCGGGAGATTGTAAAGAAAGCCGAACTGATCCGAAATCTCGGTAAGGAAATTTATTGGGAAAATATTGGAGACCCGATTCAGAAACACCATCAATTACCGGAATGGATCCGCCAGATTATTGCTGACCTCGCCTTACAAAACGATTCGTACAGTTATTGCCCCAGCAAAGGTATTTTAGAAACCCGGAAATTTCTGGCTGCACAAACCAACCAACTGGGGGGTGTGCAAATTACACCCGATGATATCTGTTTCTTTAACGGATTGGGCGATGCCATTGCTAAAGTGTATCAATACATAACACCTACATCGCGGGTTATTGGCCCCTCGCCTGCCTACTCTACCCACTCCAGTGCCGAAGCAGCCCATGCCGGGCACGAACCCCTTACGTACAAACTCGATCCCGACAACAAATGGTATCCCGACCTGGACGACTTATATAATAAGGTAAAGTACAATCCCAATGTAGTGGGTATTCTTATCATCAATCCGGATAACCCAACCGGCATGGTATATCCGTACGAAACGCTGAAGCGGATTGTTGAGATTGCCAAAGAGTTTAACCTGTTTTTGATCTGCGATGAGATTTACCTCAACATTACCTACAACGGGGCAAAGGCCTATTCATTAGCCGAAGTGATTGGCGACGTGCCGGGCATCTCTATGAAAGGAATTTCTAAAGAACTGCCCTGGCCCGGAGCGCGTTGCGGCTGGATGGAATATTATAATCGCAGTAAAGACGCAGACTTCAACCGCTTTTGCCAGGCATTAGATAATGCCAAAATGATTGAAGTGTGTTCTACCAAGCTGCCGCAGTTGGCCATACCCAAAATACTGGGCGATGCCCGCTTTAAAACCTACCGCGATGAAACCAACCGCAACATTGGCAAGCGCAGCAAAATCATATCCGATATACTCCGCACGGTACCTCAGCTAACCTTTAACGAAACTTTTGGCGCCTTTTACAACACCATCATCTTCCGACAAGGCACGCTAAAACCCGGACAAAAAATTCATATTGAAGATGAGCAAGCCCGTAAACTGGTAGAAAGCTGGACCCGTGAGAATATGCAGCACGACAAACGTTTTGTGTATTATCTGCTTGGCGCGAAAGGTGTTTGCGTGGTGCCTATTTCTTCGTTTTGCTCTGAATTACAGGGCTTTCGGGTTACGTTGCTGGAAGAAAATGAAGCAATGCTTATCAAAACTTTTACCGCTATCCGCGATGGAATAGTGGAATACCTGGCCAGTTAAAAACTAAAGTTTCCCACCTACCATTCGTTAAGGTCTTCCCTTATTTAAAACTTTTTATTCAGGTTTAATTGAAACTCCTTGGAAAATTTTTCAATATTTGCGCACACGCACAAGATTTATGAATTGTATTAACAACATGACTCAAATCAACCGCACGCTGGCAGCAATCAGTGTGCTTGTGCTCAATGTCATTATTATTATCCGAAAACCGGGGGAGTAACGATATTGTTAAAAGATATTGAAACCGCCCCGACATAATCGGGGCGGTTTTGTTTTATAGGATTAACCGCAAACTAACGATTGTTTTAAACTACGTATGTATTACTCCAACAACACCATCCTTTTCCATGATGGTAAATTTGTAAAAGCAAAAGATGCCAGCACCGACTTGTACAGCCAAACCCTGCATTATGGCTATGGTGCATTTGAAGGTATTCGTGCTTACCAAACTATTAACGGTGTAAAAATTTTTAAAGCACACGAACACTTCGAACGCCTGCAACGCAGCTGCGAATTAGTGGGCATCCCGTTTACCTATTCAACGGAAGAGTTAACTCAACTCTCCTATCAGGTGTTGGAGAAAAATAATCTCAAAGACGCTTACATCCGGCCGCTGGTATACTGTGCGCCCAATATGACACTATCCGCACCCACCGGAGTATCGGTTATGATAGCCGCCTGGGAGTGGGGTAAGTATCATGGTGCAAAACCGTTGAAGGTTTGTGTGTCATCCTTTCAACGACCCAATCCAAAATCGGTAAAGATGGAAGCCAAGGTGTGTGGTCATTATGTAAACTCCATCATGGCAACCAACGAAGCAAAACAACGTGGCTTTGATGAAGCATTAATGCTTGATATGAATGGCTTCGTGGCCGAAGGGCCCGGAGCCAATTTCTTTTTTGAGAAGGATGGTGTATTGTACACACCGCCTCTTGGAAATATTCTTCCTGGTATTACCCGGCAAACAGTCTTTGAAATTTGCCGCGAGATGGATTTACCTGTAGTCGAAAAACATTTCCGGCCCGAAGAATTGTTTGAAGCCGACAGCGCCTTCTTCTGCGGTACCGCTGCCGAAGTAGTGGCTATCGAATCAATCGAAGGTCAGGCGTTCTCAAAACCATGGAAGCATTCGATGGGCGCAGTTGTGCAGGAAGCCTATACGTGTATCGTGTTAGATAAAAGTTATTCGTACGTAATTGTTTAAATCTGGTTTCTGGTTACGCGTAGCAGCAAATCAGAAAGCAAAACAGCAAAACAGAATGGAACTCAATAAATATAGTAAAACCATTACTCAGGATCCTACCCTACCAGCCTCGCAGGCCATGTTGTATGGCATCGGACTTACCGAGCACGATCTTAAAAAAGCTCAGGTAGGTATTGTTAGCACCGGGTATGATGGCAACACATGCAACATGCATTTGAATGCATTGGCCGGTGAAGTAAAGCAAGCCGTGTGGGATCAGGAATTAGTGGGATTAATCTTTCATACCATTGGCGTTAGCGATGGTATCAGCAACGGCACCGAAGGTATGCGGTACTCATTAGTAAGCCGCGATCTGATTGCCGATTCGATTGAAACAGTTTGTGGTGCACAATATTATGATGGATTAATAGCCGTTGTAGGCTGCGATAAAAATATGCCCGGCTCGCTTATCGCGATGGGCAGATTAAACCGGCCAGCTATTATGGTCTATGGCGGCACCATTGCCGGTGGACATTATAAGGGGCGCGAGTTAAATATCATCTCTTCGTTTGAAGCGTTGGGCGAAAAAATTCAGGGCAAACTTTCAGACGAAGATTATAAAGGCATCATTCAAAATTCTTGCCCTGGTGCAGGTGCCTGTGGCGGCATGTACACAGCCAACACCATGGCCTCGGCTATCGAAGCATTGGGTATGGCGTTGCCGTACTCTTCTTCCAACCCTGCCCTTAGCAAAGAAAAATCGGCCGAGTGTGTTGAAGCCGGCAAGGCTATTCGCCTGCTGCTGGAAAAAGATATTAAGCCGCGCGACATCATGACGTTGAAGGCTTTTGAAAATGCCATTACTGTGGTGATGGTGCTGGGCGGATCGACCAATGCCGTGTTACACTTAATTGCCATGGCAAAAAGTGTTAGCATCAAACTCACACAAGATGATTTTCAACGCATCTCTGATAAGACACCACTTATTGCCGACCTGAAACCCAGTGGAAAATATTTAATGGAGGCACTGCACAAAATCGGAGGCGTACCGTCAGTAATAAAATATTTATTAAGCAAAGGCTACTTGCATGGCGATTGTTTAACCGTTACCGGGAAAACATTGGCCGAGAATGTAGCCAATGCCAAAGACCTTGATTTTGAAAAGCAGGATGTAATTCTTCCTTTCGAGAAGGCCATTAAAAAGACTGGTCATCTTCAGATTCTTTATGGCAACCTTGCCCCACAAGGATCAGTCGCAAAAATTACCGGCAAAGAAGGCGAACGCTTTAAAGGAACAGCGCGCGTGTTTAATGGCGAGTTTGAATTGGTAGACGGAATTAAATCCGGCAGAATAAAAGAAGGCGATGTAATTGTAATACGTTACGTAGGTCCGAAAGGCGCACCCGGTATGCCCGAAATGTTAAAGCCCACCAGTTTAATTATGGGCTCGGGCTTAGGTAAAAGTGTTGCCTTAATTACCGATGGAAGATTTAGCGGAGGCTCGCACGGATTTGTAATTGGCCACATCACACCCGAAGCATTCGAAGGTGGATTGCTTTCGTTGGTAGAAGATGGCGACTGGATTGAGATTGATGTAAAGAAACATCAGATCAATCTATTAGTAGATGAAAAAACTATTGCGATCAGAAAATCGCACTATAAAGCACCGGCTCTTCGTGTAAAGAACGGTGTACTATATAAATATGCTCAACTTGTAAAAACTGCTGCGGATGGATGCGTTACTGACGAAGACTGAAAAAAAACCAGCCGCTACAAAGCAAAAGATTTCCGGTTCGGAAGTTTTGCTGCGTTGCCTGGTAGCTGAAAAAGTTCAACACATTTTTGGATACCCCGGAGGTGCTATTATGCCGGTGTATGATGCCCTCTACGGCTATGCCGACAAATTAACTCACTTGTTGGTGCGCCACGAACAAGGCGCCATTCATGCCGCACAAGGGTATGCACGTGTATCCGGAAAAACCGGAGTAGTGTTTGCTACATCAGGGCCGGGGGCTACCAACTTAGTTACTGGTTTAGCAGATGCTTTGATTGATTCCACCCCGGTTGTTTGTATTACCGGTCAGGTGTTTGCTCACTTGTTAGGTACCGATGCTTTTCAGGAAATAGATGTTATCAACACTACGTTACCTGTAACCAAATGGAATGTACAGGTAACCGAAGCAAAAGATATTGCCCCGGCTATCGCGAAAGCATTTTATATCGCAGCCAGCGGAAGACCCGGCCCCGTATTGGTTGATATTACCAAGAATGCACAAAATGAATTAATCGAAGAGTTTGAATACGAAGCATGCAATACAGTTCGCACCTATAAACCAAAACCTGTTTTGCAACTTGCGCAGGTAGAGGCTGCTGCCGAATTAATCAACAAAGCAAAACGTCCGTACATCCTGGTGGGGCAAGGTGTTTTGCTTGCCGGTGCATCCAAAGAGTTAATTGCATTTACAGAGAAGACAGGAATTCCTGTTGCCAGCACCTTGCTGGGATTAGGCGCACTTCCATGCGAGCATCCCAACTATGTAGGCTTTCTGGGTATGCACGGTAATTATGGTCCTAACATCAACACCAACGAGTGCGATTTGTTAATTGCCATCGGTATGCGGTTCGATGATCGGGTAACAGGCAATGTGAGTAAGTATGCCAAACAAGCACAAGTTGTTCACATTGATATTGATAAAGCTGAGATCAATAAAATAATAAGCCCAACGGTGGCCGTTCATGCCGATGCTAAAGAAGCGTTGGACGCCCTAACTAAACTTTGCACAAAGAATGCTTTCCCCGAATGGATCGAAAGTTTCAAGAAACTGAATGCAGAAGAGTTTGAAAAAGTTGTGGCGAAAGAAATCCGTAACACAAACAGTCTGAAAATGGCTGAGGTGATCTACATGCTATCGCAGCTCACTAAAGGAGAAGCCGTAGTGGTTACCGATGTGGGCCAGCATCAAATGGTTACTTCGCGCTACTATCAATACAAAAATCCTCGTACCAATATTACTTCGGGCGGGGCGGGCACCATGGGCTTTGCCTTACCGGCTGCTATGGGTGCAAAAGTTGCGGCACCCCATAAGCAAGTGGTAGCTGTAATTGGCGATGGGGGTTACCAGATGACAGTACAGGAGTTGGGCACCATCATGCAATATAAAATTCCTGTTAAAATTCTGGTGTTGAATAATAGCTTTTTGGGTATGGTGCGCCAGTGGCAACAGCTTTTCCACGGTAAGCGGTATTCGTTTACCGAAATGCAAAACCCCAACTTTGTTAAAATCGCAGAAGCGTACAACATTCCTGCTGCAAAAGTAACTGAGCAAAAAAATCTGGAGGCTGAATTAAAAAAAATGCTGGCTTCAGAAACATCGTACTTCCTGGAAGTAGTAGTTGAAAAAGAAGATAATGTATTTCCTATGGTGCCGGCTGGTGCCGGAGTGGCCGAAGTTATACTGGAAATACCTAAACACTGAGTTATGAAACAAGACTATACCTTAGAACTCGTTGCGGAAAACAATTTCTCAATCCTTAACCGGATTGTGAATGTACTTAACCGCAGACGCATTCGCATTAAAAAATTAATGGCTCACGAAAACGAAAATGATTTTCGCAAGGGTGGTGCGGTGTTGTTGCTTCACACCACTTCTGATGCCATGGAAAAAGTAAAACATCAATTAGAGAAACTTATCGAAGTAGAATATGCTATCTATACCTTAGGCAGCAATCACTACCTGGAATTAAGCGAACGAATTGTGGATGTAGATTAATTTAAGATTCTAAATACTTTATACTAAATACTAAACACTAATTACTAAATACTTAAAGAAAATGGCAAAGATTAATTTTGGAGGTGTTATCGAAGATGTGGTAACCCGCGAAGAGTTTCCGATGGAAAAAGCGTTGGAGGTAATGAAGAATGAAACCATCGCTATCATCGGATACGGAGTTCAGGGTCCCGCGCAAGCATTAAACCTTCGCGATAACGGATTTAAAGTTATTGTAGGACAACGCAAAGGTTCTAAAACCTGGGACAAAGCCGTATCGCATGGCTGGATTCCTGGCGAAACTTTGTTTGACATTGAAGAAGCGGCAAAACGCGGAACGGTAATTCAGTTTTTGTTGTCCGATGCAGGACAGATTTCTCTTTGGCCAACTATTAAACCCTATTTAACAAAAGGCAAAACGTTGTATTTCTCTCACGGTTTTGGAATTACATTTAAAGATCAAACCGGCATTGTTCCTTCTGCCGATGTAGATGTTATTCTTGCAGCCCCCAAAGGTTCGGGCACATCGGTACGCAGATTATTCTTACAAGGCAAAGGCATTAACGCCAGTTACGCAGTATTCCAGAACGCAACCGGTAAGGCTGCTGAAAAAGCAATTGCTTTAGGTATTGGAGTAGGTGCCGGATATTTGTTTGAGACCGATTTCAAAAAAGAAGTTTACTCAGATTTAACCGGAGAGCGTGGCACACTGATGGGCGCCATTGCCGGAATCTTTGAAGCACAATATGAAGTACTTCGTTCGAAAGGACATACACCATCTGAAGCATTCAACGAAACCGTAGAAGAGTTAACGCAATCGCTTATGCCATTGGTAGCTGAAAATGGTATGGACTGGATGTATGCTAACTGCTCTACCACAGCACAACGCGGTGCGTTGGATTGGAAAAAGAAATTCAAAGCGGCAACATTGCCGGTATTCAAAGAATTGTATGAAAGTGTTGAAACCGGTGCAGAAGCCAAGCGCACAATTGATACGTGCAGCAAGCCTGATTACCGCGAAAAACTTGCAGACGAGCTAAAAGAACTTCGCGAAAGCGAGTTGTGGCAAGCCGGTGCAGCCGTACGCGCACTGCGCCCGGAAAAACAACAGGTAGAAGCTTCGATGATTAATTAAATAGTTGGCGGTAAACAGGTAGCAGTAGGCAGTACTGCTTACTGCACACTGCCTACTGCCTACTTTGATAAATGGTGGAAACAACACAACAACAAATCGACATTAACAAAGCCGCGTACGTACTTAAGAACGTAGCGCTAAAAACTCCCTTGCAGTTTCACCGCAAGCTATCGGGTAAGTTTGGCGCTGAGATTTATCTGAAGCGCGAAGACTTACAGGTAGTGCGTTCATATAAAATCCGGGGTGCCTACAATTTGATTCAGAGTTTAACAGAAGAACAACGCAAATGCGGAGTGGTGTGCGCCAGTGCCGGCAATCATGCGCAAGGCGTTGCATTCTCTTGCCGCGAGTTGAATATTAAAGGCGTAATTTATATGCCCGCCATTACACCTAAACAAAAAATTAATCAGGTAAAGATGTTTGGTGGCGATAACATTGAAATTGTTTTGATTGGTGATACGTTTGATGAATGCCAGACACACGCATTACAATTCACCGAAGAAAACAAAATGGTTTTCATTCCGCCATTCGATCACCTAAAAGTGATTGAAGGACAGGGAACTGTGGCGAAAGAAATTCTGGAAGAACAATCGAACATCGATTATGTGTTTGTACCCATTGGCGGTGGCGGGTTATGTGCCGGATTAATCCGTTATTTTCAAACCTACTCGCCTAACACTAAAATAATTGGTGTAGAGCCACAGGGTGCACCCTCTATGAAAGAAGCACTAAAGGCAGGCAAGCCTGTGGTGTTGGAGAGCATTCAACGTTTTGTTGATGGCGCCTCTGTAAAAAAAGTGGGCGACCTGACTTTTGAAATCTGTAAAGACAAACTTACCGACATGCTGCTGGTGCCGGAAGGCAAAGTAAGCTCCACTATTCTGCAACTTTATAACGAAGATGCCATTGTAGCCGAACCAGCCGGGGCTCTCTCTATCGCAGCACTCGACCAATATGCTGCCCATCTGAAAGGAAAAAAAATAGTGTGTATTGTAAGCGGTGGCAATAATGATATAGACAGGATGAACGAGATTAAAGAGCGTTCGTTGCTATATGAAGGACTGAAACATTATTTTATTGTACGCTTTGCGCAACGCCCGGGAGCGCTAAAAGAATTTGTAAACCATATCCTCGGGCCTAACGATGATATTGTGCGGTTCGAGTTTATTCAAAAACACAACAAGGAAACCGGCCCTGCTTTAATTGGTATTGAAGTAAAATCGCGCGAAGATTTTGCCTTGTTAATTGAGCGCATGGATAGTTATAAACTCAACTACACGCTGGTAAATCAAAACGAGAATTTGTTCGAGTATTTGGTTTAAAACCCCCGGATTTTACCGTTTTCAGGGAGCGTTTGGTTTTGCAGCTGGTTTGTATTACATTTGTAATACAAATTACAATACTATGCTTACCGTACGGTTATCCGATGAAGAAGAAGAAATTCTCAACGCCTATTGCCAGCGCGAGGGGTTGTCAAAATCTATTGTGGTAAAAGAAGCTGTTGCCTTCTACCTTGCCCAGCATAAAAAAAACAAAAACCCGTACGAGGCAGGTGCTGATCTCTTTGGCCAGGAAGGCAGCGGTATTAAAAACAAATCGGTGGTTTATAAAAAGCGGTTAAAAGAGTTGCTCCATGAAAAGCATTCTCATTGATGCCGGGCCTTTGATTGCTTTGTTCGACAAAAGCGACAATTATCACACACAAGCCGTAACCTTTTTAAAGAATTTTAAGGGCACATTGCTCACCACCTGGCCTGTAATTACAGAAGCATCGCATTTATTAGCCTTCAGCGTAAAAGTGCAAATTGCTTTGCTGGAGTGGATTAACCGGGGAGGCTTACATTTAATTGAAATAGAATCGTACCAAATAAGCAGGATTACGGAGTTGTCGGAAAAATATAAAGACGTACCGATGGACCTGGCAGATGCTACATTAATTGTTGCTGCCGAAAATCATAACATAAAAGAAATTGCAACTATCGATTCTGATTTTTATGTCTATCGTGATATTCGAAAGCGATATTTGAAAAACATTTTTATAAAGTAAGAAGATATGGCACAAGGATTACTGATTGACATGGATGGTGTGGTGTATGGTGGTGACATCATGATTCCGGGTGCGGATAAATTCATTGCCCGTTTATTAAAAGAAGGTATTCCATTCAGTTTTATGACCAACAACAGCCAACGTACGCGACTGGAAGCGGTACGCAAGCTTAGCCGACTGGGAATTATCGTTACCGAAAATCATGTGTACACAAGCGCCATGGCCACCGGTAATTTTCTGGCCAGCCAAACTCCGCAGGGAACAGCGTATGTATTGGGCGAAGGCGGCCTGATCTCCTCCCTTCATGAAAATGGAATTACATTAGTAAATACCGACCCCGATTTTGTGGTACTGGGTGAAGGAAGAAATTTTACACTGGAAATGGTACAGCGCGCAGTGGACATGATTTTGGCGGGGGCCAAATTTGTAACCACCAACCGCGATCCATCGCCCAAGAAAAAAGGTTGGGATAACCTGGGCATTGCCGCCACCACCGCCATGATTGAAGAAGCCACGGGTATTAAAGCCTTTGTGGTAGGTAAACCGGGGCCTGTAATGATGCGCGGAGCACGCAAAGCATTAGGATTGGAAACAGCCGAAACCACCATCATTGGTGACACCATGGATACCGACATTCAGGGAGGTGTGCAGATGGGTTATAAAACCATTCTCGTATTAAGCGGCATCACCAAAAAAGAGCATCTTATTCGCTATGCCTACAAACCCGACATGGTAGTTGATTCGGTTAATGAGATACAATTACCATTGCCATGGTGGTAGTTAAAAAAAATAGCCGGGAAATACCCAAACACCTGTAAGGGTAAATTCAACAACTTCTTGATTTTTCTTGAGTAATACAGAACGATTACTCATATTTGAACTGTTATTAGCGAATCGAATGATTACCCAATAACCTAACCTAAACCTATGTAAACCGCCCCGATTAATTCGGGGCGGTTTCGTTTTTTATAGTGGAGAACAAACTAACGATTGTTGTGAGCGAGAAAAAACCGAAAACAATTTTTGAAAAAATCTGGGATGCGCACGTAGTGAAGCGAGCTGAAGGATATCCCGATGCTTTATTTATCGATCGACATTATATACACGAGGTTACCAGTCCGCAGGCGTTTGATGGTTTGCGCAAGCGCGGCATTAAAGTTTTTAATGTAAACCGCACTACCGCTACGGCCGATCATAACGTACCCACCAAAGATCAGCATCTTCCTATCAAGGAAGCCTTGTCGCGCCACCAGGTAGAAACCCTTCGTAAGAATTGCAAAGAATTTGGTGTAGAGTTATATGATCTGGGTCATCCCTTTCAGGGTATCGTGCATATTATAGGACCAGAGTTGGGATTAACACAACCCGGCATGACTATGGTGTGTGGCGATAGTCATACTTCTACCCATGGTGCGTTTGGAAGTGTAGCGTTTGGTATCGGTACTTCAGAAGTAGAACAGGTGTTGGCTACGCAATGTATTTTGCAATACAAACCCAAAACCATGAAGATTGAAATCAATGGTAAGTTGGGCAAAGGAGTAGTTAGCAAAGACATTATATTATATATCATTTCAAAAATATCAGCCAGTGGTGCCACTGGTTTTTTTGTTGAGTATGCAGGCGATGCCATTCGTAACCTTTCGATGGAGGCACGCATGACCATTTGCAACATGAGTATTGAAATGGGTGCACGCGGTGGTTTGATTGCCCCTGATGAAACCACCTTCAATTACATGAAGGGAAGAAAATTTGCACCACAAGGTGAAGCCTTTGATAAAGCTGTTGAAATCTGGAAACAACTTCCGTCTGATGAAGGCGCTGTGTACGACACCATCTTAAAATATGATGCAGCCGACATTGCTCCTATGATTACCTACGGAACCAATCCGGGTATGGGTATGAAAGTTACCGATCGCATTCCAAACGTTGAAGAGCTGAAAGAAATCAACGAACAGGTTTCATTCAAAAAATCGCTGGACTACATGGGTCTTGAGCCCGGATCAGCTCTGCTGGGTAAAGCGGTTGATTATGTCTTTATCGGAAGTTGTACCAATGCACGCATTGAAGATTTGCGCCTGGTGGCCTCCATTGTAAAAGGAAAAAAGAAAGCGCCTAATGTAGAGGTATGGGTAATACCCGGATCGAAGCAAGTAGAGGCACAAGCTTTGAAAGAAGGATTGAATAAAGTTTTTGAAGAAGCCGGCTTTGAATTACGAGGACCGGGTTGCTCGGCCTGCTTAGGCATGAATGAAGATAAAGTTCCGCCCGGCAAGTATTGCATCAGCACAAGCAATAGAAATTTTGAAGGAAGACAAGGCCCAAAGTCAAGAACATTCTTGGCAAGCCCGTTAAGTGCAGCTGTAGCGGCAATTACCGGCAAGGTAACAGACGTGAGAGAGTTCATTTAATAAATTGAGATGAAAGCAAGAAGTACAAATAAAATTAAATCCGGAGAGTCACCCCTCTCCCGTGGAGAGGGCCTGGGGGTGAGGTCATGAGTAAAGACAAGTTCACCATTTTAAAATCTACCGCAGTACCACTGCCAGTAGAAAATATTGATACCGATCAGATTATTCCGGCACGCTTTTTAAAAGCAACAACTCGCGAAGGATTTGGGGATAACCTCTTTCGTGATTGGCGCTACTCATCTGGTGATGAGCCTATCGCGGGTTTTGTTTTGAATAATCCGGCTTACTCAGGAAAAATTCTGGTAGGTGGAAAAAATTTTGGTTGTGGCAGCAGTCGCGAACATGCCGCATGGGCAATTTACGATTATGGATTTCGTGTGGTGGTGTCCAGTTTTTTTGCTGATATTTTTAAGAACAATGCACTAAACAATGCCGTGTTGCCTGTTGTGGTTTCAGATAAGTTTTTGCAATCGCTGCTGGCTGCCATTCAAAAAAATTCAAAAACAGAAGTAACCGTAGATCTGATCAATCAGCAAATCAGTGTTGATGGTAAATCAGAAAAATTTGAAATCAACGCGTACAAAAAAGAATGTTTGATCAACGGGTATGACGATATCGACTACCTGTTGAATTTAAATAAAGAAGTAAGAGAATTTGATTTAACACATTAACCGGAAACAGGGACCGATAAAAAAACCAACGTGAAGAAAAAGATAGTCATACTACCCGGAGACGGCATCGGCAAAGAAGTAACTACCGAAGGCAAAAAAGTATTGGATAAAATTGCCGAGCTTTTTGGACATCAATTTGAATACGATTCTGCTATAATTGGTCACGATGCCATTGAAGCTACCGGCAATCCGCTGCCCGATGAAACGTTAACGAAACTTAAAAATTGCGATGCAATTTTATTTGGCGCAGTCGGCCATCCGAAATACGATAATGATCCAACCTTGAAAGTAAGGCCTGAACAAGGCTTGCTGAAAATGCGCAAAGAACTTGGCTTGTATGCCAACCTGCGTCCTATAAAATTATTTGACGAACTACTGGGGGCCTCCAGCATTAAACCCGAAATTCTTAAGGGTTCTGATATTCTTTTCTTCCGTGAATTAACGGGCGATGTGTACTTCGGAGAAAAAGGTAGAAAGGATGAAGGCAAAACTGCATTCGATCTGATGATCTATCAGAAATACGAAGTAGAACGGATTGCCCACAAAGCTTTTCAGGCTGCGCGCACCCGTAAAAAGAAAGTTACTTCTGTTGATAAAGCCAATGTGTTGGAAAGTTCGCGCTTGTGGCGCGAGGTTGTGAATGAGGTAAGTAAACAATATCCGGATGTAACATTGGAACATCAGTTTATTGATGCCGCTGCCATGAAGTTGATTCAAAACCCAAAAAGTTTTGATGTAGTGCTTACCGGAAATTTGTTTGGCGATATTCTTACTGATGAAGCTTCGCAGATTGCTGGTTCAATGGGTATGCTGGCCTCCGCATCAGTTGGTGATAAAGTTGGTTTATATGAACCCATCCACGGAAGTGCGCATGATATTACCGGTAAAGGTATTGCCAACCCGCTGGCTTCCATTTTATCGGCTGCGCTATTGTTGGATATTTCATTAGGATTAAAAGAAGAATCAGAGACTGTAATTAAAGCTGTTGAAGCCACGCTGAAAGCAGGGTACCGAACATCTGATATTGCCGACTCCACTACATCGAAAGACAAAATTCTGAATACCCAACAGATGGGATCACAAATCGTTAATCAACTTCAAAAAGTAGGCAGTCGGCAATTAGCAGTCAGCAGTAATCAGTATTCCAACTCTTAAATTCTATATTCTTAACTTCTGATTTATGAGCAAAAAAATTCAAATATTCGATACAACCCTTCGCGATGGCGAACAAGTACCGGGTTGTCAGTTAAAGACAGAAGAAAAAATTATTATCGCACGCGAGCTTGAAGCGCTGGGCGTAGATGTAATCGAAGCCGGCTTTCCTATTTCCAGCCCGGGCGATTTTTTATCGGTGGTAGAAATTTCAAAAGCAGTAACCGAACCAGTGGTTTGCGGACTAACCCGCGCTAAGAAAGAAGATATTGATGTAGCTGCCGAAGCATTGCGTTATGCCAAGCATGGCCGCATCCATACAGGCATTGGTTCAAGCGATGTGCACATCAAACATAAATTTCGCAGTACGCGCGAGCAAATTCTGGAACAAGGTGTGTGGGCAACCCAATATGCCAAAGCAAAAGGTTACGAAGTTGAGTTTTATGCAGAAGATGCCGGCCGTGCTGATCTTGCGTTTCTGGCACAACTTATCGAAGCTGTTATTGCAGCCGGAGCCGATGTGGTAAACATTCCGGATACAACCGGTTATTGCTTACCCCATTTGTACGGAAAACGTATTCAATACCTGGTGGAAAATGTTAAGAACATAGACAAAGCTGTGATCTCTGTGCATTGCCATAATGATCTTGGACTGGCAACAGCTAATACCATTGCAGGATTAATAAACGGTGCCGGCCAGGCCGAAGTAACCATTAATGGAATTGGTGAGCGTGCCGGAAATACATCGCTGGAAGAAGTAGCCATGATTCTGCAAACACACAAAGACCTTGATTTACATACCAACATCAAAGCCAACAGGATTTATGCATTAAGTCAGTTGGTGTCGAGTATGATGCGTATGCCCGTGCAGGCTAACAAAGCTATTGTAGGAAAAAATGCATTTGCGCATTCGTCCGGTATCCATCAGGATGGCTTTTTGAAACATGCCGAAAATTATGAAATCATTAACCCGGCTGATGTAGGCGTGCCTTCATCTTCGATTGTATTAACTGCCCGTAGCGGTCGCGCGGCATTGAAACACCGCTTAGAGTTGTTAGGATACAACGTGAGTGGTGAAGATCTTAATACCGTTTACGAAAGTTTCCTGGTGGTAGCCGATGAGAAAAAGGACGTGAACGATGGCGATCTGATTATGATTGTTTCGAGCATGCCCGTATTGGTTAAGCCGTAATCCGACCCTTTTTATTTCAAAAGCTTTTTGTAGATTCACTCTATGAAAAGCTTTTTTTATTCCTCCTGGCTGTTGTTCATTGTCATGACCACCACCCTTTCCTCCGCACAAGAAATCGGATTGCAGCTTTACAGTCTGCGCAATGAAATTCCAAAAGATGTATCCGGCACACTTAAACAAATCAAAAGCTGGGGCATAACCGAAATTGAAGGCGGTGAAACTTACGGTTTGAGTATCGATGAGTTTAATGCGCTTAGCAAAGAAACCGGTTTGAAATTGATTGCCATTGGTGCCGACTTTGCCGAACTGGAAAAAGATCCGCAGGCAGTTGCCAATCGAGCCAAAGCATTTGGAGCAAACTATGTGGTATGTTACTGGATTCCGCACCATGGCGATAATTTTACGTTGACCGAAACAGAAACTGCTATTCGTGTATTTAATACGGCCGGAAAGATTTTGGCCGAAAACGGAATCTCTTTTTGCTATCACCCGCATGGATACGAATTCAGATCCTATAAAAAGGGAACGTTGTTCGATTTCATGATGGAGGAAGTTAATCCGGCCTATGTAAATTTTGAAATGGATGTGTACTGGGTAAAACATCCGGGACAAGATCCGGTAAAGTTGCTGAAAAAATACAAAAACCGGTTTCCGCTTATGCACTTAAAAGATCGTAAACCTGGTACTCCAGGTAATCAAAACGGAAACGCAGATGTAGAAACCAATGTGGTTTTAGGATCTGGTGATGTTGGTATTGCGGCCATTATGAAAGTGGCAAAGAAGTATGGCGTAAAACATTTCTTCATAGAAGATGAATCTTCCCGGTCGGTTCAGCAAATTCCACAAAGCCTGGAGTTCTTAAAATCACTGAAATAAATTCTATGTGAACCCTGCAGTAAAGTCAATTTAAAACCACATAGACAGATTGAAACACATAGCTATGCTTGTAATTTCTCTGGCAACGTTGCGGGCACCGAAGTTACTTTGCGCTTCGTATAATCAAAACAAACAATCCCTGTTTTACCCCGGGCCACCTCTTTATTGTGCTGGTTGGTGATGCGGTAGTACAGATCGAAACCGTATTTGTTCCAGTCGCTGGTTGCAATTTCAATTTTCAGTTCATCTCCCAGAAAAGCTTCGGCTTTGTATACCACTACCGCATCAGTTATAATCTGACCTATGTCTCCTTCCAGATTCACCTCACTTTCAATACCCCGGCTTCTGTAAAAAAGTACACGGGCTTCCTGCATGAGTGTAAGCATGCGATCGTTACCTACGTGGCCACCATAGTTCAGATCGCTTACCCGAACGGATAATGTAGCCTCAAACACAAATTTATCGGGGAGGGTTAACTCAACTCGTGCCATCTAATGTTAATTTGCTGCAAGTATAACACCCGAATGGCAAAAAAAAATTTACCGGCCCGGCTCTGGAGAAAATTAAAACGCATTGCGCTATGGATTTTTGTACTCCACCTGGTTTACCTTATTCTGCTACGCTGGGTTAATCCGCCCATTACTATTACGCAACTTACCAATTGGGTGGATGGCCATGGACTAAAACGTGATTACGTGAATTTTGATGCAATGTCGCCCAACATCCGGTTGGCCGTAATGGCATCTGAAGACCAATTGTTTCCCGACCACAACGGGTTCGACATTAAAAGCATTAAGAAGGCGATGGAAAGCAACAAGAAAAGCAAACGCATTCGCGGGGCTTCCACCATCAGTCAGCAGGTGGCTAAGAATGTTTTTTTGTGGCAAGGGCGCAGCTGGTTTCGCAAGGGGCTGGAAGTCTATTTTACGTTTATGATTGAATTGATCTGGAGCAAAGAACGTATTCTGGAAATGTATCTGAACGTTTCAGAAATGGGCACCGGAATTTTTGGGGTGGAAGCTGCTTCACAAAAGTATTTTAAGAAACCAGCCAGCAAACTCACGCGCACCGAAGCGGCACGCATTGCAGCCTGTTTGCCCAATCCAAAAAAATACAAAGCTGAACCCGCATCGCCATACATAGCCAGACGCACGTCATGGATTTTAATTCAGATGAACAACCTGGAAGGTGATGAAGATGTTGCCAAGCTTTTAGAAATTCCTAAACCAGAGAAGAAGAGCAAAAAGAAGAAATAACTTCGTTGTTAATGCCGCAAATTAAGTAGCCCAGGCTTTTCCCACCTCAGCATACGGCACACAACCTCTAAACGGTCCGGGTACAGGATTATATTGTAATGCTTGTGTAGCCCCGGGTTCGCTGGTGAAATAACCAGCCAACACCAGTTCCTTTACTTTCAGCACAAATGGTTTATCGCTACCGCTGCCTGCATTCCACCAACCAGTAGGGCCACCGTCTGTTGCATCGCTTATTGCTTTTGTGTGATGTTTCTCGAAAAACTGTACCTGTTCTTCGGGTGTGCAATTAATAAACGCTTGACCCAGCGTTGTGCTTGCATCGGCATCAAATGCAATTAAGTCGGCAATAAATTTATCCTGTTGTTCTTTGGTGTACACATTCGCTATCAACGTATCTATAAACTGTGGCACTCCGGCTTCTTTTGCGCCAGGAGTATCCGTTTCAGGAATAATAATCTCAGCCAGTATTTCAATCAATGCCCCCTGTTCGTTCGAAAAAAATACAGGAATAAAACCTGCCCGGGGTGTAGCCTTGCATCCATTTAATACTCCTATTAAGGTGGGGCCGGTAATCGCATAGCCTAAAATTAAACCGGCTCGTTGTATGGCTTCTCTCCTATCCATCTTTTTTTGATTTAGAGGTTTTGTTTTTTTAGTTCGTTAACCGCGTATTCAGCTGCGCGTGCTGTAAGCGCCATATACGTTAGCGATGGGTTCTGGCAGGCGGAAGATGTCATAGCGGCACCATCAGTAACAAATACATTAGGCGCTTCATGCACCTGATTCCACTTATTAAGCACCGATGTTTTCGGATCTTTACCCATGCGTGCTGTACCCATTTCGTGAATACCCAAGCCGATGTTATTGGGGGCATCGTAAATTTTTACATTCTTAAAGCCGGCCGCTTCCAGCATTTCGGCTGCACTGGTTTTCATATCTTCGCGCATTACCTTTTCATTCTGCTTCCACTCAGCATCTACACTTAATGTAGGCAGGCCGTACACATCTTTCTTTTCGGTGTTAAGCGTTACCCGATTTTCCTGATACGGCAAACATTCGCCAAAACCAGTAATACCCATCCGCCAAGGGCCGGGTGTTTCCAATGTTTCTTTTAGTTGTGCTCCATAAGCCATCTCCATTACTCCACGCGACCACTCTTGCCTGCTGGCTGCACCCTGATAGCCGAAGCCGCGTACATAATCGGTACGCTTATCATTACCCACATTTCTGAAACGGGGAATGTAAATACCGTTGGGTCTGCGCCCGATGTAATACTTATCTTCAAAACCATCTATGGCACCATCGGCACCGGCACGATATTGATGATCCATCAGGTTACGACCTAACTGATCGCTGCCGTTACCTAATCCATTCGGGAACCTGGATGAAATTGAGTTTAGTAAGATGAATGTACTTCCTAAAGAAGAAGCATTCAGGAAAATAATTTTTGCAAAAAATTCTATCTCTTGTTTGGTTTCTGCATCCAACACGCGCACACCAACTGCTTTACCCTTTTGCTCATCATATATAATAGAGTGCACAATAGAATGCGGCCGCAACGTCATGTTTCCGGTTTTGGCGGCAGCCGGAAGTGTAGAGGCATTGCTGCTGAAGTACGCACCATACGGACAACCCCGATCGCATAAGTTGCGCGACTGGCAAACTCCGCGCGATGGATCGTGAGGTAAGGGTGCTGTTAAATGAGCAACACGACCGATGGTAACTTTACGGCCACCAAATTTTTCGGCTACTTTATCGCGAAACACTTCTTCCACACAGTTTAAATCCATTGGTGGAAGAAACTTTCCATCCGGAACATGCGCTAACCCTTCTGCACGACCGCTTACACCAATATAGGTTTCTACATAATCATACCAGGGTGCCAGATCTTTATAGCGAATGGGCCAATCCACCCCTACCCCATCTTTTGCATTGGCTTCAAAATCCAAATCGGATAACCGATACGTTTGCTTACCCCACATAATAGAACGGCCCCCTTCATGGTAGCCCCTAATCCAATCGAAAGGTTTTACTTCTGTATAAGGATTCTCAAGATCATTCACCCACCAGTGTTTGGTAGCCTGGCTAACCCAACCTGTTCTTTTTTGCACCGGAAAAAACTTCAGGTCTTCGGGCGTAAGCCTGTTACCGTATGGCAACTGCCACGGATCTTTGTTCATAGTGGGATAGTCCACCTGGTGCTTAACCGGCCGGCCTCGTTCCAGCACCAATGTTTTCAATCCTTTTTCGGTAAGTTCTTTGGCGGCCCAGCCACCGCTAATGCCTGTACCCACTACAATGGCATCGAAGGTGTTTTGCTGATCGGCTTTCAGGTTTAGGTTCATGCGAAACGATGTTAGAGAAATGAAATTTAACTTTTTTCGCAAAGTATCAATAAGAAAAAACAATCTTTCTGATAGGAGCCTAAACGATTGTTAGTCGTGGTCCTCCCGATACCTTGTGTTACATGATTTAACATGGTGTTCGAATTTGAAATTCCGCAAAAATAATTCCGTGTGGATGCAACTTTCCTGAGTACCTGAAGTATCTAAAAGGTAGTAAAACCCCCAACGCCCATGCTTCGCAGCTATTTCAAAATCGCCATTCGTAACCTCATCAAAAACAAAGGTTATACATTCATAAACATTGCCGGGCTGGCTTCAGGCATGACTGTGGCCTTGCTTATCGGGTTATGGATCTGGGACGAGATAACCTATAATACGTATCATAAAAACTATGATAGGTTGGCGCAGGTTTGGCAACACAACCTGTATAATGGTGTAAAGGCTTCGCAGGTTTCGAATCCATACGTAATGGCTGAAGAAATACGCAACACCTATGGCAGCGACTTTAAATATGTACTCCAAAGCACCTGGAATTTTGGCCGTGTGCTTACCGTAGGCGATAAGATGTTTAGCAAAGCAGGCATGTACTGGGAACCCGGAGTACTTGATATGTTATCGATAAAATTGATACACGGCTCGCCCGAAACTGCATTAAAAGATCCTCATTCCATACTGCTATCTCAAACCGTTTCTTCTGCCTATTTCGGTGATTCCAATCCCGTGGGGCAGACCATGCGCGTAAATAACCAGAGCGATGTAAAAGTTACCGGTGTTTATGAAGACCTTCCGTACAATTCAAACTTTCGCACCATGACGTGGATTATGCCCTGGGATTTATACATCCGCGAAAATACCTGGATCAAAAGCATGGAGGATCCGTGGGGCAGCAACTTTACCCAAACCTGGGTTCAACTTGCTGATCATGCCGACATGCAACAGGTGTCGGATAAAATTGTAAACGTGAAGTTCAATAAGCTTAACGAAAACGAAAAAAAATACAAACCCGAAGTGTTTCTGCACCCCATGAGCAAGTGGCACCTGTACTCCGAATTTAAAGAGGGCAAAAATACCGGAGGCCGCATTGAGTTTGTGTGGATGTTTGGTGTTATTGGCGTGTTTGTGTTGCTATTAGCCTGCATCAACTTTATGAATCTGAGCACGGCCCGAAGTGAGAAACGCGCAAAGGAAGTGGGCATACGCAAATCCATTGGCTCCATGCGTGCGCAACTGGTAAGCCAGTTCTTCAGCGAATCGGTATTAATGGCCTTGTTTGCTTTTGTAGTTACAATAGGATTAGTGTACCTCGCCTTACCCTGGTTTAATAGTGTAGCCGATAAAAAAATTGAGTTATTATGGAGTAGTCCTTTGTTTTGGTTGATTGGCATTGGCTTCAGTGTATTAACCGGCATCTTGGCCGGAAGTTATCCTGCACTTTATTTATCTTCATTTCAACCCGTACAAGTTTTGAAAGGAACCTTTCGTGCCGGGCGGGGCGCTTCACTACCACGCCAGGTGTTGGTGGTGTTGCAATTTTCAGTATCGGTTATTCTCATCATTGGCACGGTAGTGGTGTTTCGGCAAATTCAATTTGCAAAAAACCGGCCGATTGGATATGAACGTAACGGGCTCATAAATGTGTATTTACAAACCAACGACATTCACAAACACTTCGATGCTGTGCGCAACGAATTAAAAACCCAGAATGCCATTGTTGAGATGACAGAAGCGGGCGCCCCTACCACGCAAGTATGGAATAGCAATGGTGGTTTTACCTGGAGCGGTAAAGATCCTTCCTTAGCAGTTGATTTTCCAAATAATGGAGTTAATCACGAGTTTGGAAAAACCGTAGGATGGAAATTTAAAGAAGGTCGTGATTTTTCGCGCGACTTCGCCAGCGATTCACTTACGTTCGTAATCAACGAAGCAATGGCCCGGTTTCTTGGATTTGAAAAACCCGTGGGAGAAACACTTACCTGGAACGACACTAACTATAAGATTATTGGCATCATTGAAGACATGGTCATCGAATCGCCATACGAGCCGGTACGCCCTTCGCTGTGGCACATAGACCGGTATAATAATGTTAATCTGGTGATTCTAAAACTAAATCCGGATATGAACGCTGCCGAGTCGCTAGAGAAAATCAAAACTGTGTTTACACGATACAGTCCATCTTCTCCTTTTAGTTATGAGTTTGTAGATGCAGAATATGCACGCAAGTTTGAAGGCGAGGAACGGATTGGAAAACTAGCCAGCGCTTTTGCCGGGCTTGCCATTTTCATCAGTTGCCTTGGCATTTTTGGATTGGCCAGTTTTGTAGCTGAGCAACGTACCAAAGAAATAGGTGTGCGGAAAGTGATGGGCGCCAGCGTAACTAATTTGTGGGCTATGCTTTCGAAAGACTTTGTCGTGCTGGTAAGCATCTCATTACTTGTAGCCATGCCCTTGTCGTGGTATTTTATGAGCGCCTGGCTCCAAAAATATCAATACCGGAGCGATATGGCCTGGTGGATTTTTGCAGCAGCCGGTGTAGGTGCATTGCTCATTACTTTACTTACCGTAAGCTATCAATCTATTAAAGCGGCAATGGCTAATCCGGTTAAGAGTTTGAGGAGTGAGTAAAACTAATTATTTATGTAACCGGTAAGCCTATTCTAATTCTGGAATGGTAAGTTTCCGCTTTAATCCAGACTTATGAATAAATCATTATTTCTCTCCGCTCTGGGCATTTGTGCCGCTTCTTTCGCTTTCGCACAAAAACCCGAAAAGGTTGACACAACCCTTATTTCAAAAATCAAAAAAGAAGGCTTCGAACGCTCGCAGGTAATGGACATTATGAGCATGCTTACCGATGTGCACGGCCCTCGTCTTACCAACTCGCCCGGCTATGCAAAAGCAGCCGACTATGTAAAAACAACTCTTACTGCATGGGGATTACAAAATGCACACTTCGATACGTGGGACGAAGAATTTGGCCGCGGCTGGTCAATCAAAAAATTCAGCTTGCAAAATCTGGGGCCGGTTTATACATCCGTTATTGCCTATCCCAAAGCCTGGAGCCCGGGCATTAAAGGAACCGTACAAGCCGATGTAGTTTACTTAGATGTAACCAAAGAAGCCGATCTTGAAAAATACAAAGGCAAACTGAAAGGCAAGATTGTATTATTCGATAAGCCTGTTGAAACTACCGCCACATTTACTGCAGATGGAACCCGCTTTACAGATTCAGAACTTTTAGAAATGGCCAATGCCGGACCCGTAGCCGGTGGACAAGGTGGATTCCGGATGCCAACAGGTGGTTCTAATCTTCCTTTTGCTAAATGGGAATTTTTACAAAAAGAAGGCGCCCTTGCCGTATTGGAACCAAGCCCGCTTACCCGCCAGCAGGATGGAACTTTATTAGTGTCTGCTGCAACCATTCCGTATGCTTCTAATGTTCCGTTTACCGAACGGGTACGGGCTCAAAGTGCTAATGCCCCCAAAATACTTCCGCAGATTGTAGTAGCCAGCGAGCATTACAACCGCATGGTACGTCAATTGCAAAAAGGACAACTGATTAAATCTGAACTTACGTATGAAGTTGAGTTCACCAATGCAGCACCCGGCTTTAATGTAATTGCCGAAATACCCGGTACCGATCTGAAAGATGAGGTGGTAATGATTGGCGCTCACTTAGACTCCTGGCATGCCGGCACGGGTGCTACCGATAATGCATCGGGTTCGGCTGTAATGATGGAAGCTATGCGCATTATTAAATCGTTAGGTATTAGTCCGCGCAGAACCATTCGTATAGGATTGTGGAGCGGTGAAGAACAAGGACTGATTGGCTCACGTAATTATGTAAAACGTGTATTAGGCCAGCGTCTTGATAAGACTGCTCCATTCGACTCGATTAAACTTACTCCTGCCGGAGAAAAATTCTCTGTGTATTTTAATATGGACAACGGCACCGGAAAATACCGCGGTATATATTTACAAAGCAATGAAGGTGCCCGCAGTGTATTTCGTGCGTGGCTCCAGCCATTTGAAAAACTGGGCGCCAGCACCATTACCTATCAAAACACAGGCGGCACCGATCACCAGTCGTTTGATGCCATCGGGTTACCGGGGTTTCAATTTATTCAGGACCCGATTGAATACCGTACGCGCACGCACCACACCAGTATGGACTTGTACGATAAAACCATTGAAGCAGACCTGAAACACAATGCGGTAATGACTGCTGCGTTTGCATGGCTGGCCGCTAACCGCGATGAGTTGTTTCCGAGAAAATAAATTTAGTACTGTATAAAAGTAAAAAGACCTGCCGCTTCCGGCAGGTCTTTTTTTATTGAAAAGGTGTTGTAACGTTTTCGGGCTTGGCGAAGGTGGCGATTTTCACCACAAATGTTGATGCGGAGAACCAAACTTTGATTAACCAAAAATGTGTCTGCGGAGCACTGAACCGCCACTTTTGCCAAACCCGTGTTATGGGCAGTTATATTAGCTTTATTGTCCATTTAAATTTTTCAAATTCTGCGTCTGCAATTTGGTTTTGTGTCTTTGACTGATGGCAATTAAAGTCATAGTAAAATCCGTTGTGTTCGGCTTTCAAAACCTTCAATTCAACTTTAAGTGGTTTGTCAATTTCGATATGTTCAAATAAATATTCAGCGTCATACTCATAGAACTTACAATTACTAATCATTATGGGGTCGTATCTTTTAATAACTTCAAAGTCCTTTAGTAAATGTGAAACGCCATATTCAGACATTCCCATAAGTTGTTCAAAAGTTTCGTGTCCTAAATATTCAAGTTCTTGTTTTGGTGTAACATTTAGAGTGATTGTCGGTGAGAAAACGCCCTTATATTCAGGTTTGTCTTGGTAATACTTTGTCGCAATACAAATTGGGTCTCCAAGTTCTTCCCATATTTCTTCAGCTGTTTCTTCAAGTCCTTGTCCTATGATTTGTTCGCTTTTTATTTTCCCAAAGTCCTTAACTGATACAAAGCCCCAACTAGTTGGTTTTTCAAATAGTATTCCGAGCTTCTTGTTTACATATATGTTATCATTAATAGCAACTGCTTTTAACGGGTCAATAGCAAGTCCCGCTAATGCGATACTTGTCAGTCTTAAAAATTCTCGTCTTCCTATTCCCATATTGTGGTCGTCAATAATTGCCCATAACTCTCAAATATACGCAACTTCATTGCGTATATCCATCTACAGGAGGAGGATATACTCAGGTTAGTGCTTGCAATCTCAGGCTACAGGCGTCTGACACTTTAAAAGTGTCTTGTCGCCTTACATTTAACACCTTACAACTTCTTCAACCCCTTCGTTTGATCTTTCGTTGCCTCCACAATACTAATCGCATACCCTCCGGCTGCCACCGATAGCTGAACTAGTTTTGATTTATTCGTTACTACAACCTTTCTTATAGTATAAGCTTGTGGATTGGTTTTGTAGTGTGCATCCTTCGCATCGGCATAAATAGTAGCAATGTATGTTTTGCCCGCATCCAGAAAATCGAAGGTAAGGGTTGACGTGCGGGGCGTTTCACCATTTACATTCCCAATAAACCAACTCGATTTACCTTTCGCTTTGCGCGCGATAGTGATGTACTGACCACACTAATCATTAAATTATTCCTTCTTCTTAAAATCAATCGAGGTTGAATTAACGCAATACCGCATGCCGGTAAGGGTGGGGCCATCGTCAAACAAGTGCCCAAGGTGTGCTCCACATTTAGTACAAACTATTTCGGTGCGTACCATGCCGTGCGAGGTGTCGGTAACTTTTTTGATTTTACCTCCCTCAATCTCCTTATCAAAACTGGGCCAGCCACAGTCCGATTCAAATTTCATATCGGATGTAAATAAATCGGTATGGCAACCGGCACATTGATACATTCCTTTCTCTTTGTGCAGATAATACTTTCCCGTAAACGGCATATCGGTACCTTTTTGCCGAAGCACATAAAACTGTTCGGGAGTGAGCATCTTTTTCCACTCTGCTTCGCTGCGCACAATCCGCTTAATAGTATCGGGTGCCGTTGTTTCTTTGGCGGATTTCGTTTGCCCCGTGCAGGACTGCAGAACCAAAAGCATTACGGATAATGTCAATATTCCGGATTTCATAATCTTTGTATTTAGATCTCGTCTTACGCTCTATCATATTTACGAAAAACAACCGGTAAGTGAATTTAGTTTCTAAAATTTGTTCATACTAAGATTATTCAACCGAATATGACTTTTGAAACAATACCCTATACCCTTGCCCTCAACAAAACCGAAACCGTTTCTGCCGAACTTTACCGGCCTTCTCAATCTAAATCCATTTTTGCATTTGCCCACGGAGCCGGCACCAACATGCACCATAAGTTTATGAAAGACCTGGCTGCGGAGCTGGCGGTACATCAGATTGCTACTTTACGTTACAATTTTTTATATACCGAACTCAATAAAAAACGCCCCGACTTTCCGGCTGTGGCACACCAGGCTGTGGCGGCTGCTATTGCAAAAGCACATGAGTTGTTTCCAAAACTTCCACTCTATGCCGGTGGAAAATCGTTTGGCGGCCGCATGACCTCTCAATATCTGTCGGCACAGGATTTACCCTATGTAAAGGGCCTGGTGTTTGTCGGGTTTCCGTTGCACCCTGCTGGCAAACCAGGCATTGAACGGGCCGAACATTTAAACACCGTTAAGCAACCTCTGTTGTTTTTACAAGGCTCGCGCGATGCACTGGCCGAATGGTCTTTACTGGAAAAAGTCTGCAAGAAATTACCAGCCGCCACATTAATCCGGTTCGAAAATGCCGATCATAGTTTTAAATCCGGTAAGCTAAACCTGATTCCTGAATTGGCAGATAAGATTAATGTTTGGATCTCTGCTATATCGTTATAGCCTGTACCATGACTACCGTTTATGTATGGCCCTTATTGTTCTGTTAGCCAGATTCCACAAAGCCTCCCCCATAGCTAATGTTAAAATTTAATTGTAATCTTGAAAACCCTAAACCTTTCTTCTATGAAAAAATTAAACACTCTGATTATTGCAGTTGTAACCCTTGCATTAACCGCCTGCAGTTTCAGTGCAGGAACTAAAAAAGACTTTGGCACAGGTTTGTCATTTACCTACAACGGTTTTGGTGTAGACGAAGTTTTGCTGGTGGGCCCCGACAATACAGCCAAGAATGATAATGAAGTTGAACTTAATACAGAGGTTGCCCTGGTAGCACAAGGCTTAGTAAACTATGTATTGAAAGATGATAAAGCCTACCCGGGCCTGATGTTGGTGGTAACCGACACGCAGGGCACAGCCATTATAAACGAAGCCGATCTTCTTGAAGGTACGGAAGGATACCCCGCTACCGATGCCGCCATCATCCGGGGAACTGTTACTGTGGGCGAGCCGATGAAAGCCGGTGAAACATACCACGTTAAAATGCGCGTGTGGGATAAAAATAAACCCGAAAACGAACTAACAGCAGAGGTTGATCTGGTTGTAAAATAACACCAACCGGCAGGTTAGTAACAGGCTACCGTTCGTACCGGCCTGTTTTCTCAGTAAGCACAATACGATACACTATAGAGTTACCCAACTGTGTTGATGTACGACCCGATGCAGTTGGACCCATACGCTGAGAGAAGCTTGTTTCGCTGGGCATCATCGGTAGCAGCCGGGCCGCAATCTTCTCCAGTACTTTGGCCGCTTCTGTTCCTGACAATTCCTCAAAGCGGCCCCACCCTATTACGCTCTGCCAGTTTGCAATGGTTTTTATTTCATCTACTTCAAAACAGCAGTGCGCATTTTTGCGCAGCAATTCAATTTTTAAACCTTCTGTGGTGTGCCCATAAACGGTGCCTTGTTCATACACATACGTAACCGGAATAATGTATACCTTATCCGCAGCCTGTATACCTAGGCGCCCCACCACGTTGTTGGTTAATACAGATTCAATTTCAGATGTGCTTAACTCGCCCAGCATGCTATTTCTTTGAGAAGAAATTTAAGAAAAATTTCTAACTGTTTTTCATTGTTTTGGATGATGACAACAAAAAGGCGGATGGCAACGTATTGAAAGTAGTTTGATACATTTTAAGGGGTTAGTACCTTATCAAAGCAAATCTAGCCCATCATGTCACCAGAATATAGACTAATGCTTTAACCTACACAACAATTAATAAAGAAAGAAAATGAATGAACTCTTAAGAATATTTTTGCCAACCTATTTCATTGTTTATTTCGGAATTGCTTTTGTGGCTAAAAGTGTACTTGTAGCTAAACGAATTGGAAAAAATCCACTTGTTTTACCGAAAGACGACACTGCGTATGGGCTTATTGGTTTTTACTTTAAACTAACAATGATTTTATTGTTTGTTTATGTTTTGTTGTTTGCTCTTATACCTACACACTACAACTATTTTTTACCAATACAACAACTTGACACCTTAATCATAAAATGTATTGGACTTGGTCTTTTGGTTCTTGCGCTCATATGGACAATTATTGCACAAGGGCATATGAAAAACTCCTGGCGAATTGGTATTGACACCGAAACGAAAACGGAACTTATAACGACTGGGCTTTTTCAGTTTTCGAGAAACCCTATTTTCTTTGGAATGATAGTGAGTTTGGTTGGGCTCTTTTTAACGACACCAAACGCATTAACAGGCTTATTCTTAGTTTTGGGTTATGTGTTGATACAAATTCAGATACGGCTTGAAGAAGAATTTTTAACAAATCAGCACAGACAAAAATATTTAGACTATAAACAAAAAGTAAGGCGCATGATTTAACAACAAGTAAACGAAAAACAATAGCACTACTTTAACCTGACAACCTCCGCTTGTAACAGCCAACTAATTTTAAAATCCTAATGTATGTGGTCAACAAATACTTATTGGTTCGACTTCTCACTGGTAAGTCTGATCTTCGCTATCGGCAATATGCTATTCGGGCATTTTGAAGAACATACGCCAAAGTGGCGCAAAATATTGAAGTACGCGCTTACCCTCGTACTTATAATTTCAATTACACATTATTTTGGCAGGGGCTGGTCATACGGGTTACTGGGCGTGTTGTCGCTGTTTGTGATTTATATTCACGGCTTTGTTTTACCGGGCAAAGGAATAAACGGCTGGACGGCCGAGCCCAAAGAAAAATATTACGAATTCAGAGGCTGGGATAAATCTAAGTTATATCGTGAAAACAAACCGAAGTAACTGTGTGCCTTTGTCAGCACACCATCACCCTGCAGTCAGGTCTTCCTGACTGATCGGAATTATTTCATATAGTTAAAAACAGTAAGATTGAAAAGCCTGACCACATGGGAGAAAAAACTTTCTAATTTCTACTACTCTAACCTCTCTATTTCCCTGTCAATTTGATTAAGTAAATTGTTCAGCTCCTTTTCAGCAGGATAATAATGAATTCTTAAAAGTCCCGTTTGGTTTGAGATTCTTGCACGAAGAAGAGCTGCGTATTCAGGATTTGTCTTTAGTTCTGTAAACCGTATCGGGCGCATTGTTCCCCATGGAGGCCGAGGCATACTTTTGCTGGTCGAAATCTGGTCAACATCATATGCTTCAAAATAAAGCCTGTCAAAATCTCTTAACTGCTCATAGTCCCTTGTAATAGCTACCTCAACCTTGCGAATCCTATTATAAACCTCGTCATACATGCCCATAATTTTTAAACGAAGCGTATCATTTGACACAATAGCTAAATCCGTATTTTTCAATTGCTCAATAGGACTAACGTTACCTGTAAACGTAGAGAACGTATGAGTATGGGCAAAATATACATCTAATGAATCGTGATAAGGAAGATTGTCCTTAATCACATTCAATATTACTTTACCGGAGAGAATACTGTATTCATGTGCGCTGATATAGCCATGCATCTCCGCTAAGTCGCCAGAGAGACCTCTTTTAAATTCTTTCAGTATTTGAATTTCCTTCTTTTTGTTTTTACGTGCGCCACTCCATTCATCAAGGTTATATGCAATCAAAATCCCGAGTATAATCCCCACTATCTCAAATAGATATTTGTACCACTCCGATTTCAGGTGGTTAAAAATTTTTCTTACCATTTTGTGTTTCAGTTGCGATCTTACCAAGGTACAAAATCAAACTGAAATATTTTTTCATAGCGGGTGTGTAAACTCCTCTAAAAGTTATCCGCCTCGCAGTCATATCTGCCTGACTGATCGAAACCACAACTTATAATTAAAAACGAGGCTGTCTCAAAAGTCAAATTAAGATTGGAATGTCATTCCGGCCTTGTGCCGGAATCTCGTTTAGTACCACGAAATCGAGATCGCGGAACAAATCCGCGATGACAGAACGACTTTTGAGACAGCCTCGTACTGGAAATTGTTGCCGCTGCCTTACTTCAATATCCCCAACTCTTCATCACTTCATAATCTTCTTTCATGCACTCCAGTGGTGTTTTGCCCTGGTAGGCTTCCTGTTCAATAATAAAATGTATGGTGCCTCCACTGTCGCGGCCCAGGTCTATCACTTCTTTTACGTTTACAATGCCCTTACCCAAAATGGTGCTTTCGTATTTGCCGTGCTCTCCGGCTTCGGGCAATTCAATCTCATCTTTCACATGCATGCTTTGAAAGCGGCCCGGGTATTTGGTTACAATATCTATCGCTTTGGCTCCGCCATTGTACAGGTTACCGGTATCTAATTGTTGCATTACCAGGTTAGGGTCGGTCTCCATTAAAATAATATCATATAACGTGCGGTCGCCATGCTTTTCGCTGAATTCGAAATCGTGATTGTGGTAACCAAACATCATTCCCGATTTTTTACACAACTCTCCACTCTTATTAAAAATTTCAAGTTGCTTCATCAGGGCATCTTCCGACTTCCGCACGGTTTCATCCATCCAGGGACTAATTACAAATTGCTGCCCCATGTAAGCGGCATCTTCAATGGTGTATTTCCATACATCGGTAAAATCGTTAGTGGTTTCGTCCCAATGTTGGGGTGCCAGCACGGTATGGCCGCTGGGCATTTTCATACCCAAATCGTCTAAAATCTTTTTAAACTCCTGGGGTGTCCAGCCATAGAATTTACGTTCGCGATACCAGGCATGTTCTACATTTTGGTAACCAAACTTAGCCAACTCTTTTAACGTGCCCAGCGGGTCGGTGCCCATTTCATCGCGCACACAATAAAGTTGTAATCCTAATAAACGGGTGGCCGTAGCTTCTTTTGTTGCTGTTGCGCAAGCAGCCAAGAAAGATGTGCCAGCCAGAGCAAATGCGCTCTTCTTAAGAAATTCTCTGCGTGAGGTTGTCATAGGGTAAATAAATTTTTAGGTAAGAAAGATAAACTAATACGGAAGAAATAAACAGCTATTTTTTACCAATGGAAATAAATACAGGTTTTATATAAAGAAGTTCTTGCTTATCACTCCAGAATTTTCTGATAGGCCTCTTCGTAGTGGGTAATCAGGTTATCCCAATCAAATGCCGAAGAGTAGTTTTCAACATTATTTCTTTGCATAATTCTGCTTCTTCTGTCTTGTTGTAAAAATTTGTAGAGAAACACAGCCAGTTGCCGCGCACTCCAATCGAATGTACGTTTGCCCCGCTCCACTACAAACATGCCGCCTCTTTCATGATCGGGCATATTATGGAGCAGGTAATCGCCAAAGCCACTTAAATCGCTGGTAACAGCCGGCACACCGCTGGCCATACACTCTAATGGTGTATACCCCCAGGGTTCATAGTAGCTGGGAAAAATTCCTAAATGGCAACCCCGCACAAACTGGCTATAGTCCATACCAAACAAAGGGTTGGTAGAATTAATAAAATCAGGATGATACACCACTTTTACTTTATCTTCTTTTCGGTTTAATAGATTTCTGCGCACCAGAAATTGCAGGATATCATCGCTGTCTTCGTCTACCAGTTTATGNNGGTAACCGGTGATCCTGCCGTACCGTGCTTTCAAAAAACAACCGTTTGCCTACCTGCCGCTGAATCGACTCGCAGGTTTGTCTTATCTCTTCCATTACAGCGCGCGATTGTAACACTTCGGGTTTAATGCTGTAAAATTCGCGCTTGGTTACAAAAAACATTACCACCGTTAAATCCGAGTTCTCCTGCTTCAGTTGATGGTTAAGATGCACCAGCGCTTCCAGTGTAAGATCAAACCCTTTGTTTTTATATTCGTACCGGCCCGATGTAAAAAAATAAACGGTTTTATTCAGATCGAATGCATACGAGCTAAAAAAATGACCCATTACAAATTCATGAATCTGTTCCTTGTGTTGCGAATGCAGGTTTTGAAACTCGTGCAATGCCTCGAAGCGGTGAATGTTTAATCCGTTGGGCAAAATGAAATCAGGTTTTCTGCGTAAAAGGTGTTTACACTCCCGTGCGGTAACATCGCTTACGGTAGTCATCACATCGCAACGCTGCGCACAACCATACTCAATAGCTGCTTCGGTTTCTACACCAAATTTTCCGGCTTCATCTTCCCACCTGAAAAACGGAAGATGTGAATAAAATAAAGGTGAATTAATAGCCAGGTGGCGGCCAAGTTGTGTGGCGTGGGTAGTAAATATTGTTTTTACAGGAAGCTGCTCTTTTTTAATATCCAGAATAGGCAAGCCTGCCATCCACTCATGAAAATGTGCTAACAGTTTGTAATTGGTACCGGCAATTTTTACCAACTCATCTACAAACAATTTGGTGAGGTAAGCAAAGCCAATTACCTGATCAATTAAATCGTGCTTTGCCGGTGTACTAATCGCATGATTCTTCCACAACAAATATTTTATTACGTTTCGTACTTTATCTTCTACTGCNNGCAAGTCCAAACACATCGGCAGTATCCTCCAGGGGTTCCAGTTCGGCCAAAATGTTTTTATTGAGGTACGGACCCACCATACAATAATGACCGCTGTGGTTGCGCGTCATGGCCGGAGCCTTAGAACGAATTACCGTATAAATACCGCCTACCTGGTTACAAACTTCCCAGGCTACTTCTATTAATAAATGATTGGGAGCTGATTTTGTGCGTGAAGTCTTCTTTGTCATAGTACAAGTCAAACTGGCTGATAGCGAACCAATTTCGATCAATTTAATGACAAAATTTCTTAAAAAGGCAACGTTTTATACATGGATTCAGATTTGATGCAAGGCTATTAAAATCATCAGGTTTATGACATTCGATAAATTCACTATAAAATCTCAGGAGGCTTTACAGAAGTCGGCCGAAATAGCTACGTCTAAACAACAACAGGCTATTGAGCCCGGGCACATATTAAAAGCAATTCTGGAAACAGATGAAAATGTTTCTGCCTACCTGTTCAAAAAACTAAACATCAACGCTACCATTCTTGAAAACAAGCTGGAGGAACTGGTTAACAGTTATCCAAAAGTTAGCGGGCAACAAGCTTACCTATCGGCAGCCAGCAACAGTGTATTGCAACAAGCCGAAAAAGAACTGCGCGAATTCAAAGATGAGTTTATTGCCGTTGAACACCTTCTTTTAGGATTACTGAATACAAAAGACAAAGTAGCCACCTTTATGAAAGATGCCGGCTTTGAAAAGGCTGCGCTTATAAAGGCAATAAAAGAATTGCGCGGAGGCACTTCTGTTACCGATCAGAATGCTGAGGCCAAATACAAATCGCTGGAGCGTTACTCTAAAAACTTAAATGCGCTGGCTAAAGCCGGAAAAATTGATCCGGTAATCGGGCGCGATGAAGAAATAAGGCGCGTGCTTCAAATTCTTTCGCGCAGAACAAAAAACAACCCCATATTATTGGGCGAGCCGGGTGTTGGAAAAACCGCTATTGTAGAAGGCATGGCCCAACGCATTGTAGATGGCGATGTGCCCGAAAATCTGAAAAGCAAAACATTGGTTTCGCTGGATATGGGTTTACTGGTAGCCGGTGCCAAATATAAGGGCGAGTTTGAAGAACGGTTAAAAGCAGTTATCAAAGAAGTAACTGATTCAAATGGCGAGATCATTCTCTTTATTGATGAAATACACACATTGATTGGAGCCGGTGGTGGCGAAGGTGCCATGGATGCCGCCAACTTACTGAAACCCGCATTGGCGCGTGGCGAACTGCATGCCATAGGAGCAACCACATTAAAGGAGTATCAGAAATACATAGAGAAAGATAAAGCGTTAGAGCGCAGGTTTCAATCGGTATTGGTAGATGAACCTTCGGTAGAAGACTCGATCTCAATCCTTCGCGGGATTAAAGACAAATACGAATTACACCACGGTGTACGCATTAAAGACGATGCCGTAATTGCTTCCGTGGAATTATCGAGCCGTTACATCTCCGAACGTTTTCTTCCCGATAAGGCTATTGACTTAATGGACGAAGCAGCCTCTAAATTGCGTTTAGAAATGGATTCGTTACCGGAAGAACTGGATGAACTGAATCGCAAAATCATGCAGTTGGAAATTGAGCGCGAAGCTATACGCAGAGAAAAAGATAAGGACAAAGAAGTTGTACTCACCAAAGAAATTGCAGACCTCAGCGAAAAACGCAACACGCTGAAAGCACAATGGGAAAACGAAAAAGGAATTGTAAACAGTCTGCGCCAGGAGAAGGAGAACATTGAGCGATTAAAAACGGAAGCGGAACAAGCCGAAAAAGCAGGCGATTACGGTAAGGTAGCTGAAATCCGGTATGGAAAAATTACAGCTGCTGAAAACAACCTGAAAGACTTGCAGGTAAAAATGCGTGAGATGCAAGGCGAGCATTCTTTGTTGAAAGAAGAAGTAGATAGCGAAGATATTGCGGAAGTGGTAGCTAAGTGGACAGGCATACCGGTAAGCAAGATGCTGCAAAGCGAACGCGAAAAACTTTTAACACTTGAAGAAGAATTAAGCAAACGCGTAGCCGGGCAGGAAGAAGCCATTCGTGCATTAAGCGATGCGGTGCGCAGAAGCCGGGCGGGGTTGCAAGATCCAAAACGCCCTATTGGTTCGTTCATCTTTATGGGTACAACCGGTGTAGGTAAGACAGAACTTTCAAAAGCCCTGGCCGATTATCTGTTTAACGATGATAATGCAATGGTGCGTATTGATATGAGCGAGTATCAGGAGCGCCACAGTGTTAGCCGCTTAATTGGTGCCCCTCCGGGTTATGTGGGTTACGATGAAGGCGGCCAGTTAACAGAAGCCGTTCGCAGAAAACCCTACTCGGTAATTTTGTTAGACGAAATTGAAAAAGCGCACCCCGATGTGTTTAATATTTTGTTACAGGTGCTGGATGATGGACGATTAACCGACAGCAAAGGTCGGGTGGCTAATTTTAAGAATACGATTATTATAATGACCACCAACATCGGTTCGCACATTATTCAGGAAAACTTCGAAAAAATAACAGACGAGAATTACTTCGATGTTGTAGAAAGTACCAAAGACGAAGTGATAACGCTTCTGAAAAAATCGGTGCGACCGGAGTTTATAAACCGTATTGATGAAATCATCATGTTTAGACCGNNTTACTGGAGAGCGGGGTAAAACTTGATATTTCTGAAGCCGCTATGGACCGATTGGCAAAATTGGGGTACGACCCTCAGTTTGGCGCACGGCCGCTGAAACGGGTAATGCAACGCGAGTTATTAAATGAACTTTCGAAGCAAATTTTAGCCGGCAAAGTGAACAAAGACAGCGTAATCTTTGTTGAATTAAAAAACGGGGTTGAATTTGAGTTTATCAACCTCGATGATGTAGAAATTGTGAATTAATTAACAATAAAGACTGTGTGGTCCCGGAGCCTTCCGGGAAGTGTTGTGGGGTTTGGTTTTTGGGGTTAGGGCGGGCTGAGGGGCCCGCCCTTCATTTATGCCTCTTCGTAAACCAAAAACTGTCGTTTCAATTTGGCACGAGCGGCTCCATCCATCATCATTACCAGGTAATTTCCTTCTTCTATTAGTATTGCCCCTTCAGGGTTTTTAATAAACTGATGTCTGCCATCTTTCGCTTTCACTAACCCAACCAAAATTACATTGCAGATTTTCTTCAAATCGAAATAGGCCTTATCGTAATGCGCCCCAACCAACGAACTGCCTGCCGTAACCTTCATTTGTTTAATGTCATAATCGGCATCGGTTTGTGCATACGCTAAAATCTCTTCACTAAACAATGCTACATCGGGTTCAAAAATATAACTGGCCATAAGCTTGGCCGATATTTCATTCTTACAAATGGTGTAGGTAACTCCTGCATTCTGAAAGGTACTCTTCAGGTTACCATTGTCCAACGTTACCACATAGTTGAGGTTAGAGAAATGTTTTTTCAGATTAATTACATACACCAATTTCTCTGTATCATCATTCATATTTACAAACACCATAGAGGCGTGCCGGATGTTTGCTTTCTCTAACATTTCGTAGTTAGAATAATCCGTATAAAGTGTGTACACCTGCTCAGAGTCGTAATATTCCCGAATGGAATCTATCGATGCACGGTCTTTGGTAATAACCGCTACCCGTTTGCCGGCCGCCACCAGGTGACTGATAACGGACTTACCGAAATCATTCCATCCCACAATAACCACATGGTTTTTAAAGTCGGTACCGTTAAGGCCCAACTCGCGTTGTTCTCTTACTGTATTCATAAAATTTGCGATCTGACTGATAACTAAACCATAAATACCCAGGCTGGAAAGCATGGCCACAAACCCGATTGTCCGGCCCCAGTATGTAACGGGGTAAACATCGCCATATCCTACGGTTGTAATAGTGGCAACCAGATACCATAGTGCATCTTGCCAGGTCGGCATCTCCGTATTGGGCACGTTATGCTCCAGATAATGCAGGGCCAGCACTATAACGGTATAAAAAAGCAGCACAGCCGATAGCCGGTACACTAACTTTTTATAGGTAGCCTTTTTCACGTAAGCCGTTGTAACAGCAGAAAATTAGAAAAAAATTAGAATTATTTACTAATTCATTTGAGCCTGATGGCAGGCTGAGGGGCCCGCCCTTCATTTATACTAACTGCTATCGCTTCTTCATTTTTTTGAAATAGCGTTTTAAAAAATCGTGAAAGTAAACTCCATGTTTGGTCATCTGTCCCTGAGGAGATTTCAAAAAACCAGGACTGCCAAGATGATAATTAATCGTATTAAACTGCCCGGCACTAAGCTGGGGGTTAAGTGATATCTCTATTAAAGATTGCGTTTGTGGAAAATACCAGAAGAACAGGACAAACTCGGCACCAGATGCAGCCATAGCAATGGGCAGAGTAAAACCAATCATAGACACAATTACTCCTGCAGTTTGCTGTCCACTCGTAACCAGCTTTGATGCCCGAACTCTAATTATCATATCGGGTTGATCGCCAGTCTGAACAGATTCCAATTTAAAGCTACCGGCTGTGCCTGTTCTTGAGTTGTGAAGGATTACATAATCATCAAACTGTCTCTGAAGTACAACCTGCATCTGTTCAGGTACTTCGTCTGTAAAACTTAGGGTTACCCTCAACCTTTCAGGAGCAGGATCCCGCAAGATAAGTTGAGGAGCCGTGCATGCTGTAGCCAGCAAGCAGAGCAACAGGATTTGTAAAGGCCTGAATCCGTTACGTTTACTCATGAATCAAACCTGCTTTAAGTTGATTTACTACTGATCGATGATCCGGGCAAGCACTGCCTATCGTGAAGATACTATAAAGCCGGGTAACGGTCTATCAGAATACTATTCATTTATTTTACATGCCGCCAGAATCTTAGTGGCCTGCAATACATCTACCCACTCTTCTTCATTGCCCCAACTGTTGTAGATATAAGAAGCTATTTCTGCTATCTCCAGATCGGTTAGCGTAGGTATTCCTTTCATTTCCTGGTTGTAACTTACACCATTTACCAGCACCTCTCCTTTTATACCATACCGGATCAGGCAGATAACTGCTTCGCGGTTATTATCCATATAATCCGATTTTGCCAATGGCGGAAATAGTTTGCCCAAACCGGTTCCATCTACCTGATGACAATTGGCGCAATGTTGCTGGTAAAGCATTTCACCCTCAGTATAATACTGTTGAAATTTTACATCGCCTTTTGAACCGGGCACGCAGGCTATTGCCATAGCCATAAGTACAAATGCGAAAATTCTAAAGCGCATCTTCTCTCCTAAGCTTCTTGATGTCCGCTATCAGTTTATTTACTTCCTCTTCTTTGGTGCCATCGTACTTGCCGCGTATGCGTTGCTTTTTATCGATTAATAAAAATGCGCCACTGTGTATAAATCCATCGGGCTCGCTCTTATCTTCCATAGCCGTTGCAAAATAGCTGGTTTGCGCAATTTTGTAAATCGAGTCTTTTACACCGGTAACAAAACGCCAGCGATTATCGGTTACACCTAACCGTTTGGCAAAATCATGAAGCAGGGCAACTGTATCATATTCAGGATCGATTGTGTGTGATAAAATTTTTACATCGGGCATTTCGGCTGTTGCCTGATACACCCGTAACATCTGGGTTTTCATAATGGGGCAAATAGTGCGGCACGAAGTAAAAAAGAAATCGGTTACATAAATCTGATCTTTAAATGTGGCATTGGTAACAACTGTGCTGTCCTGATCAACAAATTGAAAAGGTGCAATGGTATGGTAAACCGTATCGGTGCCCACTACTTCACGTTCGCCAAAAACAGGTAGCGCTTTCTCTTTATCGCACGCTGTAAAGCAGATCAGTACTAAGAACAGTACCTTAACCCAATGTAATTTCATCGCCTTCATTAATCTCGTTATCATGCTCGCTTAAAGGTATTACGTTTTGTCCGAAAAAAATTTTATTGCCCTCTTTCCGGTATTTTGATAAGGTGAGCAACGGCTCGCGTCCTTTTATTCCTGTTTGCGGATCGACTGTTGTTAACACACATCGCGCACACTTTTTTACAGCCTTAAGTTGTACTGAGCCAATACTAAAATTCTTCCAGTTATCTTCTTCGTATGCCTTGCCCCCCGTAAATACAAAATTGGGTCTAAAGCGTTTCATTTCAAGCGGGCTTTCCAGCCGGCTGTTTAAATCGTTTAACGAACTCTGCCCGATTATCAAAAACGGATATCCATCGGCCAGGCCTACCTGCTCTTTATTAAACGCATATTTTGGATCAACATCACGAATATGGTTTTCCGGAAAAAAAACTAACCGGCACTTAAAACCTAATTGCTCTGAAAACCATTGGCTATACTGCTGATCGGGTTCAATTGTAGTTACTTCATCATCCCAAATTACAGATTGAAGGTTCTGTCCTGTGGTTATACTTAGCGGCACCGCTATCTGTTGCAAATTTCTTCTGCTTGTAATGGTAATCTGCTGATTCTGTATAGCCAGATCAAACAAAGCCATTTGGGGGTTTTCGCGCTGCGTAATAAACTTTCCGTTCTCGTCAATCAGCATCCATCGCCTGTCGTACTCCAGCCCTTTCGGTTTTAACCAAGCTTGTTTTACCCGAATACCGGTCAGCGATTTAATCGGGTAAATCCAGATTTCACTTAACGTAAGCATGAGCTGCCTTTCAAAATTTCTGCTAACTTACTATACAATTATCAATAAAGCCTGATAATCCGTTTTAAGTTGCAGCCGGTTAAATCACCTCTAACTCTTTTGGTTTCTTTGGTGATTTATTCAACTCGTCAGCCGCATATAACTTTTCGTAATACTCACGTGCCATCCGGTTGCTATCAAATGATGGTAACACATCTTCTATACTTTGCTTTACAATACTTATCCATTGTTTGGGTTTCTTGTAATACAAGGGAGCAATTTCGGTTTCCAACAATGTAAGCAGGTTATCGCTTTCAATTCTGTCTTGTTCGGCCGGGTCATCTGTTTCAGCCGGTGAAATAATAAAACAATTTTTGCCATGTTTCGAAAACTCAGGAATCCAGCCATCGGGGATTGAAAGATTTACACTTCCATTCATTGCGGCTGTCATACCCGAAGTACCTGAAGCTTCGCGAAACATTTTGGGTGTGTTAAGCCACAAATCGGAACCTCGCTTTAGCATGCCCGAAAGTTCCATCTCGTAACCTGTAAGAATTGCACAATTAGGCAAGTCGCGCGTTTTCCAATAGATGTCGTTAAAAATTCCAATAGCACCAAAATCTTCGGGGTACGGTTTGCCGGCCCAAATCACTTGCACCGGAAACTCCGGATTGTTTACCAACCTAAGAAAGCGCTCGAAATCGTGCAGCAACAGGTTAGCCCGTTTGTAGGCAGCAAACCGTCTGGCCCACACAAGGGTAAGCACATTCTCGTCAAAAATTTTACCGGTTTGGTTGGCCACTTCACGAAATAGTTCGCGCTTCATTTCCTTTTTCCGAAGTGTTAATCCTTTATCATTACCTTGTTGATGATACTCGCTTACCACCGGATCCATCCAGTATGTTTTATTCTGCGCATTGGTAATAGATGTAATCTCACAAATCCCGTCAAAGCCCGTCCACATTTTTCGCGACACAGCCCCGTGCAAAGAAGAAACTCCGTTCGAAATCTTCGACATGCGCAATGCAGCCAGTGTGTAACTCAAATTATCAGTATCAGGCTCGGCCAACGCTAAAACTTTTTCTTTAGGTACACCGTGAAAAAAACTCATCACATCCAGGTACGAGATTCCATGCTCTTCATTGCCGGCCTGTTCTGGAGTATGGGTGGTAAACACAACCCGTTTGCGTACTTCTTCCAGATCGTTGTTGTACTTATTCAGTAAATAAAAGCAGAGGGGCAACGCGTGCCCTTCATTCATATGATAAACCTCAGTTTCGCGGCCCAGTATATCCAGCAACTTTGCCCCGCCACTTCCCAATAAGATAGATTGGGCTATGCGGGCCGACTCATGACTATCGTACAGCCGATGGCTTATGGTTTGCGCCAGATGATCGTTCTCGGGCAAATCGGTACTTAATAAAAACAGCGGTGCAGTATTAAATACCTCCGGTTTCAGCAACCAGGCTTTTACAAACACTTCGTGATTGTGAATCGTTATTGGAAACACTATTCCGGTATCGGTAAGAAAAGAATAGTGCTTTTCCACATAACCAATCTTTAACGTGCCATCCAGATTGCGCTGCTGGTCGTAATACCCATACTTCCACAAAATTCCGATACCGACCAGGTTTTGCTTTAACTCATAGGCACTGCGCATATGCGAACCCGCTAAAAATCCTAACCCGCCACTATATATTTTAAGTGGCTGGTCAATCGCAAACTCCATCGAAAAATAAGCGGCCGGCTTGCTATACTTCTTATCAATTTTGTACGAAAACAGTTCTGAGGCTTTAATCATGTTTACTGGATCAGTTATGGGTTGCGAAAGTAATAAATGACTGCCAATTGAGCGTGCGAAATTATAAAACCTGTACCCAAAACCGCATTGCAATCGTTTGTAATCAAGTTTCCAAAGACCTTACTCCTCAACTCTCTGTTACCGGCTTACCCTGCAAATGCTATTCTAAGTACTGAAAATATTAAGTAACTTTCTCGCTATCGGTAGAAACAAGGTGCCTGAAGATTATTACGAACCCAAACCGTTGGGTGATATTTTGCACTCTAAAGAATATACAGGAGATTTGTTTGAGTATCGATTGCTTTTTGCATAACGAAGAATACGAGGAGTTGGAAAAAAAGAATCTATAACACATGAAAGATTTCAAAGCCATTGTAGCTGCTTACAAAAATGTAGACTTCAACCAACGTAAGGCTGCCTTAGCCACCGTTGTAAAAGTGCGCGGCTCATCTTACCGCAGCCCGGGTGCGCGTATGCTTATTACAGACGATGGCCGCTGGGTGGGCTCTATTAGTGGTGGTTGCCTGGAAGGCGATGCCTTGCGCAAAGCCCGGCAGGTAATGGCAGACAAGAAACCCGTAACCATTACCTACGATACACGCGAAGAAAGCAATCAGAACCTGGGTATCGGATTGGGTTGTAATGGTGTAATTGATGTATTGATTGAACCGCTGGACGTTAACGATACACAAACCATTCAACACTTTACCGCTTTCGCGGAAACGCAAACACCATTGGCACTTGCTACAATCTTTACTGGATTAGGTGTGGGCAAAAAACTTCTGCTTACCCAACAGGCTATGGTTCGAAATGATTTTCAACACGATGACCTTACTACCCTGGTTACGCCCGATCTGATGAAACTATTTTCAACACGAAAATCGCAGGCCAAAATGTATGTGGTGCAGGGGATAGAGCACGAGGTATTTATTGAGTTGATTCAACCTTCGGTTTCGGTAATCATCTTTGGAGGCGGGTTTGATGCGCGGCCGGTTAGTGAACTGGCTAAAACATTGGGCTGGAATGTGAGTGTTACCGATGAGTGCGTAGCCCACATTGCCCCTGTATTTTTTCCAACAGCCGATAAACTTTCATTGTGCAAGCGCGAATTTATTGATCGCGATTTTATTATTACTTCGTACACCGCCTGTATACTTATGTCGCACAACTACGAATACGATCGCGATGTGCTTAAAAAATTACTAAAATCACAAACACCGTACATTGGCATACTGGGGCCCCGCAAGCGTTTCGATAAAATGCTGGCGGAGTACTCGGCTGAAGGATTGACTCTTGGTCCTGCCGATTTTGAACGTATACACGCCCCCATTGGATTGGATATTGGTGCCGAAGCACCAGATGAAATTGCCCTCTCAATCGTTTCAGAAATACAGGCAAAGTTTACCAGGCGCAATGGCCGTTCGCTAAAAGATCACGATGGCCCTATTCATCAACGCGAAACAAACAGCGACCAGGTATTTAAACAGGTGTATTGGTAACCTCTTTATATTTTATCTGATATGCAGACGGGTATAATTCTGCTAGCAGCCGGAAACAGTTCGCGCCTGGGGCAATCTAAACAATTGGTTAAGGTAAACGGCACACCATTGTTGCGCAAATCTGCCCAAGCAGCACAGCAAACAAATTGCCCGGTAGTGGTGGTATTAGGTTCTGATGCAGAAACTCACCTAACCGTAATAGCTGATCTTAACCCAGAAGTAGTTATTAACCCGCACTGGCAAACCGGTATGGGTAGTTCAATTAAAGCAGGTCTTACTTCTTTAATAAAAACATACCCCGGTTTACAGGCAGCCATGGTATTGGTTTGCGACCAGCCCTACCTGTCAGCTAATCATTTACAGAAGCTCCTGGATGAGTTACAAAAACAAAATCAACTCATTATAGCTTCGGCTTACAGCAATACAGTTGGTGTGCCCGCCATTTTCAGAAAAGAACTTTTCCCAAACCTGCTACAACTTGCCAATGAAGCAGGTGCCCGTAAAATCATACAGCAATTTTCTGATCAGGTCTGTTCCGTTCCGTTCGAAAAGGGAGAAATAGATCTGGATACTCCGCAAGATCTGCAACACCTGCCGAAAGAATAATTCACCCAAAGCATCCATAAACCAGTTATTGAAAAAGTTTATAAAAGCCGCATTTGCCGCTTACCTTTGTAATACATGAAATCCGTTATACTGGTTTGGCTACTCACTATCTCCTTTTCGGTATGGGCCGATGCGTTTCAAACTTTTGAAGAGAATGGAAAAGTGGGTATTAAAAATCAGGAAGGGAAAGTGATACTTCCAGCTTCATTCGAGGCCCTGGGCTGGTCGGATGGAAGTTTTTCCGTTATCGGAAATGTTACCGGCTACCGGCAAAACAACCAGTGGGGAATTCTTAATCTTAAAAAAGAATTTATTACCAAAGCTGAATTTGAAAGCCTCGTGTATGCGGGTGGTGATTATGTAATAGTTAAAAAGAAAATTAACCCGGCTCAGCGCAAAGCAGGTTGCCTTAACCTGCGGGGCGATATTCAGATTCCATTTGTTTACGATGATATTCAATTGCACGGGCTTCGTGCAATAGTAATAAACTTATATGATGGCCGCTATCATTACGGGCTAGCCGATCTGCAAAACAAACTAATTATACCGGCAACCTTTTCGCACATATCGCCCTTAGGTACGTTGCGGTATGCCGTGCAAAACGAAACCGGAAAAATTGCACTCTTTACCGAAGAGGGCCGTGCCGTTACACCGTTTACCATCGATAGCATTTCTTCTTTTCAAAATGATAAAGCCTCTTTTTACATTAATACCAACAAAGGTGTTTTAGACCGCGAAGGCCACATGCTGGCTGAAGCGCGTTATCAGGATGTGAGGATTGAAGAAGATCGCATCTTTGTTTTACCCCATCATCAATGGATTGTATTAGATGCTTCCAATAAATCACAACAAACTTTTCAGGCCGATAACATTTTGCCTGTTAATCAAAAAAGCAATATCTATCAATTCTCTGGTTATTTTGGTTTAATGGACGAGCGCTGGGCGATAACACTCCCCGCACAATATCAACAGCTTTCGCACATTCAAAATAATCTCTACCTAGCCAAAAAAAATAACAAAAGCGGAATTATTACGAATGATAACAGGCCCGTGATTCCACTTCAGTACGATTCCATAGTTGTAGATTATCCTTATGTGCGTACCCTTTCAAACTCGGGTTGGGAACTTGCAACCATCAACGGGCAATTCGCCTCTTATAAAACCTATTTGAAAATACAAGGTTTGCAAAACGGATTGTTTGCGGTAAAAAGCAAACTACATTGGGGAGCTATTACCCCACAAGGAGACGAAACCATTCACTGTGTATTCGATTCATTACTTGAAATTTCTAAAAATCATGTGGTGGTAAAATTCAGAAATCAATATGGAATTATTTCTCCGCGCGAAGAATGGATTGTTGCCCCTCAATCGCACATCCTAAAACTGGTTAATGATTCCTGTTACCTGCAACTGGAATCTAAAAATCAATTTTTAAAATCATTCGATGGAAACGTGATTTACTTTACCGATAATAAAATCCTGCTCAGCCCGGATTACTTTACCGAGTTTTTACCCGATGGTACTATTAAACAAATAAACTACCACGGTAGCCTTATTAGCCGGAAAGAACCACCACAAATAGATAATGTTGAAGTTATTTTTGAAGAACATGAAGGGTTGCGCGGAATAAAACGCGATGGGAAGTACGGATTTATTGATGTGCGCGGGCGGTTGCGGATTGCTAACCGGTACGATGGAATTGGTCACTTCAGCGAGGGCCTTGCAGCCATTAAACTAATTGGCAAGTGGGGTTTTATAAATGCGCAGGATCAGATTGTGATTAATCCAAATTATACCGAAGCAAGCGCCTTTACTAACGGATTGGCCGTGGTTTCGCGTAATGGAAAAACCGGAATCATTAACCATCAGGGTAAATTCATATTGAATATGGAATATGATTCTATCCGGACCGAAGGAGGAGGATTTAGTTTGTATAAAAACGGATTAACCGGACTAGCCGATACTTCGGGAAAAATTATGATAGAACCCCGGTTTAATCATTTGAAGGTTTTACCGAACGGAGCCCTTCAGGTTTCACATGCCCAAAAAACAGGCGTTATCTCTGCCGAAGGACTAAGCATTATCCCAATCCTTTACGATGCGCTGTACTATTACCCCGAAAAAAATCAATACATCGTTCTCGAAAAAAGTAAGTGGAGCGCAATCCGGTAAAATATGATACAGATTGCTTTCAATTTTTTTAGAAGTTTAACGGGTAAGAATCCCGCTTTAGCTAAGGCCTAAATCGTTTTCCGGCTACTTCGCTTTCAAAAACCTCTACACACTTGCGATCCTGTAAAGTAACAAAACATGTTTTGCCTTGCGGGCCGCCAAACGTAAGGTTGCTGGTAAGTTTCCCTTTCATCTGCACTTCGCGCACTAATTTTCCTTCGGGCGAAAGGATAGCCACTGTTCCTTTACCATGTCGGGTTACATATAAATTGCCCTGCACATCGCATTTCATTCCGTCTAATCCAAAATCATCAAACTTATAGAAGAGTTTTTTATTCGAAATGTTTCCTTTTTTATCTACATCAAATACCCACACATTACGCTGCACGCTTTCGTTTACATAAAGCTTTGACTCATCCGGACTCAACTCAATGCCATTGGTGGTACCCATATCATCGGCCAGCAATACAGCCTTACCGGGCCCGTCTATCCGCCAGAGTTTACCGGTACTTTCTTTCCAGTTTGGATCGGAGGCAAAGAGTTTTCCTTTTTTTGAAATACACAGATCGTTAGGTTGATTGAATTGTGTTTGATGAACAAAAACACTTACCGCTTTTGTTTTAGCATCTACTTTCAAAACGTTGTGCCCTTTAAAATCGGCTAATAGCATGTTGCCCTTTTTATCGAACATAATTGAGTTGGCCACACTGCCTTCGGGCAAGGTTACGTATAACTCTACTTCACCATTCGATCTTACCAATCCTATCGTACCATCTTTCTGATAATTCACCACAAATAAATTACCGGCTTTGTCGGTATTGGGGCCTTCAATATTTCCGGAAAAAATATTTTCAGCGGTAAGATCGCGCGCTTCATAATGCTGCGCTTCTAAACCATTAATCTGAAAAAATGAAATCAATATTACTCCTAAAACTTTCATGCTGTTTTACCAATCTTGTGGCCTTTAACAGCGAAGAATAATATAAAGAGGTAACACGGTACCATCAACCAGTAGGCTTGCTGGCTGCTGGTAAGTTCTGAAAGCCAACCGTACACTAAGGGTAATATTGCTCCTCCGGCAATGGCCATAATCAACAAGGCCGATCCTATCTTGGTAAATTTTCCGAGGCCATCAATTGCCAGCGGAAAAATAGCAGGCCACATCAGAGAATTGGCCAATCCAAGCAATGCAATAAAAGCAACTGAAACAAATCCACTTGTTAAAACAGCACCTATGGTGAATACGATACCCAGCCAGGAGCAAATCTTTAAAGCTGTTGCCTGTGTCATATATTTAGGAATGGCAATAATACCCACCACATAGCCTACCAGCATAAAAGCCAGAGTTGCTTGTGTAAAGTACCGTGCAGTAGAAAGTTCTATCCCGATAGATTTTCCATAACTAATAATGGTGTCGCCTGCCAATACCTCGGCCCCTACATACAGAAAGAGGGTAATAACACCCAATATCAAATGAGGAAACTGAAACACGCTGGTTTTTTCTGAATGAACCTGTGCCTGTCCTTCTCCTTCGCCACTATCATCAATATCGGGTAGGGCAGAAAAAAGAATTGCGATTGCGAGAAACACCAAAACCCCGGCAATAATCATATAGGGAACAATTACGCGGCTGGCCAACTCATCTAATGTTGCGTTTTTAGTTGCCTCGTCCATTGTTTTTAAACTGGCTTCCAATGCATCGGCATCGTTTAGCGCTATGTATCCAAAAATTAACCCTGCCAGAATGCCCGCTACTTTATTACAAATACCCATTATACTAATTCGGGTAGCCGCACTTTCTATCGGGCCAATAATAGTGGCATATGGATTTGAAGCTGTTTGCAACAAGGCTAATCCGGTTCCGATAATAAACAACCCTACCAGAAACATATCGAAGTTGCGGGCCTGCGCAGCTGGTACAAACAGAATAGCACCAATAGCCATAATAAACAACCCTACCGACATACCTTTTTTATAACCTGTTTTCTTTAACACATAAGAGGCCGGAATAGCCATAACGGTATACGCAATAAAGAAAGCAGTAGCAACCAGGTACGATTGAAAGTCGGTTTTTAACTCGCAGGCAATTTTCAAATAAGGAATGAGTGTGCCATTTATCCACGTAACAAAACCAAAAATGAAAAACAAAATACCAATAATGGTAATGGACATCATATAGCTTGACGAACGGGCCTGGGTCATGGGTAGAAGGGTTAGACTTTAATTAGTAAACTTCTATTTTTGCATCTTGTAAAACAATAGCAACCCTTTTTAATTCTTTTAAAATTTTGAAACAGCAGAAGTTCTCGTTACTGGTAATGGCAGCCGGCATGGGCAGCCGGTATGGCGGTATAAAGCAGATTGACGGTTTTGGACCGGGTGGAGAAACCATTATGGATTATTCTCTTTACGATGCCATTCGTGCCGGCTTTAGTAAGATTGTATTTATTGTGCGCGATGAAATTGAGGAAACCGTAAAAGAGATGTTTTTGCCCAAACTACAAGGCAAAGCCGAAGTTCATTTTGTGGTGCAAACATCCGATAAATTTGTACCCGCCCAATTCCAACCGGTTAATCGTAAAAAACCCTGGGGCACCACGCACGCCATGTTGTGTGGTATGGAAGTTATTGATGGCCCGTTTGCTGTAATCAATGCCGATGATTTTTATGGCCGGGAAGCATTTGAATCGCTGGCTGCGTTTTTTCGTACAGCTCCGGAAAATCATCATGCCATGGTTGGTTATACCTTAAAAAATGTATTGTCAGATTTTGGCAGTGTATCACGTGGAGTTGCAGCCATGGATGCAGATGGATATTTAACAGGTATGAAAGAACACACCGTTATTGTGCGCGAAGGCGATACGATCATTTCCAAAAATGAAGGCAATGTAGAGTTGCCAGCCCATACCCAGGTGTCTATGAATTGCTGGGGGTTTCAGGGAGGCGTGTTTGCCCTTACAAAACAAATGTTTGAAGAGTTTGTGGATAAGAATCATTCCAATCCATCAGCTGAATTTTATATTGCCCTAATGGTAACAGAACTGATTAACCGTGGCCTGGGCAAGGTAAAGGTTCTGCCCGGAGGCGTAACCTGGTTTGGAGTAACCTATAAAGAAGATAAGGAAGAGGTTTCTGCAAAAATTAAAGACCTGGTTAAGCAAGGCATTTATCCAACAAAACTTTGGTAAACAAACAACATACCGTACCGGTTGAAATTGCACAGGCATTTGGATTTTCTCCTCATGCAAAAATCAGTTTGCTCGGTTCCGGGCATATACACCAAACCCTTTTAGTGGAAGATAAGACTAAACTCGTTTTACAGCGGGTAAACAAAAATGTATTTACTAAACCAGAAACCATTGCCCGCAACAACCGGTTGGCTGCTGACTACCTTGCCATTCATCATCCCGAGTATTTATTTCCCAGAACTGTGCACGACCTGCACGGCAAAGAGTTGGTTTATGCCAACGATGGATTTCCGTGGCGTGTATATCCGCTTATCGAAAACACATTAACAGTCGATTTTGTTACATCAACCGAGCAGGCATTCGAAGCGGCAAAAGGGTTTGGCCTGTTAACCCGAAATCTGAGTGGTATTGATTGCTCTCTGTTTGAACCCACCCTGGATCGCTTTCATGATTTACAGTGGCGATACGAACAGTTTGAAACCGAACTGGCTGGAGCGCCCTCCTTACTTGTTAAACAAGCCGAAGCAGAAATAAAACTTGCCAAAGCATTCCTGTTTCTGGTTCAACAATATAATGCACTGATTAAGAGTGATTCATTAACCGTTCGAATTACCCATAACGATACCAAAATCAACAACATATTATTTGATGCCGTTACCGGAAAGGCTGTGTGCGTAATCGATCTGGATACCCTTATGCCCGGCTTTTTCATTTACGACCTGGGCGATATGGTGCGCACCTGCGTATGCCCGGTAAGCGAAGAAGAACAAGATGTAACCCGCATTGCGTTTAGAAAAGAAGTTTACGATGCGCTGTTGGACGGCTATCTGTCGCAAATGAAAAATTATATGTCTGAACAGGAGTTACAAGCTGTGCCCTTTGCCGGAAAGATGATGACCTATATTATGGCCTTGCGGTTTCTGGCCGATTATCTGAGGGGTAACACATATTATACAATACATTATCCTGAACAAAATCTGGTACGGGCCCGCAACCAATTGCATTTACTGCAACTATTGCATCAACATACCTGATTCCGTTTATACTATTCGAATATAACTAAAAGAAAAAAGAGGTTATATTTCGGCTTGGCCGCAAGTGGTTTTATGCGGTATTTTAAAAACAAATTAATTCAAATGAAGAAGATTCTTTTATTAGGACTATGGGCTACCAGTGTTTTCGCATTTGCCCAGCAAAATCCAACTGCCGTTAAGTATGCGGCTACCATTACCGAAAAAAATCTGAAAGATGATCTTACCATCATCGCATCCGATGCCCTGGAAGGAAGGGAAACAGGAAAGCGGGGCCAGAAGATGGCAGCTGCTTTTATAGCCGCTTATTTTCAGGATCTTAATCTGAAGGCCCCCGTAAACGGAGGGTATTATCAACCTGTTCCGCTGTTTGGCACCTCTGCTCCTACCGTTGTATTGAAAGCAGGCGCTACCGAACTTAAATCAGAAGAGTACATTTCTTTTGGCGGAAGCGAAACCGGTGGCCTGATTTCATTGCCTTTAGTGTATGCCGGAGCCGGAACAGCTGAAGAACTTGCAAAAATCGATGTAAAAGATAAGGCTGTTTTAATATCACTCGACCCTACAACCTCTATGATGAGAAATCCGGCAATAACTGCCGTGCGCGATAAGGGTGCAAAAGCGGTAATTGGAGTAATTGAAAAAGCCGAAGACTTTCAACGAACTTCAGGCATGGCCCGGAATTTTCGGGGCGGTGGATTGAGTTTGAAAAAACCTGCAGGCGGTGGAGTTAATTCATTTTTTGTTTCTACCGAAACAGCCGGAAAACTTTTTAATACAACATACGATAAGCTTAAGAAATCGGCAGGCACCAAAGTTGCAAAAGTAAAACCTGCATCCATTTCGTACTCAGTATCGGTAGCCAGTCATGAAGTAAACTCTGAAAACATTTTGGGATTTTTAGAAGGAACCGATAAAAAGGATGAAGTAGTAGTAATTACTGCACACTACGATCACATTGGTATTTCGGCCCGTGGCGAAGGAGACAAAATTAATAACGGAGCAGACGATGATGGCTCCGGAACAGTAGCCGTGCTGGCATTAGCCAAAGCATTTGCGCAAGCCAAACAAGAAGGCAATGGCCCTCGCAGAAGTATTTTGTTTATGACCGTAACGGGTGAAGAAAAAGGTCTGTTGGGTTCTGAGTATTACTCAGAGAATCCAATTTATGCATTAGATAAAACAGTGGTAAATCTGAACATTGACATGATTGGACGCAGAGATCCGCAACATAAAGACAGCGCCCCTTATGTGTATGTAATTGGATCAGACAGACTTTCGTCTGAATTGCATACGTTGAGTGAAGCTACCAATAAGACCTATACCAATCTGTTGTTTGATTACACGTACAATGCCGAAGATCATCCCGATCGTATTTATTATCGTTCCGATCACTGGAACTTTGCCAAGAAAAACATCCCCATCATTTTCTATTTTGATGGTATTCATGAAGACTACCACAAACCCAGCGATGAGGTAGATAAAATAGAATTTGATCTGTTGGCCAAACGTACCCAAACTGTTTTTCACATTGCCTGGGAAATTGCCAACCGCAACAACCGATTAGTAGTAGATAAAAAATAAATTTTAATTAGGGCTATCCCTCAACCGTAGATATTCTACAATAGAGGGATAGCCTTATTGATTGATATGGAGCGGATGCGTTTTATTCTGGCCGGTGTATTGGTATGGATCTCCACTTCGCTGGTGGCCCAATCGTTGTTCAACGAGAAAGAATTAATCTCCAACCTTAAATATCTTTCGTCCGATTCGCTGCAGGGGAGAAAGACCGGCACACCGGGAAATGCTATAGCCCGCACGTTTGTGCAGCGTCAATTTAAAAAACTCGGGCTTTTACCTTTTGAGGCTGGTTATGAATTGCCTTTTGAATTTGACACCCGTACCGGTGAAAAAATAAAAGGCGTGAACGTTGCCGGTTGGATTAAAGGAAAAAAAGATTTGTACATCGTGATCTCCGCCCACTACGATCATGTAGGCGTGCGGAATGATAAAATCTATAACGGAGCTGACGACAATGCATCGGGTATCAGCGCACTTTTTGCAATAGCCGAGTACTTCAGTACACACAAGCCAGAGCACAACCTGATACTGGTAGCCTTTGATGCAGAGGAAATGGGCCTGCGGGGTGCAAGTGCATTTGTAAGCAAACCCCCGGTAGCAATTGAAAAAATTGCAGTTAACCTGAATATGGATATGGTGGCCCGGGCCGATAAAGGTGAACTGGTGGCCGTTGGGACCTTCTATTATCCACACCTAAAGCCTCTCCTTGAAGGTATTACTTCTGAAAACGTAAAATTAGTGTTTGGTCATGATGATCCGGAGAAATACAAAGGGCAGGAAAATTGGACATTCTCGTCCGATCATGGGCCTTTTCATCGGGCAAAAATCCCATTCATTTATTTTGGTGTGGAAGACCATAAAGACTATCACCAGCCCACCGATGATTTTGAACTGGTGAATCAAGATATCTATAAAGATTGTGTCCGGTTGATTATCAAAGCAGCGGCTTCGGTTGATAAAGGATTGAAGTAGTTATCTGTTAATCGCGCTACCGGTTAGAAGCCATCTCAAAAATACCTTCAAGAGTACATGTCATGCCGGATTTATTCCGGCATCCCGATTTTTCTGCTCAAAATTTTGAGATCGCGGAACGTTGTCCGCGATGACAAAGTATTTTTGAGATGGCTTCTAACTATTACTGATTAATTGAAAGGAACATGCACGTGCCGCTCGGCATGATAGCTGGAACGAACCAATGGCCCGGATTCTACATATTTCAATCCACGTTTTAAGCCTTCTTCTTTGTACATCGCAAACGTATCGGGATGAATAAATTCGGCTACCTCTAAATGCATTTTGGTGGGTTGCAGGTATTGGCCCAGCGTTAAGATCATTAACCCATTTGCCGCTAAATCATCCATCGCCTTAAAAACTTCTTCTTTGGTTTCGCCCACACCCAGCATAATGCCCGACTTGGTGCGTTTGCCGGCTTCACGTATACGTTTAATTTGCTCCAGGCTACGTTCGTATTTGGCCTGCGGACGAACCATGCGGTAAAGGCGGCCTACCGTTTCCATATTATGCGATACTACTTCCTGGCCACCTTCAATCATGCGATAGAGTGCCTCCCAGTTTCCTTTGGTATCGGGTATTAAGGTTTCAATGGTTGTTGCGGGGCTTAGCGCTTTTGTTTGTATTACCGTTTGATACCACACTTCGGCACCACGGTCTTTTAATTCATCGCGGTTAACCGATGTAATAACCGCATGTTTCACACCCATCTTCTTTATCGCTTCGGCTACCCGCTGCGGCTCTTCAGTGTCATATTCTGTTGGTCTTCCTGTAGCTACCGCACAAAAGGTACAACTGCGCGTACACACATTACCCAAAATCATAAATGTGGCGGTACCCGCACCCCAACATTCGCCCATGTTAGGGCAATTTCCACTTTCGCAAATGGTGTGCAGCTTATTCTCATCTACCAGTTTGCGCACTTTGGCATACTCTGGCCCTACTGGTAGCTTTACACGCAACCAATCAGGTTTTCTTTTCTTTGCCTCGGGCGATATAACGGGTAGTTCAATCATCCTAATAGTATTGAGTCGTGAGTCCTTAGTTTTTGAGTCATCAGTCTTTAGACTCAAAGACAATGTACTAACGTGTATTATTTACCAATAAGTTCCTTGTACTGATCTGCAGAAAGTAAGCCATTAGCCTCGGCAGCATTTGAAATCTCAATTTTTACCATCCAGCCATCACCATAAGGGTCGCTATTCACTTTTTCGGGGTTTCCTTCCAGGGCCTTGTTAAACTCTGATACCTTGCCGCTCAACGGCATAAAAAGATCAGAAACCGTTTTAACCGCCTCCACCGTTCCAAATACATCGTGTTGTTTAAGGCTTTGCCCCACCGATGAAATATCCACGTAAACAATATCGCCCAATTCGCCCTGGGCAAAATCGGTAATACCTATGGTGGCAACGGTGCCTTCAATTTTAATCCACTCGTGATCTTTGGTGTACTTCAGGTTTGCAGGAATACTCATAGTGCTTTTGATTTAGAAGTTCAAAATTAAAAATTGTCAATTGTCAATTGTCCAATTGCCAATTATTTATTGCGCTAAATTGAACAAAATCTTAAATCCGGCCCTGGTCGTGCTGCGCCTGAAGGAATTGGTTACCAGAGGTTCGTTTACGCTGCGTTCCATATACGCCTGCACGCGCAATTTCTGGTTAACCAGATAACTCACATTAGGCCGCAACTGGAAATTGATATTGCCATTGGTTACGGTGTTCACTTCGGCAATTTTACGTTGAATGGTGCGGTTGTTGGTTACACTCATATTCATTTGAAATGTAATATCATTTTTAAGGGTAATCACACGGCCATCAACCTTAAACGGTATCTTCATATTGTTTTTCGTGTACCCGATATCAACCGACCAATCTTTGCTGTTAAGTTCTGTTACTTGCGAGTTGGAAATGTTAAGTGCCAGATCGCGTTTGGTTTTGTATTCAAACTTGAGGTTGAGTTTTTTCTTGGTACGAACATTTATTCCTATCAGCGGAGAAAACTGTTCGCTTATCATTACCTGACTAATTACATATACCGGAATCAACTCCCCACTTGCATTAACCTTGCTTGCAAATAAGCCATTGTTATAGTTTTCTATCGGATTATTAAGACTTACATTATCATACTCAAGCGAATTAGAATAGTTTACCACTGAGTACGATGATGAATAAGCATGGTTAATGGTTATGGATTGGAAAATATCCTTCAATGCCCCTTTCTTCCCTAAACCGGTGTAATCAATCCGCCAGCTTGGTATAGGCAGGCGTGGAAACGGGGAAAGGTTTGTTGTCTCAGCCGACTTACCAGTATAGGCTGCAATAAAAGCCGGAATAAGTACATCTTGCGAACGACTTTCGTACGAGTTACCGGTTATAGCAGTAAACCGGCTTTGCAAAATAGCAATGTTCTCTTCAAACTGCTTAAACACCGTAGAGTTTAAGCTTTGATTATTCATGAATGATGTGTTAATGGTGTTAATGGATATTTTATACGATCCAATCCGACTTGGGCTTAACGACTGATATGCTGTTCCGGTTGAATCGATTCGGAAAATTTCCTGAAATGCGGTGGTTGAATTTTTCTTTACATCTAACTTAATACGCAATTCGCTGGAGGGCTCAACCGCTGCACTCAAGCTCAGGTCTTTCATTTGGTTTTGCGTAAAGGGTGTGGTTAATTTCGAACTCCGCGTAAGCCAGCCCTTTTCACCCGCCTTTATCTGAAAGCCAGCCTCCTGTTGTCCTAATATAAAGCCCCATCCGGGTGCACTCCAACCCTTATCCATTCCAAGCATGTACGGATCTGGTGTAAACCCTGGCAATATCGTTCCTTGTGTTACGGTGTAAGTACCGGTAATATTTCGCACCGACATAAGCAGGCGCAACACGCCTTTAATAGCTTTCAGGTCTGGTGACCGTTTTACCGTATCGGGTTGGGCTGGTTTGGTTGTGGGTGTGCCGGGCCGGGTTGGAGTTGACCGCACAGGTGTATTTACACTTTTAAGGAAGCCGATTTTATTATAGAGTTTAACAAAGTCAACTCTTCCGCTCAGTGCCTGATCTTGTGTGTTTTGAATGATGTTACCTAACCGAAGGCTGTCTACCTTCTCCAGCGGCCCGGCCTTCCAGTTATACCCTACGTTGTAGCGGTACTCCGCATTCAGCCAATTAGTGAGAGGCAATTTTTCCAATGGCAACGTATAATTGGCCGTAATATTCTGATCAAAGTTTTTCATGCGCCCTAACTTCTTCAGGTTGTCGATTACTACCTGAATCGAATCGCGGTTGTCAAGGTCTCCGTTAGGTTCGTCTATAATGGCGTTTACACGCGAGGAGTAATCCAGCGAAAGGGATTTGGTTAAACTCCAGCGCACATTATAAAACCTATTGAACACAAAAAATTTCTGGAAGTTGGGGATAGAACTTTCGGCATCGCTGCTTGCATTGCGGTAAATCATTTTACTAAAAGATCGATCCAGTTCGCCCCGTACCGAGATATTACTGGGCATAGGGTTGAAATTAAAGTCTTTTATCAGTTGAAGGAATGGAGACTTAAGTGCTTTCGCCTCCTTAAACGGCTCAAAACCTTTAAACTTGGGAGAGTATTGCCATACCACCGCACCCCGGTAGTTACGTACAGTGTTCTCCTGCAAATTAAAATTAGTTTGTGTGGCCTCGCTAAATGCATAAGTAAATGAGAAGTTCTCAATATCATAAATATGCGCCACTGCTTCCTTATTGGTTTTCACCTTTCGCACATTGGTAAAGTTTAAACTCCGCCTCACACTTCTGTCCTGAATGATTTTTAAATATTCTTCCCGTTCAGCATCTGAGTTAAATGATTGCAACGCAGCCTGAATGCGTAAGTCGGGATTGGCCGGATCGTACTTGGGGTTGATGGTGGTGTTTTCGTAACTGATAAACATCGGAATCTTTAAGCCAGTCCATTGCGGTAATAGTTTATCAATATTCAGGTTGGCAGAAACATCGTACCGGGTGGTTTCACCACGCGCACGTTCTGAAATTTTAGATTGCACACCACCATATCCAAAGCTGATGTGGCGTAGTGAACCACTTACTGTACCCAGGTCGGCCAGTTTGGTATTTAGCATTACATTGGCAGCCCAGCCGGCTGTGCGATCAAAATCGGTAAGACGCATTTCATTTGCCCACAAGCATACATCAAAAGTTTTGGCATCGTTGCTGCGTGGGTTGCGAATACCAATCATCATAGTACGCACCTGACTTAAATCGGGGCGCCCCAGAATACGCATACCATGTTTGCCAGAAAGTTCGGGGCCGGCTTGCGGATACAGAATACCCAGATTAAATCCTTCGCGGTCGCGTCTTGCCTTTAGGGCGTAGAGATCGTTCAGATCAAGATCAATTTGATTTTGATCGGGCCATACATCTTCAATTGTACGCACGCCTGCCGGTGTAATTTTCAACGGCAGTTCAATTTCATAATAGTTCTCATCAAAATCGGTACCCAGGCGCAGAAAGGCAACCAGTTCATTATCCTGAATGGGATTGCTCAGATTGGTATTATGTGCACTAATAAACATTTTAATGCGCCCGTAGTTAAAGAAGTCCATCGACACGTTTTTGTAAATGGCACGGGCATCGCCATCGGGCAATTCGGTTACACACATTTGCACCGATTGCTCGTTTAGCCTGCGTTGCACAGCAGAAGTATTATCGCGGTCGCGCCTTAATGGTTCAATGTAGCCGGGTTTAATGTTGTTAGGGCTGCCATTTTCTTCAATGTTTACTACCGATACAGAAAAGTTATCGAGGTTGGGTTCTATCGGCTCTCCGAATCTCGATTCTTCCAGGTTTGCCGTGTACCGTCTCCATCGGTTACCCACCGCTCTGAATTTTGCCATGCGCAATACCACTGGTTCACTAAAATCGGTAAGCACCATACGGATATACCGTATAGATTTAAATCCCTCCATGTTTCCCACCATTTCATCAAACTGCCTTACGGGAATGCGAAACAAATACCATGTTGCATCAGGGTTATCGGCCGAGGTTACCGCATCTACCACATACTTGCTTCCTACCTGCAGGGTATTTGGTCTTAGGTCCATACTGTAACTGTAATACTCTTCCAGATCGCTCAAGGTGTTATCCTGATTAAGGTCTTCATTATCGGGTATGGTAGTTCCTGAAATAGCAAACGCCTCGTTACCGGTTAGAATAGGTGTATTACCTTCCTGGTTGTTAAAGTTTTTATAGCGCTCCAGAATTTTGGCATCGCGCGCATCATGATCGCCCCCTAAGAAATATTTGAAATCATCGGCCGAGGGGTCCTGCTCGGCTACGGTACGTGCGGCCGGGCTTAACAGGTTAAGAAAGTTACTCTGAAATTTATTTAACTCTTTTGAATTCCCAATTCCGTCTAACCCTACGTCCTGGTTAGGTCTTCCTGTTGGGTCATTATCAAATGCGTTGTTCAGGTATTGTTTGTTGGTTACAAAGCCCCAGTTGTTTTCGGTAACATTAATAGGCGATAGGTCTCCATCGGTTGGCAATCCATTTTCAAAAGCATGCTTGCCATCGCGAATTACATCTTCTGAAATACTTCCCAGATGAAAAGTAAGTTTCCCCCCTGTGGTATTGGGTTTAGGAGGGTTAACACCATCATTAATATCTCCGCGCGAGTTATTTATAAACGGATTCAGCAGCCAGAACTCAACGTACTCAACATTAGCCTTATCAAAATCAACTTCAGTACGAATGGCTGTAGTAATACCAGCCCAGTTGCTACGCGGGTTATTATTTAATCTGCCGGCATTGTCTAATTGCGTATTGTAGTTATAGGGGCCACGCTCCTGCGGATAATATGCCAGATCAAAAATCTGTTCGAAGAAATTTCCTATATAAGGGTCAAAGAATGGAAATATCTCCTGAGGAGGTACTGCTCTTACATAATGATTGGTCAGATAATCATCTGTTATATTGGCGGGTTTAAATCTACCGCCTGCCCGGTAAAACAAATTATCTACCTGATACCAGGCTAACTTGGCTCTGCGCCTGCCGGCATCAACATTATCGATGGCCCCGTTGGCATCGTCAAACTCTCGCGGCACAGAAGCTAACTTCCACGCCTGTGGACTAAGTAAACTGTACGGGGTGGCTGTATTTTCAAAGTCATCAATAAACGAGGTGCCATCACCATCTACAATGTTAGAGGTGCCGGGCAGCAATTGGGCAAACTCAGCATTGAGCGTTACGGTAGATTGCTCTTTAGTCTGCAAAAATGGAAGCGCATCAACCATTTTGGTTAAGAAGCGCGATTCTTTGCGCATGTTAAGGTCTAACCCATATTGAATGTTACGCGCGGGTTCGGTGCCAATCAAATTGCGCGATACCAGTGGTCGCTCGTTGTAATACAGAAAGGTAGAGCCGATATTAACGTCATCATTAAGCTTATAATCCAGTCGTGTACCCAGCAACGACCGTGTTTGGAAAGCAAACGGATCTTGTTGTTCATAGTTAATATCAATGTCTTTACCGGAAGTAAGAATACCTTCATTGAGAATGGTAACTTTTCCAAACGTATAGTCTACTGTGTAATCTAACCCTTCCTGCAGGGGCATGCCTCCGGCATATACTTTTACCGAACCGGGCGAAATATTAAAACCCTGAATAATAATTTCTTTTCCTGAACCAGCTTTAAATGAGCCTACCAGGTAAAATTTATTTTTGGTAGTAACTAATTCAGCTTCAGCTTTGGTGGTTCTATAGAGTGTATCATACACATACTTGCGTGTTAACTGATCGCGCAACGCAAGATTTGTTTCCCGGGCAAACAATTCGCGCAACGCTTTATCAAAAGGTTCCAGGTAAGGCATTACAATCATGCCTGTTTCTGGCACTACTGTTATTCGCTCTACATAATCGAAATTACCATCGGGTTGTGGGTCGTTGTAAGGGTTAAGCCGGTCTAACCCAAATACTCTTATCAACTGCTGCGTACGGGCAAAATCTCCTTCCTGCAATTGCGGATTATCAATACCTGTGCGGTCATCGCGATAGATTACCCGTAATTGAAATCCATCGCGTGTAAGCTGACTTACATTTAAGTTATAAATGTTCTTCATCATCAGATTCCAGGTGGGTAAAATTCTGCCCTGTGTATCTTTGATAGCAATTTTACGCGGACGCAACAATTTTAAATACGCAACCTCATCTTCTGGTTTGTTGCCATAATCTTCTGATAGCTCGCCCACTTTATAGGCACGGCCATTGTACGTGTATTCAAATGCTACGGCAAGAGCTTCATCATTTTGTAATTTTCGTTGCAGCGTTAAATACCCTAACTCTTTATGAAATGTATATTCTGTTGGTGCCAGTTTACGGGCCGAAGTAATTTTTTCAAAGTCGGTGCCGTTTACTAAACCAAGTCCCTCCAATGCCTGGTTAATTCCATCGGAGTTAGCCGATATACCACCCAATAAACTAAACAAATTGTTGGATGTGTTGGCAGTAGGCGCCTGCGGGTTTGAGCCTGAGGTAATCACATCACTTCGATAGATTTTTCCTGATTCCCCCATGTCCATAAGCCCTACCACATTGCGCAGGGTTTGGGTATCGTTCTGCCGGTTTAAAAGATATACCTCCACCCGGGTAATGTTTACACCCGAGGTTATCTGGGGCAGCGTACCTAACCAGGTTTCAAAATTATCGCGGAAGAACTGGCCTAAAAAGAAGTGGCGGTTTTCATCATAGTTCGATCCTACAATTTCAAACGGACGGCCTTGCGAGGCACCATTGGTACTGCCGTTTACTTTTATACTGGATTGTTTACCGCGTTGAGTTGTAGCTAAGGTGGTTACAAACATTTTACCGAATTGCATCTGCGCTTTTACACCAAACAGATTTTGTGAGCCGGTAATTAAACTGTTGTTAAGCGGAAGGCTTACGTTACCAATCTCTAATTTTTTTAAAATGTCTTCTTTAAACCCGGTGTACTCCACCTTCATGTTGTTCTGAAAGTCGAACGAGTTGTTGTTATCGAAGTTGGTAGTTACAGCCAGCTTTTCGCCTACTTTACCCTGCACACTCAGGTTTATTTGCTGATCAAATTCGAAACCCCCGTTGCGTTGCTGGCGAATAGGAATAGAAGGGTTTTCAATTTTTTGGAACTGCGCCCCAAAATCGAGATTGACAAAGCCCCGAGGAATTAATTCTACATAGCTGCCTCCAAAAATGCGATCCAGCACGGGGCTTACATAAATTTTAGGAATCAACCCCCGGCTGCTTACTGCGCTTTCGCCATCCAGCGCCTTGCTTCGGGTTTGCCAGTACTCGCGTTTAATCAATTTATCCTGTTCGGCATTAAACTCATCAAACGAAATGGAAGAAGGAGGTCTGTAATTAAGTTTACCCATTCTTTCGAAGATGGTATAGTTACGCCCTGTATCAATCTGCAAATCGAACCCCAGGTTTTTAGAGTCCTGCAAAAACAGCGGTGAAAAACTGCGGTAATTTGAGAACGGATCACCATAGCGATCGCGCAAACGAAAAGTTGGCCGGTACGGGTTGGTAATTCTAAGGCGAGAGGTATCAGTACGCACGGTATCTTGCTGCCCCATGGCTAATGGGGAGAGGCCAATAGTAAGGCCCAGGAGGAGCAAGATCTTCCGGTATTTTACAATCAATGGTGGTTCAGGCGTTTTTAAGTGCTTGCTTTACGAGCTCTTCTAAACTTATAGCATTTCCTGACTTCTTCAGGATTGCATCAACACTCTTTTCAGCTGCTGCTTTGGCAATGCCAAGCGTAATCAAGGCAGTTAACGCCTCGTGGCGGATGGTATTGTGCATAAGCCCCGGTTTTCCTACATCTTCAAGAGCATCTTTGCGCAATTTATCTTTCAGTTCCAACACCAGCCTTTGTGCTGTTTTTCCGCCAATACCCTTTACCCGTTGCAGCGTGCCGGCATCTTCGCTTATTATGGCTGCTTTCAAATCGGTTGGGGTAAGGTATGACAGTACCACTAAGGCCGTATTAGGGCCCACACCGTTTACCGAAATCAGGTGCTGAAACATCTGTTTTTCGGCTTCGCTTGCAAATCCAAACAGAATGTGGGCGTCTTCGCGCACATGCATGTAGGTGAGCAGCGTAAGGTCTTCGCGATCATTAATTTCTGAGAATGTATTTAGCGAAATGCTCACCTGGTAGCCAATGCCGTTTACCTCCAGCACCACAAATGTGGGCTCCTTATGTGCGAGCTTTCCTTTTAAGTAGGCAATCATGGAAAAGCTTAAAAAATAAAATGCAGTTTACGAGGATTTGAGCAGGGATGCAAATGGTACAATAGACCCAAAACCCGTTACGATCAGGCCCGCTTCTGAACTTTCAAACCCGTAAAACCCTGCCCCGCATTCAACCGAATGGAAGTCCTTCCTAAAACCAGCGTATACTGGTATGGGTTGTTAAACTAGCACTCAACCTCAGATAAGTTTATAAGATCACGCTTATCTGGTGAACGTGATCTTTGTATTGGTACAGCAGATCGACAGCGCATAATGTTAGGCCAACCGATATCCATCCATTTTTTGAACTTTCTATTGGCAAAGGCACGTTTAATATCAATACCTTTGCAAAAAAGAATACCGTGTTTACCCCAGCAAGAAATCTCGCATTTGACATCGGCAACAATAATACGTTGCTGACTGATCAACATAACATTTTGCTTTCGCAACCTTCGGTGCTGGTCATTAATGAACTGAACCAAAAAGTAGAGGCCATTGGCGAAAAGGCTTTTGAAATGTTGGAGAAAACCCATACAAACCTAAAATCGGTAAAGCCTTTAAAGGGTGGGGTTATTTCTGATGGTGAGTCTGCCAAAAAAATGGTAAAAGAGCTGGTGGATAAGGTTGGAAAACCAACGCTTTTAAGTGGTGGATTTAACTACCTGATTTCAGGTGTTCCGTTTGATACCACCCCGGTTGAAAAGCGCGCCTTACGGGATACCCTTGAACAATTTACGGCCCGCCACACACACCTTGTGCACGAACCATTGGCTGCAGCTTTAGGTATGGGTCTGAATATTCAGGAGCCCGAAGGAAAATTTGTAGTTGACATTGGAGGAGGTATAACCGAAGTTGTGGTAATCTCCCTTTCAGGAGTTGCCGCATTTCAATCGATACGCGTAGCGGGTGATGCCATGGATGAAGAAATTCAGGATTACTTCAGGCGGGTTTACAACCTGGCTATTGGATTAAAAACAGCCGAACAGGTAAAGAAAAAAATAGGCTGCGTGTTTGAACCGGTTGCATCCGATGATGAAAATCTTTTAGTAAAAGGTAAAGATCTTATTGAAGGGGTGCCCGTAAGTAAAGCTATTACACAGACTGAATTATGCCGGGTATTGGAAAGACCGTTTAAGCAGATTGAACAGTGTATTCACCAATCGCTGGAAATTTGCCCACCCGAGTTGGCTGCTGATATTTACCGCAGCGGCATCTATGTTACCGGAGGTAATGCTGTACTAAAAGGATTATCTGAACGAATGAGTAAAATTTTCAAATTACCGGTTCACATCGACCCCCAGGCTTTGTTTTCCGTTAGCCGGGGTGTTCGTTCAATTTTGTCGGCCCCTACAAAATACAAAGCAATTTTGATGTGAGCACTTAGAACATAACGCACAGTGCACATAGAATTTTTTTAAACCCTCTCTATTTTACAACCGGTTATTCTGATTGTGCATTTGTGCATCTACCACTGCAATTGCTGCCATACTGATAATATCGCGAATCGAGCTTCCTAATTGCAAAATATGAACGGGTTTTTTCATCCCAAGCAAGATTGGTCCGATAGCTTCCGCTCCACCAATTTCCATTAACAACTTATACGCAATGTTGCCTGCCGTGAGATTAGGAAATATGAGTGTGTTTGCTCCTTCTTTTGCCAAAGCACTGAATGGGAAAATCTGGCTTTGAATTTCTGTGTCAAACGCCACGTTGGCCTGTATGTCGCCATCCACAATCAGATCTGGATATTTTTGTTTAGCAAGACGCACGGCTTCACTGGCTTTTTCAGGGATAGGACCCTTGCTCGATCCAAAATTGGAATACGATAGCATAGCCACTCTCGGCTCTATATCAAAGAATTTAACACCCCGTGCAGCCAATCCAATGATTTCAACCAGATCGTTCACATTCGGATCCACATTTACCGTACAATCCGCAAAAAAGAATGTGCCTTTCTTATTCATAATAATGTACATGCCGGCTACGCGGTTCACCCCTTCGGCCATACCAATAATCTGCAACGAGGGTAAAATGGTTTTGGGGTAATCTTTTGTAAGTCCCGATATCAAGGCATCGGCTTCGCCAAACTCTACCATCATTGCACCAAACGCATTACGGTCGCGCATAACACGCTCTGCATCTTTATAGGCTATACCTTTGCGTTGTCTTTTCTGATGATATGCCTTTGCAAATTTTTCGGTACGCTCTTTCTCTTCACGTGGGTCTACGATTTTGCACTCACTTAAATCGAGCCCGTGTTCTTGTATTAATCGTTCTATATCGGTGCGGCTTCCCAGCAAAATGGGGTACGCTATTTTTTCGTCTTGTAGTACTTGTGCCGCTTTAAGAATTTTTGGATGATCGGCCTCAGCAAATACAATGTGTTTTGGGTTTTGCTTGGCTCTGTCAATAATGCGTGCTGTAAGTTTCTGATCAATCCCTACACGCTTTAACAAATCCTGATGATATTGGCCCCAATCAGTAATGGGGTTGCGTGCCATACCAGAGTCCATTGCAGCCTTTGCCACGGCCGGAGAAACCGTAGTAATCAACCGCGGATCAAGTGGCTTGGGAATAAGGTAGTCTCGCCCAAACTGAATACGATCAATACCATAAGCCTGAAACACAATATCGGGCACTGGTTCTTTTGCTAATGCAGCTAAAGCATGAACGGCCGCCAGTTTCATCGCTTCATTAATTTCAGTTGCGCGCACATCTAACGCCCCTCTGAAAATGTAAGGGAACCCCAGCACATTGTTTACCTGGTTGGGATGATCGCTTCGCCCGGTACCCATAATTAAATCCGGTCGGGTTTTCATTGCCAGTGCATAACTAATTTCCGGGTTTGGATTAGCCAATGCAAAAACGATCGGGTCTTTTGCCATGCTAAGCACATCTTCGGGTGTAATGGCATCCGCCACCGATAAACCCACAAACACATCGCAGCCCTTCATGGCTTCCTGCAGGGTATTAAGCTTACGCTTTGTGATGAACTCTGTTTTAGTAACATCCAGATTGGTACGCGATGTATTGATCACGCCTTTACTATCGCACATGATCAGGTTCTCTTTCTTTAACCCTAATGCCAGATAAAGTCTGGAACATGAAACCGCTGCTGCCCCGGCTCCATTAACTACTAATATAATTTCATCAATCTTTTTTCCTACAATTTCAAGTGCATTGAGTAATGCTGCGCTGGATATAATGGCTGTTCCATGCTGGTCATCATGCATAATGGGAATGTGCATTTTCTCACGCAACTCCGTTTCAATCTTAAAGCATTCCGGGGCTTTTATATCTTCCAGGTTAACCCCACCAAAGGTTGGTTCAAGGGCTTTTACAATTTTTATAAACGCGTCCGGGTCTTCTTCATCAATTTCAATATCGAAACTATCAATGCCTGCATATTTTTTAAAGAGAACCGCTTTACCTTCCATTACTGGTTTGGCCGCTTCAGGACCAATGTTGCCTAAGCCAAGTACAGCTGTACCATTAGAAATTACTGCTACCAGGTTCCCTTTAGATGTGTACTTATACACATCATCTTTATTGGCTGCAATTTCTTTACAGGGTTCGGCTACACCGGGCGAGTAAGCCAATGCCAGATCAAGTTGTGTGCTTAACATTTTGGTAGGCACTACTTCAACTTTGCCGGGTTGGCCCTGGGTGTGGTAATTCAGTGCGTCTTGTTTACGGATTTTTATCGACATACAAATTAGATTAAGTCCTTGGGCAAGCAAGTTACAATCTAACTATCAGGAATGAGGTATCCTTGGGTAGAATTTATCAACAGAAATACGGTTTCACCAACGTTAGGCAGGAGTAATTTCGTTGCTTGTTTTAAACGTATATAGGATAGTCTCCAGTTCACGTATAATTTCGCGCTGGTCTTTACCCGGGCAAAAGGTAAATCCTTCAATATAGTACAGCATACCCTGGGGTTCATCTACAAAAATAAATGAGATAAAGGGCCCCCCCATGGTTAGGTTGTTGGTTTTCCACAACCCTCTCATTTCAACTGCGTACTTCTTATTGAAGCTGATCTCGCGGGTAATAACCGGTTTATACGGGACTGTGGTTTCTGTAAGCAGGTGTGTCTCCAGTCTATCCGGATCTTCAAAAAGGTATTTCTTGCAAATGGCATCGCGAAATGCAATTAAACTATCCTTTGCAAATTGAGTTTGCGAGGTGTACTTCTTACGCGCAATAAAAATATCTTTATCATCGTGTGCGTTAATCTGACGTGCCCAGAAAAAATCAGGTTCCTGCTGAGCAACTTCGTATCCGAAAGGAATTTTCAATTCGCAATTAAATTCTTTTCGTAACATCGGTAGAATACCCTGAGGCTGCGCTGCTCTAAATAATGACTGAGTCAGTCGCTCGCGTTCGCGCAGATTGAAAAATTCTACCAACTTTACACGGTTTGCCTGTATGTGTTTAATTAATGCCTCTTCTGTTTGGGCAAACAGAAAAAGTACTTCCTGATTTTTAGCAAAAACATTTTGCACATTCTGACTGAATAGATTGGGATCGGCATTAATTTTCTCGAGCGATTCTGGTGTAAACGTAGCTCTGATTTGCCGTGCCCCTGCTGCCTTTTGATCGAATGATACAGCAAAGATCAGGTTTCTGCGCTGTTTCAACACAGAATTGAGCTTACGCGGATCAATCCATCGCATATGAAAAATGGCTTCTTTGCGGGGTAATCCTTCCATTTCGGCACTAAAAACAGAATCGAGGGTTCTGCCTAATGGGCCTTTCCATTGGGCTGAATCCATGATCAGAAAAATATCGCCCGGGCGGCCGGATGAGGGCGGTAGATTTTCGCTGCCGGGTTCTACACAGGCGGCCAGCAATACGCTAAAAAGAACAGGAATAATATACTTCATGTAAACGCTATGCATCTGTAATTCAATCTGGGTGAAATGGTCACAATTAACCTACAATAAGTTTTTGCCCGGGCTGAAGGCTATTACTTTTCAGGTTATTAAGGCTTTTGATTTTTTCAACGGTAAGCCCGGGTACTTTGCGCGAAATGTCCCACAGGGTATCACCTGGCTGTACAATGTATGTTTTGGTATCAGGCGGAAGTAAGACAGGTTCTGCAATTTTAGCCTGTACTGTTCTTTGAGCAGGTGCGTATACATTCAATTTCTGACCGGCATAAATCGTATTGGAACGAAGGTTGTTCCATTCTTTAAGGTCGTTTATACTTACTTTAAACCGCAGTGCAATTCCTCCCAGCACATCGCCCGAAGTAACGGTGTATACGGTAGGCACTCCATGTGTTGGTGTGGAAGCATACATCATTACAGCCGATTCTTTTTTTCCTACCCGCATGGCCGAATCCAGAATAGCCACCCGGTTAGAGTCCAGTTTTTCCTTAGCAAAAACCGGAATTTTTACGGCATACGTTTTACCGTTACCGGGAATGATATTGTGGCGAATGCTGGGATTGAGTTTCTGCAAATCTTCCAGGCAGGTGTTGGTAAGTTTTGCTAATGTGCCCAGGTGCAAATGATGGTTTACTGATATTGTATCGTAGGGTGGAAGTTTTTCTCGAGCAGTCTCCACCAGATTATGTTGCTCTGTATAATTCATAGCGTAAATAATCGCAATGAATTGTGGTACATACGCACGGGTTTCGCGGGGCAGGTGTGGGTAAACTTCCCAAAATGATTTTTTGTAGCCCGATCTTCTTACTGCTTTACGCACTGTACCGGGGCCAGAGTTATAGGCTGCCAGGGCAAGTTCCCAATTGCCAAAGATGGTGTACAGTTGTGAAAGATACCGGCATGCAGCCTCCGTAGATTTTTCCGGATCCATCCGATCATCAATGTACCAATCTGTTTGCAAATCAAAGTAGCGGCCCGTACCCGACATAAATTGCCAAAGGCCCACCGCACGCGCACGTGAAATAGCACGCGGATTAAGCCCTGATTCAATGATGGAAAGATATTTTAACTCATCGGGCAGGTTATATTTTGCGAGGTACCGCTCGAACAATGGAAAGTATAGATCTTTCTTTCGTTGCATGGCCCGCGTATAATCGCGGTTACGCACAGTAAAGTAATCGATAAACCCATGCACGGTTATGTTATAGGTAAGGGGTATCTGTTGCTGGATGCAGGCTAACCGGTCGCTTAATAATTCGGGCGTATCATCTCCGGGAATAAACTCTATATCGGTAGGGAAAACCGGCATTACTTCTACTGTGTCCTCTTCTACTGTAAAAGCAAGTGTATCGGTAACCGGTAAATACAATGTGTCGGGCACTGACTCTTGAGCCCATAAAGGAAGAACAAGCACACTCAACACTAAAACTACAAATGCTTTCATTATTCCTGGTTTTTAAACCACAACAATTACGCTAAGGTCTGAATTACCTTCGAGAACTGAAAGAGGCCGGCTTCATCAAAGTCGTTGGCCGTAATCTGCAGTCCAATAGGCAACCCCTGGTTATCTTTACCACAAGGAACCGAAATAGCAGGAACCCCTGCCACATTAGCATGAACGGAAAACAAATCTGCTAAATACATTTCCACCGGATTATTTGTGTGTTCTCCTATCTTAAATGCCGTGGTGGGTGTGGTAGGAGATAAGATAAAATCGTATTGGGTTAGAATTCGTTTGGTTTGCTCGCGAATCAGGCGTCTTACTTTTTGTGCCTGAGTATAATAGGCATCGTAATAGCTTGCACTTAGTACAAATGTTCCTAACAAAATTCTTCGCTGTACTTCACTACCAAAACCTTCGGCCCGGGTTTTCTTATACATGGATTGCAAATCGGTTGTGTTTGGACTACGGTGCCCGAAGCGCACACCATCATACCGCGACAGATTTGAACTGGCTTCTGCTGTTGCCAGAATGTAATAGGTGGGCAATATATATTCGCTTAAGGCGAAATCAACTGCCTCTACTGTATGCCCTGCTGCCTTTAGCCGATCGATCTTTACTTGAAGCGCTTCTTTTATTTCGGGTTGCACAGCGGTTGATTCCAATGCATCTTTAAGATAAGCAACGCTAAATTTTTTTGATGAAGGGTGCAAGGCCTCTTCAAAGTGTGGAACCGCCTGGCGCGAAACCGTGCTATCAAACTCATCAGCTCCAGCTATCACTTCCAGTACGCGGGCCATTGTTTCTAATGATTTTGAAAAGATACCAATACAATCAAAAGACGATCCGTATGCAATAAGGCCATGTCTGGAGATTCGGGAATAGGTAGGTTTTAATCCATAAATACCACAAAAGGCAGCGGGCTGCCGAACAGAGCCGCCCGTATCAGAACCTAAAGAAACATCGCACATATCGGCCATTACCGCCACGGCCGATCCGCCCGATGACCCACCCGATACACGGGTATTATCGATGTCGTTTAAAACTGCACCAAAAGCAGAATTTTCATTGGAAGAACCCATTGCAAACTCATCGCAGTTTTGCCGGCCTATAATAATAGCATCTTCGGTAAGCAGGCGTTGCACTGCTGTGGCTGTAAATTTTGATGTAAACCCATTCAGAATTTTGCTGCTGGCCTGCAACGGATGATTTTCGTAGGCTAATACATCTTTAATTCCTACCACAAGGCCAGCCAGTTTACCTGCCGTACCCTGCTCAATTTTTTTATCAATTAAGCGGGCGCGGTCAAGTGCTTCGGTATTAAACACGCTCAAAAAAGCATTGAGGTGTTTTTTGCTTTCAATGTTTTGCAGAAAACGAGTAACCCGATCCGTGCAGGATTGGGTGCCATTGTAGAGGTAATGATGTAAGCTTGTTAAGTTGGTAGAACTCAATGCTTACTTCTCTTCAATCTTCGGTACTTCTTTACCGGCATCGTCTACCTCTTTCTTTACGTCCTTAACAGCATCTTTGAATTCGCGAAAGCCTTTACCTAAACCTTTTGCAAACTCAGGAATCTTTTTGGCACCAAAGAAAATCAGCACGAACAAACCGATTACCACCCACTCGCCCATTCCGGGCATCCCTATCAAAAGAATTGCGCTCATAGTAAAATATTAAGTGTGTAAAGATAGAGAATTATGAATAAATGAACAGCCACAAAGCTTTTTGTTATATCTGATTATGGACGTAAAACCCCGATTTATACCGTTTAACCTAATTTCGAAGCCATTCCTGGGGGTTAAGGGCATCGAAGTTTTTACGAATCTGAAAACGAAGTTCAGAAATACCTTCTCCGTTGGCTACTACAGTGCCTATATTTTGATTGGTACTAACCTGCTGGCCCTGTTTTACCGTAATATCTTTTAACCCCGTGTACACTGTAAAATAATCGCCATGCTTAATAATGATTGTATTTCCCATACCAGGAGTAAAGGCTACCCGGCTAACTTCACCATTAAAAATTGATTTAACCTCCTCTCCCTGCCGGGTTTGAATATTTACACCGTCATTCTGAATTATAATCCCCTTTAACACCGGGTGTGCTTGCCGTCCAAATCCTTGCGATACAAAGCCAGATACCGGCCAGGGAAATTTATTTTTATTATCAGCAAATGATGCGGAGAGTGCAACAGCTGCTTCTGATACTTCTCTATTGCTATTGCTTTTATTTCTTTCTCTTTCGCGGGCCTCCCGTGCTGCCTTTTCCAACTCTTCTTTAATGATTTTAGCAATCAGGTTATCTAATTCTGCTACCGCCTTGCGGGTAGTTTCCAGATCTTTGCGTAGTTGTTTTTCCTGTTTCTCGAGGTTTCGCACCAACGTGCGTTGCTTTTGTTTCAGGTTGGTTAGTTCTCTGTTTTCTTTCAGCTCATCGTTGAGTAGTGCATTTTTCTCACCTCGTTTTATTTGAGTAATTCGTACCTGCTCGGTTAAAATATCGTGCACTTTTTCAATTGCCACAACCTGATCTTGCCGGGCTTTTCCATACTGCTCCATATACTTCAGGCGCATCATTAACTGATCGAACGATTGCGCTGAGAATAAGAAGGTGAGTTTATCTACTTTGCCGCTTGCCTTTTGGGCCGCAAAAAGCATAGTAGCATATTCTTCTTTCAACTTTTTGAGGTCGCGTTCCAGGGCAACAATAATCTGATTGTTTTCGCCTATATCGTAATCCAGCAGGGAAACTTCGCTTTGTATAGCTTTAATAAGAGATTCTTGTTGGAGTATGCGTTGGTTAAGGGCTGTAAGTTCTCCTAACGAATTTTTCTTTTGTTCCCCCGTCTCGTCCAGAATGCGCTCAGTCTCTTTTATTTTCTCTAAGTTTCGTTGCTTTTCGCGCTGAAGTTGAGATTTGGTTTTCTGCGCCTGTACCGAAAAACTCAGAACAAATAATACGGCAAACGCTACAAATTTACCTGCGGTCATATCGCTTGGGGATATTGAATGGGAATTTCAATTCCTTATCACCAATTTCTATTTTGTTGTACTCGAAAGTAATGGTGTTACTAATTAAACCCGCTGTTGTTTTGTAGAATACGCTTACTACTCCGTTATACGGAAGGTTTTTTTCGCCTAATGGCTGAAAGTTGGCATATTCCAGTTTTAGTTTGTTGCTGGTATTCGATTCTACGAGTTCAACTTTTTCAATTTTACGAATAACCGGGTTAATTAAACTCTTGATGGATACTGAGTTTTCATGTTGAAGTAATACATCAAAATCACCTTCGCGGCCAATCTCATCCGTTGTTTGTTTAGCCCGTATCAGGTTGCCCAGCATAGCTGCCTCCAATACACCGTAATCAATCTTAAAATTAAAACGCTCTGATAGTTCTTTGTAATCAAATACATAATACTCTTTATCTACATTGCTAACCACCGTAATGGAGTCTTTGTTAATAAGAGCCTTGCCTCCCTGTACACCTACTACCGAGAAGGTCATCCAAATTACACTGTCTTTACGGATACGGATATTGGCCTTTACTTCGCGTTCGCGTTTCTCATCGCGAAACACCATACGGGCTTTACCGTGCATATAACCAAAATCAATTTCTTCTATATCCAGCGTTTTAGGGGCTTCGGGTAACGATACTGTAGGTATGGTTTTGCGCTGACAGGCTTGTAAGAACACAAGTAATAGCAGGCCGAAAAGTAAAATGTAACTACGCATGCACACGGGAAATTAAAGCCACACAAAGGTAAATTAATTTAACCTTCGGTTGGTAATTTTTTTATCCAGACGGGTGTGGTCGGCCGTTGTTTCACGGGCTTTCTGCCATTGCTTTACAGCATTTTCTACTTCACCCAGTTTAAAAAGGATGTCTCCATAGTGTTCCCAATGCGTGGATGAAACTTGTGTGCCCTGAATCACTTTTTCCATAACCTTGCGCGCTTCTTTGTATTTCTCCTGTGCAAACAGAACCCAGGCATAGGTATCTAAATAGGATACTTTGTTTGGAAAAGCTTTAATGAGTAGCGAAGCCATCTTTTCGGCTTTATCCAGGTTTTCTTTGCGTAGCGCCAGATAAAAACTATAATTATTCAACACAATATCATTAGCCGGATTATACGCCAGCGCTTCTTCAAAGGCCTGATCGGACTTAGCGTAGTCCTTCACGCCATTGTAACAATCGCCCAGCAGGGTATTCAGATCACTTACAAATGACAGATTTGCACTCGAAAGTTTTTTAGCCTGCTCAAGCGCGTAGGCCGCTTCGCGATATTGCTTCTTCTTTAACAATCCAAAACCATTGAAATAATAAACCATTCCCTGATTAGGGAATAATTCAAGAGCTTGTTCGGCATAATGAATGAGGCTATCAACCTGGTTTGTTTGCGATTCAAGATAAAGCAGGTTTTGCCAGGCTTCGTAATTACTGGTTCCGTTTTGTATGGCTTGCTTATACTTAATCAGCGCCTCTTCTTTGCGGTTTAACGCCATAAATAAATCGCCACTTACAATGTTTACATTAGCATCGTGGGTATAGTCTGCTTCTAATTTTTCTACCAGCTGAATAGCAAATTTTTCCGCAACCGGATTCCCCAAGCCTTTACCTTGCGTAAACGCAGCGCTATACGTGTTTACCAGTAGTAATTTACTATCCAGATTTACCTGGGGATCCTGAATAACATCCAACACATATTGTTGCGATTTTTCTGTCTGGCCATTATCCTGATAGAGCCCGGCCAGTAACATTTTTATTGAACCGGCCTCTTCGTTATGCTGCACGTATTTTTCAAGCAACGAAATTGCTTTAGCCCTGTCGCCCGTCTGCGCCAGCAACTCGGCATAGCCCATCATAAATTTTGGTTCTTCGGGGTATGTATTGGCTAGTTTCTCCCCTTCTGCTAACGCATCAGAAATTTTCCCCTTTTCCAAATAGATGCGTTGCTTTTGCAAGGATGATATTTCATTTATTCCCAACACACTCTCTGCACGATTGTAGGTTTTAAGCGCATCCTCTTCGCGCTTGCTATACAAATAAAGCGCTGCAAGATCAAACAGATGTTCTTCAGTGCCTTTAACTTCCTTCATCATAGTTTCGAGTACTGCTGTAGCTTTATCGAGGTTGTTGAGGCTGGCATAAATATTTGAAGCTAACAGATAGAAGTATTTGTTCTTCTTTTCGAGACGTAATGCATTTTCTATGCTGATAGCCGCCTGCCGTTGATCTTCTTCTTTTACACCCTTAGCCCATACTTCGGCAATTTTGTAGTGTATGGTTGCGTTTTCCGGGGCAAGTTCTGCTGACTTCTGAAAATACAGCAACGCTTTGGAATAATCTTCCAGTACAAAAAACTTCTCGCCTTCGGTAAAAACAAACTCTGCTTCGCGCAGGCGAGCCCCTTCCGATTTTACTTCAACCGGTCTTCGTTTCTGCGCAACAACCGGTTGCAAAAGCAACAGGCAGAATAAAAAACAATATGTATATACTGACTTCAAAATCTGAAATTAAATACGGGTATAATCACCTGCGTCTACATCCGATGCCGAGCCTTCAAAATTAACGAAATTGCCTAACAGGCTGTTTTTCATTACTACACCACCAAGCACACAGTTTTTTTGTACAATTGAATTGCTGATACGGGAATCGGTAATCCTTGTTTCCTGACCAATAGAAACGTGTGGACCAATTACAGAGTTCTCGATTATTACACCATCGGCAATAAACACGGGGGGCAATACAACACTATTCTTTACAATTGCTTTTTCCGAAATCAGCTTTTGATCTTTAATAAACTCAAGATAACGCTGGTTGGTTTGTACCATGTTGTCTTTATTACCACAATCGAGCCATTCCTGCACCTGGCCGGGAACAAACCGGGCTCCCTTTTTCTTCATGTTTTCTAATGCCGTAGTAAACTGGTATTCGCCTTTTTCTTTAATGTCATTATCCAGCAGGTATTGCATTTCGGCACGTAGGCTTTCACCATGCTTAAAGAAATAAATTCCTATTATGGCCAGATCAGATACAAACGTGACTGGTTTTTCAACTAATTCAGTAATCTCTCCCTGCGAATTAAGCTTCACCACACCAAACTGCTGTGGGTTTTCTACTTTCTGTACCCAGATGGTACCGTCTTTATTGGTATCCAGTTTAAAATCGGCACGGAATAAGGTATCGGCAAAAGCCACAATAACCTTTCCTTCAAATAATTCTTTAGCGAACAATAATGCGTGCGAAATACCCATGGCTTGCTCCTGGTAATAGATTTTACCTTCGGCACCTACCGCTTTGGCTACTGCTTTTAAATCTTCTTCTACCTGTTTACCAAACGATGGATGCACAATAAACCCGATATAATTTATTTTTTCGGGGCATACGCGTGCAATGTCTTCCACCAATCGGTGAACGATAGGTTTGCCTGCAATGGGCAACAAGGGTTTGGCAGTAGTTAATGTATGCGGACGCAGGCGCTTGCCTAATCCCGCCATAGGTATAATAATGTTCATGCTAGTGTGTGTGGAGTAAAACTACTAAAATTATGAATGGGGAGATTGTGCAAGGTTCTTCTTTTCAACCCAATAAACCAGAGCCACAAAGGCCGCAATTATAATAGTGTGGAAACCGGTGGCTGCCCATTGACTTTGAAACTGAACCGGACTGAGTAAACGGATTAATGCTGCGGTAAATATAATGTAACCCACATCTCGCGTAACCCAGTACGGAATTGGGTAATGTTTTTGGCCTAAGCCAAAGCAGATGGCAGCCATAGCGGCATAACAAGCTAATGCGGCAATAGCACTACCCATAAAACCAGCTACAGGAATAAGAAAATAATTTCCGAGAACAGTTATTGCCACACCCATAAGGGTAATAATCGTTCCATAATGCGTTTTGTCGGTAAGCTTAAACCAAACACTTATGTTGTAATAGATGCCCAGAAACAAATACGCAAGTAACAACACCGGAACAATCGGTAATCCTAACCAGAAATTTTCTCCAATTATGTATTTCAGAATATCGAGGTTAATGCTGATACCTAACCACACGATACAACATGCAATAACAAAGAAGTGATTTACCTGCGCGAAAAGTTTAGGTGAGTTTTTGTCTTGTGCGTTTGAAAAAAAGAATGGTTCGGCCGCATAGCGAAATGCCTGAATGCCAAGATTCATGAACACGGCAAATTTGTAACAAGCTCCAAAAATTCCGCCTGCTTCTTTTTGCGTAACGCCCGGATAAAAATTTTCAGGTAACCACCAGTCCAGCATACTGCGCGAAAACATTTCGTTAATCATACCCGCTATACCGGTAATCATTACCGGATACGCATACCGCAACATTTGTGGTGAAATGGTTTTATCCCATTGGGGGCGCCAGGCTATAAGTGTTTTTATAAAGAAAACAATAAAGAGCGCATTAGCTATTAAGGTGGCCAGAAAAACATAGCCCACACCAATGGCAGGGTCGTAATTGAGTTTTAGAAAATAGTAATTGAGGCCCAACACAATCACCACATTAATAATCTTAGCTATCGCAAACTGAAAGGCTTTTTTCTGCAACCGAAGTTGGGCAAAAGGAATAGCCACGAGGGCATCAATAAACATAGTGATTACCAACCAGGTAATAAATTTTGGGTTGCTGGCCTCAAGCCCTACTGAAATAGGTACAGCCCCCAACAATAGGAAAACGGTTAAGACTCCGCTAATTGCAATAACGCTGGTTTGGGCAAGGTTAAAAATCCGCTTAGGGTCTGTGCCTGGTTTAGTGGCAAACCGGAAGTAGGCGGTTTCCATACCAAACATATAAACGATGTTAACTACAGCTACGTAAGCATACAGCTTGGTTATTTCGCCATACTCGGCCTCGCTAAACATGCTAATGGTATGCAAAGGCACCAGCAGGAAATTAATCATGCGGGGCACAATACTGCCTAATCCATAGAGTGCAGTTTCGCCAGCCAGTCGTTTTAGTTTACTCAAACCGTATAGAGCATTGATCAGCAAGTTACTTAATTATGTAACATGCGTTAAGTTCATCTTATCGTTTTGATTGCCCTTATTGAAGAAGGAACTGAGGCTCCTTCTGCAGTTGAGTTAAAATTTCATGAGTCATCTCCTCCAGGCCAAATTCATGCTTCCATCCCCAATCCTGGCGGGCGGGGGTATCATCAATCGACTTGGGCCATGAATCGGCAATAGCCTGCCGAAAATCCGGTTTATAGGTAATCTCAAACTCAGGAATATATTTTTTTATGGTGGAGGCAATCTGAGCGGGGCAAAAACTCATAGACCCGATATTATAACTCGACCGGATTTTTACTTTTTCTGCCGGAGCCTCCATCAAATCAAGCGTGGCTTTCACCGCATCGTCCATATACATCATGGGTAAATAGGTATCGGCCGAAAGAAAGCATTCGTATTTTTTTTCTTTAATCGCTTTAAAATAAATATCAACTGCGTAGTCGGTTGTGCCGCCACCCGGAGGTGTTTTATAGCCAATCAATCCGGGATAGCGTAAACTGCGCACATCTACTCCGTACCGTCTGAAATAATACTCGCACCATAATTCGCCTGCCAGTTTAGTAATACCATACACCGTAGTAGGATCCATGATGGTGTCTTGTGGTGTATTCTGTTTAGGTGTTGTTGGGCCGAATGCCGCAATGGAACTGGGCCAATACACCTTATGAAGTTTTAATTCGTGAGCGGCTTCCAACACAAAAAGCAAACTCTCCATGTTTAACTTCCATGCCCAACGCGGATCTTTTTCTCCGGTTGCAGAAAGCAAAGCGGCCAGATGGTACACCTGTGTAATGTCGTTTTTGCGCAGAAGTTCAAACAACCTATCGCGCTGCATTACATCAAATTTTTCGTATGGACCTTCTTTCAAAATGCCCTGCGCATCTTTAATATCAGATGCAATAACGTTCTCTTGCCCATAAATTTTCCAAAGGCCTTGTGTAAGTTCGGATCCCAACTGCCCACCTGCGCCAATAAGCAGAATCTTAGTTTTTTTCATACACAGAAAATGATGGTGCGAAGATATGAAAAGTCCACAGACACATGCCTGTGGACGTTAATTATGAAAAAAGCAATAGATTATTTCTTCGTTTTAACAATTGGCAGTTTAATGCTACTGGGGTATTGCGAAGAATGATGTACTTTATTGTGTGCAATTTTTGCCTGCGATTCGTCAAAATTATTTCCGCCTGTATTCAGGTTACGATCGAAACGCGGGAAGTTGCTGCTTGAAATCTCTACACGAATACGATGCCCTTTTTCAAAATAGTTGCTGGTACTCATTGGCGTTAATTCTACTTTATACACTTTTCCGGCTTCCATAAATACTTCTTTATCGTAGCCCTCGCGATACCGAACCCGCTGTATCGTTTCATCTAAATTATAGGCTTTTCCATCCGGGTAAACATCAATCAGTTTGATCGTAAAGTCTGTATCCTTTACATCAGAAGAAACATATAATGTGGACTCAATAAATCCGCTAATTTCTACGCCTTCGGCCAAGGGCTCGGTAGTGTATACTAATATATCTTCGCGTTTCTCCATCTCTTGCTGGTCAAACGCTCCGCCTTGCACAGCATTGCCGGTACAGCACACATTACCTCCGTGCGAAGTAACAGGGTTCATCGGATCGTAAGTAAATGCATCCGGGTTGTCTTTTGATACTTTTTTGGTAACCAGTTTGCCATCGCCATTTAATGTGTTGGCTTTACCCTTGCTATCTAAAAAATAAGTAGTCATAACGGCATTTGCAGGAGGCCATACATCAGATGTTTGCCATTTGTTAGACCCCATCGTGTAGTATCGCACTCTTGGCATATCTTTAAAGGGTTCACCCTTCAGCCAATGATCGAACCAGCCATAAACCAATTCGTTATGGTTAAAGCGCGCATCGCCCACGCTGCGCTCACCCACCACCGTGTTTTCAGTTGAACGTGTATAAGCACAATGTAATGTGGGGGCAATAATCAGATACTGGCTATCGCGCACCTTTTGGTCTTTCGCATTTTTGCGCACATGGTTAAACAATTCAATGTTAGGACCAGATGAAACATCGTACCACGATACAAACCAAAAGCTGGGTGTATTAAACGGCATATTGTCGTGATACAATCCTCCTTCAAACCAGGCCGGGTCGTTTGGTTTACGTCTGATCATCTCTTCATACACACCCACGGGGCCATCTACTGCTTTAATAATATCCTGCACAGGTAAATGGCTTAACCCCTCTTTCCAATCTACCCGGGGGTAACGGGGAGCCATATCATAAAACTTTTGAATGCGTTGTAAATCTTCCTGGCTTACGTTGGCCGGAAGGTTCGGTTTGGCTTTATCGTGTTGTGTTCCGTAAAGCCATGCAGTAAATAGCATTTGCCCGGCTCCGCCCCTATACCAGTTGCCTTGTTCATTGAACCTGCCTACCCGCCCAACTCCGGCACCATAACCTTGCGGCACCATAGCAGCTAAGGCCGGATGTTGCAGTGAGGCCACAGCCATTTGCCACTCTGCAGTTGAAGAACAACCCAACAAACCGATTTTACCATTGCTCCACACCTGTTTCGACATCCACTCAAAAGCATCGTATCCATCGGTAAGGGGTGTGCCCAGAATACCCCACTCCCCTTCGCTGAAAAAACGCCCCCGTTCATTTTGTACTACATAAGCGTATCCTTTATTAATTGCCTCCAGTGCGGTTTGCAGCGTGCGGGTTACCAGTTCACCATCGCGGTAACTATTAAAGTTATAAGGCGTACGCGAAAAAATGATAGGATATTTGCCGTTACCCTTGGGGCGATAAATATCGGTTGAAAGCCGCACCCCATCGCGCATAGGCATCATTACCTTCTGATCAACTACCGCAACTTTTTGAAGTTGCTCTAAGACATTTTCCTTTTCCTGCGCATAGCCTACTATTGAAAACAGAAGCACTATGCAAATCATCTTTAGTTTCATTACCTACATAAATTTATATGGAAGTAAGGTAGGCAAAGTAGCGGCTGGCATAATTAAATAATTTACAACCGGTAATTAGAAGGTTTAAAACCTTGCCTCAATTTTTCATAGTTTTGCCTTAATGACTTTTGAAGAGTATCTGATTACAAAAAAGATTGATCCAAAAGCCTTTCGGGATGCTGAACCAGCTTTGTGGAAAGAATGGAGCAATCTCTTTGACGAGATGAGTGCGGCTAGTTTTACTTCGCAAAAACTTTATCTGATAAACCCCATTCGCAGAAAATATCAGTTAAAAATAACTCCAACCGAAACCCTTAAACCCGCTGTTGCCTCAAAACCTGTTTTCAAACCTAAAATCAATTGAGCTATGTATAAAAGACTTCAGCCTTTATTGCAAAAAGAACTTGCCTCCATTCGTGAAGCCGGACTGTTTAAAAAAGAAAGAATCATAACAACCCCGCAGGGTGCCGATATAAAAACCAGCGATGGAAAAGAAGTAATCAACTTTTGTGCAAACAACTACCTCGGCCTTTCATCGCATCCACGCGTGATAGCCGCAGCCAAAAAAGCCATTGATACGCATGGCTTCGGTATGTCTTCCGTACGATTTATTTGTGGTACGCAGGATATTCACAAAGAGTTAGAAAAAAAAATTTCAGAATTTTTAGGAACGGAAGATACTATTCTCTATGCAGCCGCCTTCGATGCGAATGGCGGTGTGTTCGAGCCTTTGCTGGGCGAAAAAGATGCTATTATATCTGACGAGTTAAATCACGCTTCAATAATAGATGGCGTGCGTTTGTGTAAAGCCATGCGTTATCGCTACAAGCATAATGATATGGCCGATCTTAAAATACAACTGGAAGATGCGCGCAAGGCAGGAGCCAATCAGATTATTATTGTTACCGATGGCGCTTTTTCTATGGATGGAACCATTGCGCAGTTGGATAAGATTTGTGATCTGGCTGATGAATACGAAGCATTGGTGATGACGGATGAATGTCATTCATCTGGCTTTATTGGCAAAACCGGTCGTGGTGTGCCTGAGTATTGTGGCGTAATTGGCCGCGTGGATATTATTACCGGCACGTTAGGTAAGGCTTTAGGCGGAGCATCGGGTGGATTTACTTCGGGGCGTAAAGAAATTATTGAAATGCTGCGCCAACGTTCACGGCCCTATTTGTTTTCCAATACACTGGCGCCTTCCATTACGGGCGCTTCCATAGAAGTGTTTAACATGCTATCGGAAACAACAGCTTTGCGCGATAAGCTGGAAAAGAACACAAAATACTTTCGTGAAAAAATGACGGCAGCCGGTTTTGATATTAAGCCCGGTGTGCATCCCATTGTGCCAATTATGTTATACGAAGCGCCATTGGCACAGCAGTTTGCCGAGCGGTTGCTGGAGAAAGGAATTTATGTAATCGGGTTTTTCTTTCCGGTAGTAGCAAAAGGCAAGGCACGTATTCGTGTACAGATTTCGGCAGCGCATGAACAGCGTCATTTAGATAAAGCGATACAAGCGTTTACCGAGGTTGGGAAGGAGTTGGGTGTGTTGAAGTGATTTTTAAACAAATGGAGAGAATCGAAATTTATTCAAGCAAAAAGAAAACTGTTTTTCTATTAATTGGGTCAACTGCCTTTGTTGCCTTGGGTATATGGTTGTTTTTGGATGCCGATAAATTATCTAGGGTGGCAATAAACCCAACTTTTACCAGAGCAATCGGAATGGCTTCAATGGCATTCTTTGGGTTGGGAATTTTTGTTGGCGTGAAACGATTGATTAAATCCGAATTGTCTTTAGTTATCGATTCCAAGGGGCTAAATGTAAACCCCAAAAAACATGAGATTATAGAGTGGAAAGAGATACAAGGTTTTAAGACAATTAGAATTCAGAGTACAGAAATTGTGATTATTGGAGTGAATAATCCTGGATATTGGTTGGAAAAAGAGAAGAATGTATTCAGGAAAAAGTTAATGCAATTTAATGTCAATAATTACAACTCTCCCTTTAATATTTCATCTGCTGGGCTTAGTATTAGTTCAAACGAACTTATTGAAACATTGAAAAAATATTTTGATAAATTTAAAAACGAGGCATAATACATGCCAAGACACGCCAAAAGAACAGCGCAATAACTTACCGCATCTTCTTCGGAATCAAATCTGAGTCCGATGAGAAAATACCAAACATAGTATGCGTGTTGTCTGCGGGCAAAAAGTAAATCTTATTTTTTTTACCCTTCAACTTAAGACGATACATGTTCAGAAACGGGATGTGCTTAACACTTTTTACATCGTCCCACTCGTAGCTTTTTTCTTTGCCGGGTTTAATCAGTTCAATTTTCTTTTTGCTGATGGCTACACGCCTGATCTGCTTAGACCATAACAGATGGAGTGAGAAAAAGATCAGCGCAAGTGTAAAAAGTGCAAACGCCACAAACCTTGCTTTGAGAGAATCTCCAAATTGAAAAAGCATGAGTGCTGAGGCCAGTCCCTGAAGCGCACTAAGCGCCAGGAAAAAATACCTGGCAAGGTAAAATTTAACCGGGTTTGCTTCCTCCATTAAACATATTAGTTGGTTTACGAAGTACGAAGGTAAAAAAAATTATGAGTTTAACGCCAGCCGGACAAATCAAACCACACAGACACATAACGCACATAGTTTTGAAACATAAGGTTTCTATGTGCCTATGTGGTTAAAAGAGAATGACGTATTACTTCTCATTTTCAATTACCACCGGAAAATCCTGCCCACGCGAGAAGGTGTACGGATACTGCGGTTTGCCTTTTAATTTTTGTGTCATCTCGGGTACCTGGTCATCTAAGTACGATTTCAATTCATAGATAGTAACCTTACCATCTTTAGGTGCGCCATCCGCATCACCTTGCAAAGCCTTAATCAACAAATACGTAAACAAACCATGACCCAGCTCGGCAAACTCAGTAGCAAATTGTTCGCTGCCTGCCGATGCCATTACGTGTATGCCTGCACTACGCGAAAGCTGTGCAATCGCTTTTTCCTCGGCTGCACCGCGCGTAGCCAGCAACTCAACCGATCCGCCCGATTGACAGGCATCCATTACAATCAGTTGTTTAAGTGCTCTTATACTTTTCAGTTTATCCTGCAACACATTTGCCTCAATGGCCTCTTTCTGTAACGCGCTCAGATCGTACAATCGGCTGCTTTCAGTTGGAATAAAGAAGAACTGGTTATCGACCATACTGCCATGCCCGGCATAATAAAAAATAAACACATCTTCCTGGTGAATTTTACCAGCCAGCTCATCCAGTTTCTTCAGAATATTGGCGCGCGATGCATCCGCATCGAATAGTGTATGCAACTCTATGCCTTTAAATAAACTTCCTTTTTCATCTACTACTTTACCAAACGATTCCGCATCGGACTTGGCATAGTTCAACATCATTTTTGGGTTTTTATATTGATTGATCCCCACCGAAAGGATATAACAGGTGCTGCTCTTTCCGCCATGATCGGCTACAATCTCTACCGACTGCGGATCGGATTCAATTTTTTCTTTGTTACTGGCCGAAGCCGTAATGGTGTTGGTGCCATTAATCAAATTTAACGTGTGGCGATACGTGGTGCTTTCGCCTTTTTGTTTGGGTAGTGAAAGGTTCGATTTTTCTATCGGAACGCTTTTACCGTTATGAAACAATTTTACTGACTCAATACCACTACCAGTGTTGGTTATGCGAATCAATACTTCTGTCTGAGTGGCGTCATCGCCAGGTAAAGTGGCAATTTTTATTCCCGGAGGCGGTGCACTGTTTAATTTTCCCTGAATACCTTTCAGGTTTTCGTTACCCCGGCTTTGAAAAATACGCGGCAACAAATCGGGCCGATAAAATTCATGAAAAAACTGATCTACCCCATAGGTATTCAGTCCATCCACAAAATGAATATACTGGCGCGCGCCATCGGTACCGTTAAAATACCCTTCCGGGTTTTTTACCATCCATTCTTTTTCTCCCAAATGAATGTGTTCAAAAAACTCTTTTCCTGTTGTTAAATCCCAAAACTTGGTAACCCCATCTACGCTGTGGCTGATAAGCATTTTTTCATCTGGTGTTAAAATTAAGGAAGTAACCTCCGCTACATGTCCTTCAAATGTTTTTAAAACCTTACCTGTATTTACATCCCATTGCTTTATCGTACGGTCTGCACCGGCACTGTACATTCCGGTTTCGGTATTATTAAACAGCGCTACGTGCACCGCTCCCTGATGGGCTGTAAATTTTCTTTCAGCCAGGCCGGTGGCTACATCCCACAACCGAATGGAACCATCCCAACTGGCAGAGAGCAACTTTTTACCATCTTTTGATAGTGTTAATGAAGCAATCACATCGGTATGACCTTCAAATGTGCGTACGATTTTTTTTGAATCAACTTCCCGCATCTGAAGTTTGTCGGTGTTATCGCCAAGCGTAGCCGTAAATACATATAAATCGTTCTTACTAAAAAGGGAAACGTAAGCCGCTCCTTCTTTTAGTTCGAAATAATGCAGGCGTTTGCCGGTTTTTATATCGTGAATTTTTAGTGTACCATCCCAGCTGTTGCTGATGATCTGGGTTTCATCGCTGTTAAAGTGAACATCAAACACGGGTTGATCGTACGACTTAATCGTAAAAAGGGTGTCTCCTTTATCTGTATCCCATAATACAAGCATTCCATCGCCTCCACCGGTAAGTAATTTTTTTCCATCGGCTGAGTATTGGTAACACAATGCGGCTTTTTCATGGCCCGTAAATTCCATTTTGGTTTTACCGGTTGCGATGTCCCAACTTTTTAATTTGTTACCAAACTTCCCTTTTAAAAGAGCCTTGCCATCGCGGCTCAGCAACAAATTATTTTTATATCGGATGTAGCGTGCTATGTAAGAATCCCAATAAGAATTAGGGTTGTAAGTAAGTCCACCCTTGTCGCGTTGATTAAGAAAACCGGTAAGCTCGCTTTTCTTTTTACCGGTATTTACATCATATACCAATACTACATTGTTATCGCAGGCAACTAATACCTCTTTTCCATTCTTTGTAAACCGGGCTTGTGTAATTTCCCCTTCCAGTTTGGGATCGATCGTTAAAAGTGAATCACCCTTCTCTGAATAAAGTGTTACAACCTTATCTGTACTTGTTAAAATTCTTTTCGTGCCGGCACTAACATCTACAGCGGTAACATCATCAATATGCGTACTGAACGTAATGGCAGGTTTTCCTTGTGCCAGGTCATATTTAACTACTTCCTTTCGTGTGGCTTTTATTATGAAACGATTGTCGGGCGTAAACACCTGATCGGCAAAACACCCTCCGCATGAAGAATACGCCCGTGGTTTTATCGTGTGTACCTGAGTCCAATCTTTTGTGTTATACAAATCAACAGTAGCATCCGTTCCCACTGCAAGCCAATGGCCATCGGCACTTAACGCTAAACTTTCGGCACCGCGATTTCCCTGCTCTACCATCCACGATGTAATTCTTTTTCCGCTGGGAAATTCCCACACATGCACCATTTGCCCAAGAGTAACAAAGTACCGGCCTTGTGGATCGAAGGCTACATCATTAATCCGTTCCTGCCCAGCGCCATATCGCTTGTTATATGCTCCGGTATCGTCAAGTGAAATAGATAATGTCTGTTTGCCGGTTTTGATTTCCCAGATTTTTACTGTGTGATCGTTACTTCCTGTAATCAGATATTTTCCATCGTTGCTGAAATCAAGTGCTATTACAGAAGCCTGATGGCCCAAAAAGCTGCGCACTTCGCGCCCGGAATTAAGGTTCCATACCTTAGCCGATTTATCGCGGCTGGCAGTAGCTACATAATTACTATCAGGGCTTACAGCAACAGCTGTTACAGCAAGCTCATGTCCTTTTTGAATAATGGTTTCGATCGACTGGCTGCGCGCAAGCGTTGCGGTTGCCAACATGATGAATAGAATCCGGCTCATGAATGATGGACTAAAATCTGGTTTATATAAAATTGACAGTTGGCAATTCGCAACACGCTCCCCTATTATCAATTGTGCTTTTACCAGCTGTCAATTGATTGTACACCCATTATGGTATTTTAATCTCCTGCTCAACCGGTTCGGATTCATCTTGCACATCTTCCCAGTTTTTGGGTTCTTCGTTATGCAGGTATTCTGCTATGCGCTGTTCAACCTGTTTCAATTTTAAATTGCGCAGGTATTTGCCATTGCGCGCCAGAATTAAGCGACCGGTTTCTTCCGATACAGCCAGCAACAACGTGTCTGTAACCTCACTCATTCCAATTGCCGACCGATGCCGCAATCCAAAATGTGAGGGCAGGTTATCATTTTCACTTACCGGCAACACACACCGTGCTGCTTTAATTTTTCCTTTATAAATAATAATAGCACCATCGTGCAACGGGCTGTGCTTATTAAAGATAGAGAGCAAAAGTTTTTTGCTCACCTTGGCATCCAGTATGTCGCCCGTTTCTACATAAAATTTTAATTCTATATCGCGCGAAAAAACAATTAATGCCCCGGTATGGGTAGCTTTTAGGGTTTTTATGGCTTCTATTAATTCGTGCACATCAAAATCATCATGGTGTTCGGTGCGCCAGCTTGTAATCGTTTTAAAAATGCTATCGCGGTTTATTTCAGTACTGCGCCCAATCAACAACAAAAATTTTCTAATCTCTGGCTGAAAAAGAATTATCATAGCCAATACGCCAACGCCCATAAACTGCCCCAGAATGGTTGTAAGCAATTCCATCTTTGCTGCCCGCACAATCAGATAAACCAGATAAAGGGCCAGTATTCCAAGAAAGATGTTAACGGCAAGGCTTCCGCGGATCAGTTTATAAACCTGATACAAAAGAATTGCCACCAGGCTAATATCTACCAGATCAACCCACGTTACTTCCAGAAACCCGATTTTAAAAGCAAAAATCATTCAGAGCAAAGGTAATAAAACCGATCTTGTATTTTACGCTAATTGCGAAGTGAGAGTAATGGCTTCGCGCGCTGCACGCACATCGTGTACACGGAGAATAGATGCCCCCTTCAACAGGGCAATCGTATTTACAACGGATGTTCCGTTCAGGGCGTGTTCGGGTGTAGTTTCTAACGTTCGCCAGATCATCGACTTGCGGGAAAGACCAACCAGCAGTGGTTTTTCTAATATTCTAAAGCGCTGAAGGTTTTGGAGTAGCTCAAAATTCTGTTTTATGGTTTTCGCAAACCCAAAACCCGGGTCAATAATCACATCTTTTACTCCAGCTTGTTTTAGTCTATCTAAACGAGCATGAAAATAATTGATCATCTCCCCCACTAAATCATCATATTCTGTTTCGTGCTTCATGGTTTGCGGGGTACCCCGCATATGCATGAGCACATAGGGTGCTTTTGCATGTGCCGCTACAGAATACATGTTACTATCGCCATTACCACCGGTAATATCATTAATCATATCNNGCTTCAATAACAGGAATCACACGTTTCAACTCTTCTGACTCAGAAATATCCGTAGCTCCGGGTCTTGACGAGTATCCGCCCACATCCAGAAAATCAGCGCCTTCCAGCACCATGGTTTCAGCGCGTTGCAGCACATCTGCAACTGTAGGTAAACGGCTACCTTCATAAAAACTATCAGATGTAACATTAAGAATACCCATTACTTTAGGGGCAGAAAGATCAATAAACCGACCCTGCGCATTCAGTGTTTTGTTGGCTGAAAATATTTTACTTTGCACCGTTATGAATGAAAAAACTACCCACGAATATAAAGAGGTGATAGCCACGTGCAAAGAATTATTTGCCCGTAAAACACAAGATTACGGAACCGCGTGGCGTGTGCTGCGTCTTCCGTCTATTACAGACCAGATTCTTATAAAAGCACAGCGAATACGCAGCATTCAGGAAAAAGGCGTACAAAAAGTGGATGACCCGATTAAAGACGAGTTTATCGGGATTATTAATTATTGTGTTATCGCCATGATTCAGCTTCAACTAAAAGATTCAGATACGCTGGAAATGAATTTCAAAGAACTGGAACCTCTTTATGATCAGGCTGTAACCGAAACATTTGAACTGTTGCAAAACAAAAACCATGATTATGACGAGGCCTGGCGCGAGATGCGCGTAAGTTCTATGACCGACATAATTCTTATGAAATTGTTAAGAGTGAAACAAATTGAAAATAATGACGGTAAATTGCTGGCGAGTGAAGGGATAAAAGCAAACTATCAGGATATGATTAATTACGCAGTGTTTTGTATGATAAAGTTGTCGAAAGAAGGATAAAACTGTGTTAAGTGATAAGTATACCTTTAGCTTTTGTAAAAAAAGCATTTTGATAACGCTGATTTATAAACCGACCAACTGTGGACTGTGGTCCATTTATATTTAAACCATGTTCAAAAAAATCATTGATCAATTCTCCCGGTTCTTTGTAGGTGGCCTGCTGATATTCTCGGGGTTAATTAAATTAAACGACCCCATCGGTACGCAGATTAAAATGGAAGAATATTTTGAAGTGTTTGCTGAAGACTTCGGTTCATTCTTCCATCACTTTATACCCTGGGCGCTGGAGATTGGCATGATCATGATTATTCTGGAATTAATGCTGGGTGTTGCAATCCTTATTTTCTGGCGCATGAACCTTACAGCCTGGTTGCTTCTGCTTATGATGACGTTCTTCACCTTCCTTACGTTTTACTCAGCCTACTTTAATAAAGTTACAGATTGTGGCTGCTTTGGCGATGCTATTAAACTTACGCCATGGGAATCGTTTACCAAAGATGTTATCCTGATGGTATTTGTTATGCACTTATTTTGGTATAGGAAAAGCTATAAGCCAGTCTTACGCATCAGAACAGGAAACATAATAGTAGCAAGCACCATCATCCTAAGTTTTATACTGGGCGTTTATGCCATCCGGCATTTACCGTTTATTGATTTCCGCGCTTATAAAATAGGAAATAACATTCCTGCGCAAATGATACCCCCCGAGCAGCCGATTATTGAGTATATCTTTGAGAAGGACGGTAAGGAAGTGCGCGACACTAGATTTCTGTCAGATGCCGAGGGTTATAAGTATGTTTCTTCTCACGTGCTGAACGCGGATAAAATCAAACCAAAAATTACAGACTACTCAATCAGCAGCCCCGAGGGCGAAGACAAAACGCAATATACATTTGAAGGCAACCGGATACTGATTGTACTCTTTGATGTAAAGAAAGCATCGGTAAAAAATATTGCTAACGTGCGCGAACTTACCCGGCAACTGGAAGGAAAAGTAGATTGTTTTATTCTTACCTCTTCCGGTGCCGAAGCAATGGAGGCATTCCGGCATGAACACCAGCTGGCTGTACCCTACTATTATGCCGATGCAACCGTGCTAAAAACCATTATACGGTCTAACCCCGGCATTGCTTTGTGGAGTAACGGAACTGTGCTGGGTAACTGGCACCATAACGATACGCCTGAGGCCGCCACAGTGCTGGCGTTGTTGCCATGACAACAAAGTATTTTTTAATTGGATTACCGGGTTGCGGAAAATCTACGTTGGGCAAGCAATTGGCCATCTATTTAAAAATTCCTTTTATTGATCTGGATGCAGAGATTGAAAAATCAGTCAACCTTCCTGTGCGTGATATTTTTAAAAAGTATGGTGAAAATTTTTTCCGGCAACAGGAGGCTGAAGTGCTAACCGCGTGGGCCGAAAGTTCAGGAGAATTTGTAATGGCTACAGGGGGTGGAGCTCCCGTCTTTTTTAATAATATGAAGACAATGAACAGGCATGGTCGTACTTTTTTTCTGGATGTACCTACCCGCGATATCACCAACCGGATTTTGAACTCGAACAAAGAAGAGCGGCCATTATTCGCTTCGCTCGCTCCGGATGAATTAAAAGATAAAATTGAATTCTTGCGCTCGCACCGAATTCCGTTTTACAACCAGGCCCACACAACCCTAACCGGAGTTATTCAACTGGCAGATCTTATTGAAGCCATAAAATCTTAAAACGGAAATCCCAGAGTAATCATACCAAAACTGGTTTTATTATCCATAGTTACCAACGGACTGTTTGGAAGGTTTACGCTATACGGCCTGTAGGTGTTTGCCCCCTGGCTAAATACTATGGCAAAATCAGCATAGAATTTTTGCGTGCGATACCCCACACCACCAGAAAATGATGTGATGTTACGACTGCTGTTATTTTGTTCTGTTTTAAATGGATCGGGCATGAATGAACCGCCAGCCCTGAATCTTAGCTTATCCATTCTGAACTCCGCACCCAATCGAACATTGGCTGTAGTCTGGTAAGCATCCTTAATACTTCTATTATCCGAATCGAACGAAATACCGCTGAGGCCGGAAGAATATCGGGCACCTGCATAATTAATTAAGTCAACATCGGCAGAAACGAATCCATATTTATTAATAAACACTACAGCGCCCACACTCAGTTTTCCTGGGGTACGCAGCGAATATTCAGAGATAATTTCATCTGTATATTCGCTTTCATCGTTCAGAATGGTTTGACCATCGCCAAAGTAATCAAAGTTATTCCACTCTGTTGTTAACTCAGAACGATACACATCTGTTACACTCAATAAGGTGGGCGTTGTATACGATAATCCAATCTGAAATATATCCATCGGGCGAAAGATTGTTCCCAGTGTTGCATTAATGCCCGAAGCTCTTATCTGAAGTTCTTCCACAAGATCAAGTCTGTCCAGTGGTGCATAGTTCGGATCTAATTCAAAAAAGAAATCAGACTCAGCATACTGCTTTTCGCTCCGGTAACGAATGGTTGAAAGCCCTAGCCCTGCCCCCAGAAATAGTTTATCGCTTAGGTTAGCGCCATACGATAAATTCCATTGATTGTGCGAACCGGTTGTACGGATAGTTTCATTTTGAAGCGCCCAACGAATGTCGTCCGGGTCGCCAAATGTTTGAAGGGGAGACCCATAAATATATTCTCCGTTCTGATCTTGCCCTACATTATCGATCAGGTAAGTGTTGTAAGCCAGGCCGGGTAGCGAGTTGAAATAACTGTTGTCACCGTTGTTCTGGTAATCAAAATTTGCCGGATTTATTCCGTAAGCATCATCCATAAAATAATCGATAATGGAATTGCTTGCGTTATCGCCCTGGTAACTAAAAACCTGATTAAAATTATTAACTCTATTGAAGGTAACAGCAAACGTACCACTCAAAAAACCTTTGCGCCCGTCCTGTTCTGTTTGAAACACCAGACTAAAGGCGGGGATATGTAAATTGGTTTTTGAATCTGAAGATTTATTATTGAGATATTCACTGTTTACAGTAGCGCTATTAAAGCCCGGTGAAATAGTAAACTCCGAACGATTAAACATACCCAGCCCGGCCGGATTAGATAAAGCTGAGCTGTAATCTCCGCCCAAACTGGTTTGTACCCCGCCCATACCCATAATACGGGCACTACCGGCAGGCTTTACTCTACTAAACAGCAAAGCCGTTTCGGTAAAGTTTTGCGCCTGAAGTAACCCCGGTAAAAGCATGGCAACGCCAGCGAGCATTTTGCCCAATATTTTCATGTCAGGAAATTTTGTTAGTAACCGAACCTTTCAGCGAATACGCCTTAGTTATTACGACCTCTTGAACCGCCTGATGAAGAACCTCCGCCTGATGATGAGCCACTGCTTCGGCTTCCACCACTGTTGGAGAACCCACTTGAGCGCGAAGAATTTCCGCTGCTGCTGTTATCATACCAGCTGTTGGAACGCCCCGAACTTCTGCTATTGTCGAAAGTAGCGTTGTTGTTTCTGGTATTGCTACCCGAACTTGTATTATTCCAAACCGGACGGGTTGCGGAAGTATTCTCAGGATTACTTCTCCAGCCCCGCTGGTAATAATCTCCGCTTGTTGAAGCTGTTCGTGTTGCGCTTCTTGAACCACTTCCTCCACGGGTATCATTTTGAATAGCTGCTGATTGGCGATTGCCTCCACCTGAATTAACACTATTGTTCATATCGCTGGAGCGTGATGATCTTTTACCGTATGCAACCCGACTACCACTATCGCCACCGCCAACAATAATTATTGTTGGTCTGTACCACGAGTTCATACCCCAACTGTTCCAGCCAATATTGCTCCAGGGGTTAAAGGGATTATAGCCGTAACCATATCCAAATCCATAAGGATCCATTCCCCACGAATTCCAACCATAATTATTCCAGGGCGAGTAACCCCATGAACTCATACCCCAACCCAATCCCATAGAAAAACTAAGGCCCGGTCTGTAAAAACTGTTGTATCCATAAGGATCCATTCCCCATGCAGAACCATAATAAGGGTTATAGCCGCCAACCCGATAAGGGTTCATTCCCCCCATCATGTAAGGGTTATTCATACCATAGTAATTCCAATTTGCCGGGCTATTGTAAATATTTTGATTTACGGCTGTTGGCACATAATCAGGAGTAAAGTAACTCACCTGCTCTTGCGGTGCAGGTGCGTTACCCGATTGTGAAATATACTCTGGGTTAACATTGCGGGCAGAATAGCTATCGGTAGGGTTAATAGGAGTTCTTACCTCCGACTGACGGGTTGATAATTCTGATAATGGTTTTGAAGCAGCAATCTTAGCCCTGTCGCTCGCCTTGAAATACATATCATCAAACTCTGCCTGTGCGCTCGCCACCACCGCTATTACCATTAACAGGCCCGTAAACGTGATTTTGGATTTCATAACATTAAAATTTTAGTTCAACAACCTATTTAACGTAAATACCCCTGTTGGGGATATATTTCTATAACAAGTTTACTGTTTAATTCGTGCAAATTCCAGCCGTTTTATCTGGTAGTTATGCCATTTTTTAATGGGTTATTTTTTAAGCCCAGCACCCCAACCAGTCAAACCTCCTTCTATATTTGCCGAATCATTCAAAAGTAGGAAAAATTTTAGGTTAATCCGATGGGAAAAGAGCTAACAAGCAGGGCTGAAGATTACTCACAATGGTATATCGATCTGGTAAAAAAAGCCGATCTGGCCGAAAATTCTGAGGTACGGGGCTGTATGGTAATAAAGCCATATGGTTACAGCATATGGGAAAAAATGCAACAGGCTCTTGATAAGATGTTTAAAGAGACTGGCCACACCAATGCCTACTTTCCCTTGTTTGTTCCCAAAAGCATGTTTGAAGCAGAAGAAAAGAATGCTGAGGGTTTTGCCAAGGAATGTGCCATTGTAACGCATTATCGTCTGAAGTCAGACCCACAAAACAAGGGCAAGTTAATGGTTGACCCGGAAGCTAAACTGGAAGAAGAATTGGTGGTTCGCCCAACCAGCGAAGCTATTATCTGGAGTACTTATAAAAAATGGATTCAATCTTACCGCGATCTGCCATTACTAATAAATCAATGGGCAAACGTAGTACGGTGGGAAATGCGCACGCGCTTGTTCTTACGCACAGCCGAGTTTCTTTGGCAGGAAGGCCACACTGCTCATGCTTCTGCCAAAGAAGCAATTGAAGAAACGGAACGCATGCTGGGTGTTTATGCAACGTTTGCCGAAACCTTTATGGCCATGCCGGTTATTCAGGGCCGCAAGTCAGAAGGTGAGCGCTTTCCGGGTGCCGTTGATACCTATTGCATCGAAGCTATGATGCAGGATGGTAAAGCTTTACAGGCTGGCACTTCTCATTTTCTGGGACAAAATTTTGCTGATGCTTTTGATGTTCAGTTTACAAATAAAGAGGGCAAACTGGAAAAAGTATGGGGAACCTCGTGGGGTGTTAGTACCCGGTTAATGGGCGCATTAATAATGGCTCATTCTGATGATGATGGATTAGTGCTGCCTCCAAAACTGGCCCCTATTCACATAGTAATTGTTCCGATCTTTAAAACAAGCGAAGAACTGGATCGCATTTCAGAACAAGCTAATAAAATTGCTGACGCGCTGCGTAAACAAGGGTATGCTGTTAAGTTCGATAATCGCGATACACACAAGCCTGGTTTTAAGTTTGCCGAATACGAATTGAAAGGTGTGCCGGTTCGAATTGCNNATTGCTACGGCCGTTCCGGTATTGCTCGATGCTATTCAGGAAAATATCTATCAAAAAGCCCTTGCCTTCAGAACATCTATGATCACCCCTGTTGATTCATATGAAGAGTTAAAGAAAGTACTGGATGAAAAAGGAGGATTTGTGCTGGCCCATTGGGATGGTACACCGGAAACCGAAACTATTATTAAAGACGAAACAAAGGCTACCATTCGTTGTATTCCTCTAAATGCCCCGGAAGAGGCAGGCGTTTGTGTTTATTCGGGCAAACCTTCTTTAAAACGAGTGCTTTTTGCCAGGGCTTATTAAACCCGAAACACACAAATTTTAACTACTTTTATTGTTCGTTTTAAATCCCGGAAGAAGTGATAGAGTGGGTAACCGTAATTAGTCTGATTGTGTTTGGCCTTGCGCTGGTAGTGGCCGAAATCATTTTTGTGCCAGGCACAACCGTAGTGGGTATTATCGGCTTTATTTTTCTGATTGCCGGTGTAGCGTTTGCCTTTAATTATTTTGGCAGCGAAACAGGTTGGATAATGGTAGGTGCTACAGCCGTTATTTCGGGGTTGGTGTTTTATTTTTCATTTAAAACCAATGTGTGGGGAAAGTTTTCTCTTAAGTCTTCTATCGACAGCAAAGTAAATGAGGGCATCCTGAATTCGCTTACAGTTGGGTTAGAAGGTAAAACAACCTCCGCCCTGCGTCCTATTGGAAAAGCCCTGTTGGGAGAAAAGGAATATGAAGTAAGAACAGCAGGAGACTATTTAGACAGCGGCAGTGCTGTACGCATCGTTAGAATAAATTCAAATCAAATAATCGTAGAACATATAAACTCTTAATCAAATACTATGGAAGGCTTAGCACTTATTTTTATTGTTTTTATCTGCATCGTAGGGTTCTTTATGTTCCTCTACTTTGTGCCGGTAGG
>DEIA01000036.1:104966-107376 GCA_002352225.1 Flammeovirgaceae bacterium UBA2786
GCCGTGCAGATTTCAGTAAATCCAAAAGTAATTACTACACCCAAAGTAGCCGCTGTGGCTGCTGATGGTATTCAGTTGATTGCCGTAGCCCGTGTAACTGTGCGGGCCAGCATTCAACAGTTGGTTGGTGGTGCGGGTGAAGATACTATTCTGGCCCGCGTTGGCGAAGGTATTGTTACCTCTATTGGTTCTGCACAGTCGCATAAAGAAGTGCTGGCTAATCCTGATAAAATTTCCAAGCTGGTACTTTCACGCGGACTGGATGCCGGTACTGCCTTTGAAATTCTCTCCATTGATATTGCCGATGTAGATGTAGGTGCTAACATTGGCGCTAAACTTCAAACCGATCAGGCTGCTGCCGACTTAAAAGTAGCCGAAGCGCGTGCTGAAGAAAGAAGAGCTATGGCTGTGGCCTTAGAGCAAGAGATGATTGCCAAAGCCCAGGAAGCAAAAGCAAATGTAATTCAGGCCGAAGCCGAAATTCCAAAAGCACTTGCCGAAGCTTTCTTAAAAGGAAATTTGGGGGTTATGGATTATTACAAAATGCAAAACATACAAGCTGATACCGATATGCGTCAGTCTATTTCGGGCTCAGGCAAAACCAAATCCGAATAGTAAAGAAATTAATTCTTCAAAAACGGGCTACCCTAATAAAACAGGGTAGCCCGTTTTGTTTATGTCAATTTCTATTATTCGCTTAGCATTCTCTCTATTTCTCCTTTAACAAAGGCAAACCGTTTCTCATAATTGCCGGTAACCAATGTAAATGGAATGTATCTTTTCTCCAGTTCACCTCTAAACAAATTATGCATTAGTGCTCGTTCATTACCCAGATCGCGCAAATGATCGGCTACCCAGGGCACATCAATGTCGAATAAAAAATACCGATCATACTGAACTTGTTTTTCAAGTTCGTATAGAATAGCTGGCACAGTATGTAAATAGTGTTGCGAATAAATTTGCGTGGTGATGGTATCGGTATCACAAAAGAGAATTTTTTTGGCTGTTTTCAGTTTTTCATTTATCCGGTCAATTTGTGCGTACCCGATTTTAATAATGTCCGCCTCGGTAAACTCATTACTTGTTATTAACTCGCGTGCCACTTCGGGCACAAATTCAGTATGGTAATGTTGCGCCAGTTTTTGGGCCATAAACGATTTGCCTGTACTCTCTGCACCGTAAAAACAAATTTTCTTTACGAAATACGGTCGTACCACAGGTGGAATAAAATCCCAATACCGAAATGGTTTTTCACGAATTAACGAGGCCGATACCGGAAACTTTTTCCGTTCTGCATCAAACAAAATATGCGTTGCGTTCAGGTTTATTGCAAAGGATTCTCCGTATTCCTCTGAACTTACAATCACATCTATTTTCGGATAGGTCTTGTTTATAACAACTGCCCACTTTTTGGTTCGTTCCTGTAACGGAAGCGATTCATCATCAAAATCGTCTTTGATGATAGCGGGAATGATGTTCGGGTTACTGCTGAAAATTTCTTTGATCCAACCCAGGCGTAACATCGGATCAATCGGGTCTGACTCGGTGTAACTCATCGAGACAATTACCTCATCGGCCTGGGCAGCTGCAAACTCGATTAACGCAAGATGCCCGTTATGGATGGGCATAAATTTTCCAATAACCAAAGCGCGCGTCATGCTGTTTTAGGATAGCTTCTGTATTCACGAATCCAGTTCCACAAGGCAAAGCTGGCAATGCCGGTAAACACAGCATACTCTACACCAAAAAACATGGCTCCCTTTACAAAGTATAAACCCGTTGCCACCACATCAATCAATATCCAGATAATCCAGCACTCGATTTTTTTCTGCACCATCAGGAATGTAGTAATTACACTCATTACCAGAATAAATGAATCTACAAACGGGTATGCGCTGGGCAGATTAAATAACAACGGAAACCATTCGTGCAGTCTGGATGCCAACGTACCCATAGCAAAAGTTCCTAAAACGCCTGCACCAAGCCAGAACCAAAACACTTTGGGCTTCATGAAACTTACTTTTAGCTCTTTCTTTTTATCCTCTTCACCCGGTTTAGGATTGGCCCATCGCCACCAGCCCAACAGGTTGGTAACAAAGAAGAAGCCCATCAAAAACATATCGGGGTAAAGTTGAATTTGATAATAGAAAAATGCTGAGAGTACAACATTAACAATACCAATGGGCCAACTCCAGATGTTGGCTTTTGCCGAAAGGGCCACAGCCAGCAATCCAAACAGCACAGCAAAAAATTCGAGATAGCTGAGTGGATACCCTAATACCTTAAAAAAAATTGAGTCAATGTCAAAAAGATTCATGTCTTAGTCTGACTATAACCTGATACATACATTTTTCTCATCGGTAAAAAACTTTAGCGCTTCAAAGCCACCTTCGCGGCCTATGCCACTTTG
>DEIA01000047.1:0-1364 GCA_002352225.1 Flammeovirgaceae bacterium UBA2786
ATCCGCTCTTACGAAGCCGACCGGCCCTTGCTGCAAGTACCCGCTTCTGTGGGATTGGTATTGAAAGAAGATTTGCAACGGTTTAATAACACATCGCTGGTATCGGCTGTAAACACGTTGCCGGGTGTGCGCATGGAAGAACGCTCGCCCGGAAGTTATCGCTTTTCCATTCGGGGTAGTTCGTTGCGCGCACCCTTTGGCGTTCGTAATGTAAAGGCGTACTGGAATGAGTTGCCCCTTACCGATGCGGGGGGCAATACGTACCTCAATCAATTAGACGCCAACACCATTCAGCAAATGGAAATTATAAAGGGGCCGGGGTCCAGTATTTATGGGGCCGGTACGGGTGGCGTATTGTTGTTAAAATCTCCTGTAGCCACAGAAGAAACTACATTAACCACATCATTCCTTACGGGAAGTTATGGCTTACGCAATTATCAGCTTGCATTGAATCAGGGAGGAAAAAAATCCAGTCATTACGTAGGCTATCAGCATCAGCAAGCCGATGGTTATAGAGAACAAACCCGTATGGTACGCGATCAGGTAACCAGCACATTTAAACTCTCGCTTTCGGATAAAGAAGTATTGGAGACAGCCCTTTTCTATACGGATTTGTACTATCAAACTCCGGGCGGATTAACGCTTGCTGAATACAATACCAATGCACGGCAAGCAAGGCCCGCTGCCGGCCCCTCACCTGGTGCAATAACACAAAATGCAGGTGTTTCGTTGCGTTCGTTTTATGCCGGAGTTTCGCATCAATATACCTTCGCAAAAAATCTGCATAACCGCACAGGGGTATTCGGAAACTTTATTCAGTTCAACAATTCTGCTATTCGGAATTACGAACGCAGAGCCGAGCAAAACTTCGGAGCCCGCACCGTAACCGATTTTTCAACTTCGCTAGGACCAGGACAATTAAAATTGATTGGTGGCGGTGAATTTCTAAATGGGTTTTCACCAATTAAAACATATCAAAACATACAAGGTGTTACCGGTGCCCTACAAAGTGATGACGAACTTTATATACAACAATACAGTGTTTTTGGGCAAGGTGAATTTAGTGTTAACAACTGGATTATTACCGGTGGCTTAAGTGCAAACTGGGTGGCCTATCGGTTACAACGGCTATCGGATCTGCCCCCTACAGATGAGCGTATTACCTACAACCCGGTAGTAACGCCACGCGTTGCCGTGTTGCGAAAAATAAATACTGCATTAAGTACACATGCCAGTTTAAGCTGGGGATTTTCTCCACCCACGCTGGCAGAAGTTCGGCCATCCAATACAGTATTTAATAAAAATCTACAATCAGAAAAAGGTCTTCAGCTTGAAGTTGGAACAAGAGGATATTTTGGTAAACG
>DEIA01000047.1:1511-76363 GCA_002352225.1 Flammeovirgaceae bacterium UBA2786
CTTCATTACACTTCTTCTCTTCCATTAGATGATGCCAACACTGTTTTTGCTCAATCCTACACCCTTGCAGGATTTAAACTGGGATATAAATGCATGTCTGGTAAGAAATTTCCGCTAGACTTTTTTTTAGGTGCCGATAATCTTCTGAATGAAAAATACAGTTTGGGTAATGATTTGAATGCAGCCGGTTCTCGTTTCTACAACACGGCTTCCGGGCGTAATTACTTTGCAGGAGTACTTGTAAATCTTAACCTAGCCCGCTAGTTAGGTGTGCCGAGTCGTAATTTTGTATCTTCACTTTCATGAAGGGGCTCCTGTTATTCCTTTTGCTAAGCTCGTTTGCTTGTTTTGCGCAAGATTTTCCACGCTTTAAACGAATCGTTCATAACAACGGCTCAGGTATTACAACTGTTCAAAATTTTCATCGCGACTCACATGGGTATATCTGGATTGGGTCATCGGTTAACAACCTTATTCGGTTCGATGGCACAAATTTCCGGTATTATGATTTTACTCAATTTGATACCGTGCATTTCAGGAGATCGCGTGGGGTATTTACATTTGAAGATCGTAAACAAAATCTGTGGGTAGGTACCGATGTTGGCTCTCTTTTCAAGTACGATCGTCTTAACGATACTTTCACATTAGCCAACGACAGCGTAACATCTCCGCACGCGCGCATTTATAGTTTTGCTGAAGCGCCCGATGGAAGTTTCTGGCTGGGGTCGTTAGGCGGGGGCTTGATTCACTTTCATCCCGAGACTAAAGTCTTTAAACAATACAAAGCCGAACAGGGAAACGCCAATTCGTTGCCCGATAATTTTATTTGCGGATTAGGGTACGATGAAGATGGATTTTTATGGGTAGGAACAACCAGCGGGTTGTGTAGTTACGATTCAAAAACCGACCAGTTTATTCCTTATTCTTTAAATAATAATAATCCCGATGATACTTACCGGTATCGGGTTATCCGAAGTTTACATCATAGTGGAAGTAAGATTTACTTAGGTACATACGGAGGGTTGCAGGTATTTGATCGCACAACCCAGAAAAGCCAGCATTATATCCACAATCCAAACGCTAAAAATTCGATCAGCCATAACTCAATTTTTAAAGTGGCCGAAACCGCTGATAACAAATTCTGGATCGCCACGTTTGGAGGCGGACTTAACTTGTTCGATCCGGTAACCCAACAATTTACTCACTGGAAAAATGATCCGTTCGATTCAGAAAGCATTTCGAGTAATAATTTATTTACACTCTGTTTAGATAAAGATGGTCTGTTGTGGGTTGGAGCGTCAGACAATACAGTAAGTGTACATAACAGCCAATCCAAAAAATTTCATGTTTTGAAAAATAGCGCCAACAACCCTGACGGAATTTCTGCGGGCTGGGTTCGGGTGCTTCATCAGGAAAATGATTCTCTGTTTTGGTTAGGGTTTAACGGGCAGGGATTGAATAAGCTTAACCTAAATACTGGCAAGACCGAAAAATTTGTTCATGATTCAAAAGATCAAAGTAGTCTTGGTTACAATGCTGTATCGGGGTTAAGCAAAGATGCTAACAATAAGCTTTGGATTGCGCTGGAAGGAGGCGGGCTTAACAAGTTTGATCCGCTTACAAAAAAATTTACCCGTTTTATGGCCGGTGAAAATTCGATTAATAACAATGCCGTTTCTGCTGTGTTGGTTGATCGTGAGAATATGCTTTGGGCAACCGCCTATCGTAGCGGGCTTACTATCTATAACATTAACCAAAATAAATTTACACGCATTAATAACGATTCGCTTCAGAAAAAAGCAGGTATCTCGTTTGCCTTTGTTGAAGACATTTTTGAATTGAATGGCAACATTTGGTTTAACGGCCAAAACCAGGTTATACTATACGACAAAAAAAGAAACCAGTTTGTTAAAGTAACCGAGGCCGGGCGTGTACTACAAATCGACAATCCCTTTTTTCTGGAGATCACTCCTTACTCTGAAACCGAAATGTTATTGATTACAAAAGATGAAGCCTGGGCTATTCAATATTTTAATCCCGATAGCATTACATCTGTTCCTTTGTTTAAGATGAATGAGGCTCCTGGCCTGAAATCTTTTGTGGTTCATAATAAAGAAATCTGGTATGTAACCTCCAATCAGTTAGTGCGCTGGAATGTACAGGAAAATAAAAGGCACATCTATACACAAGCCGATGGTGTTACGGCCAGTGAGCTGAACACCGTATATAAAGACAAACAAGGGAGAATTTTTATTTTATCGTTGGATGGTCTTACCTGGTTTTATCCCGATCAGATTGCCGATGACTCCCTTTCGAGAAGAATTGTGTTCACCGATTTCAAACTTTTTAATCATTCGGCTACACAAGAACCAGATTCGGTTCATAATTTCAGTATTCCGTGTCAGCCCTCGCAACTTAAATCGGTTACCTTAAAACACACTCACAATTTTTTTTCGATAGCTTTTGCCGCCCAAGAGTTTATGGCCCCGGAAAAAATCCAATATGCCTATCGGCTAACCGGTTTTGATGAAGACTGGGTTTATGTAGGAAACCGAAAGTTTGCCAGTTATACTAACCTCGATCCGGGTCAGTATCTCTTTGAAGTAAAGTCAACCAACCCGGATGGATACTGGAATTACGAGCCTACTTTTCTCACGATCATCATTCAACCACCATTTTGGCGCACGTGGTGGTTTATTTCCTTAGTGATTTCGGTTATTCTTGTTTTGTTATATGCTATACATCGCTACCGGCTTGCACAGAGTTTGCAACTAGAGCGTTTGCGTACAAAAATTGCCAGCGATCTGCACGATGAAGTAGGCTCAAGCCTTACAAAAATTTCAATCTACTCTGAATTGGTTCAAAACGGGCTTACCGAAAAAGAAAAGACTGTCTACTTAAATTTTATTGGTGGGCTTAGCCGCGAGGTAGTAAGTACTATGAGCGACATTGTGTGGTCGATAGACAACAACAACGACACCCTTACTGAGCTTATAAACCGGATGAAAGATTTTGCTGCCGAAGTATTAGAGGCTAAAGAAATTGGTTTTGAGTGTCTCCTACACAAAATAGATGGCAACAAAGTTTTGGATCCTATTATGCGACAAAACATATATCTTATTTTTAAAGAGGCCATTAATAACATAGTAAAACATGCAAAAGCCACACATGTAAAAGTGTCTATTGCTACACACCCTCAGTTTAAATTGCAGATTCACGACAACGGCATCGGGTTGCCCAAATCGCAACCCCATTCTGGCAATGGCCTCCGTAATATGAAAAGAAGAGCCGAATCGATTGGAGGAACCCTTACTTTCTCTGCAACAGCAGGCACCACCGTTACCCTTGTTATCCCGTAAACACCCCCATGTTTATGGGATTGAATCCCCTATGAAATGCGTTTAGTTTCGGTATCTAAAACAATACCATTATGAAAACGCTTATTTCATGCTGTTTGCTGATTTCGGTAGCCTGGAGTACACAGGCACAATGGAAATTTGAATTTGTGGCCGGACCTTCTCTTACTACTTTTACCGGCAAAGAAAAAAAAGAGTGGGGAGGAACTGACTCTAATCCTAAAATGGTTTTGCGTGGCAACCTGGGCTTTCGTGCCGAGCGATTGCTTTCTAAAAAATTTCTGGCAGGTGGTGGAGTTGCTTTCGCCTTAAAAGGTACCGTTTACGAGGGCGATGAAGAATATTACAATTCCGTTACCTATGAGCTTGAGGTTCTTAAAGTAAAGTATACAAAGATGCTAAGCTATATTGATGTACCCCTGTATATAAAGTATGTGGCCTCAGAAAAACTTAAACTACTGGCCGGAGTACAACCCTCTTTTTTACTGAGCGCAAAAATTAAAAATGACGATAATGCCCGCACGGCATTTCCCGGCTTGCCTAAAACCGAGGATGCTAAAGATTACTACACCCTGTTCGACATGGCTGTTATGCTTGGCCCCCACTATCAAATCAGCGATAATGTTGCTATTCAGGGACTGATTATGCCTGGCATTCTTAAGGTAGCCAAGGGCGATATTTATGGTAGGGGGAGTATGGAGGAGGAAAAGTATAAAGTAAACAATGCCTCATTATCATTCACCTTTATCTATCTTATCAGGCAATAAGGCACTATTATGATTTTTGTAGGTATTGTTGAAGATGACGATCAAATTCGCAAGAGCATTCAGGATTTTCTGAATCGTCAAAATGGTTTTCAATGCAATTGGTCATTCAACTCAATAGAATCTCTTCTGCCAAATTTAAAAGCAGAAGTATTGCCACAGGTTTTAATAATGGATTTGGGTTTGCCCGGCATGTCGGGTATTGATGGAATGAAAATAATTAAGGAACGATACCCCCAAATCGATTTAGTTGTGTTTTCAGTGTATAACGATCCTCAAAAAATTTTTGATTCGCTTTGCGCGGGTGCCACTGGTTATCTCCTCAAAAACACGCCCTTAGAAGAAATAAAATCAGGCATTGAACTTTTGGTTAGCGGAGGCTCGCCTATGTCGCCACAGATTGCCCGTAAAGTGGTTGAGTTTTTTGCGTCTCGTGGTAAGCGCGAAATTACCTCACCCTTATCAGCTAAAGAAAAAGAAATTGTGGTGGGTTTGGTAGATGGATTAAGTTATAAACTGATTGCCGACAGGCTTACTATTTCTATCGAAACCGTGCGGTTTCATATAAAAAGCATCTATCGCAAACTGCATGTACATGGCAAAGCTGAAGTAATTTCCAAGTCGCTGCGCGGAGAAATTTGAAACAAACGTTTACCACTTTACTTAATTTAGAATTAACGCTTAACCTAAAAACTATTAATTATGAAAATCAAACACCCGTTTCTCCTTTTGTTTGTGCTGTTGTTCGGCACATTAACATCATGCGAGCTTTTTGATAAAGCCGATGATGTAAGCTTTGATGTGGTTCTGCCACTCGAATTTGTAATTGATGAAAACGCAGATAATCCTGATGGTGCAAGCTACTCAGACACCCAGTTGCTGGATGCCACGTCTGATCCGGATGTGGCTAAGTACGCTAATAAGATAAAAGAGTTTAAAGTGAACCGGATTACATACACCATTTCGAGTGCCGATCCTACATCGGTTAGTTTTACGGGCGGATCGTTGCAAGTTGCCTCCAACTCTCAGGTTATCGCTACAGCCTCTGCCGTTAGTCTTAGCAACACAGCAGAAACAGACCTGAGTGCAAACCTCGATGGGTTTAATGATCTGGCCGAACGCTTGCTGGACGATAAACAGGAAACGGTACTGCTAAACGGTACGCTTTCAGAAACTCCGGTAACGTTTCATGTAACCTTTAAATTTTACGTAAAGATTACAGCCGATGCTCTATAGGCCTGTATTACAGAATTAATAAAATCAAAAGACCCGATGTCGCGGGTCTTTTGTAATTTTACAAAATGTTGGCTAACAAAATCCTATTGCGAGGACTTTCCGTGTTCTCGTTTGCAGCACTCAGTTTACTCCTTTCTTGCGAAAATCTGGAAACCATTTCGCTTGAGACTTCTCAGACTGTTACCTTTTTGGTTAATGAACCAACAACCAATAGCAATGGAATTGATTATGAGGTAACGTCCGCTATTGACATCAGCCAAAACCCCGACTTAACTGGTCTTCTTAATCGTATCAAACAAATTAAAATTAATCATATCGAGTATGTTATTTCGGGAGCCGATCCGCAAGGGATTAGTCTTAATAATGCATCTATAGAAACATCATCCGGGTTAGATATTGTTGTCGCTAAATCTATTGCGTTGACTAATGCCAGTTCGGGCGAACTCAAAGGCAATCCTCCGGGTGTAAACGATCTTAATACGCGCCTTCAGGGCAGTGGTACTGATCAACTAAAACTTTTTGGAGACCTAAGCCGAACCCCTCTGGTATGTACCGTAACGGTTACCTTTCATTTAACGGTTAAAGCTAACGCAATCTGATTTGTTTTAGCTGGTTAATAATCTGCTCTGCATGAATGCGTGAGTTTTCAATAAACCATTTATTGGTTTTTAATCCTCCTACTACCACCCCGGCCAGGTATAAACCGGGCACATTGCTTTCCATGGTTTGTTCGTTATAAATCGGGGTGCAAAACTCATCTGCTCCAAACGCTACACCAATTGCTTTCATAAAATCAAATGGTGGTTGATAGCCCGTCATGGCCAGAACAAAATCATTCTCAAGTGTAATTATTCCGTCCGGTGTTTTTACTTCAACAGTTTGTGGTGTAATTCGGCTAACCGTTGAGTTAAAATATGCTTTGATCGATCCTTCCTTAATCCGGTTTTCAATATCGGGTTTAACCCAATACTTCACACTTTCCCGAATTTCACCTTCCCGGATAATCATGGTAACATCGGCTCCTTTACGCCAGGTTTCCAATGCCACATCAACAGCCGAATTAGCAGCCCCTACTACCGCTACCTTTTGTGCAAAATATGGATGAGGCTCGTCATAATAGTGCTTCACCTTAGGTAAGTCTTCGCCTTCTACATTTAACAAATATGGCAAATCATAAAACCCAAGCGCCAGAATAACTGCCTGTGCTGTGTAATTATTTTTTGATGTGGTGATGATAAAGTTTTTGTTCTTGCTTATAGATTGCACGCGTTCATACAACTGTACATTTAGCTTCCAGCTAGAACAAACCCTGCGGTAATATTCCAGTGCCTCGGGCCTGGTGGGTTTGGGGTTATTCGAAATAAATGGCACTCCTCCAATCTCCAGCCTATCGCTGGTTGAAAAGAATGTCATGTTATGCGGGTAGTTATATAACGAATTAACCAGACAGCCTTTTTCAAGAACGAGGTAGTGTAGCCCTGCTTTTTTTGCTTCAATTGCACAAGCAAGCCCAATAGGGCCGGCCCCAATTATAATTACATCCCACTCTGCCAATTTTGACTTTTCCATTGCGCATTAAATAGTTTATCAAAAATAGTATCTGCCCGCCCAGTGTGGATAAAAGAAATCGTCTTTTAGTGTACTTTTACTTATTCGCGATAATTTCTATGTCTGGAAATAGCAACGAAATTTTAGCAAAGCGATTTAAGCGACTTGCTGTTATAACAGTTTTTTTGTTGGCTTTGTTATGGGCCTTAGGAAGTTTTGTTGTTTGGATTTTGGGCGGCATTACTGCCTGTTTCATTTTTCTTGCAATTTATTATTCGCCCCGTAAGCCTGTGGGCTTTACGTACTCGTCAACTAAAAAACAAGAAGAGCCTTCGCGGGCCAGCGCACAAAGAGAACCTGCTCAGCCACTAACACCCCAACAGAAAAAGAGGATTGTATTCCTCATTGCAGGCATTGCCGGTGTAATTATTTTTGTTTCAGTTTTTCTTGCTGCTATCGGGCTTTTACAACCCGATATTTCTAATCCAATAGATGATCGGGACCGGCAAACATTGGTTAACGATCCTGATAACCTGGACGCCCTTACCAACATTGGCAACCGGTTTTATACAAGCCAGCAATACGATTCTGCGCTATATTACTACAACCGTGTGCTAGAGATAGATCAGCAAAATAGTAGCGGACTTTACAATAAATCGTTAGTGTATTATCAAAAACAGCAGTATGATCAATCTATTTCTACAATAAAAAAATGTATTGAGCTTTATCCCAACTATGGCGAAGCACACGCCATGTTAGGCGATAACTATTATGTACAAAACAATTATTCAGAAGCGTTGCGTTGGTATCGCAAAGGGTACGATAAGGGAGTGCGCTCGGCCGAAGTGCTGAACATTATGGGATATTTATATGAACAGCAAGGCAACACCACAGAAGCCGTTCGGTTCTATAAAGAAGTACTGCAACAAGACAGCAGCTGGGTGGATGTTTATGACAAATTAATAGTTCTGGAGCCCGGGCAAGCTAAAAAGTATCAACAACTTGTTGAAAGGTGGCGGTGAAATAAAGTTTCAATAATGTTTTAAGCACCTGTGCTTCAAAAGCATTCTTAAAACACCTCTTCCCTTTCTGGTTTTTCTTTAGCATCTTTCTTGTCTGGATAAATCATATGAAAATTTTAACCGCCATTCTGTTTTTCCTCGCTTTTGCTGCACACGCCCAAACGGGTTACGAAATTATCCTCTTCGATCTGAAGGCTAAAAAGAAGGGTGTAATGCTTTCCAATCCGCAAAACATTACCAACCATACCGGTTATGATAACCAACCCGGTTTTCATAGCGATGAACCCCTCTTGTACTATTCATCTTTTAATGATCAGGGTCGGGCCGATATAAAGTCTTACAACTACGAGACCCGGCTTACTACACAAATAACAGAAACATCAGAACGCGAATATTCTCCAACACTTACACCCGATAAATCCGGAATCTCGTGCATCATTCAACGCGATAACGGGGCACAGGATTTAGGCAAATATTCGTTAGATGGTAAAGATCCTTACATCATTATCGATTCGCTGGTTGTGGGTTATCATGTGTGGATTGATAACAGTCATCTCGCATTATTTGTATTAGGAAGTAATGGTTCTCCTAATACGTTAAACTATTTAAGACTGCCTACCCGCAAAGACACCATAATTGCCGAAAATATTGGGCGAGCCTTACATCGTATACCCAATCAGGCTGCTATCAGTTTTGTTCATAAAGTGAGCAATGGAGATTGGCAAATAAAAAGACTTGATCTGGAAACCTTGCAGGTAAGTTTTATCATTAACACATTACCTAATCACGAAGATATTGCCTGGTTGCCCGATGGCCGGTTAATTACAAGTGATGGCACAAAATTGTTTGTGATAAAACCGGGCAAAGAAAAAACCTGGACAGCGGTGACGGTTAGCGATGCCCGTCTGTTAAAAGGTATTACCCGATTAGCCGTAAGCACCAATGGTGATAAACTTGCCGTGGTGGTAACTGAATAATATTTTAAACTGTTGAATCTTACCCAAATTATAACCCTCAAATCATGTTAAAAAAAATGTTTCCTGCTGCGCTGCTTGTTCTGTTATTTGCTTGCGGCTCCGAAAAGCAAGATGAAGAATCCGCAGTTATAACCGATAAAGTGAAAACCCGAATTGATTCAACGTTAAGAACCCTTGTTGATTCCGGTAGAATAGCAGGCGTTTCTGCTCTGATTTTTGAAAAGAATAAAGAAGCCTATTTCAATGCTTTTGGGTATGCCGATCGTGAAGCGAACAAACCAATGGATCGCAACACGCGTGTGCGTATTTACTCTATGACAAAACCCATTACCGGTGTTGCGCTAATGAAATTGCATGAACAGGGATTGTTTCAATTGGATGATCCCATTTCAAAGTATGCACCTGAGTTCGCTGATATGAAAGTAATTTCTGGCATGGATGAAAAGGGTAATCCAATACTGGTTCCTGCTAATCGTTCCATAACCATTCGCGACCTTACCCGGCATACCGCTGGTTTTGCTTCCGTACAGCATCCGCAATTAGGGAAGCGGGTAAGCGAGGCGGATGTAATGAACACCAACAATACACTTGCGCAGATGGCCACTAAACTGGCCGCTTTGCCTCTTGCTTTTCATCCTGGCGAAGAGTGGAGTTACGGTATTTGTGTAGATGTGCAGGCCTACCTTGTAGAACGTATCTCAGGCAAACCTTTTGATGAGTTTGTGCGCGAAAATATTACCGGTCCGCTTGCCATGCACTCCACTAAGTATGTGCCGGAAGATATTAATCTGTTAGCCGCTATGTATGTACGTAAAGAAGACGGTACCCTTGATCGTATGGCCGACTCGCTGGCAAATTCGTTTAACAGTAAAGAGTGGCCATTAAAACCCGGGGGCTATGGATTAACCAGTAACATTGACGATTATATGCGTTTTGCACGAATGTTGGTAAACGAAGGAACGCTTGAAACCACAACGATTTTAAAACCTGAAACAGTAAAGCTTATGGCTACCAATCATCTGGCCGATAGTGTAACCGAGCGTATGTGGCTGCCCAGCAAAGGGCAGGTTGGTTTTGGAATTGATTTTGCCGTACGCGTAAAGCCACCAGCAGATGAAAAGGAAAATGCCGGTGTAGTAGGTGAGTTTTTTTGGGATGGTGCTGCGAGCACCTTATTCTGGGTTGACCCAAAGAATGAATTAACGGCCGTGTTGTTTGTACAAATATTTCCGTTTGATGGAACCGTGCATAAAAAATTCAGAGATGCGGTATATGGATCTTTCCATAATAAGTAGCGCTATTCTCCTGCAAGTTCCAGAATAATATTCCATTCTTTGTCTGTAACCCGGCCTACACTTAAACGACTTAATCGAATCAGATCCATATCGATTAACCGTTTATCTGCCTTTACCTGTGCCAGCGTTACGGGCTTCTTTAATTTGCGTACCGGCTTTATATCAACTACCACCCAGGCCGTTTCTGTTGTAGTTGGGTCCTGATATGCTTCCTTCACCACTTTTACGATACCAATTATTTCAAGGCCTTCATTGCTATGATAGAAGAAGAGCTCATCGCCTGTCCGCATGCTTTTCAGATTGTTTCGCGCAGCATAATTGCGTACACCATCCCAAAATGTTTGTTTGTCTTTTACTAATTGATCCCAACTGTATTTAAAAGGTTCTGATTTAATAAGCCAGTGCGCCATGTGTTACTTCCGTTAACTTCAAAAATAAAAGGTTAAAAAAAATAAACCCCGAACAATGCCGGGGTTTATCAAAATCAGGTCAGATTTTTTCTAGTTTCCTGTATAGGCATCCCAATTCAAATCTGATTGTGGATGAGGAAACTGTGTAAATACAGCACCATTATCGTAACTGGTTGGTATCTCATTAAGCCTGCCATATCTTCTGGCGTCTATCCAGCGATGGCCCCAGGGTTCGGCCCAAAGCGAATATCTTCTTTGGTATAGAATTTCGTCAATGAGGTCATCTTTTGTTACTGCCCCCGGATAATTTCCAATTAATGCCGCATTGCGAATAATATTAATTGCTGCTTCTGCGTCAAGCAGGTTTTGAGCAGATCCCAGTTGTGCAAGGGCTTCAGCTTTTATAAGAATGAGTTCTTCATTTCTGATAAACGGTATTGATGATGTGTTAGCCGTCCAACGTTTATCCTGATGAGTTCCTGTAAGTGGGCCGGCATCTGTAGAAACTGTTACGGGTGTGTTTCTGAGCAAGAACTTATCTGTTACCCGCTTATCTCCGGGGGTTGCATCATCTAACACGGATGGGTGCACTACAATAATAGTAGACACAGCGGCATTGGCTACATAAAACAGCGGGTTAAACGAATCGGGTGGAGCCCCATACGGATGAGCCGGGCCTGCGTTTAAACTTCCAGTTTCATTAATAAATGATGCATTAACTGCGTCTAACGCTCCCTGCCAATCTTCTCTGTATAAATTTAATCTTGCCGCTATACCCCGGTTCACTTGCTTCAGGGTTTCAATCGTATTAAATCCTGTCCATCCAGCTGTTAATTTAAATGGAAAGTTGCCGGTTCCTGCTGCATTTAAATCTGTTAGACCATCATTTAGTACACCCAGAATATGATCCAGTGCTGCATCATAGGTAACATAAGGCCCCGGATTTAGCGGGTCGGCTACGTCTACCCTAATTCCATTCTGATAAACAAAGTTTGCCGGAATCATAAACTGGTAACCCATTATTGTTTTGGCAAACCCTGAAATAGCTGCTCTTTCAGTTGCTGATACAACCGTAGTATTTGCTGCTGCATCAATAAGTACTTGTGCTTGCTTAATAGCCTGATAAGGTGATGCGTAAGATCCACCTCCGGTAGCCCCAAACCCAAAATAGGCAGCATCGGGTACCCGACCATTCTGTCCAAGCCAATCGGTTTGAAACCGTGGATCTGAGCCATTCAGGTACCATATCTCGCGGCCAAATGTATTCCATGCCTGGCTAATGTTTCCTACATAGCCTCTGTGGCGCGATTCCAAACCGGTAAGCAAAAACTGAAGTTGGTTTTTAGTTGCATTGTTTGACACACTGCCAACCGATGGGTTATTGGGATCAACAATTTCATCCAGCTCAAATGGGTTACACGCTGCTGCAACCATCAAGCCCAGAAATAAATATTTATGAATCTTTTTCATAGATGTGTCTCGTTTAAAAATCAATTTGAACGTGGAAGAATAATCTGCGCATAGTTGGATAAGGCGCAATATCTACGTTGTTGGCAAAAGATGCTCCGAAAGTAGATGTTTCCGGATCATAGCCTTCGTACTTGGTGAATAACAACACGTTGTTTCCAGAAATGCCAAGCCGTGCACGACTGATCGTGTTGCCAAACCACTTATCTGTATTTGCTTTTGGAACATTGTAATACAACCCAAGCTCGCGTAGTTTAATAAACGAAGCATCTTGTACCCAACGGCCGGCATTGTTATACGGTGCCGGAGGTCTTTGTCTGCCATTTGGCGTTCCATCACCATCATCATCATCAAACCATCCCTTTGTTGTGCCTCCACTATCCGTAAGGAAACTTTGCAGATTAATGTTATCTCCGCCTTTACGCCACTCCCACATAAAATTCAGGTCGAAGTTTTTGAGGAAGGTAATGCTATTAAACCAAGACATGGTAAAGTCTGGTTGCGAATCGCCCCAAACGGTAAATTCGCTTGGTCCGGTTGTAGTTGGTGTTCCTACAATGGTTGTAGGGGCAACTCCTTCTCTGATCAGAAATGTTCCTAGTCCAGTGCCAAACGCCCCTGTTAAATAAGAAGGAATACCCAAGCGCGTTACCATCGTTTCATTCTTCCACCACATTACACGCGAAGTCCACCGGATTTTATCCTTCTCTAAAACGGTACCGCCCAACGATAACTCAATCCCTTTGTTTTCCAATTCGGCTTCATTACTTGGGCTGGATGTTACACCGGTTCCCGGAGCCAGGTTCAGGTTTTGAATGTTGTCTTTCGATCTTTTGATATAATACGTTCCTTCAAAAGAAATTCTATTATTAAACAATCCAAGGTCAAGACCAAATTCCAACTCTTCTGCTCGCTCTGGAGAGATAAGCAGGTTACCAATAGTAGTAGATACCGTTGACCCTAACAAGCCACCAATGTTAACACCGGTAAGGGGAGTGAAGGTTGTTCCAAACGGTACAGGGCCAGCCGTTTGTCCATACGCAAACCTTGGCTTTAATTGCGATACTGACTTAATACTCCAAAAATCAAAATTGGTTAAGTTAACGGCCATAGAAGCGCGCGGGAAACCGTAAAATTTATCTTTATCTCCGTTTGTTGTTGATTTATCCCAACGCATACCCAGTGTTCCTACAATTTTGTCCTGGTAGTTCAGGTCTTGCTGAACAAAAACACCGGCATCTTGTTGTTTGGATGTAAAGTCCGTTTCAACCTCTTGTATGTTCGCTTGTTTAATGGATTTTTGCCCCGGGCTTAAACCACGACCTCTGTTGAAGAGAACATCTGTTTCAAAATCCAATCTAACAACACCTAATTGGGTTGTCATGTTAATCGCCCTCACATTATAATCATACACCAAAGCCGCCTGAAAGTTGGTGTTAAATGCTTCTTGCTTACCAATCAACACATCGCCCGGGTTTGCCTGCGCACGTTGATATTGCAGATCTTCGGGCAGGTAGATCATAGTAGAATTTTGTACAAAGTCTAATCCTCCGTTAAGTTTAAATTTAAGAATAGAATTATCTGTCTTGAATAAATTGGCATCAAGTGAGAACGCTTGAATAAATCGATTTACCAACGAGTTGTTTATACCTTTATCTGTAACAGCAACCGGGTTTTCTGCTATGGTATACGGATTATCGGGGTAAACACCTTGCTCATTTGGGAACAAGTTGAAATAGTTTGGTACATACGACATGGGATAACCTATACTAGCTCCGGTGTTATTCTGATTACCGGTAAATCCTCTATCGGTAACTGTTCTAAGAACATTCGAATTGAATCCAAATGTAATGTCTTTAGTTAATTTGTGCTCAATGTTAGACCGTATAGAGTAGCGTTTAAAGCCTGTCTTTTTTACCACTCCACTTTCATCTGTAATGCCTCCATTTATATAAAACTTGGTTTTTTCATCGCCCCCACTAACTGAAATTCTTGTATTGGAAAGGGTTGCCGTGTTGCCATAGAAATAATCTTCATAGTCGATAAACTTGCCATTGGCATCATTAAACCTTTGGAGCTCAACCGGCCGTCTGGCCGCAGCGAAGAAAAAGTTAATCTTATCTTCACTCCAGTTATCTACACCCAATAATCTTAACGGAGTCCCCACACCAATGTCTTGATTAAATGAAACCACAGTTTTCCCTGCCTTTCCTTTTTTAGTAGTGATAATTATAACCCCTGCATTAGCACGCGTTCCATAAATTGCCGCAGCCGAAGGGCCTTTTAATATTTCAAGGGTTTCTATATCTGCTGGATTTAAATCTGCCAGACGGTTTGCACCATCGTCCTGCGAAGAAGCTCCTGCGCCACTTACTGTTGCACGACCCGTTCTCTGAAAAGAGTTATCAATATATACTCCATCCAAAATGATTAGGGGTTGCGAGGCGCCACTAAGCGTAGTAAATCCACGCAGCAAAATGCTCATCCCTCCACCTGGTGCTCCCCCATTTTGGCGGATATTAGCCCCCGGAACCTTACCATAAATTGCGGCATCGGCAGTTTGAATTTGGGTGGTTCCTAAAAGATCTTTGGCTGAAACCGAACCTACTGCATTAGCAAGATTTGAACGCTTTACACTAGATGCCAACCCCGAAACAACAACCTCTTCAAGACTTGTTACATCTTCTTCTAACGAAACACTAATAGAAGTGGTGGCCGCGGACACATTTACTTCTTTGGTTTTATAACCGATAAACGAAAAGATCAGCACTGCGCTGCCATTGGCTTCTACAGAAAAATTTCCGTTTATATCAGAAATTGTTCCTTGCGAGGTTCCTTTTACAGAAACGTTAACTCCCACAATCCCCTCTGCGGTACGGGCATCTCTTATCACACCACTTACCTGGTACGATTGGCCATAAGCTGTAAGCCCGGTTGCCAACAGCAACACAAACGCCAACCGCTTAGTCATTAAATAGAATTTCATCATACTTTAACTTTTAGGTTTTAAAATTTACTTGTTAAAGTATGCAACGAAATTTTTACGCCATAACCGATCATCACAAAAGTAAACACCCTAAGAATCTCTACTTCTCACACAACCCCCCTTTTGCAATCCAGAGTTTCTGAATTTCAATTTGCAGTAACCCCTGGCGTACAGCGGGATCGGTTTCAATTACCTCTTGCTCCAGGTTGCCTTTCATTATCAGTATTCCACCTTCGTTATCGCCAAACGTAGCTTCGGTTATTACATTACCGGTCTTAGCAATTTCCTTCAGGTAGTTGTCATGCATCATAAAAATACGTGGAGCATCCTGTATATTAAACTTAGCAATGTTGGGTATATACCGCACAAAATGATACGTTACCATTTCATAATGTTCTCCTACTGCACAGGCCCCACCTATGCGGGGGTAGTACGGCAATACCTCTACCCGCCAGCGATTAGCCTGTATGCCCGGGTCGGTCTTCAGCCATTCTTTAACCTGCTCAACTGAGTTTGATTTAAAAATGAAAATACCTCCCCCTCCATCAAATGGTCCGGCCGAAACCAACTTACCTTCTTTTGCCAATCGCTCAATGTTAGCCAGGTGCCCCTCCATTATTTTCTTTACTTCGGCTTCTGGTAGTTCCGCCTTGTCGGTGCGCTTGTTCAGAAACACAAAAATCAACTCCGGTGCTTGTGCCAGACTTATGCCCGGAAGCAGTAGCAGTATTAAGATGAAAGTCTTCATGTTACTAAAGATAGCAAATCCATGCTGTGTTACTAACCGTGCATTTTGGGGTTAACCTGTTTTTTGCTTACCCACTAATAACACTCCCGCTAAAATCAGAGCGGTGCCTATCAGTTGTAACAGCGAAATGGCTTCCTGTAAAAAGAAATAAGCCATTATTATGGTTGACACCGGGCCAATGCTGCCCACAATAGCCGCATTATCTGAACCTATACGTTTAATGCCTGCTACCACCAGGTAAGAAGGAATAACGGTTGATAGTAGCGCCATCAAAAAGCTGTATATATAAACAGCTGGTGAAAAATGTAATAGCGAGACATTAGATGTAATGAAGAAATGTAACAATACCCCTATCGAAGCAAAACTCATGGCATAACTATTAAACTTGGCTGACCCTACAATGGGAATTAACCTACCACTACCCACTATATAAGCTGCATAGGTAAACGCACAAACAAGGATAAAAAACGACCCCAGAAAAAAATCCTTATTGTAAACAGCCTGCCCCTGTGCTTCGCTTATAAATGCCACAAACAACCCGGCATACGTAATTAGTAACGCAATCCATTGTATGGGTTTAATTTTTACTTTGAAGATGATGGCCGACATAAGTAAGACCAGCGTTGGATAGATGAAAAGTATCAGGCGTTCAATACCGGCTGTTACATATTGTAATCCCAAAAAATCCAGTAAGCTGCTAATGTAGTAACCCAGGCAGCCAACTAAAGCCACTCCTAACCATTGTTTAGCGGTAAAGCGTACATTGGTTTGTTTACTGCTTGATATGGCTGCTGCTATAACAAAAAAGGGAAGTGAAAAAATCATGCGTAGCGCCAGCAACGAAATAGCATCCACTTCAGTCTCGCGATAGGCAAGTTTTACAAAAATGGCTTTCGTTGAAAAGCAGATTGCTCCCAACAGGGTAAGCAATATTCCGCTTGCCAGTGTTCCTTGCGCTTGCTTTGTCATTTAGATTTTACCCCATCTCTGATTTTTCATAGCATGGTGTGCTGCACGCGCAGCAAAAGCCATGTATGTAAGCGATGGGTTTTGTGTAGAGGTGGAGGTCATACAGGCTCCATCGGTAACATATACGTTAGCGCAAGCATGCAACTGGTGGTTTTTGTTGAGTAACGAGGTTTTGGGATCTTTACCCATTCGCACTCCGCCCATTTCATGAATATCCAGGCCGGGAGCCCGGTGGTCGTCACGCACACGAATGTTGGTGAATCCGGCTTTCTCAAACATTTCTGTCATTTGCTCTTGGTAATCCTTCACCATCTTCTCATCATTATCATCGTATTCTACATGCACACTTAATAATGGAATACCCCAGGCGTCTTTTTCGTTTTTACTTAGGGTTACAAGGTTAGATTCTTTCGGAATAGTTTCTCCCATCATATGCGAACCCACAGTCCAATTGCCATACTTTGAGGGATTTAGTAATTGCTCCTTTAGCGAAAGTCCGATACCGCTTTGGTCCGCATAATTATACTTTCCGGCACTGAAACCAGCCGCATACCCACGCAAAAAATCTGTTTCCTGCTTATGCAGATTTCGGAACCGGGGAAAGTACCCGCTGGTTGGTCTTCCTCCTTGTGTTGTATAATCGGCAAATCCTTCATACTCGGCCGAGATGCCAGCCCGATAATTATGAAACGCCACATACTTACCCAACAAACCATTATCATTACCCAATCCATTAGGAAAACGATTAGATGTTGAGTTGAGCAAAATAAGATTGGTGTTAAGCGCGGCAGCGTTTACAAAAATTACATCAGCGAAGTATTCTTCGGTTTGTTTGGTGTTGGCATCTACCATGCGCACGCCCGTTGCTTTGCCTTTTGCCTCATCGTAAATAATAGAATGAACAACCGCATCCGTTCTCATGGTCAGGTTACCGGTTCTTTCTGCCCATGGTAATGTTGATGCGTTGGCACTGAAGTACCCACCAAACGGACAACCACGCTGGCACAGGTTACGGCTCTGGCATTGTAGCCGGCCTTGTTGCTTATAGTATTCGAGGTTGCCGGTTATGTGTGCGCAGCGTGCCAGAATCATGTGGCGGCTATCACCGTAATGTTTCTTTAACTGCTCCTGAAAATATTTCTCTACAATATTCAATTCAAAGCCGGGCAGAAATTCGCCATCCGGTAAATTAGGTAGCCCGTCTTTATTGCCCGATACTCCGGCAAATTTTTCTACATGACTGTACCAGGGAGCAATATCGTTGTAGCGAATGGGCCAATCTATGGCAAAGCCATCGCGGGCCGGGCCTTCAAAATCAAAATCGGACCACCGTTGTACCTGTCTTGCCCACAACAACGATTTACCGCCTACCTGGTAGCCCCTAATCCAATCAAACGGTTTTTCCTGTATGTAAGGATGCTCTTTGTCTTTCACAAAAAAATGCATGGCGTCTTCGCGAAAAGCATAGCACTTGCTCACTACCGGATTTTCTTCTTCTATTTGCTTGGTGAGTTGGCCCCGGTGTTCAAATTCGAAAGGCAGCATGTTGGTTGTGGGATAATCGTGCAAATGTTTTACCTCGCGACCTCGTTCAATCACCAATGTTTTTACACCATGCTCGCATAATTCTTTTGCCGCCCAGCTACCGCTTAAACCCGAACCTATTACAATAGCCTGAAAGGTGCGTTGCTGTGTTGCGTCTATATTAAAGTTAGCCATCGATTTTCATGTTTGAGATACTGCTGATTAACACTTCGCCATTATAGCTGCCGGGAATTAAACTATAGGGTTTTATTTCGGTCATTATATATTGGCTCATCATAAAACCTTGAATAGTAAACCGCTTGGTGATGGACAAAAATTCGCGAACAGCTTTCTGATTTTCATCTGTTGTCTCTGCCCCGATCGATAATCCTTCTGCTATTACTTTCTCTTTTGCTGTTGATTCAAGTTTTGAAAAATTTTTACCTCCCTTTTTCTTACTAAAGGAGTTAAATGCCTGCAGCCCGATGGTAAATTGAGTTTGACCGGTTTGGGCCACACAATCATTAACCATTACTAAGATAAAATCCTGAATGGCCAGATCTTGTGCCCCTTTCAGTTTACCGGGAGGGATTATCGTGTCTGCAATTTGTGCCAGTAAAGATTGTTGTGCTGGCGTTACCTTTAAGTTAGAATATGCAGCCAATATTTCTTCCTTCTCAAAATTACAGGAGGGAACAAGAATAGCTCCGCCTGTTAGCACGGCCAGGCTTTTAAGGGCTTCTCTTCGTTGCATGTGGGTTTATGTTTGGGTAGAGTAAATATATTAAGGCTATGAGATATACCAATTGTTAGGAACCTAATAAATACATAGCATTCTATGCGAAAAGTGCCAACAAAAAAACGATTACACCCTGACTTATTCCGGAATGATTTACTTCCCCATCAACGCTTTCACTAATTTCATTATATCCTTTTCGGTGTTGTACACATGAGGCGACACACGAATTGCATTGCCTCTGAACGAAACGGATATTTTATTCTTTACAACTTGCTTCTTCACGGTTTCCATATCCATGCCTTCGGGTAAACGAATGCCAAATAAATGATACCCCCGATATGCTTCATCTTCTATCCAAAAACCTGCTTCGCGCAAAAGCGCAATTGGCTTTTGTGTTATTGTCTTACAGTATTCCTGAATGGCTTTCGGTTTCCATTGATTAATTTGTTTCAATGCCTGCAGCATCATAGGCACCAGAATAAAATTACTGTGCTCACCTACTTCGTAACGTAAGGCTCCGGGTTGGTAATCGGGTTGATAGTTTACCAGCTCCGAAAAGTTTTCGCTGTTTAATCGGTTTATCCAATTTTCCTCCACAGGTTTTCCGTTATCAAATTTTTCGCCATAGTAGGCCATCCCAATCGAATAAGGCCCCATCAACCATTTGTATCCGGCACAAATCAGAGCATCGGGTTGAATTTCTTTAACGCTAAAGGGTAATGCCCCTACCGATTGTGTTCCGTCTATCACCATTCTGGCACCTACTTCGTGGGTGCGCGTTCGTATTGCTTTCAAGTTGAACTTCGTTCCATCGGCCCAATGTACGTGGCCTAATGCTACCAATTTTGTATTGGAATCTATTGCACTAAGCAGATGTTCGTTCCATTGCTTACCGCGATCGGTTTGGGTTTCGGGAGGCGAAACTATTTTAATTTGTACCCCGGTATCGGCCTGCAGCCGTTGCCAGGGATAGTAATTGCTTGGAAACTGCTCGGATGCAACCACAATGTTATTGTGCGAAGAAACCTTCAGGTTATTCATCACATTAGCCAAACCATACGATACAGATGGTATAAGCACAATGCGCGAGGGTTCTGCCTGAATCAGTTTTGCATATTCCTTTCTTAATTTTTCTGTCTCCGTAAAAAAATCTTTTGGAGAAACCTGCATTGGATTTCTCTTTTTTAGCATACCCGCTATGCCCGCCTTCTCAACAGACTTAAGCAAGGGCGACATATACGCGCAGTTGAGATAAGTGGCTTGTGATGATAACGAGAACAGCGCACGTTGTTGTTTTATTTTGGCCATAAGTCAGCTTTTAAGAAGACTGAAAGATGGAGTATTTTTTACAATCCGGGTACTGGTGGTTAAACTTGTGGTTACATTTTGTGTCGAAGAGCAATACAACCTTGCACTATGTTGAAGCCTGCTGAGATTTATAAGGGAATAGCGTTTGTACGAATAAGCCAATTACCGGCCGAACAAAAAGAGAAAATAAGAAATTCAATCAAGCACGATCAGATTATCAAGATTCTGATTGGCAATACATTGGCCGATGATTGTGTGCAGTATCACCATTACAAATTGTGGTTTACAGAAACCTTTGCCCCTCCGGTTATTAGCTCCACTTCAACAAAAACCACACGTACTCCTTCTCTTACTAAAACTAACTAACCCCAAAATCCGGTAGGTACAATTTCCAGTACGTGGCCGGCAGGATCGTTGAAATAGAATGATTCCTTACCGTTGGGCCACGCTACACTGTCGGTTATCTCAATTCCCTTTTGTTGCAGCTCATTCTTGTGGGCTACATATTCAGATGCTTCTACTTCAAAAGCAAAATGATACTTGCCACTTCCATAATGTGAAGGCGGACTAATTTTTGTGCGCGAGTTTTGCGGGTTAAAGCAAAGCAGAACACTGCTTCCGGCTCGGAAGAAAATATGCTGGTCCTCCACTTCGCCAATTATTGGCAGGCCAAGCCGGTTATGGTAAAAGCTCCGCGCTTCTTCCAGGTTAGTAAAATAGAGGCAGGTCTCTTTAATCTGGGTTATGTTCATGGGGTTTTGGGTTAAAAGGCAGGATTTTTAGGCTCTATACAGTTGAAAATCTGACTATTATAAAATGGCAAAAAAAATAGTTCCGCAAGCTGTCCGAAATAGTTGTCCACAAAGAACTGATTAATGACAAAAGGCATAACATATTGTATTTCAGATGTTTAACCGGTAACATTACGGTCATGTGGACAAGTGTACTATTTTGTGGAATACTATTTTGCCCAAATTTTGGTCATTTCTAAGTACTTGAATTATACCTAATTACTTACCAATCTTTCGCATACCTTACATGGGCTAATTTTGGAAATCATTAACAAACTGAATACTCAAAATTTCCGTTTTTGCATCATGAATAAATCAACCCGGTTTATCCTCTTTCTGGTTTTGCTTTCAACGGCAGTTCAGGCTCAAACCATTAGCCAAATAAAGCTAAAAGAGCTGCAGAAAGTGCTAACCACCAAAACCGACCGCATACAGGTAATTAACTTTTGGGCCACCTGGTGTGCACCGTGTGTAAAAGAAATTCCCTTGTTCGAAAAACTGAAACAAGATAATGGGGGTGTTGATATTACTTTGGTGAGTATGGATTTTGATCTTGATCCCGATCCCGCCAAGGTAGAGCGTTTTGTAACACGCAAAAACCTAAAAAACAAAGTGGTGATTTTAGCCGAGACCGACCCCAACTCGTGGATTGATAAGATCGACAAAAACTGGAGTGGTGCGTTGCCCGCCACACTTATAATCAACACGCAAACGGGCAAACGCAAGCTGGTTCAAAAAGAATTACATGAGGGCGACCTTGAAAAACTTATAGCTGAAGTAAATAACTAAACCTGTTTAATGATATGAAAAAATTAGTTGTTGTTGTGTGTGCACTGATTGCTATGGCCGCAAGCCCGGTGAAAGAAGGATTAGAAGTAGGCGATACCGCCATTGATTTTAAATTGAAAAATGTAGATGGTAAAACTGTTTCGTTGGCCGATTATAAAGATGCAAAAGGATACATTGTAATTTTTGATTGCAATACGTGCCCCTATTCTAAAGCTTATAACCAGCGTATTATGGATTTGAATGCCAAGTATGCCGCAAAAGGTATTCCTGTTGTTGCTATTAATGCCAACGATCCTGCAGCCTCATCGGGCGATTCGTTTGAAGAAATGGTTCGCATTGCTAAACAAAAAAAATATATGTTCCCGTATTTGGTTGATGAAACACAGGAAATAGCCAAGGCATACGGAGCAACCAACACACCACATGTGTTTGTTCTTTCAAAAAATCTAAAGGTAACATACATCGGGGCGATTGATGATAACTCGCGCAAAGCAGATGCCGTAACCAAACGATATGTAGAAGACGCGGCCGATGCATTGCTTGAGGGCAAAGCGGCTCCCACGCCTAAAACCAAAGCTATTGGCTGCGGTATTAAGTGGAAAAGCGCTTAACGTATAAAGACTTAGGTTAATTTTGAATACAAGGCGCTTTTAACAAGGCGCCTTTTTTATATTCCGCCATGGCATTCATTTACGATATTGTATTTAACAAAATGACCAATCGGCACGAAATGGATTTTGTGAACCAGCAATACGATTACCTGATGAGTATCCGGTTTGTGGATACAACCCATGCCTATGAGTTAAATGTAAGCCAGGAAAAAGCAAATGAGATAAGCCGGTATTGGAGCGGCCGCGATTTTGAAATGGAGTATTGGCTTAATCTTGCCAACGAAGAATTACCCAGGCGGGATAAAGAAGTAAATCAAAATTAAATTACTTCTTATCAACCAGAGGAATTTCAATTTTTTCGCTCCACACATATTTCCCAAACCATTGCCAGTTGTGCCAGGTGGCGGCCAGTCGTTCTTTTGGTTTGTTAATTCCATGGCCAAAGCCCTTATATACAATTAACTCTGCGGGTACGTTTTTATCGCGCAAGCCTTGTAACAATTCATAGGCATTGGCTATGGGCACGCGCTTATCAAACTCTCCATGTTGAATAAGGGTTGGCGTTTTGGCTTTGTTAATATTTGTCATGGGCGATGTCTTTTTATATATCGCTTCATCATTCCATGGGGTTGCTTTTAGATATTGCCGCGTAAACGGATGTATATCGGTGTTTACATAGTATGTTATCCAGTTGCTAATGCCCGCGCCTACCGATATCGCTTTAAATGCATCGGTGTTGGTGGTAAGAAATGCCGAGATGTATCCGCCCTGGCTCCAGCCCATGCTCCCCATTTTGGTTTTATCTATCAATCCCTTTTTATCAAGGTATTCTACACCACTCATTACATCCCACATATCGCCTACGCCCAGGTTCTTTACATTTAAAGATCGAAACGCTTCGCCATACCCGGCCGAGCCCCGGTAGTTGGGCCGCAACACCAAACAACCCTTATCCAGCCATTGCAAAATGGGATACACATAGCCGGGTACGGGTGTCGGTGTATCAATGCCCGTTGGGCCACCATGAATCACCACCATTAAAGGATATTTTTTTGATGGATCATAATCCGCTGGTTTATGCAACACCCCTTCTATGGTAGCACCATCTTTGCTTTTCCAACTAACCACTTCACTTTGCGCTACTTTCCAATTTTTTATTTGGTTGGTAAGTTTTGTAATCTGTACAGGTTGTGGGTTGTTTACAGTTGAAATAAACAATTCATTTAGTTGATTTCCATTGCGTCCCACAAAGGCAACGCTATTACCATCGTTTGAAAACGAATAGCTAAAAATTTGGTCAGGCACCAATAGTAACATCTGGTGGTTTCCGGTAGCCGGATCAATTTTGTATAGAGGGCGCTTCGTTCTATTCCAAACACAAGAGTAGATTCCGGTTTTTGTCCAGGTAAATCCACCTAGGTCTTCATCCAGATTTTTTGCCAGTTGCCGTATGGCTCGTGTGGTTACATCTATTGAAAAGAGTTGTGTGTTGGCATAATAATTTGAGGTAGTATCGGCTCCGTTAGAGGTAAACAAAATCTGCCTGGAATCTGGCGACCAATCTTCTAACGCATCGTTGCTTGTATTGCTTACAAGGGGTGTAATTTTATTATCCGCAAGGGTTATCAGTGAAATGTCTGACTTCATAAATGAATTGATGAGCGTGTTGGGTTGATGACCAAATGCTACCTTGGTTCCATCGGGCGAAATAACAAAACTGGTTACGGTAAAGTTACCCTCGGCTAAAAGCTGTGCTTTTGGCCATTGAATACATCCGGCCTTTACTTTTAACGAGTCTACGGTTTCGTAGCAAGGTAATTCAGAAGGATCGGCCAGTTCTGGTTTTATTTCTATTTGCCATAAATGCGAACGCGTAAACTCTTTATCATCTGCTTCAAATGCTCCGTATCGCTTTTCGCGATCTTTCTTCGTTTTGCTTTCCTTTTCAGGTTTTACAAAAACAATTTGCCCGCCTGCCGGATGCCACTCATAAAAAGAAACGCCTTCTTCTTCGCGTGTTACAGCACGAGGCTCTCCGCCATCAATCCGCATCAGATACACCTGGTTTTTATTTCCTCTGTCCGACAAAAATGAAATCCACTTACCATCAGGAGAAAACCGGGGCGCCATACTATTGCCACGCGGGTTGTTGGTAAGTTGAAATGGTTCTGACCCCTGTCGCCACAACCATATCTCGGTATCAAAACGATTCTCCACCCAATCTGTCGCTTGTATTGTGTATGCAACCGATTTACCATTGGGTGATACGGTAACACCTGTTATATTTCGTAAAGAGATTACTTCTTCGAAGGTGGGTACGTGCTGGGAAAAAGCAAAATGCGAAACCAGCAGTAGCAGTAAAAGGCCACTTCTCATAATTTAGGTGTGTTTGGTTCGGGAAGAAAAGAAGAATCTCTGACAAATCTGATTTTTTTACACCGATGGAAGATCTCCGTTACAACCCAACCTATCGATTTAGTGTCTAACTTGCATACCTGAAATGATTATGAAAAAGCCCTTTTTGTTTATTGTATTACTAGCAGCGCTGTTTACTGCTTGTAATGATGGTGAACCACGCATATCCTGCCCGGATGGAGTAAGGGCCACTCTTCGCAACCTTACCGGGCTGGATGGTTGTGGGTTTGTGTTTGAACTACAAGATGGAACACGGTTGGAGCCTCAGCGATTAATGTATTGTGGAACGCCTCCTCTTCCCAAGGAAGTAACCGAAGACCCGCTTTATAATTTTGAATGGGTAGATGGCAAACAAGTAGTTATCGCATATAAAGAGGTACCGGAAACGGGCAGTTTCTGTATGGTTGGCCCCATTGTAAAAATCACCTGCCTGCAAGAAATACCATTTAATGATGAAACTTTATGAGAGCGCTGGGGTTAATCTTGATTGTGTTTCTGTTCGGTAATATGACTTGCGAAGAAGCTGGCATTGATGCCCCGGCTTGTGTAAAAACATTAATCAAAACTGACCCTCAACCGCTTGAGGTATGGCGTTACCGGTTTGAAAATCAGACCGTGTATTACGTGCTGAACGATTGTTGTGATCAATTCAATTCTGTATACGATACCAATTGTACGCTAATCTGCCATCCCTCTGGCGGCATTACCGGTGGTGGAGATGGCAATTGTCCTGAGTTTCACAATACCGTAAAAGATGGTGTCCTGGTTTGGAAGAAGGATTAAGTTATCTGTTTTTTAGATTCCTTCTTAACTTTATTTCTTTGCAAACATATAATCCACTGTTACATTCAGCATCGCTTTCACTCCGGTAACAAATGCCTGCTCATCAATCATAAAATCAGGGGTATGATGTGAAGGAACTTTTGTCGGGTCTGTGTCTGGCGGCATAGCCCCAAGAAAAAAGAAAAAGCCCGGAATTTCCTTCTGATAAAATGCAAAATCCTCTGCACCGGTAATGGCATTTACCTCATATGTATTTGCTACACCCGCTGCTTTCTGTAAACTCGGAATCATTTTTTGTGTACGCGCAGGATCATTATACGTTACCGGTGTTCCTCTGCGAATGGTTACTTCCGCTTTTGCTCCGGCACTTTCTGCTATTTTAGTGGCGGTAAGTTTTATCTTTTCATGAATCTTATCCTGCATACCGGTATCCAATGTGCGAATGGTTCCGGCAAAGAATGCCTCTTCTGGAATGATGTTTTCGCGAATACCTGCATTAATACGACCCACTGTAATAACCGCAGCTTCTTTGGTTAGCTCTGTCTGCCGGCTGATAATAGTTTGCAACCCGTTAATTATTTGTGCCGATACAACAATGGGATCAATGCTCATCCAGGGTGTGGAACCGTGCGCCTGTTTCCCCAATACTCTTACCGAGTAATTATCCGATGCGGCCATCATGCCACCGGGTTTATAGGTAAGTTTCCCCAATGGGGTAACCGAGCTAATGTGCAATCCAAAGATTGTTTCCACTTTTGGGTTCTGTAATACACCTTCTTTCACCATCATAGATGCTCCGCCTTCTTCGCCCACAGGCGCGCCTTCTTCTGCCGGTTGAAATATAAATTTGATTGTCCCTTTCAGGTCAGCTTTGTTCTTTACTAATATTTCGGTCACACCCATCAATATCGCTACATGACTGTCATGCCCGCAAGCATGCATCACTCCGGTTTCCTGTCCATTAAACGTTGCTTTTACTTTAGATGCAAATGGTAAACTGTTGCGTTCCGTAACCGGCAGCGCATCCATATCAGCCCGCAGGGCAATTACCGGACCTGGCTTACCTGTTTCAAGTAGCGCTACAACACCGGTGTGTGCTACGCCTGTTTGTACTTTCAATCCTAATTTCTTCAGGTGTTCGGCTATGTAAATTGCTGTCTGTGTTTCGCGATTAGAAAGTTCCGGGTTTTGATGCAAATGCCTGCGCCATTCTACTACACGGGGTTCTATTTCCCGGGCTTGCTGATCGAGTTTGATTTGCAGTTTAGGATTTACCTGAGCAATGGTTTGTGTGACCAGCAGGCATAGAACGAATGAACAGAGTTTCATGGTTAAGGTTATTTATGAGAATGTGATAATTACATTGCCTGAACAATTTCTGGTGAACCATATTTAAAACAACTTGCGGCTTTCATTTTTTCCAGGCTTCTGAATAATCCAACGTTAAATTCACCAGTGCTTTAACGCCCGTAATCATGGCCGCTTCATCAATCATAAAATCGGCTGTGTGGTGTGTGGGCTGAGCCTGAAGATTCATATGAGCCGGATACCCACCTAAAAAGAAAAAGAAGCCAGGCACTTTGCGCTGATAGAATGAAAAATCTTCGGCCATGGTAACGGGCTGTGTTACCACCACATTTCTTTCACCGGCACTTCGAATTAAAGTTGGTACCATTTTGCTGGTTAGTTCTGCGTGATTGATTGTAGCCGGATACATAACCAGAATATTTACTTCGGCCGATGCGCCCGAGCTTTCTGCAATTTTCTGAGCCGTTATTTTTATTTTTTCATGCACCTTCTTTTGCATATCGTCATCAAACGTGCGAATGGTTCCTTCCAACGTTGCTGTTTCAGGAATAATGTTTCTGCGTACACCGGCATGCATGCTGCCAATAGTAACTACTGCTCCGGCTTTTGTTAACTCGGTTTGCCGGCTTACAATAGTCTGCAAGCCCTGAATAATTTGCGCAGCCACCACAATAGGATCAACACTATCCCATGGAGTGGCCCCGTGTGCGCCCTTGCCTTTCACTTTTATATCCACACCATCTACCGAAGCCATTAAGCCACCACTGCGATATGCTATTTGCCCGGAGGGAAGCAGCGATTGAATGTGTAAACCGAAAATGGCATCGACTTTCGGATTCTCCAGCACTCCTTCTTTTACCATTAGTTCTGCGCCTGCAGGCCATTCATCAGTCGGGGCACCTTCTTCTGCCGGTTGAAATATAAATTTCACAGTGCCTTTTAATTCGGCTTTGTTCTTGATCAGAATTTCAGCTGCAATTAGTAACATAGCCATGTGTGCATCGTGGCCACACGCATGCATTACTCCGGTTTGTTGTCCCGCAAAATCAGCTATTACTTTTGATGCAAAGGGTAATCCGTTCCGCTCAGTAACAGGCAGTGCATCTATATCGGCACGCAAGGCTACTACCGGGCCGGGTTTACCGCCTTTCAGCAACGCAACTACCCCGGTTTTGGCAACAGGATATTGAACTTCTAATCCAAGTGATTTTAAATGCTCAGCAATTTTTGCACTGGTTTTAAATTCGCGATTAGATAGTTCAGGGTTTTGATGAAAATACCTGCGTAACTCTATTAACCTGGGCTCAAGTGCTTTTGCCTCGGCATCGGTTTTAGCTTGTAGTTTGGGGTTTACCTGGGCAGTAGACAGGATAAAGCACATCAGGCATGAAATAGCTAACACAATTTTTTTCATCATAGTAAAAATGAAATGAGAATTAACCAAAGGTATTGAATTCATCTGCCTATTAGTAATCTTCTTTTGCAAGGCCTGCAATTATTCTCTAAGTTGCTTGTCTAATTCTGTTTAACACTTCTTGATATGATTATCCGTGCTTTACTTTGTTTACTTCTCTTTACAACTGTTACGGTTGCACAACAAACCCAACCCATTCGCAAATCCATCGAAACCTCCACACGTTCTATACGCAAAGATGTACCGCTCACCAATTCTATTCGAAGGGCATTTGATGCCGGCACGCGCGATTTTACGGGAAAACCCGGACCAAACTATTGGCAATTAGAAACTGATTTCTACATCAACGCCCGTCTTGATCCGGCCACACAAACAATAACTGGTTCAGAAAAAATCGTTATTCATAACAATAGTAAAGACAATCTGCGCACACTGGCGCTTCGTTTAGATCATAACATCTTTAGGGCCGATGTGCCCCGCGGTTCTTCCACACCGGCCGAAACAACGGATGGGATGATTGTTACCCGTATAAAAATTGCTGGTAAAGAAGTTGATCTTAAGGCTGCTCCGGCTGGCCGTAATGAAGCCCCGAAACTGGCCGTAATTAACCTTAACAGAACTGTAGCAACACTTATTTTAGATGCCCCGATAAACGCAGGCACAACTGCCGAACTTGAAATTGACTGGCACACCAAATTGCCCGGTGGAACAAACGGCCGCGGCCACCGCATGACACAACGTTTCGATAGCAAACTGTTTCAGCCCACGCAATGGTTTCCGCGCCTGGCCAAGTACGATGATTTGCGTGGTTGGGAAGTTAGCCCATACCTTGGCCCCGCGGAGTTCTTTAACAACTTTGGCAAGTTTGATGTACACCTTACTGTACCAGGCGGATGGATTGTAACGGCAACGGGTGTACTCCAAAACCCGAATGAGGTTTTAACAGAAACTACACGCCAACGTCTTGCTACTATCTTAACCTCCAATAATGAAATAACTTTAGTGGGTGAAAATGAAACCCGCACTGCTGCTGGTGAAAAACTTACCTGGCATTTTGTGGCCGATAAAGTAAATGACTTTGCCTGGGCTACAGCCGAAAACTTTATTTGGAAAGCTACCCGCGCTACCATTCCGGGTAAGGGGCCAGTACCTATTTACATGGTCTATCTGCCCGAACGGGCAAAGTATTTTGAAAAGGCCGGAGAAATTACCCGCCACGCGCTTGAGTATTATTCCAATCTGTGGGCGCCTTATCCATTTCCGCAACTAACATTGCAAGACGGCCCAAGTGCAGGTATGGAATACCCAATGGTAATTAATTCAAATCAGGGCGCGGCCGATCACGAAGCTGCACACCAATGGTGGCCTATGATGGTAGGTACCAACGAAACCCGTTACGGCTGGATGGACGAAGGATTTAATCAATACATGAACATTCTCTCTGATGCAGATGCAGACGGTAAACCGTATAGCCTTGATGGACTTGGACAAAGCTATGGCCGCATGAGTGGCGATGAAAACGAGGCGCCATTGATGTGGAGCGCTAATGATGCCGGCACGGGTTATGGGTATCAGACTTATTTAAAAACTCCACTCATGCTCTCTATGCTTGGTGGTATAGTTGGTGACGAGGCCGTAATAAACGCCATGAAGGAATACACCAAAACATGGAGCTACAAACACCCCTCGCCATGGGATTACATCTTTTTTATGAACAACCAGTTGGGGCAAGACCTGGAGTGGTTCTGGTATTATTGGCTATGGACAACAGAATCTGTAAACGGTTCTATTAAAGAAGTAAAGACAACAAAAGGAAAAACAACCGTTGTTGTGCATCAGGCCGGAGAGATGCCATCGCCCGTGGTGTTACGCGTAGAATTTGAAGCCGAAGGCCCTGCTATAAAAAAATTGGATAATGCAAAAATGATTGATGCAACCACAGCTATAATAACCTGGCCGGTTTCGGTTTGGTTTGATGGTAAGCGTACTTTTGATGCGGTGTTAAATTTTGGCGAACGTAAAATCAAAAAAATTACATTCGATCCTTATGGTCGCTTTCCAGATAAGGACACAAAAGATAATGTGTGGCCGAGAGAGTAAGGTAGCAGCACCGGGAGGTTAACAAGTTTATGTAATGAACTGGCCTGCTCTGATTTCATTAAAACAGGTTGGTCTGAAACCCCTTAACCTGCCTATCTTTACGTATGGTTTGGGTAAAGCTTTTCCATTCTCTGAGCGAGGCAAAAGATCGGTTAGCCGAAAGCAGACCTCAGTTGCTTGAAGTAAGCAATGTGCGCATTTGTCTGGTTTTGCGGGGCGATCAGCTTTTTGCTGTAAGTAACAAATGCACTCATAATGGCGAGTCGCTAAGTAAAGGCAAAGTAAATTTTGCAAATGAAATTGTGTGCCCCTGGCATGGCTACCAGTTTAACTTAAAAACCGGACGCGAATACCAGCAGCGTTCATCCGATCTTGAAACTTTTCCTATTAAAATAGAAACGGATGGTGTGTATATCGGCATATAAAAAGTCTGGCAATAGTTTATACCTTTCTGTCGTTTGTTGTGTAATGAAAATCCGCCACCTTTTACTCTTCATTTGTTTTCCGTTTGCCCTGCTGGCCCAACCCGCACATTCGCCAGAAAGCATTATAAAACTATTAAACCTTACTGCTACTGTTCCGGAAGGCCTGCTGGCTCAGCGCGCTGTTGTACTCTACGGTGATGGTTTAAAACAGAACGAACTTGAAGAAACTCAAAAAGCATTTCAGCAAACCGGCATCGATGCCGTGGCTTACATACCCAGCCTGCAGGTTTTAGCCGGAGCCGATATTCAGCAAGCCTTTGCCAAATACCTAACCACGCGAAACATTTCTTTCATTATACTTTTTAACAAGACTCCCTCATATTCACTCACTTTTTTTCGCTTCAATGGCAATGCCGGTTTATTAGATGCCACAACTTCTGGCTGGCAGCAAACGCATAGTGTGTTGAAAGAACTTTTACTTACTGTATTCCGGTTTGCTGTAAGCAATCAGAAAAAACAAAACCTGTTAATAAACGATTTTCCCGAGACTACTGTGAATATTAAATATTTTGATGGCAGGCGTAACGAAAATTATACAAGCCTGGTAAAATCGTTTAAAGTAGCTGTCCCCTCGTGGGGAAACGAAAAAGATGATGCCCGGTTAAATCAGATACTAACAGAATATTTTCCTCTTAAATATGAGATTGTTCCTGCCGATATCGCTGAGTCTGATCTGGAGATAAAAGGATTTAAAACTATTATCCGGTTTGTACACACCTCTGGGACTATTGCCCGCGACCTATTAGAATATGATCATGCTAAAACAGGAAATGCTCTTGCTTCTGCTGCCATTATTAATAATGATGCTCAGCTAAAAACTATTGCGGCCAATACGGTGGTCTATAAATTCTATGTGAAGCAGCTGGAATATGGAAATCTTTTTCTTGGCAACAAGTGGGATGCTGACCCCGATTGGCAACAAGCCTTAGTCAATTATCTTTACCACATGCGCCAGCAGTTGAATTATTAGTTGATATGTAAGAGAAAGGAGTTAAGGTAATTCGATTCAAACGATTATCCATACATTATAAAATTGTATTTTAGTATCGCATAACCTGTAAAGCCATGAAGATTTCTGTACTTCTTTCGTTTTTCTTGGTTGTTTTGATGTCCAAATCAATTTTAGTTCCTGGATTTGACTCAATGCTAGGATGTGACAATGATTATGGTTCTGCTTCCAGCATTTATAATATCCCATCTGGTAATGATTACTCTTGTCATCAATACGTTAAAGCGGCTTTGCTTAATAACTGGGTCAACTTGGCAACGGGCATGCCCATATCAAATGAGAGTCAATTTGAAGCGCTTAATATTACGGAGATTAGAAGGACTTCCGGAAGGAACTTACGTAGTAAATGTTGACGGCAACAGAACACGGTAAGTAAAATCAAATTAGAAACAGAGTAGCTTATGAGACCCATTCACATTCTGCTTTTTTTGTTGGCCGCTCCCCTCACTTCATGCGATGAAGATATAAAAGATATGCGCCATCCTTGCGATTTTGTTCTATCGGTGGATGAAGTTACTCTGGACACAAGTGGTTCCGGTTGTGCTGACTGTTTTTTTAAATTTTCGTTTAGAGGCAGAGTCTATGATTTTCATGATGACAGGATCGTTGATGAATACGATGGGTTTATAAACAATTATTATAACGATTTCTTTGAATTCTATTTGAAACAAGTGCAGCATAGCTCTGATCTGTTTTCGAGCCTGAATCAAGAGCGTGCACTTTTAACACCAGACTCTTTAAAAAAAACAGATTTTAATTTTCTTCAACCTTCTTTCATGCTGAAAGACAGATGTGACAGACGGTATCAAGTTGAAAAAAAAACAAACATTTTTGTTGATGTTTCTAATAATACCATCACTAACATTAGTGTGTAGAATTATTTCGTTGTTGCCAATGGTGAAGATGAACCGACAATATATTCTGTTACTTATTTTATTAAAGGCCAATTCACTACTAGGGTGTTAGTTGGTAATGATCCGGAAATTGTTTCAGGTTCGTATGCTTTACTATATACAATCGATGAACCACTTTAAAAGTTTAGCATTGAAACAAAAGTAGTCGGCTGGTTTTGTGTCTGCAAAATCTTATCAAAGAACATAATCTTCTGCTAGGATTCGTGTCTTCACGCATCGCCAGCTTCATTTATCTTTCCTTTTATTCCTAGTAATAATCAACACTCCAATTATCAGTAGCGCAAACCATACAAAAGCATTCATACCAGTATCATTAAAATGCCACCCGTGGTGCCAATCGCCCCAGCCAAATATGGCTTTAACGATTGCCCCAATAATTCCAAAAACGGCACCAATAAGGCCTGCTATTAATCCCATCAGTCCTGCAAACAATCCAATTATAAGTCCAAACAATCCTGCGCCCAGCCCTATCCAAAACGGGAAGGTGATTATCAGAATTAAAACAATAAGGAGCGTAGAAGAAGTGGATGAGGACGAGCGTTGCATAACGGGTTACGTTTTGAGTAACGCCTTTCACAAAAATCATTCTCAAAAATCAATCCTATTAAAAACCTTTAATTCTATCTGGAATTAAAGGTTTGCGAATATGGCTGCGAACGCTCCTGTTGAAAAATGAACAGTGCTATTTCAATATTGTACAGGCCGATCAGGCAAGATTAAGTGCTTTGTTGGTTCGTTTGCGCGAATCCTCCACCTGCTTTTCGCTCTTCGAAATAGATTGGCCAAACGATGGAGCCATTTCGTACAGGCGCGACTTCCAGGCTTCTGATTGGCTCTGTTTCTTAAAACATTTTTGAATTAATTCAATCATCATTGCTACCGCTGTTGAAGCACCGGGCGATGCTCCGAGCAAGGCCGCTACTGTTCCATCTTCAGATACAACCAGCTCGGTGCCAAATTCAAGCACACCACCCTTTTCCTTGTCTCTTTTAATTACCTGCACACGTTGCCCGGCTTCTAATAATTCCCAGTCTTCCTGCTTGGTAAACGGAACGTATTCGCGTAATGCTGCGTGGCGATCTTCTGGTTTTAATCTTAATTGTTGAATAAGGTATTTTGTGAGTGGAACATTTTTAATTCCGGCAAAAATCATGGGCATCAGGTTATCGAACTTAATGGAATTAGGAAGGTCCATCAGCGATCCATTCTTTAAGAACTTGGTTGAGAATCCCGCAAAGGGGCCAAACAATAACTCTTTCTTTCCATTAATAAAACGTGTATCAACATGTGGTACCGACATAGGGGGCGAGCCTACCGATGCTTTACCATATACCTTGGCGTGATGCTTTTGTATTAACTCTTCGTTATTGCATTTTAGCCAAAGGCCGCTAACCGGAAAGCCACCATACCCGTTGCGTTCTTTTATTTCAGCCCGCTTTAACAAATGCAAGGTTGCTCCGCCTGCTCCAATAAAAACAAAGTGCGTATTAAACACTTTCTTCTCTTTGGTGTGTCTATCGCGTACAAATACATCCCATCCCTTTTTTCCATCCGGATCCAGATCCAGACATTCGGTATTATAGTGAATGGTAACACCCGGCATTTTACCCAACTGTTCAATCATGCTTCGCGTAAGCGCACCAAAGTTTACATCGGTACCCATTTCCATGCGGGTAGCTGCAACGGGTTGCTTTTTTGTGCGGCCGCGCATTACAATAGGAGCCCATTCGGCAATATGATCGTGTGTTTCGGAATATACCATTTCCTTAAACAATGCATTTGCATTCATTAATGCATATCGCTTTTTTAAAAAGTCAACGTTATCAGTTCCCCACACCAGACTCATATGGGGTACTTTAGAAATAAAGTCGGCCGGGTTTTGAATATATTTTTTTTCAATCAGGTAAGTCCAGAACTCGCGCGACACTTCATAAGCCTCTCCAATTTTAAATGCTTTGTTACACTCAACCGAACCATCAGTTTTTTGCGGTGTGTAGTTTAATTCGCAAAATGCTGCGTGGCCGGTTCCGGCATTATGCCAGGCATCAGAACTTTCCATTCCTGACTTATCCAGTCGCTCAAAAATATGAATGGAAAGGTTGGGGTCCAGCTCTTTTAACAACATACCGAGGGTGGCACTCATGATGCCGGCTCCCATCAGCACAACGTCTGTTTTGGGGGTGCGGGGGTTTGGGGTCATAGGTTTGTTCCGCTAAAAAACCCCCGAATTTATGGTACGCCAGCCCGCTTTGCAAATATGATCATGTTATTGACAGTTGCCTTTTCCAACGCTTTTGACAAAGCATGTGTCTATATGTTAGTTCCTTTTCTATCTTTAATAACTTTTGTTTTAATCGAAGATGTTATGAAACTGAAAGCTATCTGGACAATTGCCGCAGGCGTAATGGTTTTTATTTTGGCTTGTGAGCCCTTTGAAAACGGGAGCCGGGAGTTGGTCCTTGACTTACCAGCAGTACCCGCGAGTTATAATGTGCCCGGAGTTACAGACGATTTGCCTACCCTGGGACGAGTACTTTTCTATGATACCCGGCTTTCGCTAAACAACAGTATTTCATGTGCCAGTTGCCATAAACAAACACTTGCTTTTTCGGATAATGCCGCGCTTAGTCGTGGCTTCGAAAATCGGATTACTTCCCGTAATTCTATGGCTATTCAGAACATTATCTCAGATGCATTTCAGGAATTTATTATTCCGGCCGACACAACCGGTAATACAGATAGTACAACCATTGTTGTGATTGATCCGGGTGTAATCGGGTACATGCCCGGGGTTCCTGTGTCGCCCGATTTTGTTGCCACTCCAACTTCACTTTTCTGGGACGGCCGCGAAAGTAATTTGAAACAAATGGTAACAAGACCAATCATGAATCACATTGAAATGGGAATTCACGATATGGATGCATTAGCACAGAAGTTAAATCAGATTCCGGAATACGAATCGCTGTTTCAAAAAGCATTTGGCGAACAAGAGGTAACAGCCGAAAAAATTTCTCAGGGGCTTAGTGCTTTTCTGTTAAGCATTCGCAGCAACCAATCGAAGTTTGACAAGGCTATGGTGTTTCGTACCGATGCTTTTACTTTTAACTCCAAGCCGGCTAACACACTAACAATAAATCTTCCTCTCATAAATCTATCTGCTCAGGAAGAGTTGGGCCGGCAGTTATTCTTCAACAAATTCAATTGTAACAATTGTCATGATGCCAATGGCTTTGCCGATATCGGGTTGGATGCATCGCCTAAAGATGCGGGTTTAATGGAAACAACGGGAGTATTGCAACACAAAGGTCAGTTTAAAATTCCTTCGCTGCGAAATGTAGAGCTTACCGGCCCCTACATGCACGATGGCCGGTTTAAAACACTTGAGGCAGTAATTGAGCATTACAGTCATGGTATTAATAACAGTCCTAACCTCGATACTCGTTTAAAAGGATTAGATGGTCGTCCGTTACAAATGAATATGACCCCGGGCGAAGTAAAAGCAATTGCCGCTTTTCTCTCCACCCTTACCGATTACCAATTGATTTCAGATACACGGTTTTCTAATCCCTTTAAGGTTAAGCAATAATTTTTGTTTCGGGTGGTGAAGTTTTTTAATTGCCTGTTTGGTGTTTGCTTTTTTCTCCCCTTTTTGTTGCGGGCACAATCGGTGTATGAAAAAGGATACTTTGTTGACCTGAATAATCAAAAGACAGAATGCTTTATTAAACCTGAAGCATGGCCGGCCCATGGTACCGTAACGTATCTGCTTACCTCCAAAGATCAACCACAAACTAAATCGCTTGATGATCTTTCTGAAATTTCGATTCTGGATTTATTCAAATTGAAGCGAACAAAAGTTCAGATTGATATTTCAGGAGATGAAAGTCCGCTGTTGAGTTATACTCCCGAACCAGAATGGCACAACGAAGAACTTTTTTTGTGGACTTTGGTAGATGGAAACACCTCGCTTTATGTTTATGAGGGCGATGGCCTTACCCGCTATTTTTACAGCATAGCCGATAACCCGCCTGAGCAATTGGTTTACAAAAAGTATCGTACCACATCCGGCATCAAGCTGAACGAATCTTTTAAACAAACCCTGTTCGATAAAGTAAACTGTGCCGATAGTCTGTTCTCTTACTTTGCCGCATTGCCGTATGGCGAACAGGCGCTGATCAACCATGTGGTGGCTGAAAACAATTGTGCCGGAACTTCTGTACAGACTTACCCTACTAAACCGAAAAAAGCATTTATACCGCTTGCAGAAACCCGTACGTTAAACGCTATAGAAAATTCAAAGCCGGAGAAAAAGAAACCTAACCCTCCGGCCGAACCAGAACCCTCTGTATTTGAGAATAAAAAGCGGGTAAATTATTTCGGGCTCGAAGTAAATCCACTCCTTCGGCAAATTGTTAACCTGAATCCAAACAGCACGCCCACCACCAATCCGTTTGGAATTCAGTTCGCATCCAATTCAACCCGCACAGGCAGAGGAATAAGTTCAGGTCTTACTTACTTGCGATCGAAATTCAATGACGACAATAACGGTGTAACCCGCGAAACCATAAACCGCGAGGTTGCCTTTCGGTTTGGGTATGAACGCAAACATCAAATAGGCAAGCGATGGATTGCATTACATGGCTACGATTTTGTTGTGGGTGGAGCTAAATTATATACTGAAACCAACGATCCGTTTGCGGGTAGCATTGTTACAGAAACTTCATCTAATATGTGGGGGTTTGGGCTCCGGGCAGGATTGTTATTTCTGATTAGCGACAGGGTTACACTGGGCACCGAAGCCACCTACTATTCGCGTTACATTACAGATAAGACAAAACTCACGGGGCTTCCTGATAGTAAACAAAAGACTTCTGAGTTTGAATTAACGCTTCCTGTTGTGCTTATTCTCTCAATTCGGTTTTGATTTATTCGCTCCTCAAACTTTTAACCGGATTGGTACTGGCCGCGCGAAACGACTGAAAGCTCATGGTAAGCCAGGCTATTGCAAATGCAGCTAAGCCAGCAAATAAAAACAGACCAACTCCAATCTCAATTTTATACGAATAATCTCTAAGCCACCAGCTAATGCCATACCATGCAAGCGGAGAGGCCAAAACAAATGCAATGGCAATCAGCTTTCCAAACTCTTTTGAAAGCAATAGTACAATACTGCCAACGCTAGCTCCTAATACCTTTCGAATGCCAATCTCTTTGGTGCGCTGTTCTGCTGTAAATGCTGTAAGCGCAAATAAACCCAGACAGGCAATAATAATAGCAAAGCCCGCAAAAATGGCAAACACTTTACCAAGGCGCGTTTCGGTTGTATACATCTTACCAAAACGATCGTCTAAAAATGAATACGTAAACGGTTGGCCGGGAGCAATCTCTTTCCACTTTGATTCCAGTAGATTAATTACAGCCCGTGTATCCTGCGATTGAAACCGAAACGAAAGATTTCCCTGCGGACGTTTACTTAAGAATAGCATTACCGCCCCAATATTTTCTTTTAACGATTCGAAATGAAAATTCTCTACAACACCTATTACTGTAAGGGTCTCTAATTTATCTGCACTCATATCCTGGCCTCCAAATGTTACTATTTTCTTGCCAACCGGATTGCCTTCAAAATTAAAGTTTCTGGCAGCTGTTTCGTTGAGAATAACGGCTGTAGAATCAGATGGAAACTCGGGAGAAAAATCGCGGCCATCTATAATTGTCATCCCCAGTGTTTTTACATAGTCCTGATCTACTGTCCAATTTTGCAGACTAACCAGATTTTCCTGCTGTTGGTAATCTTTGCCTTCGGCCCACCAGGGGTTATCGCTGCGCCAGGTATCAGAAACAGGTAAGTAACCGCTAAACGTTCCACTTACAAACATGCTATTGCGTAGTATTTCGTTTTTGTATGCCTGGCTTTGTTCACCTAATGCATACATATCTTCCACCATAATTACCTGATCTTTATTAAACCCGATTTTTTTGTTTTGGATGTAATTTAATTGACTAAACACCGCAATGGTGGCAATAATTAAGATGATAGAAATGGTAAACTGGAACACTACCAATGAACTTCGGATAAAACCGCTTTTCATACCTAAAGACACGTGCCCTTTAAGCACATTTACCGGCTTGAAAGCCGAAAGAAAAAAGGACGGATAGATTCCGGCTAACAATCCGGTAAGCACAGCACCGGCAACCAGTATTATATAAAACGCAGGGTTGTTAAAGGGGATAGAAAGAGTTCGGTCGGCCAGATTATTAAACAATGGCAGCAACAGGTACGTAATCCCTATGGCTATGCTGAACGAAAGCATGCTCAACAGCGTAGATTCGGTAAGGAACTGCCGCACCAAATGCGACCGAAACGAGCCCATCACTTTTCTTACTCCTACTTCTTTGGCCCGGTTGGCTGAGCGCGCTGTTGATAAATTCATAAAATTTATACAGGCTATAACCAGAATGAAGAGCGCAACAGCAAGAAACATATACACATAGGTGATACTGAATCCGGGTTCAAACTCTCCCTGTAAATCGCTTTTCAGATGTATGTCCTGCAGGGGCTGAAGCGCATATGCCATTTTATTTCCTCCTTGTGTAAACTTCTCCATAGTTGCACCCTCACCTAATACCGTTGCCAGTTGTGGTTCTATGTGCTTGGCTGTCATCTGCACAAGCTTTGTCTCTGCCTCTTTTGCATTTGCTCCTTCACGAAGCAACAGATACGTTTGAAAATTGTTACTCAGCCAGAAGGTTTGTTTGGCTTCATCTAACCCTTCTGTAGACAGAATAAAATCAAAATGAAAATGACTGGCCGCTGGCATGTTTTCATACACACCCGTTATTTTAAATGTAAATTTATTATCAAGGGTTAACGTCTGGCCAAGTGCGCTTTCGCCCGGAAAGAATTTTTTGGCGGCTCGTTCGCTGATGGCCATCGTATTTGGCTGATCCAAAATTCCTTCAACATTGCCTTGCCGTACGGGTACCGTAAAAATTTTGAAAAAATCTTTACCAGCCCATATTACATTTGGCTCTTTAATGTTTTCTGTTTCTCGTTTTACAAGGTACGAACCTCTTTGCCTGAAGTGTACCGCAGCCTCTACTTCGGGAATTTCTTCTGCTAAAGCAGCCGCCATGGGCGCAGGGGCAAACACCATCTTCCAGTGATTGCCTCCAAATATAATTTCGGCCTTCACTCTGTAAATGCGTTGCGCGTGTTCATGGTGCTTGTCGTACCTTAATTCGTTAAACACAAAAAGGGCAATAACCAGACACACCCCCACTCCTACCGAAAGCCCAAGGATGTTGATGAGCGAATAGAAACTGTGCTTGCGCAGATTACGCAGTGCAACAATGAAATAATTTTTTAGCATGTCTTGGGGTTTTGTGTGATGTGAGTGTAGGGTTTGTTTTTGTGTTTCGCGCAGGCCCGATGTGTGTCCGAATTTTTTCAGCACATTATGATACGCATCGATGAACCGCAGGCCTTTTTCCATTTCTTCCTCCACCGAGCTACAGACATGATCAATCAACTCTTCCTGAATTCCTTCCACTACAATGCCGCGGTAATTCAGGTCTTTTACAATGTAGCTGATATGATCTTCAGACAGTTTCATCTGGTTTAGCTATCTCAGGCTTACCTGTAATACATTTCCCATGGTTTGGATAAAATCGATAAACTCACTTACCCGCTCTTTAACAAGATTGCGCCCTTGTGGGGTAAGTGAATAATATTTGCGCACACGTTTGCCAATGGTTTCGGTTTCGGTCTTTAGCATTCCTTCTGCTTCCAGCTTGTGCAAAGCAGGGTACAACGCGCCTTCCGTAAGCATAATACGCTCGTCAGACAATTCTTTTACCCGTTGGGTTATTTCATAACCATACATGCGGCCATGATCTTTCAGTACCTTTAACACAATAGTTTGCAGTGTGCCCTTCAACAACTCAGGAGAATGCATAAACAATCAATACATAAGTGAATTATGTATAAAGACGCAGGTCTCATAAATCAGGTTGCATATCGGCCCAATTTTTATTTTTGTACCTTCAATTCTCTTTAAAACATTAACATGCGCTCCGTTTACTTGCTGGTTGGATTATTTGCTGTGTGGTGCCTGTTGGCCGCATTCTGGTATTTGTTCTGGATTAAAGGGCTCGACCCAAAACCCGAGTATATCAATCCGCACGAATCGGCCATCGCTATTGCCGAGATTTTAATAATTGTGGTGGTCTCTTTATTTATCGGATTTGGAATAGCGTGGTTTTTACGCCAACAATTTATTGACGAGGCTCAATCCAGAGAAACCGATCTAACTATTGAACTGGCTGAAGTAAAACAAGCGCTGGTAAATGCACAAGAACAAACTGAAAAAGCCGAAGAAACACTTAATCGCGCAAGGGAAACTTTTCGTAACGATTTCCTTCACATCTCTCGCGACAACGAACGGCTGAAGGCAATGGAAGACCATTCCAAAACTTTACAGGAACAATTTCAGCAACAGATTATTGCCCTTCAAACAACAATAGATGAGTTACAAAAAAATTATAGCAACGTGGGTGACAACCTGGTTGCCACACAACTACAAAAACAAAAGCTTGAGATTGAACTGGAGGAACTAGAAAAGGATAAACGTAAAAGCAAAGAGCCTCGCTTGTCAGGTTTTATCAGTGGTCAGCAGGTAGAACAAGAATTGGATAACCTGAAACTGATTAATGGTATTGGTCCGGGTATTGAGGCTAAGCTTAATAAAGCTGGCATTTTTAGTTTCAGACAGATTAGTGAACTTACTGAAGAGAGTATTGAACGTGTTTCTGCCATTATTGAATTTTTCCCGGGTCGCATTACCCGCGACAGATGGATTGAGCAGGCCTCGAAACTCTACCTGGATAAACTAAGAAAGTGATTACAGATTAGGATCCAGTTTCAGCGCCAGATTAAACTTTACTTCAAGGTTATCTTCCACTTTTACCATACCCATCATGCGCGAGGGTGCGGTGAGATTAAAATCAGCAAAGGAAAATACCCTGCTGCCCCGTAAATAGATTAATCCATTGTTTTTAGCTTCAATCGAGCAATCCACATCAAACGTTTTGGTTATTCCCGCAAGGGCAATGTTCATGCGCCCTTTAAAGCGTTCTTCTGCACAACCAAACACAGGAGTTCTTTCAAAGGAAATAAAATCAATAGCTATAGCCGGATGTTGTTTTGCTTTTATGGTCTTGCTGAAATCGTTGGTCATTACTTGCATTCCACAACTAAACGCAGAGGCATCCAGGCTTACGTTGCCTTTCAGAAAAACCGGGCGGGTTCCGGCACTTTCGCGCAACACCAGCGTATCGCTACCACAATACAGCGTTGTGCATTGAAACGAATTTACATTCGTTTTTCCTGCTATTACCAATGTGCTTTCGGGTTGTACTATAAGCCTATGCAGTAAAACCGGAGCGTTGCCAAAGGAACCACAGAGTAGAAGTATAACCAGTAAAACTATCGTACGCCTCATCACGTTTGCTTTCTATTCGGCAAAGTTAATTAATAAAAAAAGAGTTCCGGCCACCCCTGACCGGAACTCACCCATTAACCAACCCCTCTGTCAGAAGGAGATTGCACCCTGAATTACAAACCCGTCAAACTTTCCATCGAAGAAACGGTTGTTTGGACCGGTGTTGCGGAAACCATCATAGTTCTGGGTTACATACTCTCCTTTCAGCAAGATATTGCGGGTAATAAACCAGCCAGCTCCTATAGAAGTGCGGTCTATCTCTACATCGTAGCGGGTTCCGGCTGCAGCGGCTGTATAACCTTCTGCCATGGTTGCATTAACAGTAATGTACCGTGCACCTACGTAAAACTGTTCTTCTTTACCAAAGCGGTATAGAGCCTCAATGGCAGTTTGTTGTGCTTTACGATCATCTTGTGCAGCATAGGTTGTGCCTTCTCCGTTTTCGAATGCACTGTTACCTTTTGCCCACTCAAATGTTCCGAACACTTCCAGTCCGTTGAATTTTACAAAGGGGTTAACAACAACGGAAGTTAAATTATCGCGGAAGCCCGGGTTAAACCGTCCTGAGAAAGCATTTCCGGTTAATGTTACTGGAGCATTTTCCATTACATATTGATAGTTAGATCCTGTGCGGTCGCCACCAAATAAGGTATTGCTTGCAGAAGACTTGGTTGTAACAGCAGAGGCGGTAAGTCTTACCCGCAGGTTGTCATTCACTTGTTTGTCGTACCCTACTTTTGCATAAAGGTTGGGTTTACGTTTAGCCCCATCGGGAGTTGACGGATTAGCGATGTTTCCTTGTATTTCACCATCGGTAAAACCACCCATCAGGATTATACCGTCTTTTTTCCAGTATAACTCTGCGCCTATCTCTGTGGTAAAGGCATCCATTATGTTGTTTTCAACCCAAGGGTTCCACAAGGTGTGGCCACCATCGCTTCTGCGGAAGTGTGCATCACCATAGTTTACTTCCATGTGTCCTACTTTCAAGGTCAGGTTTTTCCACAGGTTATCAAAAAGCTCGCTTTTCAGAAAACCCACTTTATCAATTTGCAGATAGCCTCCTTTTACCCAAAATTCATTGTGGTGGTGCGATGCCATGTAAGACACCAGATTCAGACTAATACCGTCATACAGTTGCACATCGATATTAAAGTTAGCTTGTGCCAGCGGAAAGCCTCCACCCATTTCGTACAGAGCCGGAGTTGCCAATCCATTACTATGCTTCAGGTTTTGATAGCCTTGTGTAAAGCCAGCGCCTAAGCGAACCTTCAGACCATCGTAGATAACGGTATCCTCTTTTGACGTTTCGAATACATTAATACCGCGTTTGTCGTATGGCCGCCAGTATTGCAGAGAAGATTGTTGTGCCCATGCTGTCCAGCCGAACATAAGGCCAAGTACCAACAGAAGGCTTTTTAACATTGCAGATTTTGTTTTCATAACAGTTAACATTTAAAAATGGGTATACTATGATTTTATTTATTTATGGAAAGGGTGATATCGAAGGTTATGGTTATTTCATCGCCTGTTTTTACCGAGCCAAACATGAATGAAGGCGGCTCTACATTATACTCTGTCATTTTAAGTTTTTTAGAACCCTCAAACCGGATTCCATTAGCCACAGATTTGCCGGTAACGGTTAACTCAGTAGGTTTTGAACTCCCTGCGATAGCAAGGGTTCCCTGGGCCACAATGTTTGCCCCATTAATGGTGGCGGATGTAAACTGAAACCTGATATCTTTATTTTTATCAGTCTTCAATGCGTTGTATGCATTTTTATCCATTGCCCCTTTTCCACTCTTCAGGCTTTCGGCAGGGATTGTAACCAACAGTGAGTTTACTTTGATTAGCTGACCACTTGCATCGGTTTCGAGTTGCGCCTGAGCAGTAACTTGTTTCGAGGTCATAGTCCAGTCATGCATGGTAGAGGTACCGGCAATTGTAATAGCCGGTGTTCCGGTTACTTTATAGTTTTGTTGAGCCCAAACACTTGTATGGAGAATTACCATAACAAACAGGGCCATCAGGCTGGTTTTTTTTATGATCGTTTTCATAGCTTCTGGGTTTTCTTGCTGTTTCACTGTACAAGATTAGGTTGACCTAATAAGATGCCACATGATTGTTAACCATACACAATTATGATTTTAATCATAAGAATTTTGATGGCTGCGCTTTCCCTACAGATTGAATGTGGGTTAACAAGTTGCTACAACGATTGCGCAGCGAAATAAGGTGTTCGCTATAAAGTGTCTGCAAAAATTATAACAGAATGTCGTGTTGGGAATCTATCCGTTGACTTGCATAGTCTTTCTGCAAAATGGCTCTCTTTTCAGAAACAGCTAATCAACAAAAAAACTTGTTTCATTATACCTATATTGGAAGGGTGTGGCCACTCACCAGCTATGCGAAGCGATTACCGGTCTGTTTATATTGCTTTTGATCCGCACCCTTCCTACAAAGGGGCATCAACACATATTCACCAAATGTGTGCGGTGTTGGCCGAAACGCACACACCGCTTTTATTGCTTACACTCAAGAGCAATCTCAATCCGGTGTGTACCGAAACGATTCATCAACTTTGTTTTGAGTCGGATGAACCCAACCTGCTAACCCGTGCCACCGCTTTTATGCATTGGGTAAAACAAATTCTGGAAGACCAACACAATCTGATGCTTGGCCACTACCGTGATATCTGGGGCGGAATGGCCGTACTCAAATTTCCACATATCCGTGCGGTGTATGAAGTAAACGGACTGCCTTCTATTGAGCTTCCGTATCGCTTCCCTCACCTATCTAACGAAACCATTCAAAAGATTAAACAGATGGAAGCACACTGCTTGCAATACGCGGCTTCCGTTATTACTCCCTCGCACGTAACAAAAAAATATTTGTGTGCCCATGGGGGCTCCGAAAATAAGATTACCGTAATCCCTAATGGCGCAGATGTTCCGGCACCTTTACCTCACCCCAATCAACTTCCGAAAAATTACATGACTTATGTGGGCGCGCTTCAACCCTGGCAGGGTATGGATGTCCTGCTAAAGTCGCTGCGATATTTACAGGACGTAGACGTGGTGCTTGTTGTTTGTTCTTCTTATACGGAACACCACGCAAAACCGTACCGCAGATTTGCTGAACGTCTTGGCGTTTCGGGTAAGGTAATCTGGCTATACCAATTGAATAAGCAAGAACTATTTCGGGTGTTGCAACACGCCTTGTTTTCGGTATCGCCACTAACGGAATGTAGCCGCAACATTGAACAGGGATGCTCTCCTCTTAAAATACTGGAGAGCATGGCCTGTGGTACACCAGTAATAGCTTCGCAATTGCCCGCTGTGGAAGAAATAATTAGTCATAATAAAGATGGGATTTTAATTCGCCCGGGCAGGCCGGCTGAACTGGCCAGAGCCATTCGTTTGGCGTGGGATTACCCGAAACATACGGCTAACCTGGGGGCTGAAGCAATAGAAAAAATCAGGCAAAATTTTACCTGGCAAAGGGCTCACAAACAGTTGCAGCAGGTTTATGATGATGCTCTGTCTTTTTCTTTTTAACTTCCCATATTATGAGTGTCCGTAAAGCCAACCAGTTTTATAAAGAGCTTACGCTACAACAAAAGCATTTTGTTGATAACAAAACCATTAACACCACCATGAGCATAAAGCACTGGATGGCGTTTTTAAAAAAGGCAAGCGATTTTGATACCTATTGCGATAAAGCCAGGCTATTACTGGGAACAAAAATGACACTGCTGATTTTGGCCATAATTGGCTTAACAATAACCGCTTTTGCGTTGGAAAATTATTACTGGCTGCTTGGTCTTGCTGTTTTAGGAGTATGGCTTTATGACACTGTACAAACACGATCTAATTTCGCCAAACGCGACATTAACAACTACCTCCGCTTGTTTTTTATGCCTTTTCTTGAGGCCATTAAAAGCAAGGCCGGGGAAGAAGCAAAGCTATCCGCTTCGCTGGATTTTCGCGACCCGATGAAATCGCTTACACCAAACAAATATGATTATCAGTATTCGGGCAGCAAGCGAAATGTTAGTCTGTACGAACCAAAAATGATTATTGCCGGTGTAACTCTTTTGGATGGATCGTACCTGGAAACCGTTGTGTTGGATGAGATTCGTAAAATCAGTTACAGAAACGCGAATGGAAAGCATAAATCAAAAACTAAAACGCTGCACCGTTTTTTCATTCGCCTGTCTGCAAACAAGAAAAATTACAAACCGCGAAATCCGCTGCCCGAACATATTGAAGTAAGTGAAGAAGGGGATCAATACATCTTCAAACTCAAAGAAAAAAATAAAGAGTTAGGAGCAGGCATATTGAATCCGGCTCTGTTCTTTACTGTGTTGGGAGGACTGTACAAACAACTGGAACCGCTTGGCGGCACACCTCCATTGCCAATGGGCAACACAGACCAACCAGGAGCAGGGTTTATTGCACAAGACATCCCTGCCGATAACCGGTTGGTAGAAACATTAGTATGGGATGATGTTTTTTTTAATCAGTACGACCGGGATAGTTTTTCAAGGCCTGCTTCATCGCGTTTCTTCCGCAATGTAGATAACGATACACAAAATACTTTTGATAGTTAAGTGAACATTCTTTGGCTTACCGAAAATTACCCGCCTCAGCGCGGGGGCATGGCGCAATCCTGCGACAGGATTGTTGACGGCCTGCGCAAGTTGGGCTATACCATTAATGTATTGCACTTTACAAGCAGAGAAACTCCCTTCCAGTTTATACAACAACTTAACGGCTCGTATGCTGCCGTACCGTTTGAAGAAAGTGAAGCGCATACACTAAACCGAACCTGGGAGTTTGTACGCCACAAACCAATATCTGCATTGGTTTGCTTTGGTGGATACTTGCCTATGTTAGCCGCCCCGGTTTTTTCGCGATGGTTAACAGTACCTTTGCTAACCATGGTGCGCGGTAATGATTTTGACTCGTCAGTTTTTACTCCACGCAAACGCGATATCATGCGCGATGCACTTGAGGCATCGCGCCTGGTAAGTGCGGTCTCCAAAGACAAGGTTGAAAAAATTCAGTTGCTTTATCCACAGGTTAATGTGCAGTTTGTCCCCAATGGTATTGACACGGAAAGCTGGAACCCCTCAGCCAGCGAATTGCTTTTTTCGGAAAAATGGAAAAGTGAGCACAGTAAAAATAGAATTTGCATAGGGTTGTTTGGGCAGCTAAAAGCTAAGAAGGGGGTGTTCTTTTTGCTGGAGGCGCTGCGCGAGTCTTCTGTTCTTGAAAAGATTCATTTCCTGCTAATAGGCGAAACCAGTGACGATGTGCAACAGGTATTAGCTTCAAACAAGTTTTCATTTACTTCTTTTCCTTTCCTCGATCGGTATGAGTTGCTTAGATATTACCTGTGCTGCGATGCCGTGGCCATTCCTTCGTTTTATGATGGAATGCCTAACGTGTTGTTAGAGGCTGGCGCATTGGGTATTCCTGTTCTGGCTTCCGAAACAGGAGGGATGAAAGATGTTATACGCAATCAGCAAAACGGATTCCTGTTTCCGCCTGGTGATGCCTCTGCATGCCTTAAAACATTTTTTGATTTTGTTAATCTTTCGCACGAAAAGCGAAAGCAAGTTGGGGAAGCATTACAATCAACTATTGAAGGTTCTTATACTGTTAAACATGAAATAACCCATTATGAGCAACTCCTTAAAACATTGCTGGACACTAATCGTACTGCTGTCCGCCTGCACATTCAGTAATAACAATGCAGGTTCGGGAAATTACATCATCCACTCATCATCCGATGAAGAGCTGGCGCGCATATCCATTAGTTCAAACGAAATTTCTATACATGATGACGAAGGTCAACTTATAGGAACAGCCAAACGAGCCGACAAACGCAAGTATTACAATCCCTCCAACGCTATGGTTTATGCCGTTAAGCTGGATGATGACGGCTTCAAGCTGCGCGATGGAAACGAGCAGTTAATCTGGAAGATCAAGTTGTATGAAGATAAGCTGAAGGTGGCTAACAACGAAGAAATGAACAGCGCTTATGAAGTGAAGTTGCGCGATGGAAAACTAAAACTTGAACGCAACGATACAGAGATCAAATCCATCCGCGTAAGCGAAAGCACAGATTGGTATGATGTTGAGGGACGATACAAAATACAGGGATTCGGTCTTTCTCTGGCGCCAGGTATTTTAATGATTAATGATTTAAAGGAGCGCGAAAAATTTGTCATTATTGCTGAGTTGGCTAAACGCGGCCGATGAATTTGTTTTATGCTATGGGCGGAGGCATGGGCCACCTTAGCCGTGTACACACCTTTATTAATCAGTTCCATATTTCGCCATATAAGATTCTAACCAATAACCCGCTTGCAGAAAAGTTATTTAACCCCGAAAACATTCTTTATGCAGAGGGCAAGACAATAACACAGGTATCCCGGCAAGTGTCAATCGCTATACATTCAACAGCCTATAACGAGTTGTATATCGATACCTTTCCCGTTGGTTTGTTTGGTGAGTTAAACACCATCAAGGCAAACATAAAAACCCATTACCTGGCCAGGCGATTAAAATGGGATGCTTATAAAGCACTTGTAAAGAATATACCCGTCTTCAACACGACTTATTGCTTTGAAGAACTGGAACCAGCACATGAAACGTTTTTACAGAAAACCGGAAAAAATATTCTTGCTACCAACCTTCAATATCCTGCTCCAAACCCTGCCCGTATTCCGGCTCACCTCATTCCTGAAGGTAAACCTCTCTGGCTTGTTGTTCATGCTTTTATTCGTGAAGAAACAGAAGCGTTGGTTAGTTATGCTAAGGAAATAGCAGCACTTGAAAATTATAACCCGGTATTTGTCGTGTTAACCGATCAGCAGATTGATATAGAAAATGTCTTTTGTTACACCTACTTTCCGGCATACGACTGGTTTCCGCTGGCCGATCGCATTTTTGTAGGTGGTGGATTTAACAGCTTGCAACAAGCGGCCCCGTACCGGCACAAAACCACGGCCATGCCATTCCCCCGAAAATACGATGATCAGTTTTGGCGGGTTGACTATTTTAAAAGAACCCATTAAAATAAAGAGGGGGCATAATAATTTTCAACATTTGTTATGCGTGCCTAATAATTTTTACTTATTTTACAGGGTATCGTTTGCTGTGTATGAAACGGGAGGAAACAGTTGATTATCATATTCGCTCGGCCTGGCATGCCATTGCGCGCATGTATAATCAGCAGGCACTGAAATATGGGGGCACCATGTCTATTGGGTTCGCTTTACTTAATATTGATTCCGACAAGGGTACCCCGGCCACCAAGATAGCGCCCCTTATGGGCCTTGAAACCCGAAGCCTTACCCGGCTTTTAAAGTCGATGGAAGATAAAGGACTTATTAGCCGCGAGAGCGATACATTAGATAAGCGCTCGGTACGAATTAAACTCACAGCAGAGGGCAAAATACATCGCGAGCATTCTAAGGAGATTGTACTTAGATTTAATGAAGCGGTGAAGGAAGAAATTTCAGCCGGCAAACTGAATACTTTTTTTGAAGTGGTTCAGGGCATTAATCAATTGATTGAAAACAACAAGATTTACGATAAGATATTACAATAACCAGTCAACGCATAACGATATGAATCGAACCATCCGCAAAGTTGCCGTATTAGGATCCGGTATAATGGGCTCACGCATAGCCTGCCACTTCGCCAATATTGGTGTTAATGTGCTGCTGCTCGACATTGCTCCTAACGAACTGACAGAAGATGAGAAGAAGAAGGGCTTAGCCCTCGATCATCCTGCGGTAAAAAACAGAATTGTGAATGCCGCATTCGAGGCTACGCTAAAAGCTAACCCGGCTTCGCTGTTCAGTAAGAAATTTGCTTCGCGCATTAAGCTCGGAAACTTTACCGATGATATGTCCAAAATCAAAGATTATGACTGGACAATCGAAGTAGTGGTGGAAAATCTGGAGATCAAAAAGAAAGTATATACCGAAGTAGAAAAATACCGCAAGCCCGGCACACTCATCACGTCTAATACCTCGGGCATTCCTATTCATTTAATGGCCGAAGGGCGCAGCGAAGATTTTCAAAAGCATTTTGCCGGTACGCACTTCTTTAATCCTCCCCGGTATCTGAAACTTTTAGAGATTATTCCTACTGCCAAGACCGACCCGGAGATAACGAAGTTCTTACTTCATTATGGCGATCTCTTCCTGGGCAAAACCACAGTGTTGTGTAAAGATACGCCTGCCTTTATCGGCAACCGAGTTGGTGTGTGGGGGCTATTGAAAGTAATAGATTCTATGCGCAAGTATGATCTTAATGTAGATGAGATCGATAAACTTACCGGACCCGTAATCGGAAGACCGAAGTCGGCCACGTTCAGAACATCGGATGTAGTGGGTTTAGATACACTCGTAAAAGTTGCCAACAACTTGTATGCAGGTTTACCAAATGATGAAGGCCGCGAAATGTTTAAGTTACCCGATACCGTTAATAAACTTGAACAAAATAAATGGTTAGGCGACAAAACCGGTCAGGGTTTTTATAAGAAATCAAAGAATGCCAAAGGAGAAACAGAAATTCTTACGCTCGATCTTAAAACATTCGAGTATCAGCCCAAGGCAAAAGCAAAATTTGCTACACTCGAAACCACCAAGACAATCGACAACCTGAAAGATCGCTTTAAAGTATTGCTGGCCGGCAAAGACAAAGCCGGAGATTTTTACCGCGATATGTTTTTTGATTTGTTTAAGTATGTAAGCAACCGCATACCAGAAATAAGCGATGAACTTTTCCGTATTGATGATGCCGTAAGCGGAGGCTTTGGCTGGGACCTCGGCCCGTTCGAAACCTGGGATGCCGTAGGTGTTGAAAAGAGTATTCCGTTAATGGAAGCCGCGGGCTACAAACCCAATCAATGGGTGTATGATATGATTGCTGCCGGCAACAAATCATTTTATAAAACCGAAGGTGGCATCAAAAAGTATTACGACATCCCTTCTAAATCCTACAAATCTATTCCGGGTCGCGAAAGCTTTATTATTCTCGAAAGTAAGAGCGATAGTGTAGTGTGGAAAAATGCTGAATCGAAAGTTACTGACATTGGCGATGGTGTACTCAACTTCTCGTGGAGTTCGAAAAGTTATACCCTCGGCAGCAACGTAATTGAAGGCCTGAACAAGGCCATTGATCTGGCTGAAAAAGATTACAAAGGGTTGGTGGTTGGCCATCAGGGCCCCGACTTTTCGCTTGGCGCGAACTTAGGATTAGTGTTTATGTATGCCATCGAACAGGATTATGACGAGATCGACTTCATGATTAAAATGTTCCAGAACTCAGTAATGCGCTTGCGGTATTCTTCTATTCCGGTTGTGGTAGCCCCGCAAGGAAGAACATTGGGTGGTGGATGCGAAATGACATTGCATGCCGACATCGCACAGGCAGCAGCTGAAACGTATATTGGTTTGGTTGAAGTTGGTGTTGGTCTGATTCCTGGCGGAGGCGGAACAAAAGAATTTACCAAGCGCGTAAGCGATGCCATGGAAGAGGGCGATGTAGAATTGAACGCACTTCAAAATGCTTTCATGACTATTGCTACGGCAAAAGTGGCCACTTCAGCTGAAGAAGCACGCGAGTTGGGTATTCTTAAAAAGCTCGATCGCGTAAGCATGAATAAAGACCGGCAGATAGCGGATGCCAAACAAGCCGTACTTGATTTGGTGGAAGCAGGCTATACCATGCCGCAACAAGCAAAGAATATCAAAGTACAGGGCCGCACGGGTCAGGCGCTTTTCCTTGCGGGATTACAAGGCATGTTGATGGGCCGTTATATTTCTGAACACGATGCCAAAGTTGCCAAATGGATTGCCAATGTAATGTGTGGTGGCGATCTCAGCTATCCACAAGAAGTAACCGAGCAATATTTGTTGGATCTGGAACGTGAAGCATTCTTGTCGTTAACAGGCGAGAAGAAAACGCTGGAAAGAATACAGGCGATTTTGACAGGGGGGAAACCGTTAAGAAACTAAAAGTAGGCAGTAAGCAGGATGCAGTCGGCAGTCAAAATCGTAGAACAAAAGACTATGTCAAAGTCAAGGGGTTATCGTGATTTGATAGTGTACCAAAAGGCATTTGCTTTGGCGATGAAAATATTTCATATCACCAAAACATTTCCTCCGGAAGAAAAATACGCTTTAGCTGATCAGATAAGAAGGTCATCGCGATCGGTTTGCTCTTGTATTGCAGAAGCCTATCGAAAAAGAAAATATCAACCATATTTCGTCAATAAAATTTCTGATGCGGATGGAGAAAATAGTGAAACAATTGTGTGGCTTGAGTTTTCATTAGCAAGTGAATACATCGCACAAGAAAAGTTTAATGAGTTAGAGCAAGACGCAGAAGAAGTTGGAAGAATGTTGAGTTCGATGATTGAGCATCCTGAAAAATTTTTACCAAAGGCAAAAAATGAATAGTGTGGTGCGCAGACTGCCTACTGTCGTCTGCCTGCTGCCAACTTTTAAATGAAAGAACACAAACTTAAAAAGTACAGACATGAACGCATACATCGTAGCAGGATTTAGAACCGGAGTTGGCAAAGCCAAAAAAGGTGGGTTTCGCTTTACAAGACCAGATGACCTCGCATCGGATGTGATTAAGCATTTGGTGAAATCTATACCAGGATTGGAAAACAAAATGGTGGACGACCTGATTGTAGGGAATGCCGTACCCGAAGCAGACCAGGGCATGCAAATGGGTAGAATGATTTCATTGCTTGCCCTCGGTATCGATACACCCGGCATGATTGTTAACCGCTACTGCGGATCGGGAGTAGAGACGATCGCAATTGCCAGCCAACGCATACAAGCAGGCCAGGCCGATATCATTATTGCCGGAGGTACTGAGTCTATGTCGCTGGTACCGGTAATGGGTTTTAAAACGGCTCTCAATTATACAATTGCAAAAGATAACCCTACGTATTACACCAGTATGGGCCTTACGGCCGAAGAAGTTTCAAAGCAATATAAAATTTCGCGCGAAGAACAAGATCAGTTTTCGTATGAAAGCCACATGAAAGCAGCAGCAGCCTGGAAAGAAGGCAAGTTTAAAGATGAAGTTGTGCCCATCACCGTAAAGGAAACTTACCTGGACGAAAACATGAAAAAGAAAACGCGCGAGTTTGTGATGGCTACCGATGAGGGTATTCGTGCCGATACAACCGTAGAAGGATTATCGAAATTAAAACCTGTTTTTGCTGTGGGCGGAACTGTAACCGCAGGCAACTCATCACAAACATCGGATGGTGCCGCTTTTGTAGCCGTTATGAGCGAGCGTATGGTAAAACAACTAAACCTGAAGCCCATAGCGCGCATGGTTAGTTATGCAACAGCCGGTGTTGATCCGCGCATTATGGGCATTGGTCCGGTGGCAGCAATTCCAAAAGCATTAAAGATTGCAGGGCTCAAACAAGATGATATCGATTTGATTGAACTAAACGAAGCCTTCGCGGCACAATCATTGGCCGTAGTAAAAGAGTTAGGTATTGACAGAACAAAATTGAATGTGAACGGTGGCGCTATTGCAGTGGGTCATCCACTCGGTTCATCCGGAGCGCGGTTATCGGTACAACTTTTCAATGAACTACGCAGACGCAACAAGAAGTATGGAATGGTTACCGCGTGTGTAGGTGGCGGACAAGGTGTGGCAGGGATTTATGAGATGTTAAACTAAATAGCAGGCAGTAGGCAGAATGCAGTAGGCAGCAACACCCTGCCTACTGGCGACAGCTGCCTACTTCTCGAAATAGAAGTAAAAAATTAAACTTACAGAGGCAATGTCAACGGCAGCAGAATTAAAAAAAACAATCAAAGGAGGCGAGTTTCTCATTCGCGAAACACTGGCGCAGGAAGTTTTTATTCCTGAAGATTTTAATGAAGAGCAAAAAATGATTGCACAAACGTGCAAAGATTTTTTGAAACAGGAGATACATCCACGGTTGGATGAAATCGATTCGATGAAGAATCCGCAATTGATGCCGCAACTCTTAGATAAAGCAGGAGAGCTTGGGTTGCTCGGCACTTCTGTTCCGCAGGAGTTTGGCGGTTTCGGAATGGATTTTAATACCACCATGCTGGTAGCTGAAGTGTTGGGTGCCGGTCATTCTTTTGCCGTTGCTATTTCGGCACATACCGGTATTGGTACCTTACCGATTCTCTATTATGGCAACGAGGCGCAAAAGAAAAAATACATTCCGAATCTCGCCTCAGGCAAATGGAAAGCGGCCTATTGTTTAACGGAACCTGATTCGGGCAGTGATGCCAACTCGGGCAAAACAAAGGCTGTGCTTTCGGCTGATGGAAAACATTACGTGATCAACGGTCAGAAAATGTGGATCACCAACGGTGGTTTTGCCGATGTGTACGTAGTGTTTGCAAAAATCGACAATGATAAAAACCTAAGTGCATTCATTGTTGAAAAGGCATTTGGCGGCATTACCATGAATGAAGAAGAAAAAAAGATGGGTATTAAGGGATCTTCTACCCGCCAGATATTTTTTAACGATTGTAAAGTACCCGTAGAAAACCTGTTGAGCGAACGTGAGAATGGATTTAAGATAGCAGTAAACATTCTGAATGTCGGTCGCATTAAGCTGGGTGTTGCTGCGGTAGGAGGAAGCAAGATGGCCATCTCCAAGGCGGTAAAATATGCAACCGAACGCAAACAATTTGGTGTAGCTATTGCCACTTTTGGCGCTATTCAACATAAGATTGCCGATGTGGCCACACACATCTTTGCTTCCGAGTCGGCACATTATCGCGCCAGCCAGAATATTGATGATGCATACAATGCATTTGTAGCCGGAGGAATGGATTCGGGTAAGGCTCGTTTGAAAGCGCTGGAAGAATTTGCCATTGAGTGTGCTATTCTTAAAGTACATGGTTCGGAAGTGTTGGATTATAGTGTGGACGAAGGCGTGCAAATTTATGGCGGTATGGGTTTCTCGGCCGAAGGTCCGATGGATCGTGCGTACCGCGATGCGCGTATCAACCGGATTTTTGAAGGAACCAACGAAATCAACCGCCTGCTTACTATCGACATGTTGTTAAAGCGTGCCATGAAGGGACATTTAGACTTGATGAATCCAGCCATGGCTGTGCAAAAAGAATTGATGTCGATACCCGACTTTGGCAGCGATGATGATACTGCCTTGTTCGCCAAGGAAAAGAAAGCCTTACGTAATCTCAAGAAAGCCGGCCTGATGGTTAGTGGTGCAGCCGTTCAAAAATTTATGATGAAGCTATCGGAAGAGCAGGAAATTTTAATGAACCTGGCCGATATGCTGATTGAGGGTTATGCGGCTGAGTCTGTATTGTTGCGCGTAGAAAAGCTAATCAGCATGCGTGGTGAGCAAGCCTGCGAAATAGAAAAAGAAATGGCATTGATTTATTTGCATCATGCCATAGAAAAAGCTGCTGCTGCCGGCAGGAGCGCCATCACTTCTTTTGCCGAAGGCGATGAGCAACGCCTGATGTTGATGGGCTTAAAACGATTCACGAAAGTCGAGCCCTACAATTTGAAAAATGCAAGACGCAAAGTGGCGAAACATATAATCGAGAAGGGCGAGTATCCGTTTTGACCCCAACCGCTCTCCAGCGGAGAGAGGCTTAGATCAATGAAAAACCCGGGAGCTATTCCGGGTTTTTCGTTCAATTATAAGCGGCTATTAAAAAATACTATATTGTCAATATGAAAGTACTTCGAACCACGCCCGAGAAAATTGCTGACCTGCGACAAGCGCATTTTGAATCGTTGCGGCCTGAAGAGCGCCTGGCTATTTTAAGAAAGTGGATGCAGCGTCTCGAAAAACCTGATTTCAATTATTCTTATAAAGGACTAAAGTTAGTGGTAAAAAAAGGAAATGAGTTTATTTAGCCCTTTTCATGAAACGTTGGTTCGTACCCTCCTGAAAAACGAGGTAAACTTTGTCATCATTGGTGGTTTTGCCGCTATTTACTATGGCGTGAGTCGTGGAACTGGTGACCTTGATTTGCTGATTGAGCCCTCGCAAGAAAACGGACAGCGTTTACTGAACGCTTTTCGCGAACTTCAATTAGACATTGGCGATTTGCAACCGAAAGAATTCGAGAAGCCTTTATTTCTGGCTTTTGGCTTTGAGCCTAACGCGGTAGATGTATTAACTTTTACTCCAGCCGTTAACTATCTGCAGGCCCGCGAGAGTTCTCAGTTCTTTACTATTGGAAATGATCGGGTACCCGTTATTGGTATTGAGCTGCTAATCGAGAATAAAAAAAATCTAAATCGCCCGGGGCCCAAAGGTCTGTTGGATGAATATGATGTACAAGAGTTAACGCGCATAAAAAACAAATTGGAGTAAGTAAGCATTCTGAACGCAGCAAGGCCTCAATGCCTGTAGCTCCTTCAGATTAACAAAGTCGGTCTATTGTTTTTCATCCATATCCTAAAAAACATATTGGTCAAAGCATCTGATTATAGTAGCTTTAACCGCATAAGGCAATAACCACAATCCATACTTTAATTATGAACGCTGCTCATAAAATTACTCTTTCTGCTGTGCTGATGTTTTACTGCATAGCCGCAATAGCACAACCCGCACAAAAACCTATTACATGGAAAGATGTTTCTTCCTGGAAATCTGTCTCACCTTTTAGCGTAACTATTTCGCCTGATGGCAAATGGGTTGCCTATTCGCTACTCCCTGTTGACGGAGACGGTGAATTAATTATTCAGCAGGTAAGAGGCTCTGACAAAAAAACGTATCCTGTCGGAAGTACATCATCCGTTACCTTTTCATTTTCAGAAGATGGAAAATGGATAGCCTTCAAAGAATATCCGAAAAACACTGAACGAAAATCTTCTGCAAAAACCCCGGGCAAGCAACTTTTTGAAAAACTTCACGTGGTAGATCTCTCATCGGGGAAAAAGACCGAGTATGAGAAAGCCGGATCATTTGCTTTTAGTGGTGATTGGGCTGGCCATATTGCCATTCAAACTGTAAAAGAAAGAAGCGGCCCGGGCAAACCCGATGACCCAAAGGGTTCCGATCTTTTGTTGATTGAACTCGCCAGCGGAAAAAGTCAGAACATAGGCAACGTTTCAGAATTTGCCTTCAATAAAAAGGGAAACTTTCTTGCTTACACCATTGATGCCGCCAATCAAGCCGGGAATGGTTTGCTTCTGTACACAGTTGCTACCGGACAAACACGTATAGCAGACAGTGATAAAGCACGGTATCAATCATTGAACTGGACCGAAGAGGGCGATGCGCTTGCTGCGTTAAAACTGGTAAAAGACAAAAAATATAAACAAGATAAAGGCGGTGTAATAGGAGTAAAAAATCTTTCTGCCCCTTCTCCGTTTGTTGTTATTTACGAGGCAGCAAAAGATTCTATCAGGTTTCCGAAAGGAATGACTATTAGCCCTAACCGTAAACCGTTATGGACTGACGATTTAACAAGATTGTTGTTTGGCATACACGACCTTGAGCTGGCTAAAAAAGAAGACAAGCCTAAGGCCGCTGAAAAAGATTCTACTGCTGTTTCGGATGCCGATAAGCTGGCCAAAATAAAATCCGATACCGCCATTAAATCCATTGCCGATTTACAAAAAGCTATCTCCAAATTAGACGCAAAAAAATCCGATGCGCCCAAAGGCGATACGATAAGACCAGACATGACCATCTGGCACTGGACGGATACACGCCTGCAATCGCGCCAGCAACGAATGGAAACCCAGGATAAAAATTTTAGTTACTGGGGTATGTGTCATGTTGCTTCAACATCCTTTACAAGGCTGAATGACGGAACATTAAAAACGCTTTCGCCAATGCCCAAACAACGCTATGCGCTGGCAACCGATAACAGCGCGTATGAATTAGATAATGCGCTAGACGGGCAAACATACATAGACGTGTATGTGGTTGATCTTAACACCGGATCAAAAACCCGTGTGTTTGAAAAACTATATATCCCATCATTCTGGTCTAACCCGCGCCCCTCGCCCGATGGAACAAAATTCCTCTATGGAAAAGAAGGGCATTACTATGTGTACGACATTGCTACCAAAAGCCACATTAACATCACAGAAAAACTGAAAACTTCTTTTGTAAACACCGAAGACGATCATAATGTAACAAAACCCCTTACCCCTGCGATAGGTTGGAGTCTTGATAATAAATATGTGCTTATCCGCGACCTGTGGGATATCTGGCAGATACCTGTAAACGGAAAAGAGGCAGCCGTAAACCTTACGGTGAATGGCCGGAAAGAAAAAACCCGGTATCAATCACGCTTTACATTAGATGCCGATGAAAAAGGAATTGACCTGAAGAAGCCACAATACATTCGCACGTATGGCGAGTGGAATAAAAAAAGCGGCATTGCGCGGCTTGAGCCCGGCAAGGCTGGTCTTGCGCCTGGCACAAAAACTTTGCTGTGGGAAGATGCCAGTATAAACTGGCTATCGAAAGCAAAAAAATCGGAAGTGTATCTGTTTGGCCGTGAAAAATTCAATCAGCCTACCGAATTTTTTGCCGCTGATGCTCAATTAAAAAATACCGCGCAAGTAACTGCAAATGCACCGGCAGCAAACAAATACCAATGGTCGGCCGGAACGCAGTTGGTAGATTATGTTTCAGATAAAGGCGACACGTTACAAGGCGCTTTATTTCTTCCTGCCGGATATGAGAAAGGGAAAAAATATCCCACCGTAGTTTACTATTATGAAAAGTTATCGCAAACGCTGCACAGTTATGCTAATCCTAATTTTCCCGGAGGCGGATGGAATCCGAATGTATACACCAGCAATGGCTATGCCGTTTTCATTCCAGACATAGTGTATAAAATGGACGACCCCGGCATGTCGGCTGTATGGTGCGTTATTCCAGGAGTAAAAGCAGCCATAAAAACCGGTGTGATTGATGAAGGTCGTATCGGCATTCACGGCCACTCGTGGGGCGGATATCAAACTTGTTTTCTGGTTACACAAACCGGCATGTTTAAAGCTGCTGCTGCGGGCGCACCCCTTACCAATATGGTATCTATGTATGATTTGATCTACTGGAATTCAGGTGGTGGTAACATGTCTATTTTTGAAGCTTCGCAAGGGCGTTTTACCGGTGGCCCGTGGGATAACTGGGATGCCTACCTGCGTAACTCACCCGTGTATCATGTTAAGAAAGTAACCACTCCGTTGCTCATGCTGCACAACGATAAGGATGGAGCTGTTGATTTTACACAGGGCATTGAGTTTTACAATGCTTTACGCAGACTGAAAAAACCTGTTGTGCTAATGCAATACAAAGGCGAGAACCACGGCCTTGCCAAACTCGAAAACAGAAAAGATTATGCTGCACGCATGATGGAGTTTTTTGATTACCATCTGAAAGGGAAAGCTCAGCCCGATTGGCTGAAGCAAGGTGTTGACCACCTGAAACTGAAAGATCATTTAACAGAGCGAGTATTTGATCTGGAAAATTAAATGGTGATTGCCCAGAGCAGATGGGTCTGGTTAAAAAATTTAAGACACATGAAAAGCCCGGAAAAATTTCCGGGCTTTTTGCTTTTGATGATGAACGTTAATAGAAAGCATTTTCTTTCAAACCAACTTTGCCTCCAGTGTAATTTCTGTATTCAGTAATTTTGAAATCGGGCAATTAGCCTTGGCATCAGCCGCACACGCCTGAAACTTATCGGTTGAGATACCCGGCACCCTGGCAGTTAAATCCAGATGCGAGTTGGTAATGGCTCCATCTTCAAAATTAATTGTACACTTCACAGTAAGGTCATCGGCTGTAAAGCCTGCTTCGTTCAATACAAAACTTAGCTTCATGGCAAAGCAGCCGCTGTGTGCGGCAGCAATCAACTCCTCGGGGTTAGTACCTACCCCTTCGGCAAAGCGCGAGTTGAATGAATATTGTGTACTGTTCAATACAGTGCTGGCGGTAGATACTACCCCTTTTCCTTCTTTACCGGTTCCTTTCCAATTGGCAGTGGCTGATCGTTTCATAATTCTTATTGTTTAATTACGCGATCAAGATACGTCTGATTTTCCTTCTTTAGAAACTGGATTTTGGGGCATGTCCGTATGTGGTAGATGTTTCAGAACCCGAATACCTGGCCGAAATAAAAGGAATCCTGAGGGGTGTTTCTAAAACATTTATTCAAACCATAATTAATGAGGACAAGTGAAGTTATTCGCTTCGTAATGTCTCTGCCGGATTAGTATTTGCCGTCTTAAAAGTTTGAGAAGCAATGGTGAACAGCCCCAGTGAAACCAATAAAACCACGCTGATCACTACATCCCAGATATTAAGTCGCACGCTGTAATATTGAAGCGAAATCAGTACCCGATTCGATATAAGCACAGCCAGCGGTATGGCAAATAAAAATGACCAACCCATTAAGCGGGCATAATCTTTAGAGAGCAGAAAGGCAATACCCGTAGTGCTGGCACCCATTACTTTTCTAATGCCCACTTCTTTTGTGCGTTGCTCTGAAGTATACACGACCATGCCCAGCATACCCAACAATGAAATAGAGATAGCCAGCAAGCCAAGAAACCCAACAATTTTTAATAGCACACGATAAAACCCATACGCCTCATCCAGTTCATCATGAAAAAATTTGGCCTGAAGAGGTTCGTGGCTTAGTGTTTTCCAAAGAGCCTCCATCTGGCTGATACCACTGAAGGCGTCCGTAAAAGAAACTTTCAGGTTTGCATACTGAAAACGGTTTGGGTTTATGCGCAACATAAAATTTTTGATCGGGACTTGAAGCGAGGCAAAATTGAAATTTCTGAGCACACCAATTATTTCAAGATCTATTCCATCAACTGTAAATGTTTGGCCCAACGCATCGTGTGCACTGATAATATTATGCGTTTTTAGAAACTCTTCATTCACAATCATGTGTTGCTCATGCTGCCACGTACCATCAGGAAAATTCTTTCCGGCTAATAGCGTAAGCCCGGTGTTGTCAATGTAAGGTTGATCTACAAAAAGCTGATAAACCTCGGTTGAGTCGGCCTTTCCATACGGATAAACCATAGTTGATGAATAATCAACACCCAAAATATTTGATGACATTGAAATGTTTTGAACGACCGAAAGATTTTCAAAGGTTGTTTTAAATGCATCCGGACTTACATCCTGTAGATTAACATCCAGTATGTTTTCCTGCTGAAATCCATAATCAAAATTTAAAGTATACCGATACTGTCGGCTGAAGACCACTAAGCCAAGCAGGAACATGAACGATAGTGCAAATTGAAAAATGGTTAGCCCTTTTCTAATACGCATACCGGAAAAACCTTTTGCCCCTGACTGGCTTTTAAGTGCTTGCACCGGGTTGAGACCGGAAAAATACAGCGCTGGAAAAAACCCGGCCATTAAGCCCGTGAGCAAGGCAAAGCCCACAAACATCGCTACCATTGACCAGGTAAGGCTTAGATCAAGTGCCGAAGCATCGGCCAGCATACTCAAAAATTCTGTGCGCACCATAAAAAAGAGAAGCAATGCGCCTAATAATGAAATGAATGTGATAATCACCGTTTCGGTGATGAACTGAACGAAGATGTGGTTCTTCAATCCGCCCATGGTTTTGCGCAAACCAATTTCTTTAGAACGCTTTAAAGCGCGCGCAACAGAAATGTTGGTGTAATTGAAGCAGGCGGGCAAAAGAATGAGCAATGCTATTATTCCAAAAACGGTAAGCCCGACATAATCCCACACAGGCCCGGGCGCGTTACTCAAATCCGGACCAGGGCTAATATCTTCTAACGGTTGCAGTTGAAATGTTGCTTTCACGTTAGCATCGGCCGGGTAGTTGGCTGCGGCAATTTTCGCCAATGCATGCTCAATATTATCGCGATCAAAATTTTGGGGCAGCTGAACGTAGAGATAGTTGTTTCTGTAGTTTGTCCATGCCGTTTTATTAGACGCTTCGCTTAGTGAAACCGGAAGTGAACTGTAAGACGCCAGCGCATCGAACTCAAAATGGGTGTTCTTGGGTAAATCATTGATGATACCCGTTATTTCAAAAACACCCAGATTCTTTAGCTCGATGGTTTGACCGAGCACATCGGTTTTGTTAAAAATCTTTTTTGCCAGACGTTGTGTTAAAACCAGACTGTTGGGTCTTGTTAGCGCAGTGGATATGTTGCCTCGTTCTAACGGAAAGTTGAAGAGTGTGAGAAAAGGGGGCTCAGCGTAGTAGCCGTTTACCATAAGATTTTCTTTTTCCAGAACAGCCTCGGCATTAAAAGCAGAATTGATCCGTGTTGATTTTTCAATGATTGAAATTTCAGGTTGAAGGCTTTCCTGTAAGGGCGCAGGCACAGAGGCCATATCCCTGCTTTTGATTCCTTCTGTTCGGGTAGATATTATCCGATAGATGTTTTCTTTATTGGGGTGAAAGTTATCGTAGCTTAACACATAACTATACAGGGCAATTAACAGCAGCCCAACACACATGCCAATGGATAACCCCATTGCATTTACAACAGAAAAGTATTTATGACGATAAAGCGATCGGGCTGACACCGTGAGATAGTTTTTGAACATAGCCATTGATATCGCACTTGATGCAAATTGCCCCACACGCGAATCCCGCTTTCTTTTTTTTAATGCATAAGAAAACAGAAATTGTAATACCTGCTTCCAGTAAATCAGTTTTGCACGAAAAACGGATTTGGTTTCAATATTTTTATAAAACCATTCATCCATATCGCCCAACAAATCGTCTACAAATGCTGTACCGGCAAACCATTCAAAAAGTTTTCGGGCTAGTTTAGGGGGTTGGTTCATTTCACCGAAAGGTTAATTTTTGAAAGACTCCACAACTCATCGCGCACGCTTTTCGCTTCGGCTACAGCCTTTTTACCCGCTTGTGTTAATTCATAAAATCGTTTACTCCGTCCGCCCCTTTCCTGGGTAGCTCCACCCAGCCACGATTTCAAAAATCCTTTTTCTTCTAATCGTGTAATAGTAGAGTGCAGAGCTCCAATGCTGATGCTTCGGTTACAGCGGTTCTCCAAATCCTGTTGAATAGAAACCCCGTAGGCCTCATCGCCTAGCGTGGCTATGGTTAATAACACCAACTCTTCCAATTCGCCCAGATATGTCTTCATAAAATGCGTTAATGAGGCAATTAACGAAAGTGCCGGATATTTGTTTCTGTTTTTCAGAAGAAATATTTCAATGGATGGTTGTGTATCTTTAGTGAACTTCTTTCTGGCTCCTTTTTACCATAATCTTTCAGGCTCGTATCATTACCGAAAACAGAATGCCCTTAACCGAACCGGAAATTATCAAAAAGGCTGCTGCGGGGGACCGAACAGCCTTTCGCCTGCTTGTTGAAACACATCAGCGGTTTGTGTACGCAGTGGCGGTTCGGGTGTTAAACAATTTGCAGGATGCTGAAGATGCTACCCAGGAAACATTTATCCGACTTTGGAAAAATCTGGCTCGCTATAAAGAAGATGTTAAACTAACCACATGGCTCTACCGCATCGTTACCAATGTTTGTCTCGATATGCTGAAATCGGCACATTATAAAAGAAACCGGATGACGATTGATATAGAAAAAAATACAGAGCAGATTCAGGCAACCGGTGGCGATCATAAATTACAACAGGCCGACCTGATGAAAGCCGTTGAAGATGCTGCATCGCAGTTGCCTCATACACAAAAAATAATTTTTATACTGCGCGATTTGCAACACCTGTCTCCGGCAGAAGTGGCTGAAATTCTGGAAACCACCGAGGACAAAATCAAAAGCAACCTGTACCATGCGCGTATAGCTATTGGCAAATACCTGAAACAACATTATCAAACCCAAACCATGCTCGAGTTATGAAATGCCGGCAATCTGAATACCTCCTCATGCGCTACGATGCGTTAACCGAATCCGAAAAAGAACAACTTGCTGCGCATGCTGAATCGTGTGTTGCCTGCGCACAGGCTCTGGAGCTTATTCAGGTAGAGCAAACGTGGGTAAATAAATTTCCGGAACAACCCGAGCCTGCCCATGCGGCTGCGCTCACACACAAGATTATGCAGGCTTTGCCGAAGCAAAAATCCTTTTCGTTCGGGTTTTTAAACCTTACAAGAATCGCTTATGCTGCTGGTTCGTTGGCGCTTTTCTTTTGGTTAGGCAGCGAATTGCTGATTGAAAAAACTTTTAATAAACCAACCCCTATTGTTGGGCCGGTGTTAAACTCTTCGCGTTACATCTCCGATCCGCAACAGCCCGAAACCAAACCTGTTACGCTTACCGAACGCTTAAAATCAAAAGGATATGACATTCAATAAAATTTCAATTTGGATATTATGTGGAGGTGTGTTAGCGTGGCTTACCGCTTGCGAACATCGCGTGTCCATGGAAACCACCGTACACCCCGATGGGCAGTTGGATAAAACCATTTTCCGAGAGGTGGATAGAAAGCAGAAAAAGATAAAAGAATCATTTGTTCATTTTATTGATACCGTACACCTGGCGGAATGGCAACCGGTGGATAGCACCGCATTTCCGGTTTATCTCAAAGCCAAGGAAGACAAAAAATTTATTGGATTTAAAAAGCATTTTGCTTCTGCGGATGAAGCCAATCAACACCTGGCCGCACCAAACGATTCGCTGTTTCGTGTTACAAGTTCGTTCGAGAAAAAATTCCGGTGGTTTTTCACCTACATCACTTACTCCGATACCTATCATGCCATTAACCGGTTAGGTTTACCGCACGATGATTTTTTTACCAAAGAAGATTTTCAATTTATTGAACGGCTTCCGGCCGAGGGTAAGTCCATCTCTCCTGCCGATAGTTTATACCTGAAAATGCTGAATGAAAAAATTACCGATCATTATGCCAACCGCGCTTTCTTTGAAGCCTATTTCAATCTGCTGCTCGAACAGGTAGAAAAGCAATTACCCGGGACAGATTTCGCTGCTAAATTAAAAAGCCGTAAAGAAGTGTTTTATAAAATGGTTATTGAAGATAACGATATGGAAGATGATTTTTTGCAAGCATTTGCCGATTCATTGCAAATCCCAATAAGATTAAATTCGCTGCCAGAGTATGTAAACACAGAAAATCTTCTGGAACAAAAAATCAATTTTATCAGTACAGCATACGATGGCAAATACACGCACGCCATACACATGCCGTGGGCGATTGTAAACACCAATGCTGATTCTGTTGCAGGCAACTCTGCTTACTGGGCTCCTCCGTCAGTAAAATTTTTGCTTACCGATAATACGCTTTCTGTAGAGGCCAGAAAGACAAATTATTGGGCAATTGGGGCAACGGTGTTGTTAATAATGGGTGTAGGTTGGCTTTTACGAAAACGCTAATCTTTAGAAGTTTGTTTTTTGAATATTCTCATTAACAAGAACAAACCCACTACAAAACCCAGCATAAATAAAATGTATGCATTCATTTTTTTCAATCTTTACGTTAAACACTTATGACCATTTCAAATGGTTTTACTTAAACGCCCCCGCTATCTCAGCCACGGGTGTTTCGCCATTAAACGATTTTATCAATCGCTTATCAGCAGAGTACAAGTAAATAGCGGGTGTGTGTATAGAACCAAAATTCATATACACATCTGCTGATTCGGTTCGCCCGAATTTAACATTTGGCTGATCATGCAATTTATAATCGACTGCAAACTTTTGTATTACCTGTGGTTCTTCTGCCGAAATAAATTGAATGTTTTTTCCTTTAAACAAATCCAGATTTTTCTGAATCTCTTGCGCTTCGCGCTGACAATGATCGCAATCGGCAAAAAATAAAATCAATACTAACGGAGTTTCCAGGGTACGGGTACTGGTGGGCTTTCCGTCCAGCGTGGTGAACTTTAAATGTGGCAGTTCATTAATTATTAAGGGTTCTGTCTGAACCTCCTTCTTTTCTTCTTTTCCACAAGCCACCAGAGCAAAAAACAAAACGAATGCGAAAATCTTTTTCATAACCATGTTAAATCCAAAAGCCCAATATGAAATAGAGCACCGTAAAAAGCAAGGTTGCAGTGCCATATAATTTAATCACCATCTTCCGGTTCTGTACATCTTCCCACCATAACATTATCCAGGGCTTTATTAATCCGGTTATAAGAAACAGGAATGACGTAATCGCTATCAACAGAATGAGTAACCGGAAGTGATACATGTAGCAAAGGTTGGCAACCTTTCCCTTCTGCGCAAACAAAGATTGGCAACCTTAAACCGGTACGCTTATATTTGCACCCTGTTTTTGGATGTGAAGGCGCACGATTTTCTTACCATTTTTCGTGCGGACAGTGTGGTGCAGACATTGGCCGAGGGGATTCGTACGTCCAGTGCTGTAAAAATCAGGGTAAAGGGAATTCATGGCAGCCTCGATGCCGTACTTTTTGCCGCCCTTTATAAGAGCGTACGCGCTTCTCACCTGCTTATTGCTCAAAACAAAGAAGAAGCCGCTTATCTGGTAAACGATCTGCAACATCTTATCGGAAGCAAAGAAATTCTTCTCTTTCCCATGTCGTATAAACGGCCCTATGAATATGATGAGGTTGAAAACGCCAATATTCTTATGCGAGCCGAGGTGTTGAATCAGGTTGGTCAACATCCGGATGGAAATATTATTGTTACCTACCCGGAGGCGCTTGCCGAAAAAGTAATCAATAAAAAATCGCTGGCCAGTAATACCTTCGTTATTACTAAAGGCGAAACACTGGACTTAAATTTTCTGGAAGAGTTTCTGCATAGTTACGATTTCGAAAAAACAGACTTTGTGTATGAGGCGGGTCAGTTTGCGGTGCGCGGAGGTATTATCGATGTATTCTCGTATGCGCATGAGTTGCCCTATCGTATCGAACTTTTTGGTGATGAAGTGGACAGCATTCGTACGTTCGACCCTGGCTCGCAGCTTTCGGTAGATACATTGGAAAAAGTAAGCCTGATGCCCAATGTACAAACCCGGTTGGTGCAGGAAGAGCGACAATCTTTTTTTGATTTTATTTCTCCTTCCACCAAAATCTGGGTAAAAGATGTGGAGTTGTGCCACGATATTATTGATGCTTGTTTTCAAAAGGCCAGTTCTTCGTTCGATAAAATTCTTCGCGAAAGCGGAAATACTAAAGTAGTATTGGAGCCACACCATCTTTTTAACAATGGTAATAGTGCCATAAAAAGTTTAGAGGGTTTTACTTGTGTTGAGTTTGGTGCGCGCGGATTTTTTAAATCGGCTACCACACTAACCTTGTCTTCTTCTGCACAACCCTCGTTCAATAAAAATTTCGAATTGCTCGCAGCAAATCTGTTGGAACACCAACAGCAAAACTATGGCAACTTTATTGCAACCGAACAACCCCGGCAGGTAGAGCGGCTGCATGGTATCTTTGAAGAACTGCACCCCGAACTAAAATTCCAGTCGCTTGAGTTTTCATTGCGCGAAGGGTTTGTCGATCATACCACAAAGGTGGTTTGTTATACCGATCACCAGATTTTTGAACGCTTCTATCGCTACAAGCAAAAAGAGAAATTTACCAAATCAAAAGCGCTTACGTTTCGCGAACTTCAAACCCTGCAACCGGGCGATTTTGTAACACATATCGATTTTGGTATTGGCAAGTTTGCCGGTCTCGAAAAAAAAGTAGTGGAGGGCAAAGAGCAAGAGGCCATTCGGCTCGTCTTTCGCGATGACGACATTCTTACCGTAAGTATTCACGCCTTGCATAAGATTTCCAAGTATTCGGGCAAAGACGGAACGCCTCCTTCTATAAGTAAATTGGGCAGTGGCGAGTGGGATAGTAAGAAAGCCAAAGTAAAAAAGAAGGTAAAAGACATTGCCAAAGAACTTATTGACCTTTATGCTAAACGGAAAAGCGCGCCCGGTTACGCATATAGTGAAGATAGTTTTTTACAAGCCGAACTGGAATCTTCTTTCATTTACGAAGACACCCCCGATCAGGCTAAAGCTACCGAAGATGTAAAGCGCGACATGCAGAAGCCACACCCGATGGATAGGTTAGTATGTGGCGATGTGGGCTTTGGAAAAACAGAGGTGGCCATTCGCGCGGCATTCAAAGCGGCCAGCGAAGGCAAACAGGTTGCGGTATTAGTTCCCACCACTATTTTGGCTATGCAGCACTACCGCACATTCTCTGATAGGCTCTCCAATATGCCTGTAAAAATCGATTATGTGTCTCGCTTCAAAACCGATAAAGAAATTAAGCAGATCATAAAAGAAGTTAAAGAAGGAAACATCAACATCATTATCGGTACCCATCGTGTGGTGAGCAAAGATGTAGCGTTTAAAAACCTGGGCCTTCTTGTTATTGATGAAGAGCAAAAGTTTGGTGTAAAGGTAAAGGATCGGTTAAAAGAACTAAAGGTAAACGTAGATGTGCTTACGCTTACCGCCACACCCATTCCGCGTACGCTTCACTTTTCTTTAATGGGCGCGCGCGATTTAAGTATCATATCCACTCCTCCGCCCAATCGCCAGCCGGTTACTACCGAATTGCATACCTATGATGAAGCAATTATCCGCGATGCCGTAAGCACTGAGTTACGAAGAGGCGGGCAGGTGTTCTTTGTTCACAATCGTGTAAGCGATATTGAACAGATTGCTAATATCATTTTCAGACTGGTGCCCGATGCGCGCATTGGTATAGCGCACGGCCAAATGGATGGCGATAAGCTGGAAAAGGTTATGCTTAAGTTTATAGAAGCAGAGTACGATGTGCTGGTATCAACCAATATTATTGAGTCGGGTTTAGATATCCCCAACGCAAACACTATTATAATAAATCAGGCCCACATGTTTGGCCTTAGCGATTTGCACCAGATGCGTGGGCGCGTGGGGCGCTCTAACAAAAAAGCGTTTTGTTATTTACTTACTCCTCCCAGTTCTGTTCTGTCATCCGATTCGCGCAAACGTTTGGCTGCATTAGAAGAATTTTCAGAATTAGGCGATGGATTTAAGGTGGCCATGCGCGATTTGGACATTCGCGGTGCCGGTAATTTGCTTGGCGCTGAGCAAACCGGATTTATTACCGACCTGGGCTTTGATACGTATCATAAAATACTGGACGATGCCATTCAGGAATTGAAAGAGACCGAGTTCAAAGAATTATTTGCCGAAGAACTTTCGGCCAAAGCCAAAACGCTGGTAATGGATTGTACTATTGAAACCGATCTTGAAATTTTGATTCCGGACACCTACATAAATAATACCAGCGAGCGATTGCAGCTTTACGCCACACTCGATAATATTAAAGATGAAAAAGCGCTAACAGCTTTCCGCGATTCTATGAAAGATCGTTTTGGAGCAATCCCAGAATCAGTTGAACAACTGATTAACTCGGTGCGTTTGCGGTGGATTGGTGAAAGGCTGGGTTTTGAAAAGGTAAGCCTCAAAAATGAAAAGATAAGGGCCTACTTTGTAAGTGGTAACAATGATTACTTTAAATCCGAAACGTTTGGCCGGATATTAGGTTTTGTGCAAAGCCACACCAAATTATGCCGGATGAAAGAAAGTGGTGGCAAGCAAATGCTCATTATTGAATCGGTACCGTCTGTTAATGCGGCATTAGAAATTCTGGCTCCATTGGCTGAATATCAATTTCCTGTAGTTATGGCTGGTTAACTGAATACTACCGGCCCGTTTGGGGCGTTAAACCCATCAGTTCGGGGGCCTGGGCTTCTATTAAGGATTTATCAAAAAAACACTACTCTTTGGAAAACATGTATTTATCTATTTATATTAGCGGTTACTTTTATGCATAACCTAACTCAAATGAAGTATTTCAAGTCGCTCCTGTTCTTAGTAGGGCTTTCATTAACTGTTTCTTCTTGCTTCCTGCGTCAGGGGGGCAAACCAACGGCTCAGGATCCTGGCCAGATTAGTACAGCTACCGGATTGCGTTATACCCGCGATGCCGCTGAGGGCTTTGCCGTAATGCCATACAATTCGCAACCCGATGCACCAAACATGGTGCTAATTGAGGGTGGCCGTACGGTTTTGGGATCGCTGGAAGAAGATGTAATGTCTTTCCGCGATAACATTGAAAGAACGGTTTCTGTTGCTACGTTCTATATGGACGAAACTGAAATTGCCAATATTCACTGGTTAGAATACCTGTATTACCTGCAAACCGACTCAACAAAAGTAGATGGTGGCAAGGCCTATTCTCTGGCTCTTCCCGACACAACGGTTTGGACTTCTAATCTTGCCTTTAACGATCCTTATGTAGACCATTACCTGCGCTACCCTGGCTTCCGCTACTTCCCTGTAGTTGGCGTTAAGTGGAAACAAGCACACGAGTATGCCAAATGGCGTACTGCTAAAGTTAATGCAGACCTTGCCGAGAAAGCCGGTATTGCTGCGCCTGAAACAGGTGCTGGCCGAATTCCACTCGAGTCGGGTGTAGTTATTCCGGCATACCGCCTGCCAACTGAAGCAGAATGGGAATATGCCGCGCAGGCTCTTATCGGAACACAGTGGTTAGACGAAATGCAAACACACCAGAGGATTTACCCCTGGGATGGCCACGCACTTCGTAATCCTTATGGCAAACAAATGGGTGCCTTCCTTGCTAACTTCAAGAGAGGCCGTGGTGACTATGCCGGTATTGCGGGTCGTTTGAACGATGGTGCATTAATCACTTCTTATATCTACGAATATCCTCCTAACGATTATGGTTTATATAATATGGCCGGTAACGTAAGCGAGTGGGTAATGGACGTGTACCGACCATTGTCGCATCAGGATTTCGATGACCTGAACCCTATTCGTAGAGATGATTTTATTGATAGTCACTCTGAATACAGAAACCGTTACGAAAAAACACAGCGAGATTCTACCGTAACATTACCCGATGGTACAACCAAAAACATTCGCAAGTATGAGTACACCAAAAATCCACAAGGATTTATCTCGCTAATTTCAGATAAAGTACGTGTGTATAAAGGCGGCTCTTGGAAAGATGTTGCCTACTGGATGTCGCCTGGTACACGCAGATTTTTGGATGAAGATTCTGCAACAGCCACTATCGGCTTCCGTTGCGCTATGATTCGCGCAGGATCTAACTACTAAGAATACATTCTCGTAAAAACATTAAACCCTCCAACTCGGAGGGTTTTTTTATGCCTCGGCCAAACAAACCACACTTAGCTCTTTACAGCCCGCCTGCAGCAAACAGGTTCCACAAGCTTCTAGTGTTGCTCCCGTGGTCATCACATCGTCTACTAATAAGATACGCTTATCGCGGATTCTATCTTCATTCTTAATATCAAAAACATGTTCAACATTGTGCCAGCGCTGAGTCTTTGTTTTACGGGTTTGTGTTTTGGTGCTCACCTTACGTGTACTAATCGATTCATCCCATGGAATTTCTAATGAAACCCCCAGCCCCTTTGCAATCCAGGCGCTTTGATTATACCCTCGCGCCCGTCTTCGGCTTGCGTGTAGCGGTACAGGAATAATCACATCAAACTCATTTGCATACCCATTCTCAAACATTTCTTTGCCAAATACCCTGCCCAATACCTCGCCAACTTCCGGGTGATTATTGTATTTTAACTGGTGTAATAACCGTTGCACAAGCCCGTGCTTACGAAACTTTAAAAATGCCAGACCATATTTTAATCTAAGCCTGCCTTGCAGGCGCAACATTACCGGATTTTGATAATTGTAGATATAATTTGTGCGGGGCAGGTTGCTGATGCAATACGTGCATAAGATTTCTTCTCCTCGGTATAGCGTGTTGGAACATCCCATACAATAATTAGGGTAGACCAGCGAAACAAAATCGCGCAGCAAACTAAGGGTTTGTTGCGCTACATTTGATTTAATCTGTTTTGAGCCCATCTTTGAAGAAATTTTTACCAGCTTTTTTTATGGGACTTGTACAGCAATTTAATGAATACCGCAGCAAAATGAACGACAAGATTCTGGCTGCCGATAATCTGATTATAAAACGAATTTTTAACCTCGATACCAATGCCTACCAGAATGGGGCACTGGATGTAAGATCGAAGGAGTTAATTGGCCTTACGTGCTCGCTTGTTTTGCGTTGCGATGATTGTGTAAAGTATCATCTGGGCAAATGCAAAGAAATAGGGTTTTCAACAGCCGAGGTACACGAGGCAATGGGTGTAGCTACTTTGGTAGGAGGCACTATTGTAATTCCTCACTTGCGCAGAGCGTTTGAATACTGGGACGAATTAAGCAACACATAATGTTTCAGCGCGACCTTCATTTACAAAGACGATGGCAGGCCCTGCTGGCCGAGCTCGAAAAAATAGTAGCTAAAAAACCGAAGGACTTAAACGGAGTTTTGTTTCTTATTGGAATGCAGGAACTGGGGCGTGGCCCGGGTCGGTTTACCAAAGAAGAGAAGCAAGACCTGATGCACATCGCCATCTGCAAGGTATTAAGCCTGGCCGGTTATTATACCCTTGAGGGGCAGGATGCACAAGGCTGGCCACATTGGAAACTTGTTAAAAAACTTCCCCATTTTGATTTGCTGGAACAAGAAAAACTCTTGAAGATGCACGTGTTGGAATACTTTGAACAAGAATATGGCTGGCTTTTTCCAGAGGCGAAAATCACACCCTAAACGGCTTGATTTCTCCTTTGAACAAGGCTACCTTAAAAGGATTAAAACTATCTTTAGCTTTAGTTCGTTTTAGTTAACCGTATGGGTGCAGGTACCGGTAAGATTGAGGAGAAAATAAATGCCTTTACAAAAAGGTACTATTTTAATTTATTGGTGCGTGGGCTTATTCTTTCTCTCTCCCTTCTCCTTGCTTATTTTTTACTTGCCTCTTTAATTGAATATAATTTATGGCTCGGTAAGGCCGGGCGGCTCTTTATTTTTAGCGCATTCTTTGTAGTGGCTGCATTTGCCATATTGCGTTTCTTACGCGAACCCTTACAGTGGATTGTTTATAAAAAGGGATTAGGCAAAGAGGATAGCGCCCGGCTTATCGGAAATTATTTTCCAAATGTTTCTGATAAACTCTTAAACCTACTTCAGTTAAACGCTCAAGCCAACAATGCGTTGGCCCGGGCGGGCGTGGCTCAAAAAACATTATCCCTGCAAGACATTGCCTTTGAAGGTGCCATTGATCTTAAATCTAACACAAAATATTTACGGTACCTGCTTATTCCACTCGCAGTAATTATTGTTCTGTTCGTTTTCAATTCTGGAATTTTTACAGAAAGCACAAAGCGAATTGTGCAGTTCAATCAGGAGTTTTCTCCTCAGGCACCCTTTAAGTTTAACATTCAAAACAAAAGTTTAACCGCTTTCTTTAACGAAGATTTTACGCTTTCGCTGAAGCTGGATGGTGATGCGCTCCCCAATGCCGTTTATTTGGTTGCCGGGGATCTGCGCTGGAAAATGCAAAATATTAATGCCGGTGAGTTTCAATATACCTTTGAAAATATTCAACAGCCTGTTGACTTTGCATTTGAGGCTTCCGGGTTTTTTTCCTCCGGCTATACTTTGTCTATCATTAACCGCCCCGAAATTATTGGTTTAAATGTGGCGTTAGATTATCCCGCCTATCTGGGTTTACGTTCGCAGCAACTAAAAAATGCTGGAAATCTGGAGGTGCCCGAAGGAACAAAAATTACCTGGTCTGTTACAACAGCACATACTCAACGGGCTGTTCTGTTTTTTGCAGAAAGCCCCCCGAACGATATGCAACTTATTGATAATAATGTATTTACGTTTGGAAAAGGATTTAAAAATTCTGAAGATTACTGGATCGAACTAGAGAATAAAGAAAGCAAAAACAAAGACCGGCTTGCCTATCGCGTTGATGTGGTTAAAGATCAATATCCACAAATTTCAGTCGAAAGTCTTCAGGACTCTGTATTATACAAAAACATATTGCTGGGTGGTTCTCTTACTGATGACTATGGCATAACCGCACTTCAATTGAATTACACTGTATTTTCAGAAAACAAAGAAGGGGTGCAACAAAAGCGAAGTGTACCGATTGCCCGCAACAACAAACAACAAAACTTCTTCTTTCAATGGTCGGTTGATTCTATTAACCTGAAGCCTGGCGACAAGATTGTATATCATCTTCAGGTTTGGGATAATGATGGTGTTAATGGTCGCAAGTCATCACGAAGTTCAGCCTATACTTTTGCTTTACCCGGAGACGATGAACTGAAAGAAGACATCTCTCAAAATCAAAGATCGGCAGAAAGAAAAATAGATGAGGGAATTCAACGTGCGCGCGATTTACAAAAATCAATAGACGATGCTCAGGAAAAACTTCGGGGTAAACAATCACTCGATTGGCAGGACAAAAAAATGCTGGAGGATTTAAT
>DEIA01000019.1:0-3023 GCA_002352225.1 Flammeovirgaceae bacterium UBA2786
GTAGGGTCAAAATCTTTGAAAAGATAGGTGTAAAAATCTTTTACGTTAACAAGTAAGGTAGCCTGATTTTGGAAGGTGATGGAGTAACCAACCGAATATTCATGATCGGTATAACCAAACACATCATCCCAGGTAAGCGAAAGGTCTGCAACGGGCCCATGGTTATTAATAACACTGGAGTGGGGGTAAAAAAAATAACTACCCGATGGTGAAATTCTTTTATACCCATTTCGCGGTACAAATCCCAATGCGGGTGTGTAGCCGCTTCCAATTATTTGATGGTACCAGTTAAAACTCAGCGCACGGGTACTGTATACCAAACTATACCCATGTGCAAACTGTCCAGTAGCCTCAGACTCTGAAAATTGTTTATGATAAAAAAGATTTCCTGTCCACTTATTTCCCAGAAAGCTATAGTTATAATCAAGACCTGCTACACGGTTATATCGATAACCCCCAATCCTGAAGGGTAATGAATCATTTCCAAACAGTTGCTGATTCATCATTATTGCCCGTAGATTAGAATTACTTCCAAGCCTACGTTGCACAGTTGCCACGGTGTTGTTGAAAGAAGGGGTTTGAGTACGCTCATCACGTGCGGTTTGCATATTCAGAAAGCCAATGCGCCATAGTTTGTTTATGTTTCCGCTTAAGCGTGCGCCAAAGTAAATCTTGTTTTGAATATTCTGCCCCGTGTTGGGGTCGCGCGTTATACCTAATCTTCGTGAGAAGAAAGGCCGGACCCTCATGTGTCCAAACGAAGAAAACAAATCTGCGTTCTCTAAAAAAAATTGCCTGCGCTCCGGAAAAAATAATTCAAAGCGATCGAGATTGGTAACTTGTCTGTCTACTTCAACTTGCGAGAAATCGGGATTAACTGTAAGGTCCAGATTTAATGAGGGTGTAATAGCCATCTTGGCATCGCCACCAAATTGCAATTGATCTTTGCGTGACTCTTGATTTTGAAAATTTTGTGATGTACGCGCTGCCGAATAGGGAATGATGGAAATATTTGCTCCTGGATTTTTAAGTGGTGCATCCCAAATCATTTCGCCAGTAAAATTGAGATTAACCGGTTCAAAAAATCGGGGTGTTAATGGCCAACAGGCCCGTTCATTCTCTTTACTGTCTATTCTATAGAATTTAATATTCCATGCCCTGGCTCCTGCCTTAAATCGCAGTGTTTTAAATGGAATAGCAAACTCTGCTATCCAATGATCGTTATATACTTTAGCTTCTGCATACCACTTGTTGTCCCACGACAGGTCAAGGTCTTCGCTAACCATACCCCCATTTGATACCAAACCCTCGCGCTGAACACCAGCCGGACTGAGCCCAAAAAAGAAACCATTGGTACGATCCTGGAACGGATCTATTACTACCGACACCCCATCCAGACCGGGGCCTCTGAAATCTCTTCGAAGGGAAGAAATCACATGTCCTCCTTCTTTATTATCAAATGATTTTACACTTACGTAGATATACTCCTCATCGTATGTAAATCTGAATTCTGTTTTGGTTTTTGCCGGAAGTGTATCGTATGGAAATTGTTGGTACAGGTTAGACATAACCTGTGCAGTGGCCCAGGCCTCTTCATTTGCTTCACCATCTAAAACAACGGGGGTATTAGTTTTAAATATTGTAAAGGATGGCCGATCGGGCTGGGCAACTGCTTCAATGTTACCAAGTATGATAGTAATAACCCCAAAACAAATCAGGTAAAAAAAATTGTTTGGTGTTTTCACAACTTATGAACTAGACTGCAATTGGAGCTTTAATAGAGGGATGAGATTGGTAGTTTACTATTTCAAAATCTTCAAACTCATATTCAAAAAGCGAATCTGGCTTTCTGCGAATATTTAGCTGTGGAAGCGGAAAGGGCTGCCGGCTCAATTGTAATTGAGCTTGCTCAAGATGATTAGCGTACAAATGCACATCTCCGCCCGTCCATACAAACTCACCAGGCTCAAGGTTAGTTTGATGCGCAAATATCTGCGTTAGCAATGCATAACTTGCAATGTTAAACGGAACACCTAAAAAATAATCCGCACTGCGCTGGTAAAGCTGACACGATAATTTTCCATCGGCCACATAAAATTGAAAAAGTGCATGGCAGGGTGGCAATGCCATTTTATCAACCTCGGCTGGGTTCCAGGCCGAAACAATATGCCTGCGCGAATCAGGTTTTTGTTTGATCTGGTTTAATACCTGGGTAATCTGATCTATTCTTCGGCCATCGGGTGCGGGCCAGCTACGCCACTGACTACCGTACACCGGGCCAAGGTCTCCGTTTCCATCGGCCCATTCGTCCCATATGCTTACCTTATTATCCTTCAGGTATTTGATATTCGTATCACCTTTCAAAAACCAAAGCAACTCGTAAATGATAGAGCGCAGGTGTAACTTTTTGGTGGTAACAAGTGGAAAACCTTCTGCCAGGTTAAACCGGAGTTGCCGGCCAAATACCGAACGGGTTCCCGTTCCTGTACGATCGGTTTTTATAGTTCCGTTATCTAAAATATCCTGAAGTAAATTGAGGTATTGACGCATACGAGATTTTGATCTGCAATTACGGCTAACCTAAGAACAAAAAAAAGCCCGTGCCATAAGGCATCGGGCTTTTCCGCGCTCCCCACAAGCGCTTACTCACCTCTAACTATTACCGAACGGGATTGGCCGTTAATCGTTATGGTAACGATTCGATCGCATGTACCTATTCCATAATCAATTGAAATAACATGATCGCCAACTGTAAGTACCTTTGTACCTTCTACTGCCATAAACACCCGGTTGCTTATTGCACACTCACGTTTGTAAACCAGCGGTTTGGTTATCTCTACCTGATAAAGAATGCCATTCCGGTTTGAACCTGTAGCCGAACCCTCTACTATCCATTGGTCTTGCGAAGGATTAAGGCTTCTTACCCATTCGCGGGTATGGCTTCCTTCGCGGGTTGCAAAGGTTTCGTCAGGCCAGGTGGCACGACCGTCTTCCAAAACAATTTCGAATTTAGGTGCCGATAT
>DEIA01000019.1:3116-4078 GCA_002352225.1 Flammeovirgaceae bacterium UBA2786
GGTTTGGTACCAGCTACTTTTCCAAACGAAGGTATCCGGCCACCTTCACTTTCCGGTTCTGCTGCTACAGCCAATGTGGCCATGTCTTCTGCATCTTCAAAGTAGCCATCGGTTACGGCTTCGTTTTCAATGTTTTGAGTATCCTGATCTGATAATTCAAATTTGTCATCCATACAGGACGATAAAAAAATAAGTGAGAGTAAAGCAAAACTTAACAGACTGTTCTTAAAAATTGTTTTCATACCTGGTTTAATTTTAAAACATAGCTTAGAATCTTATATCAACTAAAGGTTTAAACGGTAACCAAAAATTATTTTGGCCGTTTGTTTGCTATATTTAGCTAACAAACCAACTCACAATGAAAAAAAACCGATTAGTTGCCCTTATTATTTTGATGGCTGGTGCAATAACATCTGCCCATGCGCAAGAAAATGTATTGAAAATCAACATTTTTAGCCCGATTGTTAAGACGTTTAACGTATCGTATGAAAGAAAATTGAGTGCCACCGGAAGTTTTCAGCTTGGTGCATTCTTTACTTCCTACAGCCCTGAAGACACCAAATTCTCTGGCTTTGGAATAACACCAGAATACAGGTTTTATTTGTCTGAAACCGAGGCACCAGCTGGTGTTTATGTGGCTCCGTTTGTTCGCTATCAAAACTTCAAACTAACAGAAGAAAGCTCAGCCTCTAAAGGCACTTATTCTTCTTTTGGTGGTGGATTGGTAATTGGTAAACAATGGATTTTTAAGGAAAAAATCTCTATTGATGCATTTGTTGGGCCGCAATTTTCTAGCGGCAATGTAAAAGTTACCGATGGTACCGATAATTTTGACACGGGTGTATTTGATGGATTTGGGGTTCGTGCCGGACTAACGTTTGGCTTTGCGTTTTAAGTAGTAAATCCCTTTCATAAAGAAACGGTTGCCGTACGGCAACCGTTTCTTTATTTTAGCCAGACCA
>DEIA01000019.1:4202-46086 GCA_002352225.1 Flammeovirgaceae bacterium UBA2786
GGTGGCTTTCTTCATATAGATGATAACTATGGGCTGGATAAGTTTATCAGGTTGGAGCTTAAAAAAGTTTTTCCAGAACTTGAGTTGATTGAAGTACCGTACACGCATCCCCTCTATCATCAGAAGTTTAACTTTCCTACAGGGCTACCAAAAATCCACGAGCACGATGGAAAACCCGCGCAGGGTTTTGGGCTGTTTTATGAAGGCCGGCTGGTGGTTTTTTATTCTTATGAGTGCGACCTGGGTAATGGTTGGGAAGACCAGCGCATACACAACGTGCCCGAAGCAAAACGGTTAATGGCGCTACAAATGGGTGCCAATATTTTGTCGTATTGTCTTACTACTTATTGATTGTACGCACGCAAATCCAGTTTGGTAATACAACTCAAACCGTATTATTGGTTAAATCCCTCCCAGCACCTCGTCCAGTTTCTTATCCAATGCTGCGCCCCGTAAATTTTTAGCAACAATTCTTCCTTGCGGATCAATCAGGATTGAAAAAGGTATTGCATTGATGTTGTAATCATGTGCCGCCTGCGATTCAAAATACTTTAAATCCGAAACGTGTGTCCATACCAGACCATCTTCTGCAATAGCTTGTAACCAATCTTCTTTTGTTCGATCGAGTGATACACCAAATACTTCAAAGCCCTTGTCTTTGAACTTATGATAAGCTTTAACCACATTTGGGTTTTCGCGCCTGCAAGGGCCGCACCATTTTGCCCAAAAATCGATTAACACATATTTGCCGCGCAAAGAGGAGAGTTTGGTTTGAACACCTTCCGTATTGGGAAGGTCTATTTCAGGGGCCACCTGCCCTACTGCTGTAACCTTCATCTTATCTACCAAATCGACAAACTCTTTAGTGTACCGCGAGTCGGGCCATTCTTTTTTAAACTTATCCGCTGTACTCAGATACAAATCAAAAAAAGTGTCTTTATCCAGTACATTTTGCTGCAACAGGTTTAATACAGCCAATGAAGGTGGTTCTTCGCGAATCACATCAGCTACCTGTTCGAGGCCCTTGTTCATCAACTCAAGATACTGTAGTTGCAGTTCGGCTACTTTAGCCTGATTTTGCTGTGCAGACGCCTCGGCAAATTCCATTTCTAATTGCGATAGCTGTGGAGAGGTTTGCAGGTTACTCATCATCTGCTGCACCTTGGCTATTAAATCCTGATCGGGCGAGCCTTTCACTTCTACAAACCCCTGAGGATTGTTTCCATCTACGTTAATGGTAACGTTACTCTTATTAAGAATTAATGTTATTACCTGCTTATTGTAAAAATTAATCTGGTAGTATCCGGGTTCGGTAAGCCATAATTTTTTCGCGAAAGAATAATCTGCTTTCAATTTAATGGTATCTGCTACACCTGTGTTGTCTTGTTTTAGTTCTTTAACTGAAATTTCACCGGCTTGTGGAAAACCAACCTTACCGGAAAGAGTTACTTCCCAACCGGGCTTCTTTTCGCTACACGCAAGCACCACTATCATTAATGCACCGAATAATAAATTTTTCATACTTCTTTGTTTTAACTCAATTTCTCCAAAAACAATTCGTTCACCAGTTTAGGGTCAGCTTTGCCTTTGGTACGTTTCATCGCTTCGCCCATAAACATAGCAAGAATTGCCTTACGACCTTTCTTATACTCTTCAACCTTTAACGGAAATTCAGTAATAATTTGTTCCACCACGGGCAACAATGTATCCACATTACTATCCTGAATCAGGTTTAGTTTCTGGGCAAGTTCGGCCGGGGACGTTTGTGGATTTAACATCAACTCCGGAAACAGTTTTTGCGAAGCCGTTGCAAAACTTACTTTACCTGAATCAACCAGTTCAATTACCTCAGTAATCGTTTTGGGTTTAACCGGAAGTTGATCTGCTTCTATACCCTTTTCGTTCAGATATGATTTTACAGGCCCCATGAGCCAATTAGAAACCGCTTTAAAATTTGATGTAAACGCGCAGGCTGCTTCAAAGTATTGTGCTAACTCTTTTGATTGTGTGAGCACCTGAGCATCGTAAACCGGTAATTTATACGTAGAAACAAACTTTTCCACTAGCTCGCGCGGTAGTGCAGGCATAGAAGCCTTTATCTCATTCAGCCACGCTTCTGAAACTTCAAGCGGACTTAAATCAGGATCGGGAAAATACCGGTAATCATTTAACTCCTCTTTAGTACGCATGCTGTACGTTAAACCTGTATCGGCATTGAAGGTTCGGGTTTCGCTTATAATTCCTTCNNTCCACTTTTTTACCCAGCACCTTCGAGCCAACAGGCATAAGCGATACGTTGGCATCGCACCGAAGCGAGCCTTCTTCCATATTGCCGTCACAAATCTCGAGGTATCGAACTAACTTCCGGATTTCCGTCATTAGCGCATAGGCTTCTTCTGAGCTGTGCAGTGTTGGCTCGGTAACAATCTCGATCAAGGGCACTCCTGCCCGGTTAAAATCAACCAAAGTATCCGTTTCATTTTCGAGGTGAGTAGATTTACCTGCATCCTCCTCAATATGAATTCGGTTAAGGGGTATATTCTGTTCGCCACCTTTTGTGGTTATGGTAACAAAACCGCCTTTGCAGATTGGCGTACGATCTTGCGTTAACTGATACCCTTTTGGCAGATCGGGATAGAAATAATTTTTACGATCGAAAATCTGATAACGCGAAATTTCGCAATGGCAGGCCAGGCCCATCTTTATGGCAAACTCAACTACTTTACGATTAAGTTTCGGCAACGTACCGGGGTGCGCCAAAGTAATTACACTTACATGTGTATTCGGAGCACCGCCATACACAGCCGAATCTGAATTATAAATTTTGCTTTGCGTAAGTAACTGGGCATGTACTTCAAGTCCAATAACCACGGTGTATTTATCAAGAGCGTTCATCCCGATTACTCTTAATCAACCTTTAGATCAATTACTGCCTTGGGTAAAAATTTTTCGAGCATGGGAATTAGTTGGTCATTGTCGATGGTAACAAACTTCCAGTTTTTCTTATCGGTTGATGCAGCAATTACAGGTTTTACGGTAGTAACATTAAAGAATCGGGTTGCTTCTTCGTAAACCACGTTCGCCTCACCAAACTGGGCTATCAACCCTTGCTTTACTTTATTAATCGCTGTTTCGCCCTCACCAATAGCCTCGGGGCTGAAACGCATTTTAACTACATTTTTGCTATTAAATTTTAGATAGTGTTTATTTTCAATTTCCGTAAATGAACTAATGCCCTTTACTTCAGGCATTGTCATTTCTACTTCCAACATAGGGTTATTAAAGGTTTGAACCAGAATAGATTTCATCTGTTCTCTGGGAGCAATTTCAAAAATTCCATCATGAACAAAGTCGAGGGCTTTATCAAACTCTTTGTTAAGTATCAATTGCGAGTACTCGTTGAACTTGCCAATTACTTCTTTCTGATTCTGTGCATGGGTGGTGATAAAAAGCAAACACGCAACCAGCGTTATTACAACTCTTTTCATATTTTGAATTAAATTAATTGTTTTGCTTTTACCAGAACCTGATCCAGTCCTTCCAGATTTTTTCCTCCGGCAGTAGCGAAGAAAGGCTGACCACCACCCCCACCGTCAATTTCTTTAGCCAACTCCTTAACCATATTGCCGGCATGAAATTTTTTGGTAGCCTCAAGCTTTTCGCCAAGCATTACGGCTACTTGCGGTTTACCGTCTACATTAGCGGCCAGCACAAGCAATAAATCGTCAACCTGGCTGCGCAACGCGTATGCAATATTTTTCAATGCATCGGCATTGGCCACACTAACCTTTTCAAGAATCAATGTGTATCCGTTTACTTTATTAGCCTTGGTAAGTAATTCGTCCTTCAGCAGATTGGCCCTTTCCTGATTAACCAACTCTAATTTTTTTTCAAGCACATGCCTTTCGTCAACCAGGTTCTGCAACGAAGCAACAATATCTTTAGGGTTCTTCAACATGCTTTTCAATTCCGAAAGCATAGCCAGCGACTGATTCAGATAATCAAAAGCACCTTGTGCAGTAACCGCTTCAATCCTGCGCACACCGGCAGCAACAGAGCTTTCAGAAATTATCTTAATCAACCCAATGGAACCAGTAGCTTTTACGTGTGTGCCACCGCATAGTTCAACCGAAAATTTAGAATCGAAGGTTATCACCCGAACATAGTCGCCATACTTTTCGCCAAACAAGGCCATGGCTCCAAGAGCCTTTGCTTTTTCGATGGGCACATTGCGCTGCTCGTCCAGCAAAATGTTTTCGCGGATTTTCTCATTCACAATGGCCTCCACTTTTACAAGCTCTTCACTCGTCATAGCTGTAAAATGAGAGAAGTCGAAGCGCAGCAATTTTTCATTCACTAACGACCCTTTTTGTTCCACGTGTTTACCCAGCACCTGGCGCAAAGCTGCATGCAACAAATGCGTGGCCGAGTGGTTGTTCATCGTTTGCCTGCGCTTGCTCTCATTTACAGAAACATAAACCGTTCCCGACAGCGTGGAGGGAATTGATTCGGTATAGTGAACAATCAGTTCATTCTCTTTTTTGGTATCAATTACAGCAATCTTCTCATTTGCTGTTTCAATGGTTCCTATATCGCCAACCTGGCCTCCGCTTTCGGCATAAAAGGGTGTTTTATCCAATACCAACTGATAGAAATTCTTATTCTTCTGTTTTACCTTACGATACTTAACAATAGTAGCCTCGCCACTTAACTGTTCGTAGCCGGTAAATTCTGTTTTTACATCGTTGCCTACCAATACCCAATCTCCGGTTTCTTTGGCGGCATCAATTTTAGAGCGGGACTTTTGTTTTTCCATCTCAGCCTGAAACCCCTTCTCATCAACTGTAAACCCACGTTCGCGGGCAATTAAAGAAGTTAAGTCGAACGGAAATCCATAAGTATCGTACAATTCAAACGCCTGTTCTCCGGTAATGGATTGGTTAAGGCTATCAATTCGTTTCAATCCCTTATCAAGTGTTCTTAAGAATGAAATTTCTTCTTCGTGCACTACACGGCTTACATAATCCTGTTGCCGATTCAATTCAGGAAACACCTCGCTTAGCTGGTTTGCTAATAAAAATACAAGCCGGTGAATGAACGGTTCTTTAAAGTTCAGGTAAGAAAACCCATACCGCACGGCTCTTCGTAAAATTCTTCTTATTACATACCCCGCACCGGTATTACTGGGCAACTGACCATCGGCAATAGCAAAGGCAACCGCGCGAATATGATCGGCCATAACCCGAATAGCCACATCTGTCTTTGTATTATTGCCATACTTAACGTTGGCATGGATAGCAATAAACTCCATTAACGGACGAAACACATCGGTATCGTAATTAGATGTTTTACCCTGTATAGCCATGCACAACCGTTCAAAACCCATACCCGTATCCACATGTTTTTCGGGTAGTGGTTCCAGTGCACCAGAAGCCAACCGGTTAAACTGAATGAATACGAGATTCCAGATTTCAACTACCTGCGGATGATCGCTGTTCACTAATTCTTTACCCGGTTTTTTCTTTACTTCAGCTTCGGGCCGTATGTCGATATGAATTTCGGAACAAGGACCGCACGGACCTTGTTCTCCCATTTCCCAGAAGTTGTCTTTCTTTACTCCATGAAGTATCCTCTCTTCCGGAACAAATTGTTTCCATAACTCTTTTGCTTCCTCATCTACCGGAAGGTTATCATGCTTATCGCCACCAAAAACAGTTACATACAATCTGTCTTTTGGAAGTTTATACTCTTCCGTTAATAACTCCCATGCCCAGGCAATGGCTTCTTTCTTAAAGTAATCGCCAAAGCTCCAGTTGCCCAACATTTCAAACATGGTGTGGTGATAAGTGTCATGCCCTACATCTTCCAGGTCGTTATGCTTTCCACTTACACGTAAACATTTTTGGGTATCGGCTATGCGTTTGCTTTTGGGTGTTGAGTTCCCCAGAAAGTAGTCTTTAAACTGCACCATGCCCGAGTTGGTAAAGAGTAAGGTGGGATCGTTTTTAAGGACAAGTGGAGCCGAAGGAACTATCTTATGACCCTTATTTTCAAAAAAAACGAGGAATTTACGTCTAATCGAAGCTGAATCCATTAATTCTAAGTCCGTTTTAACTTTTGCAAGTGGTGTTTTTCTCTATATTTATGGGTTTTTAACCCAGATAAGCCACAAAATTAACCCGCTTAGGTTCATTTTGAAATGAAAGGTTTGATTTTCGCGAGTTTTGGATGAAGGTAAATCCGGGTTGTGAATTAGTTTGTTGTGTTAACCCCACATGGCTCTGACAAAATTCTATTATAACCCCAAGTCGTTACGTTACGAACGCACCCGGTTTTCGGTTGTGCGTCTTACTATGGCTATTGTGGGCTTTCTTGTTTTTGGTTTTGTGTTTTTCGTAGCCTTACTCCTCCTTCAAAATTTGCTTATTGAAACTCCACATGAAAAACAATTGCGAGCTGAAAACCGGGTATTAGACGAACACAAGGTTATCCTTTCTGCATTACTAACAGAATCTAATAATCAACTCGCTCAGCTAAAGCAAGAAGACCTTTCGCTCTACCAGAAATTATTTGAAACTCAAAACCCACTTACATCAGGCCAGGTACATCCCGAGCGGGAAGAAATTCTGATTTCGGATGCCAGTGAATTTGATGAGTCTGTTACTCAATTGGGCAACCGGTTTACAGAATTAATTCAATCCGCACAAAACGGAAATCGTTTTTTTAGTTTAAAAGCCCGGGTAGCCCGTACCGATATACCCGAGTTAATTGCAACACCCTCCATTGCACCAATCGAGAATTTTGAATTAGAGAAACTAGTATCGGGTTATGGTGTGCGCATTAATCCATTCCATAAAGGAAAATATCACCACGATGGTGTAGATATAGCGGCCCCACGCGGTACAAACGTGTTGGCAACAGCACCAGGCCGTGTACTGCTAACTAAGAAAAGTGAATTGGTTGCAGGCTATGGGCACTATGTAGAAATAGACCATGGTAACGGATACATTACCCGCTATTCGCATCTGGAAGAATTTGAAGTGCGCACCGGTCAGAAAATCGAAAAAGGTCAGCGTTTGGGAATAGTGGGTAGTACAGGAGGTTCTATTGCACCTCACCTGCACTACGAGGTAATTAAGAATGGTGTTAATCTTGACCCCATTAAGTTTTTTATGGAAGGCATCTCTTCCACACAGTACGAAACATTGGTAACCCTATCGAAAAAACAAAACCAATCGCTTGACTGATGAACCGGATGCGATACATATACAACGCAGAAACCTGCAAATATGAACCGGTAATTGTATCGCCAAAAGATGCGGCCAAAAGGTTACTTCGTTTTTTAGGAATCACATTTGTATTGGGAGTAGCAGGATTGCTTTACTTCAATTCAAAATACGAGCATCTGGATGAAACTTTTCAAACACAAATCAATCAGGGTTTAAAAGCTGAATGGCACGTATTGTACAAACAATTAGATCGTACATCAACTCAACTTAGTGCGCTGGAGCATAATGATGATCATAACTACCGGGTAATACTGGATATGGAACCTCTTGATCAATCGCAGCGGGAAGCCGGTGTGGGTGGTAGAGAAAAAACAAGCGAAGCTATTATGTATCCACTGGTACGAAATGCTTATTTGCAGGTTGAAAAACTCAAGAATAGATTAGACATTGAAGCTCAATCTTTCCAACAATTGCAGGATGAACTGGCCCGCAAAGAAAAAATGTGGGCCTCACGCCCCGCTATTCAGCCGGTAAGCAATAAAGATTTAAAACACCTGCACACATTATTCGGATTACGCATGCATCCATTGTTGGGTTATGTAAGGCCACACAATGGTCTGGACTTTACTGCCCCGGAGGGTGCACCCATTTACTCTACCGGAGATGGTACCATTAGCATTGCACAATATTCGGAATCACTGGGCAACATGGTATTTGTTGATCATGGTTTTGGATTTCAGACACGGTATGGACACATGACAAAGTTTATTGTGCACGCAGGTGAAAAAGTAAAACGCGGCCAGGTAATTGGTTACGTGGGAGATACCGGCCTGTCTGTGGCGGCCCATTTACATTATGAAGTGTTATACAACGGTACCTATATAAATCCAATCAACTTCTTTCAGCGCGACCTTAACAATAAAGAATACGAAAAACTGATTGAGATTGGCAGCCAGTCGGTTACATCGCTCGATTGATTTTGAAGATCAATCGGTAGTCCTTTTCTAAAGCACAGAACTCCTTATCTTTGCGGCCTTCATACAATTAACCTATGCGCTGCATTTTTATTCTGCTTCTTTTTGGTTCACTTTCCCTGTTTGCACAAAAAAAGGACACTATAACGGTAGTTGGTGTTGGTGATATTATGATGGGTACCAATTACCCTGACAAAGGAGGATTACCACCCAACGATGGCGTTAACCTGTTTAAAGAGGTTGAATCCGTTCTGCAAAATGCAGATGTAACCATGGGAAATCTTGAAGGCGTATTGTTAGACGAAGGCGGCACCGCCAAAACCTGCCGCGACCCCAAAGTATGTTACGTATTTCGCAGCCCGGTTAAGTATGCCCAGAATCTTTCTGCTGCTGGTTTTGATATTATGAGCCTGGCCAACAACCATGCTGGCGATTTTGGCGATGTTGGAAGGAAAAGTAGTATGAAGGCCCTTGATGAAGTGGGGATTTATCATGCCGGGCTTACCACCACCCCCTATGTTATATTCGAAAAAAATGGTGTGCGCTATGGCTTCACAGCCTTTGCCCCTAATAGCGGATGCCTGAGCCTTAATGATATACCAGCAGCAAAAGCCATTGTTCAAAAATTAGATTCGCTAAGCGATGTAGTGATCGTTTCTTTCCATGGCGGAGCCGAAGGACCGCAACACCAACACGTACCCCGTAAAAATGAAATCTTCTATGGTGAAAACCGGGGCGATGTATATGCCTTTGCCCATAGCCTGATCGATTCCGGGGCCGATATTATTTTTGGGCATGGGCCGCATGTTACCCGTGCAATTGAAGTTTATAAAAATCGGTTTATTGCCTACAGCCTGGGAAACTTCTGTACCTATAGTGGTATTAATGTGAGCGGGGTAAACGGACTTGCCCCAATAATTAAAGTCTATGCCTCTCCAAAAGGCGAATTTATGAAAGCCCACATTACTTCTACTAACCAAACCTTTAGGGCAAATGTAAAAATAGATGCGCAATTGCAGGTATTAAAACGTATTCAGCAACTTACACGAGAAGATTTTCCTGAAAGTACACTGAAAATCAACGATGACGGGTGGGTTTTGACATCCACAAACTGATGTGTATAGGTTGTAGATAAAAAAAAATAACAGCATTGCTTCAAGTTTAAAGAATTGTTACTTTGCAGAGAGTTGCAAACCAAACTGCAACTTTTTCAGGCCCCTTTAGTCCCTCATGGCGTATAAAGAAAAAGAAATTGAGAAGATATATTACTCTATCGGTGAAGTAGCCGAGATGTTTAATGTAGCCCCCTCCCTTATCCGCTTTTGGGAATCCGAGTTCGACCTCATTCAACCTAAGAAAAACCGAAAAGGCAATCGCCAGTTTACCAAAGAAGACATTGACCATGTGCGCACCATTTACCATTTGGTAAAAGAAAAGGGATTTACCCTTCAGGGCGCAAAAGAGATGCTTAAAAACGATAGTCAATCCGTTCGCGATAAAATGGATTTGCTCGACTCACTTAAAAAAGTGCGTCAGTTTCTGGTACAGGTTCGCGAAAAGCTTTAATCCTCAATTTTTAGTTTTATAACTTCCGGTTTCAACTCATGGATCAGGAACGACTTTCATTTGTGGCTTTGCATTTTATTCCAGGTATTGGCGATTACCTGGTTAAGCAATTAGTTAGTTATTGCGGATCGGCCGAACAGGTTTTTAAAACCCCAAAAGGGAAGCTGTTGAAAATTCCCGGTGTTGGCGCAATATCAGCTGAGGCTATTAAAAATGGCAACACGTTTCATGATGCAGAAAAAGAGTTGAAAAAAGCCGAGCGCGAGGATGTTGAGATAATTTTATACATCGATAAAAAATATCCTCTGCGCCTTAAAACCATTGAAGATGCCCCGGCCCTACTCTATTATAAAGGCAATCAGAATCTGAACGTTCCTAAAACTGTTGGCATTGTAGGCACACGGCAGGCCACCGAATACGGCAAAGAAATGGTGGAGCGTATTTGCCAGGAACTGGCTCCACACAAAGCATTAATCATTAGCGGACTTGCTTACGGAATTGATATACATGCACACAAAGCCGCTCTAAAAAATAATCTTGCCACTATTGGTGTGATGGGAAGTGGCATTGATATTATCTATCCTGCAGCACATAAAGAAACTGCAAAGAAGATGCTGACCAATGGTGCCTTGCTTACCGAAAATCGTTTCGGAACCAAACCCGATGCTCATAATTTTCCGGCAAGGAATAGAATTATAGCCGGCCTGTGCGATGCATTAATTGTTGTTGAAGCTGCTGAAAAAGGTGGAGCATTAATTACTGCTGATATTGCGAATAGCTACAATAAAGACGTATTCGCTTTGCCAGGCAACCTGGGCCAGAGTTTTTCAGAAGGATGCAACAAATTAATTAAAACCAATCGCGCCAATTTATTTACTTCTGTGAAAGACCTGGAGTACATTATGAATTGGTCGGCAAGCACAAATGCAGTAACTCAACCAACTTTTGATATGACCTTGTTTGATGCCGATGAACAAACCGTGCTCCGGATTTTGAAAGAACGCAATGCACCAGTTATGATTGATGAGTTGAGTTTTAAATCCTCACTCGCGCCAAGTAAATTGGCTTCGTTGCTTCTTACACTTGAGTTTAAGAATGCCGTAAAATCCTTGCCGGGAAAGATGTTTGCGCTGAGGTAGTGGTTTGCTGGTGATAAAGAATAACATTTTTCCACCATCATGGTGTGTGTTCGCACGGCCAGAGAATATTGAAGTAGTGTTGATTTACTAACGTGCAAAATGAATGTTGATAAAAGATGCGTTACAAAATTGTTGTTCGTGAGTTTGTGCAAAAGCAACACGCAAATACCAACGGCAGGCGGAGGGTATAGAGGCGTTGTAGTTTTGAGAAGCGCAAAGGTCCCCGAGGCGGGTAACTCTGCGGGAATAGAGATAGTTATGAATAAGTTTTATTTTATACTAGTAATTAATTTGTTGTTTAACATCTCGGTAAACGGTCAAAATATTGATTTGATAAGAATTGATTCCATTTACTCTGAATATGGTGTTATATTCCCAGGATCATATAAGTTGTCAATAGAGTTGTCTGGTTTAACTACAAGATTTACCCCCACAATTGAAGAAGTAAAAGCAGCAGAACAAATTTTTATAGATCAATTTAGGAACTTGGATCATAATAAGTCAAACTTCCCTAATGGCTATCGAATCGCTGATACTAAAAATTACTTTAATAAATTTATCAGGCAATACATTGGCTATGAAGATGAGAGAGGTAATAGAAATATTTTGATACATTTAATCAATAACGAAAGTCCCAGGAAGGTAAAAAAAGTGATTGCGAATAATTGGAAGGAAAATTTTATTGTAATTTTTGCCGATCCAATGCCCTTTGACATTTTGACTTATCGCGTTAATTTATTGGAGAAGAAACTAAATATTGATTTTTAATACTACCCCCAACTCGCCCAGGTTGGTGTTGCGCGGTAAGCATGTGTGATGATCACCAACCTGCAAGATGAATGTTGATAACAGGTTAGTTTCAAAATTGTTGTTGGTGAGCTTGTACAAAAGCCGCCACGCAAACCACGACAGGGAATGATTAGCAGACAAGCTGGTTAAGAACACTAGTTTGGGAGAAGCAGGGAAAGATGTTTGCATTGAAGTAATTGGTTAATGATTAAACACAATATCCACCAGAGTCAACGCTTTCAAAAACTCTTCCCTGTTTAGCTCAAGCGCATCGTTTTTAGAATCAAGAAATGCAAGAATTGTTTCAGTGGCCATATTCCCCACCAGTTCATCCTTTGCCATGGGGCAGCCGCCAAAACCTTTAAGCGCGCCATCAAAACGCTGACACCCGGAGTTATAGGCAGCTTCAATTTTTTCGATACTGGTTTTAGGATTGGAATGAAGGTGCGCACCAAACTCGATAGCTGGAAATTTTTTGATCAGCGATTTAAAAAGATATTCAATCTGCTGAGGTTCAGAAACACCTATTGTATCAGCCAGCGAGATAATCTTCACGTTAAGTGCAGAAAGGATATCCGAAAACTGTTCTACAATCCCAACGTCATACGGATCGCCATACGGATTACCAAACCCCATGCTGATATACACTACTTGTTGTTTGTTATGCTTTTCGCACAACTCCTGAATTTCGTTTACTACGTTTAATGCTTCACTTATAGATTTGTTGGTATTGCGCTGCTGAAAATTTTCTGAAATGGAAAGCGGGAACCCGAGGTAACGGATAGCACTGAATTTACACGCCTCTTCCGCTCCCCGAACATTGGCTACAATAGCCAGTAATTTTGACTTCGTTTCCGATAAATCAAGTCCTTCCAACACTTCGGCTGTATCGCGCATTTGCGGAATAGCCTTAGGCGATACAAAACTTCCAAAGTCGATTGTATCAAAACCAACTTTTAGTAATTGGTTTAGATAAACTATCTTTTTATGAGTTGGTATAAACTCAGACAAACCCTGCATAGCATCGCGCGGGCATTCAATTATCTTCATGCGATTAAGGTACTGTTAACTTTCTGATCGGGCAAAATAAATATTAACGTGGTAAGCGCCATATAATGGAAAAATTCAGGCAATAATCGGAAGTAATGACCATTTAACTGAAAAACCTATCGCAACTTTAATGGCAATGGATTAACTTACCGAGTGAACTAAATTTTACCATGCCTTTACCTTCATTTGGCGGACAACTTGGCTATAAAAGAGCCGCCCATCTTTTACACCGGGCCACCTATGGGCCTACTAAGTTGCAAATCGATTCATTTGCAACCCTAACAGCAAGTCAGGCTATTGCCTTGTTATTTCAGCAACCCCTACCCGATCCGGTCTTACCACTTGATCCGGAAACCGGAGCCGAATGGGTACTGGCTGGAGTTACCGATGCCAACAGTGGCGATCCGGATTTACAGGAATTCTTTAAAGGCTGGTTTATGGGGCAAATGCTTGGGCTTGGTGTGCCTCCCGGTAATAATCTTGCGTATGCCACACGCGAGAAAATCGTATTCTTTCTGCATACAGTACTTACTGCTATTCAATCTAAAATAGATAATAGCCGTTCATTATATTTTCAGAATCAACTCTTTCGCAAGTTTGCTTTTGATAAAACATTACCGGTTGATTACAATATTAAAGAGTTAACAAAAAAGGTTAGTGTAGATAATGCCATGCTTCGGCTACTCGATGGAAATCTGAATGTATCAGGAAGTGTAAATGAAAATTACGGACGCGAGTTACTGGAGTTATTTTCTATCGGTCGTGGGTTGGAGGGCACCTTACCCCCGGCAACTGTGCCAGGCGATTATTTCAATTTTACTGAACAAGATGTGCGGGCTGCCGCACAGGTTCTATCAGGTTGGGAACTTGATACAACTTTTTCATCGTACGATGAAACGGTAGACCTGTATTCTGCAGGAACACAAAAATTGCCGCGAGGTAAAGTAAGAGGTAGTGTAACCAATGCCAGCGCCCACGATAATACGATAAAACAATTCAGCGACAGATTTGGCAATGCTACCATTCAGCCCGATCCGCTTTTGCTGAATGGAACCAATCCCACAGAAGAAAGTGCCGAAGACGAGATCAGCCAGCTGATTGAACTTATTTATGCCCAACCCGAAACGGCACGCAATTTTTGCAGACGCGTGTATCGTTATTTTGTATATCATGAAATTACGCAAACCACAGACGATACCATTATAGCTGAAATGGCTAATACGTTTGTAGCCAGTGGTTACAAACTACAGCCCGTACTGGAAGATCTGTTTCAAAGTCAGCATTTTTACGATGCTGCAGCAGGAGTTAACGATGACAACTTTGGCGGTATCATTAAATCACCACTTGATTTGATGATGGGTACGATGCGCATGTTTAATGTACAATTACCCGACCCCACGGGTAATGCTGCCGCATATTATGAGCAAACCGGTGATCTTATCCGTACGCTGGAAAGCATGGGTATGCATTTTTACGAACCGTTTGATGTGGCCGGTTACGATGCGTATCATCAATACCCCATCTATCACCGCAGCTGGATTAGTACTAATTATCTGGTAAGCCGGTATGCGTTTATACGCGATCTGGTATCGGATAGCCAGATGGGTGGCATGATGAAGATTGACCCGGTAGCCTTTGTACAAACCAACTTCAGTAATGCAATTTCCTCAAATGCCCGATCGCTAATAATTGAGTTAGCAAAGTATTTATTACCCCTTTCTGATAACCTGACATTCGATACCGCAGCCGATGATAATGCTGGGCTTACAGCAGAACGGCTAAATTATTTTTTGACAGCATTTTTGAAATCGCCTCAGATTGATGCCGACCCGGAAGGCGCCTGGGCATTTCGGTGGAACAACCCGGTAGATACAGAAGTAGTAAGACGGCAGTTAGAAAACCTGTTTAACGCCATGTTGCAATCGCCCGAGTATCAACTTTATTGATTTAAGAAGACATGAAACGCAGAAACTTTATAAAGAAACTTTCGCTGGCAGCTGTTCCGTTTACATTGGGTGGTATTCCCATTAAACTAATGGCCGAAAACTCGCTTACCCGAATGGCAAGCCAAAGTACAAACGACCGTATACTAATTATCCTACAACTACACGGAGGTAATGACGGATTGAACAGTATTATTCCGGTTGATGCCTACGACACGTATTATCGCTGGCGTGCTAACATCGCTATTCCTGCCAAGAACAGTGCCCGCAAAATGATTTTGCTCGATAACACATTACCGGCCGATACGCAGGTGGGGCTGCATCCGGATATGATAGCGATGAAAGACTTGTATGATAGAGGTAGAATGACGGTGGTACAGGGCGTATCGTATAAAAACAACAACGGTTCTCATTTTCGTGGAAGAGATATCTCTTTTATGGGCGGTGGCTTTGATGATTACTTCTCTTCGGGCTGGGTGGGCCGATACCTACAACAGGAATTTGCTCCTAAACAATACCCCGATGAATTTCCTAACCCAGAAATGGAAGATCCATTAGCCATTGAAATGGGGAGTGATGTATCGCTGATCTTTCATCAGGCAGGAAACATCCCCACCTCAATCTCCATCAATAATCCTGAAAGCTTTGCCCAACTGGTAGGAGAACTGGAAGGTTTTACCGACCAGGGAATTGACCCGCGCGGAAAACCACCGGTTGCATTAGATAATTCACCTTATGGAAAGGAGTTGAACTGGATACTGGGACTGGAAGATAAATCGCAGGATTATGCCGAGCGGCTCAATCAGGTGTATCAGCGTGCTCCTGTTTCAAGTGTAACCTATCCGGAAAACTATCCCTTCAACGCGCCACGGGGAAGCATGCGCAACCGACTTACCCCACAATTGCAATTAATTGCACGTTTGCTGGATGGTGGAGGTGCAGGTATGGGTGTTAAAACAAAAGTGTTCTTAGTAAAACTTGGCGGTTTTGATACGCATGCCGAACAAGTGGAAAGTTATGATCCAACCATGGGCCAGCATGCTGCACTCATGTATCATATTGCTTCGGCAATGAAAGCCTTTCAGGATGATTTGAAAGCACGTGGATTGGAAGACCGGGTGCTTACTGTAACCACTTCAGAATTTGGCAGACGCGTGCGTGCAAACGGAAGTTATGGAACTGATCATGGTACGGGTGCTCCTGTAATGATTTTTGGAAAAGGTGTACAGCCTGGTGTGGTAGGGAAAGTACCGGATATGAACCTTCATAATGTAGAGATGCAATATGACTACCGGCAGGTTTATGCCAACCTGCTGCGCGATTGGATGCTGGTAGACGAAACGAAAATCAATAACGATATTTTCTTCAAAGACTTCTTAAATGGTCCAAAAGAAGAAGGTGCCGGTAATTACGAACCTTTACCCCTGGCCCAACAAGTAATTTCGGGGGTAACAGACAATTTTATTGCAAGCCGGTTTAACCTGGAAGATTGCTTTCCAAACCCGGCCCACGAAAGCACAACCATACGGTTTACTATTAATACTACCCAAATGGTTTACCTTAACCTGAAAGACCTGCAAGGCCGAACGCTTAAAACTTTATTGGCAGAAGAAAAAGCAGAAGGCACGCACGAAGTTTCGGTAAATGTTAGTTCTTTACCTCCCGGCACGTATTTTTATCAACTGAAAACCGGTTTCCTGCAGGAAACCAAAAAACTAATTGTTATCCGATAGCCTATGAAATTTATTCTATCGCTCGCTCTTACTGTTGCTATTAGTACAACGGGCTTTAGCCAGTTCAAAAAGAAAGCAAGCAACACATTGCCCAAACCCAAGCCATCTCAGCAAAATAAATTTTTGGAAAAGCAATGGTGGCTTGGCTTTAAAGCAGGAACCAACTTTGCACAGGCAAAACCTATTAAGTCGTACACGGTAATGGTGCCTACCAAATATGCAGCAGGCCTTAATGCTAAAGAATACGATTCGTTTTCAAAAACCGGAAGTCAGGCTACTTTAGAAGCCACCTTTTATTATAAGGGAATTTCGTTCAGCGTTCAACCTACTTACCGGCATACCCGGTTTACTTATTTCAACCAGTTTAGGTGGTATAATACAGAGAACAGTGCAGAAACGTTAGAGTTGCGTTACGATCAGGAGCAAAAAATTGATTACGCTGACTTTCCATTATTCATTAAATACGATATCCTGCGCGATAAATTACGTCCGTATGTTCAGGTGGGTATTGTGTATTCAATGCTAATCAATGCCAATAAAGCCGTAGCCATATCGGGCACCGACTATGCTTCGGGCGGTACCAATCAATTTGCCAATGAAACCCTGATTGTAGGCGCTAAAGATTTGTATGAAAATTATTGGGGTATTGCTGCCGGGGTTGGAGTAGATTATAATCTGGGTAACGTACGCCTTGTATTAGAGGGTTCGTACTGGAAAGGCATGAGCAACATTACCAACACTAAAAATCGATTTGGAAACGATCGGTTAGCCGGAATTGGCGATGTCCCGGATGATTTAGACCTCAACAACATCATAATCTCGGCCGGAGTATTATTTCCAATGCGTTTCCTCAGCAGTAATTTCAAAACTTTAGATCGTTAATACCATGCGCTTCATTTTTATACTTGGATTGGTTTTGCTTTTTGGTTGTTCGAATGATTCTGACCCCACTGCCGATAAAGCCAGCTTTACACGTATTTTCGACAATAATAAGTTTAATGCCACGTATTACCCCATCGATATAAAACAAACACCCGATGGCGGATACCTGATTTTAGGTGGCCGCAGGTTACTCAATTCTAATTTCAGTGGTATTTATTTACTTAAAGTAGATGAGTATGGTGGTTTTGTATCGGAAGTGGAAGTAGATGAAGAGTTAGTGGCACCAATTGGACCATTGATGTTGGCTAATGGTACCTATTATTTCTTTTGTATGACTAATGTGGGGTTACAAACACAATTGATCAGCGTTAATGCAGACGGTACTCTGGTCGATCAGGTTGCGGTAGGAAACTCGTATCCCGCAGCAGCAGCACTAGATGGAAATAATTTTCTATTGCAGAGCTATGATCATGTAGATAAAGAAAGTGTAATATCGGTGGTGAGTACTTCAGGCGCTGTAAGTTCAACAAAAGCCTTTTCGATTGGTGCAGGCGATGCTGTAGAAGAACCAATTATCGCTCATTTTCTGCAAACCGGACGAAAACTTCCCTTTCTGGTTGGAAAATCAGGCAGTGCTTATTACTTCAATGGATTTTATAATTATACATTATCGCTTTCCTTCACCAACCTGGTTGCTGATGAACCACAGGGTATTGTGCAGGGCCAGCAGGACGATGGAGGTATAAGTCAGGCTGTACCGCTTGATGGCGGTAAATTTGCATTAGCCCGTTTCAACTTTGGCGATAATTATTTTCTTCCTTCTGCTACGTTAAACAGTTCTGGTATTAGTTCCAGTACCGATTTAGGTGGTCATTCACTACCCGAATTAACAGCCAATGCCCGTGTACAAATACTGCGCACCACTATAAACGCACGTAAAGTGGTATTATATGCCAGTGATACGCGTAGCAAACAAATTGCATTACTTGGTTATGATGAAGCAACCGGAGCATTGGTTGGCAGTAAGTATCTGGGTTTTTCTAATCCTTTTGAAGTGGCTTCATTAACGCCCACATCCGATGGTGGATTGATTGTATGCGGCACAACTTATGTAGCCGGTCGTTTTACCCGTATTTGCCTGTTTAAACTCTCGCAAGAAGAAGTAACGAAAGCCTTTAAGGGATTTTAATAATTCATTCGTTTTTTCTTCCTTGGTCATAATTTAGATTATGATAACCATTGAAGAACACAAAGACCTGAGGCCATTAACCACCTTTGGTGTACCCGCTAACGCACGTTACTTCTGCAGGATTTCGTCACTAACAGCGTTAGAGCACCTTATTCAGCATCCAATCTATTTGAATAATACCCGATTTATACTCGGTGGCGGTAGTAATGTGCTCTTTACTCATGATTACAACGGGCTTATCATTCAAAATTTATTAAAAGGCATCACTATTCGTTATGAATCTGATGATTTGATTGAGCTAGAAGTGATGGCTGGAGAGGTTTGGCATGACTTGGTGATGCATTGCGTGCATCATAACTGGGGTGGTATTGAAAATTTATCGCTTATACCAGGCACAGTAGGTGCTGCACCCATTCAAAACATTGGTGCATATGGTGTAGAAGTAAAAGAAGTAATCAAATCGGTTACTGGTATTAACCTTGAAACAGGTTTATTAAGAACATTTCTTAATCACGAATGTGAGTTTAACTACCGGGATAGCATCTTTAAGAGCAAGCTGAAAGAAAATTTTTTTATTTCAAGCGTTACTTTAACTCTATCCAAAAAAACACATCGTATTAACACAAGCTACGGTGCTATTCATGATGTATTAAAACAACAACATATTACAACACCAAGCATTCAACAAGTAAGCGATGCCGTTATACAGATAAGAAGAAGTAAACTACCAGATCCCACTGTATTAGGTAATGCAGGCAGCTTCTTTAAGAACCCAACTATACCCCTTGCACACTATCAGAAACTTCAAAAATCGTTTCCCGAAATACCTGGTTATACATCTGTAAATCAAGAAGTTAAAGTGCCTGCCGGATGGTTAATAGAACAATGTGGCTGGAAAGGAAAACGCGTGGGTAATGTAGGTGTGCATACACAACAAGCATTAGTATTAGTTAACTATTCAAATGGTAGTGGTGCTGAAATTTTTTCACTCGCATCACAAATCATTTTATCTGTAAAAGAAAAATTCGACATCACATTAATATGCGAAGTGAATATCAAATGATGATTATTAAATGAATGAGTTATGTTAATGAATGGTTGAATCATCAACCTGATTTTTTATCGACATCAAAAAATTTTTTCTGCAAAATTTTTGTGAATTAATTTTTTATTATACCTTTCGTACAGTTTTAACTAAAACATTAAAACGCTATGGCAAAAAAACCCGCTAAGAAAGCAGCTAAGAAGAAAGTAGCCAAGAAGGCTAAGAAAGCTGCTAAGAAGAAGAAGTAATCAAGTTAGCTTGATGCTTTCGCAAAGAGAAGTGATCCAGGATCACTTCTCTTTTGTTTTTATACCCACTCTCATTCATTGATTTCATAAACAAATAACAGCATCAATCATCAGCAGCATGTTACCATACTTCTCGATATTCTTTATCAAATATTGCTAAAACAACATTGCTTCAAGTCATTTATGTGATATCACACACTTATTTAAAGCCTGCAATGCATTGAAATTCATTTCATTAATCACACGATTGCAGAAATATAATCGGCTTAGCGCTTGTTTACCGATACCAAGGACACATACATTTGTATCATAATCAAAACCCTTACAACCATGGCTAAAGCAACATCAAAACCAGCTACGGAAAAGAAAGCACCAAAAAAAGCAGCTCCAAAGGCCAAAGCTTTATCTATTGAACAGGCCACGGAAAGCATTCTGGATAAATTTCGTACCCTTAATATTGAACAACAATTACAATCTGAACTGGAATGGTGCCTGGGCAGTTATCGGTTTGATGGTAACCCTGTTGGATTAGTAAACTCCATTAACAACGCTTTAGTTGTATTAAAGGCCGAGCAAACCAAAAAAACGAAAGGTGTAACAGCAAGTTTTATTGGTAGTATTGAGAAGGCTCTGGCGTAAGTCAGTATTCAATTATATAAAACCACAAGCCCGCTAAACACGGGCTTTTTGCATTTTATATCATGTGCGTTACATTATCTAACTTACCTGTATACCGGGTACACTCCACGCCAAACTTGTTTAAAAAATCCACACCCTCATCGGAAGCTAAATTTTTAAATTCGGCATACGAATTGAAATAGATTACCCGCTTAATACCCATGCTGAATATGATGCGCGAACAAGCCAGGCAGGGTGAAAGCGTTACATATAATGTGGCCCCCTCTACCGAGGTTTTGTTTTTAACGGCATACAATATCGCATTTTGCTCTGCATGTATAGCCAGCGAACATCCGCCTTTTGAATCGCGCGGGCAACCGGCTTCGGGCCATTCTTCATCGCAGTTATGCGTACCCGATGGTGGTCCGTTGTATCCGATAGAAATAATACGCGTGTCTTTGGTAAGTACTGCGCCAACATGGCGTTTAATACAATGTGATCGTTTGGCCAGGTTTACAGCCAACTCCATATAGATATCATCAAACGCGGGTCGGGTCATAAGCTAAATAAAAGTTCAAAATAGTATATTCGCGATGAAAATTACAGGCATGTTTCAGAACTCAGGAGTATTTATTCTTTTCTTATTACTCATCCCGGTTTTTGCCTATACACAGGATTCTGTAAAACCACGGCCAAGCCCCCTTACAATAGTTGCGGCCCAGTACAAAGATACCTATCTGAAAATCACCTACAGTCAGCCCCATAAAAAAGGACGTCAGGTTTTTGGTTCCCTTGTTCCGTATAACCAGGTATGGCGAACAGGAGCTAATGAAGCTACTGAAATAACACTTACTCGCGATATAATAATAAAAGGATTTGCCCTTAAAGCAGGCACCTACTCTATCTTCACCATTCCTGAAAAAGATAAGTGGACCATTATTATCAACCAGGATGTAGGCTTGTGGGGATCGTACAACTATAACTCAAAAAGGGATATAACCCGGTTTGAGGTTCCCGTACAATCCTTAGACAATGTTATTTACGAAGCCTTTACCATACAGATTGAGCAAAAGAATAATGTGGCTGATCTGATTTTAATGTGGGATAAAGTAAAAGTTGCCGTTCCTATTCAATTTAACGAGCCGAAACCATGAGAATATTACCCATTCTGTTTTTAATGATTGTACACGTTGTATATAGCCAGGATATAAACGAACTGGAAAGGCGCAACGGCTTTAAAGAAATAAAACTGGGTATGCTGATTGACAGCGTGAAGGGTGCCGAATTCAAAAAAGACCTGATCGAGAGAAAAGAGTTTCCTGCTAAACAGTATGAAACCAAATCTGCTGACTATATGACCATTGGTGATGTTCCGGTTAAACTGATTTCATTAAAGACATACAAAGGTCTTATTTACGAAATAGATGTAATTACAGGTCACGATCCTAAGGTAATGCGGGGTCTTGAAAAATCATACGGAAAAGCCACGTACAGTTTACGCACGGAATCGTACTACTGGAAAGCACAAACATTAACATTAGTGTACAAAGGTCACCGAAAGGAAGTTAAACTCACCTATCGTTCTGTGCCCGTTATCCGTATGATGTATGTGGATAAGGGTAAGCAAATTGAAGAAGTGGCCGATGATTTTTAGTTGGAATAAGTAATACGATAGATCTTTCCTGCCTGATCATCGGATACCAATAATGAGCCATCGGGTAATTGCAATACATCTACCGGTCTTCCGGATACTTCCTGTGTATCTTCATTTAACCAACCGCTGGCAAATGTTTCGTAACCCGTAACTTCATTGCCATTTAATTTAACCAGGTTCAGCTTATATCCGCTTTTCTTCGAACGATTCCAGGAGCCATGTTCAGCCACAATTATCTGATTCTGATACCCGGCTGGAAACATAGAACCTGTATAAAATTTCAACCCAAGCGGTGCAACATGCGCTCCAAAATTCAGCGCAGGTTTTACAAACTCATCGCATGCGTGCTTATCGCCAAACTCCGGATCTTTTACGGTACCTCCGTGGCAATACGGATAACCAAAGTGCATTCCCTGTTGTGGTGCAGTATTCAACTCGCATGGTGGAATATCATCACCAAGCCTATCGCGGCCATTATCGGTAAACCATAATTCGTTGGTTTGCGGATGCCAGGTAAACCCAACCGTATTGCGTACACCACTTGCAAATAATTCCAAATCTGTGCCATCCTCATTCATGCGATGGATAGCAGCATAAATGGGATCTTCTGGTTCGCAGATGTTGCACGGTGCGCCTACAGGCACATATAGTTTACCATCGGGACCAAATGCAATATACTTCCAACCATGGTGCGCTTCGGTTGGAAATTTATCATACACCACAACCGGTTCGCCAGGATTATCCAGTTTAGACTCAATGTCTTCATATTTAAGAATGCGGCTCACTTCTGCAACATATAAATCACCGTCTTTAAAGGCCACTCCGTTAGGCATATTCAAACCAGAATCAAGTATCCATTTTTTATCGGCCACAAAATCGCCATCAGTATCCTGAACCGCATACACTTTATCTTCATCGCGATTGCCTACATAAATTATTCCTGCGGGCGATAAGGCCAACGACCGGGCGTTTTCTACATCTGCAAATACCGATATGGAAAAGCCTGCAGGCAGCTTTATTGCACGAAGTAAGCTATCAGATGCTCCCGCTCCTTCTATCTTTTTCGATTCGCAAGAAGAAAGCAACAGGGTAAGCAAAATAGCACTGACGAATAGTTTCATAGGGTTTCATTTACAGGATTGCAAATTTGCAAATCTAAGTGCAATAATTACCCGGTATTTACATAATCAGAAACCTTTTGTGCACACTTGGCATTAGGTGTACATATCCCCTACCTTTGCGCCAGTTTTATAGCCTATGATCTCAATTTCAAATATTTCCTATTACATAGGCGGCCGGCCGTTGTACGAAGACGCTTCTATGTTTATCCGCCCAAACGACAAAATCGGTTTGATCGGGTTAAACGGGCGCGGTAAATCTACCCTCCTCAAAATCATTAATGGCGATTTATCCATCAACAGCGGCTCCATCAGCAAATCGAAAGATTGTACCCTTGGTTTTTTAAATCAGGATTTGCTTTCGTACCAATCTGAAGATGCCATCTTAACGGTGGCCATGGAAGCCTTCAAAGAAGCAGTAGATACACAACGACAGATTGAGAAAATTCTACACAAGTTAGAGACTGAATATTCAGACGACCTGGTAGATAAACTAACCCGATTGCAGGAGAAATTTGAACACCTGGATGGTTACACCATGCAGGCAAAGGCCGAAGAAGTTCTGGAAGGAATCGGGTTTACAACAAAAGATTTACATCGCCCTTTGCGGGAATTTTCCGGTGGCTGGCGCATGCGTGTTATGCTTGCCAAGTTACTGCTCGAAAAACCCTCATGCCTCATGNNCGCACATTTCTGGATAATGTAATTAATAAAACCGTTGAAGTTACCAACCAGCAACTGGTAACGTATGAAGGAAATTATTCATTCTATCTGCAAGAAAAGGAACTTCGGGAGGAAATTCAGAACAATGCATACGAAAATCAACAAGCCAAGATACGGCAAACCGAAAGATTTATTGAACGCTTTCGTTCCAAAGCCACTAAAGCACGACAGGTGCAATCGCGCGTAAAGGCGTTAGAACGAATGGATATGATAGACGAGGTGGTGAGCGATACTGCTTCGGTAAACTTCAGGTTTACATTTAACCAACCCTCGGGCCGGCACGTGGTAACCCTAAAAGATATTTCAAAAGCCTACGGACCGTTGCAAATTCTGAAACACACAAGTGCAACAATTGAACGGGGCGATAAGATAGCCTTAATTGGTGCTAATGGTAAAGGTAAATCAACCTTGCTTCGTATTATTGCCAACACCGAGCCTGTGGAAGGCGAACGCACTATTGGTTATAATGTGATCTATGGTTTTTTTGCTCAGCATCAACTTGAATCGTTGCATGTGGAGAATGAAATTCTGGATGAACTTAAACAATCGGGAAGTAGTAAAACCGAACAGGAATTGCGCAATGTGTTGGGTTGTTTTTTGTTTTCGGATGAAGATGTGTTTAAAAAGATAAAGGTGCTGAGCGGTGGCGAAAAGTCGCGCGTAGCATTAGCCAAAACATTAATTTCCGAAGCCAACTTCTTATTGCTCGATGAGCCCACTAACCACCTGGATTTTATTTCGGAAAATATATTAATCCAGGCACTGCAACAGTATCAGGGTAGTTTTGTGGTAGTATCACACAACCGGCATTTTGTTAGCCAGGTGGCCAACAAAATCTGGTATATCGAAAATCATGAGATTAAAGAATACCCGGGCACATATGATGAATATGAGTATTGGCGCAAACAAAACGCTACCCCCGAAACCGTAGCCGAAAAGCCTCAAAAGAAAGTATCTGCTCCGGCTGCTAAGACGGTACAACCTCAACCCGACAACTCAAAAAAAATAAAAGCCTTGCAGCAAGAGTTAAAAAAGGTAGAGGAGGTTATTCTTAAACTCGAAACCGAAAAACAACAGGTTGAAGCCGAACTTGCCAAACCCGAAGTGTATGGCAATCCTGTACAATTAGAAGCTCAGCAAACCCGCTTTATACAGATTGACAATGAGTTAAAAACTGCTAACAGCCGCTGGGAAGAATTAGTTATTGAAATGGAGGGGTAACTGTTACGGGTGGTATATCTCCTATTTTAAAATGTATCTGAACCGGAAACCCATATCCCACATAAAGGGGTTTGTATTTTCTGAATTTGATTTTAACATAGGCGAAAGTGCGTAGCGAAAACCCGGGGTTAAAGATACCCGGTATTGCGAACCAATCTTATAACTTAATTCTGTACCCCCTATTGCCGACCAGCTAAAAGTATTGTAAGGCGAATCGGATCCGGCCGATTCTGAAAATGTACTAAGCTGACCACTTTTATCTGTAAGTGTATTGCGAATAAACATATCGGTTGCCACCCCCGAATTAAGTTGCAAACCAAACTTACGGTTTACCACCATATACCCGGTCTGAATCGGAACTGAAACTAATTCATTTACACTGTTAATATCATACCGGGTGGTTGGCGAAAGTGCTATTGAATTTTGTTTTAAAGCCGAATACTCTGATACGATAGCCATGGGTGCATTGTTAGCATCCAATGCTGCAAAGTTCGAAGTATACCCCAGGCTTTGGTTAAGATAGGCAACCCCTCCCTGCAATACCCACCGTTCTGAAATGCGTGTGCCCATATTAACACCAACCGAATAGGTGTTTCCTTTGGGTTTAACCGTGCTGGAGGCTGATACCTGACTACCGAATGAATTGGAGGTACTCATTACTAAACCTGCCCGCGAATTATCAGCTTGTGAATAAGATGTATAACTTCCGGTTGATGCGTTTACCGCTGCCCACAGGTTTTCTTTTACTTCATTTCTTTTGCGTGAATCAGCCATCATGGAGGCCGGCATGGCGGGCAGCTTCCGTACAATAGTTACTCCCCGCACTTTACTCTTCGGGTTCAGCTCAATTAAATAAGACTCTGCCAATGGATCGTAGGCACTTAACCCAAACCGTTGAAGCCTGCTTACCGGGTTAACATCTGCAAATTCCAATTGCGTATTGTTTACTATCGCAACAAGCGGGGTATCCACCAATTGAATCTGGTTTTGACCTTTTACAACCTGTGGTTTAAATTTCTCTGGTTTGTCTTCGCTGGTTATTTGTGTTTTGGTATTAGCGGTATTTTTTGCATTACTTTCATTTTCAGCATTACTTTCATTTTGTTGAATGCGTTGATTCTGGCTGGAGTTATTTGTTACGGCCAACTCTTCACGCTTATCATTCATAAGATAGTAGGTAGTAGATCCGGCCAACGCAAGCGCCAATACAACCGAGGCAGCAGCCAGGCGTCTGTAAAAAACTACTTTGCGTCTCATGGTTCCGCCTTCTGCATACGTCAACGAATTTTCTATTGACGACCAAACGCGTTCGGACGGACTCTGTTCGGCATTCTCAAAAGCCGACTTCCAGTTCTCTTCAAATCTTTGCCTCTCCGAATTTTCCATATATACTAGTATTCTCCAGTTTTGCTTTCAATAATGATTTTGCCCGGCTGTATTGCGATTTTGATGTGCCCTCGCTTATATCAAGCATAGCGGCAATCTCTTTATGGTTATAGCCTTCAATGGCAAACAGGTTAAACACAACACGGGCTCCATCCGGAAGCGATTGAATCATTGCAATCAGTTCCTTTATATTAAATTCTGCCAGGCTTACATCTTCCGATTCGTGCAGCCGGGCATCAGCAATATCAACCATGGGCAGCATGTATAATTTTTGGCGTTGGGTATTAAGCGCGGTGTTAATCATAATGCGGGTAATCCAGGTATCCAGCCGGGCCTCGCCTCTGAAATTTCTGATGGAGGCAAAAACTTTGATAAAGCCATCCTGTAAAATATCCTCTGCTTCAAGTGTAGATTTGGCATATCGCTGGCAGATAACCATCATTTTTCGGCAATAGCGTGAATACAGAGCCTCTTGCGAGGCCCTGTTCCCCTGCACACATCCCTTAATCAGTTCCTGATCACTCAATATGAACCGTTCTGTCATTATAGACCCAGCTTATGGTATTAAAGTTGGAATGCCATTTGATTTACCTGCATCTTTGTACAAAACGTAAATCTCTTAATTCATGAGGTGGTTTCTAATTTCTTTTTTCCTCTATTCATCTATTCCCCTTTTTTCGCAAAAAAAACTCGTTTTTGTCGATAAAAGTTATGAAGAAGAAATCCGTACCGTACAGCTCTACCCTGCCATTACCGGAAATCAGGATAAACTAAGACCAGCCGTAGCACCCATCAGTAACCAGAACCTGGTTCTGGAATTTGACGATTTGCTTGGCCAGCGAAGCAATTACTACGTTCGCATTGTTCATTGTAATTACGATTGGACAAAATCCAATCTTCAGGATCTTGAGTTTATGAATGAGTACAACGAATACACCATTTCGGAATACGATATGTCTACCAACACATCGGTACCTTATGTTCATTATTATTTTGAACTACCTGCTGTAAAAATTCCGGGCAATTATCTGCTGGTTGCTTATCGCGAAAACGATGAGAACGATATTTTACTGAGCAAACGTTTTATGATTTATGCGAATGATATAGCGCTGGCTATGGACGGGCAAAATCAAGGACTTGGTACACTCAGTGTCAGCAATCAACAACTGAACTTTAAGCTTAATTATGCCAGGCTGGATGTAGTTAACCCAATGGAATCTATTCAAATATGGGTAAGGCAAAACCAGCGATGGGATAATGCGCGGGGCAACATAAAACCAAGTTTTATCCGCGAAGACAGACGCGAACTGGAATACCGGTTCTTTGATAAAACCAATCAGTTTATGGCCGGTAACGAATTCCGGTTTGTGGATTTTCGCTCGCTCAACTTTCCGGGTCGCAATACCGGCCGGTTAGACCGTAGTAAAAGACCCTTCCACTTATCTGTTCTTACCGATAAAACCCGCGAAGGGCAGGCTTATGCTCAATACCGCGATATGAATGGAAATTATGTTATCGATAATCAGGATAACCGCGATCCTTCCCTTTCGGCCGATTATGTTTTTGTAACATTCACCTTATCATCACCTCCGCTAACGGGCAATGTTCACCTACTGGGTGCCCTTACCGATTGGGATCATTCCTCAACCTCGCGCATGGATTATAACCGGGCCGCCAACGCTTATGAAAAGACACTGTTTCTTAAACAAGGCTGGTACGACTATCAATACTGGGTAGAAGGCACCAACCAGAATAGTTTCCAGATAGAAGGAAGTCACTTCGAAACGGAAAACCTGTACGAAGTATTTGTTTACTACAGGCCCTTCAGGCCGCAGGCCGATTTATTAGTGGGCTATTACCAACTGCCGGCAAATAGTCGTTAAGCGTAATTTACTTCCAGATCGGCTTCGTTTCGGATAGAGTCGGCATGTGCCACATCCAGCATACCAAAGCCCTTGTGAGAGAAATGCCCCAAACCATTTTCGTAAACAAATTGCTGCACGGGTTGAGGCGCATACAGGGTAAATGGGAAAGTATAGCCCCGTACCTCATACTTAATATCCAGATCGTAAAGCGGATAAATACGGGCAAATTTTTTATGCGATGCCTGAATGCGGTTGATATATTCTTTATCGGCCACTAATTGAAACTTATAAAAGTCGGCAAGCTGTTCGGGTTTGTACTTACCACTGGCTTCCATACGGGCAATGGTGCTGTCGTATAATAAATCCGAAAACTCATCCACCTCCGGACTGATAAACCGTTTGCCGCTTTCATCATTGAATGAGGCTGGTACCAGTACAATGGGCGAAATGCACAAGAACTTTACCGAGTCGGTTATTGAAACCGGCTCTTCATTTTCTACCGATTCCGGCACCAGTTGCAATGCCCCCACCAGCAATTCCTTTTGAGCAAACAATATGTTTTTAAAATAATCTAAAAACTCCTGGTCGGACGAGGAGAATACCAGCGTTACTTTAGACGAATAAAAGTGCAGACCTTTACGGCTGATTTTGATCTGACCTTTAAGGCCAGAAAAGTTGTATTGGGTATATGAAAAAAACTTTTCATTCTTACCCAGCATAATCAAACCCTTAATGGTTTGCGCTAATAAAAACTGATGATGGAAGGGTACATAACCACCTCTATTCTTCAGAGAAAAAACTATCCGGATTCTCACAGTACCACCTGTTTAGGCTAAAAATAGGTTAACAAAACCGCGCCTTACAAAAAATTGCGGATAGCTAAGGTACTACAAATCAGATTAATAAAGCCAACTACTGCAAAGAAAAGTTTAAGTAAAAAAGGAAAAAACCTTACACATTAAACCGAAAGTGCATCACATCCCCATCTTCTACTATATATTCCTTGCCTTCTACAGCCAGTTTTCCTGCTTCGCGGCAGCCAGCCTCGCTCTTATACTTCTGATAATCAGGTATCTTAATTACCTCTGCCCGAATAAATCCTTTTTCAAAATCGGTATGAATAACGCCAGCCGCCTGTGGTGCCCTCCAACCTCTGTGAATAGTCCAAGCCCGAACTTCTTTTTCGCCAGCGGTAAAGTAAGTGATCAGGCTTAACAGGTTATAAGCTGCCCGAATCAGCCGGTTTAGTCCTGATTCTTTCAACCCATATTCCTCCAGAAACACCTTGCGGTCTTCTTCACTTTCCAGTTCGGCAATCTGCGCTTCTATGGCCGCACAAACCATAACAACCTCAGCTCCTTCTTCCTTTACTAAAGCTTTCAGGGCCTCTACATGTCTGTTGCCGGTGTTAACTGCGGCCTCGTCTACATTAGCCACGTAAATCACCGGTTTATCGGTAAGCAACTGCAAGTCCTCAATGGCTTTTTTATCCTCAGCATCTACCTGAAGACTGCGGGCATTCTTACCCGCCAGTAATGTATCTCTATAGGCTATAAGTGTGGCTAATTCTTTCTTAGCCTTGGCATCGCCACTCTTGGCGGTACGCTCCACTTTAGAAATTTTCTTTTCAACTGAGTCAAGGTCTCGCAACTGCAACTCTACATCAATAACTTCTTTATCGCCAACCGGATCTACTTTACCCGCTACGTGAATGATGTTTTCGTTTTCGAAGCACCGCACTACGTGGGCAATAGCATCTACCTCACGGATATTGGCCAGAAACTGGTTGCCCAGCCCCTCACCTTTGCTGGCTCCTTTTACAAGCCCGGCAATGTCCACAAACTCGAACGAAGTGGGGATAACCTTCTGCGGATTAACTAATGACTCCAGTATTTTCAACCGGTCGTCTGGCACCGAAATCACACCCACGTTGGGTTCAATTGTACAAAACGGAAAATTGGCTGCTTCTGCTTTATTATTTGAAATTGCATTGAACAAGGTGGATTTACCCACATTGGGCAACCCTACAATACCACATTTTAAACCCATTACTCAGTAATTAAAAAATCAGGGCGCAAATATACGGGTTCGGTTTGATGTAAAGTAGGGCAATACCCGGCTTGCGTCTTAAAACTCAAGCGAAGAAAGATACTTGTAACTTGTTTCGAGCGATTGTTTTACATCTGTAATTCTGTCATTCTCCACAAAAAAATGATCTACTCCTGATGCTTTTGCGTGCGTTAAAATAGTTTTCAGATCGAGTACACCACTACCGGCATCGGTAATGTGTGGAAACAGTTCTACCCATTGCGCTGCATTTCCGCCATCGCCTGCGAAGCGCACCCTCTCCTTCATGTCTTTTACGTGCATTAGTTTGTACCTGCCTTTGTGGGCATCCAGGTATTTAACCGGATCGGCCCCACCGGCTACCGTCCAAAAAAGATCCATTTCCAAAAATACGAGTGTAGGATCTGTACGCTCCAGAATAACATCAAATGGAATCTTTCCCCCTATGGGTGTAAGTCCATAACCATGGTTATGGTAATAAAAGCGAATGCCATTAGCTTTTGCTTTTTCTCCGATCACGTTAAAATCATCTGCTATGCGCTTATAATCATCCATTGTGCGCCTTTCCTCTTCTGGTATGGCCGCAATACCTGCATATTGCTGCCCTAATGCATGTGCCGCTTCTGCAGTTTCGCCCATTTTATTGCGTAGTGTATCAAGACCTATATGCATGGCGGGTGTACGCAGACCATGATCGTTCAGAATTTTTTTGAACTCTTTGGCAGATCTACCAAAGTAACCGCTTTGAGAAAAGTTAAGCATGGAGGTAACGGCCTTCCAGGATGCCTGATCTTTTTCTGTACTAAACGGATAGGGACCGAACAGTTCAATTTCCTTATACCCAAACTGTTGGAGAAGTTTTAGTGTACCGCTGAAATCGGACTGAAGATTTTTTGCTATTGACCACACCTGAAGGCCTACATTTTTTACACCTGCTGTACCATCCATAGCCAACACAGGAGCGGCCATTACGGCTGCCGCTGCGGCAACCGACTTTTGAAGGAATTTGCGTCTGTTTAAAGTCATGTGCTCAAGTTAAGAAATATTTAATATCATCAACTCAGGAAAACTACATCAAGCGTACCATTTACTTCTTATTGGGTTATTTAATTATTAAAAATTACTAATGCGCAGTTAATGTTCCTCAACATGCCCGATCTTTATGATCGAACCTTCTGTTGCCTTCTGTTAAGGTTGCAGCTTTAAAGGTCTAACACCTTGTTTGAACCTAAAAACGGAATTTTAATGTTTGTAAAAAAAACCTATAAGATATGAGACTAAAAAACAAAGTGGCCATCATTACCGGTGCAGCATCGGGCATGGGCGAAGCAATGGCTTATCTTTTTTCTGCCGAAGGCGCTAATGTGGTGGCCACCGATTTGCAAACAGAAAAACTCAACAACCTGGTGGCTAAAATTAACCAACAGGGCGGCCATGCAATTGGTATTACTCACAATGTGGCCGACCGCAAAGTGTGGACTGAACAGGTGATTCCGCAAACCATCAAAGCTTTTGGCAAGATTGATATACTGGTAAACAATGCAGGCATATCGGTGCCCACTCCGTTTGAAGAACAAACCGATGAACTTTGGGCAAAAACATACGCCATCAACTTAAATAGTGTAATGCTGGGCATGCAAGCCGTATTGCCTGATATGAAAAAGCACGGTGGTAGCATTGTAAATATTTCTTCTATTGCAGCTCTAACAGGAATGTCGGGAGCCGGTTCCTATACGGCTTCCAAAGGCGGTGTGTCGGCCATTACCCGGGCTGCAGCGGTAGATTGGGGTAGTTTTGGAATACGGGTAAATGCGATTAATCCCGGCTATATACTTACGCCCATGAGTGAAGCATTTTTGAATAACGAGCAATACAAAGCTGCATTAATGCCTGTTATTCCTTTAAAGTCGTATGGTAATGCCGGCAGCATTGCACAGGCGGCTTTGTTTTTAGCTTCCGATGAGTCGGCTTATGTAACCGGGGTAAACCTGCCGGTAGATGGCGGGACTACGATTGCATAAAAAGATTAAGCCAGTAGCCGTTTAATTCCTCTATAAGTCGCTCTAAATTTTATTAACTTTAGAATCAGGCAAATCAAAAAAAAACAGAGTAACCAAAAAAAATAATTATGGCAAAAGCAGATATTGGCCTCACGCCAAAACAAACCGAAATCATTGCAAAAATCCTTTCCCCACTTTTAGCCGATGAATTTTTGCTATATCTAAAAGCAAGAAATGCCCATTGGAATATTGAGGGTCCTGATTTTCACACGGTGCATGTTTATTTTGAACAGTTATACACCGAACTGGAAGGAGTTGTGGATGGAGTAGCCGAACGACTTAGAAAAATAGGCCATTACGCCCCTGCTACCATGAAGGACTACCTTCAACTTACGCATCTTAGCGAAAAAAGAGCAAGCAAAAATAACAGCCTTAGTTTTATGAAAGATTTGCTTGCCGATCATGATGCCATTATCGTTTACCTGCGCGAGAGTATTGTGAAGCTTGGAAAAGAAGTGGAGCACGCCTATGGAACAAGCGATTACCTTACTACGCTTATGGAGCAACATGAGACCACTGCCTGGATGTTGCGTTCGCATCTGAAATGATTCGTTCAGAAAGAAACCATTTGCTTTCTCCAACCATAGAGTTAATCCTTAAATCTGTTGTTCGATTTTTTTTGTTGACTTAAACCGGGAACCTGCCGTAATCATTTCCCATCAGTCGGTTTCCTTTTCTTGTTCATCTGCCATTCAAACCCAACTCTTACATTTACTTTATCGGCATACGGACTCATGTCGTCTTTATCGCGGAAGTTGTAGAGCAACTCGCTGTTGCCTTTCAGCTTTTTGTAAACCGTAAATTCTTTTTTGATGCCTGCGAAAATGCTGGTAATCCATCTCCGGTCAAACGGATCGTACCCCATCCGGCTTGCCAGCAACGGTGGTATGGTGGTGTTCATTGTTTCGGGTTGCAGCGTAAAGCTGATGCCTTTTGCCCACCTGAACTGAACTATAGCACGCGGGCCATAGATGCGTTCGTGGTTTCCTGAAATCTTCAAGCCGTCAAATGGTAATCGTTCGTTCCATCCTGCTCCGGCTGAAAGGCGCGGCCTGATTCTGTATTGCAAAGATGGGTTTATATCCAGCAGGAAGTATTGCGACTTCTGAAACTGTAACGTAATGCCCGGTACAAGGCGTTCAATAAAAGGTTTGCCTTTCAATGGATTTGGCAGGCGTTTAGGAAGATCAGCCAAACTCTGCACTTCGCTGTATTTGCTTTTGAGTTTACTCATTTTGTCCATAGCCTGTTGAAGAACTGCCTCCTTACCCGCAAAGTGATCCTGCGCGGCATTCAGGATTTGTTCCTGTACTGCTTCTTTAGCCATGTTCATTAATGCTGCTGAATCGGGTTTGGCTTTTTCCATTAAGGCTTTGCCTTCCTGTAATTGTTCCATGCCTTCAATGCCCGCTATTTTGCTTTCAATGGTCTTGTCGATGTTTTTTACTTCATCGAGGTTGCCTTGCGTGAGTTGCTTTACATCCTTGGCATAGCCGGTGAGTTCTTTTGTGGTGTTGCTGATCTGGTTCAGATTAATATCCCCGGTAAGGTTTTTCAGGTTGGGGTCTAACTTAAGCTGGTCGGTGAGCGTAGGCAGTTGGGTGTTGCCGAGGTTCGGAAGATCGATGTTGTTCAGCGAAAGGTTGGTTGTATTTAACCCGGGCAACGTATATGCGTTAATTGACTGCTTAAGATTATTAACTGGCCCTTGCAGTTCTTCGGGCAGGTTGATTTCGTTGAGGGACTGCGTGGCTTTGGATTTAAGGTCGCTGAGTTTCGTGTTGACTTCGTTCAGCTTTTGGGTTTGCAGTTGATTGAGGCTGTCTAATTGCCGGGTTAGTTTATCCGTAGGGATTTTTAAATTGTTCAGGCTGTCTATCTTATGTTGCAGGTTGTTGCGCGTGGCATTGATGCTGTTAATCTCTTGCTGAAAACTGTTGTGAATGCTGTCTGCTTTGGATTGAAAAGCAAGGGTAACGGAATCGGCTTTTTTGATTTTGCCGGAAAGCAGGCTATCGATCTGGTTTATGTGCGGGGATAATGAATCTGCAAGGTGCAGCTTGCTGAACAGGCTGTCCGGCTGCCGTCCATAAACCAGCGCGGTACACAAAAACAGCCCGAAAACAAGCCTGTATTTCATAGGGGGAAGATACAAAATGCCGGATTATTGTTGGGCTAATCAACAATCATTCCGTCAACTTATTTTAGAGCGAGACAGAAATCTAGGTGCTGTTCGACATTGTCTCGCTGTTGCAGGATAGAACGACAGATTAAAGAATTTTAAAATCCTTTCTCAACTGGATTTGGGATTGCAAGCCCAAATAGCCTGAAAAATTTTTGTGTTGAAGTTAGGTAAGCACTCTAACAGGATGTAATATCTTCAATTTCCAGAGTAACTTTTCAATACCAACAATTTACAGATTCATTTTTTAAAATACTGATTTCCAGCATTGAATAAGATATTACCTTAAACTTAAAGATCACCCTTACTGAAATAAAAAGTCATGTATGAAATGTTGAAAAAGTAAATTGCTGTATAAAGTCCAGCCGCATTACCTTTAAGGGTACTGCCTATACCCACCATGAAGACTACCCTTACATCTTTTCTCCTGTTAACCGGATCAGCCGTTCTTTCACAACCTTCCATTCCTGTGGATTTATTAACAGGGCGGGCAGAGATAACCATACCGCTTGGCTCAATTACTACAAATGACCTTACGGCACCCTTTCTGCTTGCATATGAAAGTTCTGGTATTAAACCTCATGAAGCTGGAGGAAATGCCGGAGTCAATTGGAATTTGGTGGCGGGGGGAAGTGTGAGAAGAGAAGTTCGTTCTTTACCGGATGACTACCAGGGAAATTCTCAAGACACTAATGACAACCGCAGGGGCTGGCTGGTTAATGGCAACGCACAGCTTATAAACTCTTTTGTTCCTAACGGAGATGATAACCTTACCGTCTGTGCCGATGAGGCAAGCGACTGGTCATTCATAAATGGGCTGGGTTACCAGGTTGACACGGAACCCGATATTTTTAGTTTTAATGCACCCGGCCTTAGTGGACAATTTGTTTTTGGCGCAGATATGCAACCCAAACTTATTCCATATCAAGACCTCAAAGTTGAGCCACAATTTTTATCAGGGAAAATAGTTTCGATAACCATTACACGTAATGATGGAGTGAAGTATGTCTTTGCATATGCTGAAAAAACAGTTCGAAAAGTAAATTACTTCTCAAATTCGAATGCACCGTTATCACAGTTTTCAACAGAACTTGAGCAGTACAGAAAGTCAACGGAGTTTACTTCAGCATGGAACCTTACTAAAATTCAAACAGTCTCGGGAAATGAGATCACATTTTGTTATGGAAGTTGTGGGCTTGGAACAAATCATTTTGAAGATGTTTTTAACTCAGAAAGAGAAGTAAGAATTACCAACACAGGCAGTAATGCAACAAGTCAGGCATTTCGGCAATATAAGATTAAGGATGTTGTAACAAGTTCGTTCCTGTCAAGTATCTACTCAAGATCGATGCGTGTTGAATTTTTATATACTCATTACAATAGATTGGTTCAGGTTAATGTGGTCGATCAAGCTCTTGGTAATCGCAAGGTTTTTAAACTGAACTATAAAGCAGTTAGAAACCCTTCCGAAGATAGAGGTAAGGAATTTTTATTTGGTGTAACAGAAGCAAGCAACTCTTGTGAAAACTTTCCATCATTTACTTTTGAATACTATGATGTAACACCGGCTTCCAGCTATCAGACAACATCACTTACTTTTAATCGGCCTACAAATGAGACTGAGCAAGAGACAAAACTTGATTATTGGGGTTATTTTAACAATACCGCGGAGTCAAAAAATCCAACAGTCTATTTCTTTGCTGCAAAAAGTAACGCGGAGCGGTATCGCTATTACCCAATAACAGGCCAATCCCCAACGGCTACAATAAATGGAGCGAACAGAGCAGTGAACAGCACGACTGTTGTTTATGGGTCACTGAAAAAAATAACCTACCCAACCGGAGGGACAGCAACCATAACTTATGAACCCAATCAGTATCACGATCACGAAGCAAACCTAACTCAATATGGTCCGGGGATACGAACTAAGAAAATTGAATTTACGGATCCAATAGGTGGGGCCCCATCAACTATAATTGAGTACGAGTACAAAACAACTTCGGGTGGTTCAAGCGGAAAGATGGTATATAGATCAGTTTTTGGTTACCATGATGTAGGGTCATTTTATGCCATTCAAGATGATCAATCGCCTTCACCAATAGTGCTGTATCAAAGAGCTACCAGAAAGCAAGCTGGCCTTGGCAGTACTTCTACAGAGTTTCTTTTACCGGGCACCTATCCACTCGTAACGGATGCACCTGACTGGACAGCGTCAAAAGTAAAAATAGCTCGAGCCTCCTGCGTTTCAGTAGGACAGCTTACCACCGGGCACTACCTTTTTCCTTATCCGGACAATACAACTTTCGACTTTGAGCGTGGTTTAGTTTCAAAAGTTACTCAGTTTAAAGAAAATGGAGATTTCGTTACCGAATCCAATTTTACTTATCAGAGGCTCACTACCACTTCTCAGGTAGTGAAGGGTCTTCGTTTTCAGAAATTAAACGGCACGACAAACCTGGCAAGTGGAGCTAATTCAAATTCTAATTTGTTTGTGTATAGTCATTACAATCTGTTAGCTAATGTTGGAAAAGTTATGGTAAGTGAAGCTACCAGCAGTTGGGACATGACTGATCAGAGTAAACTTACCACCTCAACAACTAATTACACTTTTAGTAATGTACATCAAATGCTTACTTCGATGTCAACCGCTAACAGTGATGGAATAATTCATAAAACAAGATACAAATACGCAAAGGACTTTAATCACCTAACGCAACCTTTAAGCTCGGATGTTAAATCAATGATGATAAAGAAAATGAATGATGAGAATCTCCATGGTACTATTATCGAAACTATAACTTCTATTGATAACGGAACAGAAACCATTACAAATGCAAGCCTGGGTTTGTTTGGTAGTTTTCCGGATTCTCTTAATACAAAGCAACGAGTTTTGCCAATTGAGACTCGCACTTTTACAGGTACAGGAGGGTATCAAGAGGCAACCGTTACGCCTGCTTCCGGGGCTAACCAGGTACTAACCTTTAATCCTGCCGTGTATAGACTGGGAACTACTGTAACAGGATATGATTACGCGGATAATCCACTGGGCTCTGTTGATGCCTCAAAGAATCGGTCGGGTGTACATTATGGGTACAAAAAAACAACTCCTGTTCTTGAAATAGATAATGGCTTACCGGATGAAGTGGTATATAATGGTTTTGAAACCTACACTGGCTATGAATTGAATATTGTTGCGCCTTCGATATTAACCTTAACCAACGGGTGGACGGGACGTAAGGCAGCTCAGTTAGATGCCACTAAGGTGCTTGAGAAAAACGTAGTAACAAAAGGCCTTGGCCGGTACTATAAATTCTCTTGCCGAGTTCTCGCTTCCAGTTCTAGACAGATAAACTTTAAAGTATATAATGGAGCAACACTTGTAGTAACAGGTATAGCTTCCTATGCATCGGGTGATGCAGGCCAATGGCGGTACCTGGAAGGTAGAGTTGACATGAATTCAGCGCCCTCAACCTTTAAACTCCGGGTTGATGTTTCTGGTACCCTAACCATTGATGATATTTTATTTTATCCGGAATCTTCTACAGTTTCAACATTTACCCATGAGCCATTGATTGGCCGAACCTCCCAAACTAATTCTAATGGGATAACCGCTTTTTCTGAATATGACAACCTGGGTAGATTAAAATACATTAGCGATCAGGACAAAGGACTGAGGCAAATGGTGGATTATTATTTTGCTCAGCAAGCGTTCCCTGTGATTTCTGCTGATATTTATGCTACCCATGCAGTACATCAGGTTGTGAAAGATGTAACTGTTCAGTACACGGCAAACACAAGTTATAATTGCGGCTTAGCTCCCTTAACTTACGACTGGTACGTTGATGGGGTTAAATTAGGTAGCAACACTACGTCATTCCAGTATCAATACACCCAAGCAAAAGTTTATGTTCTAAAGTTGGTAGTCTCTCATCCGGTCTATCAATCAGCAGAAAGTACGATTGTTTACGATGTTAAAAATTTACATGGAACAGGACCCATCACGGTTGGGGTTACTGACAATGCGGGTACCAATTCCTACGCCTATTGCGATCCTTATCATACAAAAACATTCACTGCAGCCCTGAATGGTTGTTATGTATTACAAGATGTTTCGGTTGTCTGGTTTTACAAAACAGGAACGGTATGGAATGAAATTGTACTGCCTCTAGTTCCTTCTGATCCTCGAATCCTTGTGTTTGATCCAATTGTCGCGTTTAATGGCATAGGAAACTTGTCTGCGTATCAGATAAAATGCGAAGTAAGTACTACCTGCCCGATAACAGGTAATAGTTCCTTTAGTAGTTCTACTTTGTCTATTTCATACAACGACAGTACCCAATGCCAATAAATTTTATGAAACTAAAAAACTTTATTCTATCTTCTATTGGCTTGCTGATTGCAATTGGCATAAACGCCCAGGTTTTTACCGGCCCAACCGATGTGTGTAAAACAATAAATCAAACCTATACGTATAGCGATGACGTTACTTACACCAGCGCCCAATGGAGTGTTACCAGCGGTGGAACAATTGTAAGTGGGAGTGGTTTAACCCGTCAAATCAATTGGACTGCAAATGGAACTATAACGGTTTCACTTTACAATGGTGCCAGTTTAGTAAGCCAGGGCACACTAAATGTGTACGTGTTTGAAACAGGAACAATTTCGGGTCCGGGTACAGTTACGCAAGGTAATTCTGCTACCATTACGAAGGTTGATCAATATGGCGGGTTTCAATGGGAGGTTTCAACAGATGGAGTGAATTGGACCGGGCTTGGTTCAACACCTGCTCTTGTTCATACGCCTACCCAAAATAGCCAGTATCGACTCAAATTGAACAGTGCCTGTAAAACCAGATTTTCAAATACAGTTTCGGTTACTGTAGTTGCGCCTTTGATAATTACAGCAGAAGGACCAACATCAATCCCATTAGGGATTAGCACAAGGCTTTCGGTTGCCAATAACTTTTATCAATATCAGTGGCAGAAAAATGGTGTAGATATTTCAGGAGCTACGGTCCACTATCTTGATACATCTGAACCCGCTGAATATACCGTTAAAGCAAAAGCTACAGCTGGTTCGGCATGGGAAACTTCGGCTGCCGTCACCATCAGTTCTTCGCTCATTAGCCAACCAACAGCAATCAGTTATAAAGTAACTACATCGCTTAAAAAGGAAGGTTTATCTCCAAGCTCTAATTTTTATTCACTGCAATCCCATGAGGTTAATCAGGAAGTAATGTACCTGGATGGTCATGGTCGTTCGCTCCAACAAATTGCCATTGGTCAAACACCCAATAGAAAAGACCTTGTTGTGCCAGTTGCGTATGACCATGCCGGTCGCACTGAAATTCAGTATTTGCCGTATGCTACTACCGTGGTTAACGGGCAATACAAACCAACAGCACTGAAAGGCCCCGGACCTTCCGGTAATTATTCAACAAGCGAACAGCGGGCATTCTACCAGGGCTCGGCCGGAGTAGCTACAGATGCCATGCCCTATACAAAAAGTGTTTTTGAGCAAAGCCCGTTAAGCACCATAATTGAACAAGGCGGAGTAGGAAGTGACTTACAACCGGGCAGCACGCATACAATAAGAAGTTCCATACTGGTAAGCACTTCGGCCTATTCCGATGCTGCATTAAAAAATGTGCGCAAGTGGACTCCTGCCGGGCCCAATGGCATGTACGACAATTTGCAACTTACCATTGCCCAAACGATTGATGAAAACGGAAACAAAGTTTGGCAGTTTACAGATAANNCTGGAAACCTACTTTGTGTACGACATCCGCGGCAACCTTACCGTGCAGGTGCCCCCCAAAGCAATGGCTTTAATCAACGGTGGCACAAGTTGGACTACCGCGTTGCGCGATGAATGGTGCTATTTGTATAACTATGATGAGCTGAACAGGTTAGTTGAAAAAAAAGAACCTGGAGTGGCCCCGGTTTATTACGCATACGATCCGTTGGATCGGCTCGTGTTAACGCAAGACGGAAACCTAAGAGCTCTGAATAAGTGGGCATTTATAAAATACGACCTCAAAGGCCGGGGGATTATGACGGGTTTGTATTTAAATACAACCCACACCACCCGCGAGGCTGTTCAAACCAATGTATTAAATAACCTTTATACCTCGGGTGCCTGGTACGAGGAGCGCGGCACCGCGTTGCATGGTTATACTAACCAGAGTTTTCCAACGCAGAATAGTAACGCTACTGCATTAGAAGTTTACACGATTAGCTACTTCGACAGTTATGATCTGGATAACAACGGAAGTAATGATTTTAGTTATACTACAGAAGGTTTGGCTGGTGAGGGCAGTCCGTTTCGGACCTTCAATATGCCAACAGCAAGTAAACAATTGGTGTTGGGCACCTCAAACTGGTTATATAGCTATGTGTTTTATGATAAGTATGGCCGCGTAATTCAAATGCGGGGTAACAATCATCTTTCGTTAACCATCGATAACCTGATTACAAATGTGTATAATGAAAACGGAACGTTAAAGTATTCTAAAACTACCCACAAAGGTGCCGGGGGTACCGTAGTTACGGTGCTGCAAACACCTGAATACGACCATGCCGGCCGGGTGCTGCGCATTTCGCAGAGTTTAAATGGCGGGGCGCAACAGGTGGTGGCTGCCTATGTGTATAACGAGTTAGGTCAGTTGATAGACAAAAAACTGCACGACACCGGTGGCAATACCTTTTTGCAAAGTGTGGATTACCGATATACCATACAAGGTTGGTTAAAGTCAATTAACAATAGTCAATTGACAGTTGACAGCCAAAACAACGATGATGTGAATGATTATTTTGGGCTGGAGTTAATTTATACAACAGCCGAAAGTGGACTATCCAATACTCAATATTATAACGGAAATATAAGTGCCATAAAGTGGAAAGGTCAAGGTACCACAGGCCTGAATGACCAGCGTAGTTATAAATATAGTTACGATAAAAGCGACCGTTTAAAGACCGCCACCTTCCAGGCATACACAGGCAGTGCGTGGACCAAAGAAGCCGGCACCCTTAACGAAGCCCTTACTTACGATGCCAACGGAAATATTAAAACCCTGCAACGCCACCAGAACCAACGCGGCCTTAGCGGTACTACTGTTACCGCCACTGCGCAGGCCATAGATAACTTAACGTACACCTATGCCAGTGGGCAGGGTAACAAGCTAACTAAAGTAGAAGATGCCGC
>DEIA01000019.1:46120-46659 GCA_002352225.1 Flammeovirgaceae bacterium UBA2786
GTGGTAAACTCCGTTACTACCACAACCGATTATGTGGGCAGCTTTGTATATGAAAACAATGCGCTGAGTTATTTTGGCAGCCCCGAAGGGCGCATTGTTAAAAATGGGGCTAACTACGAGCGCCAATACGCCATTGCCGACCATCAGGGCAATACGCGGGTGGTGTTTAGTTCAGCCACACCCGCACCTGAGGTTAAAACCGCCAACATGGAAGCCGCAAGCAATAGTGATTTTCTTAATTATCCTGCTGGTGGTAATCGCAGTTCACTTAACCTGTTCGATCATACCGATGCCGGAACTACCTACACTTACTCCAACAAACTTACCGGTGGTTACAACAGCCAGCTTGGTGTGGCCCGCAGTTACAAAGTATATGCAGGCGATAAAGTAAAAATAGAAGCATGGGCCAAGTACCAGAATCCGACAAGCACCAGTAGTAACATTCTTAACTATGCCAGCGCACTACTTACAGCTTTTGGTTACACCGCCCCACCGGTTGGCGAAACCGGCACAGCCCGGTCGGCACTTGATGTTTGGGG
>DEIA01000046.1:0-37069 GCA_002352225.1 Flammeovirgaceae bacterium UBA2786
TTTCAATTCGCAGATTATCAGTTCGTTACAAAAAAATGTGTATTCAAAAGTAGCGTATATCCAACATAGTACGCACCTGTCATTATGTCGCTTCTTTGGCGTTGCTTGTTCGGTCCACCGTTATTGACTTGGGCCAATCATGGTAAATTTAAAGACTGGCGTGGTCTTATGTTGTATGTGTAAGGCCACGGTAACGGGCCGGGTTTTGCAATAAACCCCGGGTGTGCTTAAGTGTTAAAAAGTTGCTCTGAAAATAAGAAACAATGTACCGGCCATCACCATTACTACGGGTAATGTAAGCAACCAGGCAATAAGAATATTGCGCACCGTATCGGGTTGCAGATTTTTTATACCCTTACTGGCTACCATCGATCCGGCAATGCCCGATGATAGTACATGGGTTGTGCTAACAGGCAACCCAAATGCGGTAGACAGGCCAATGGTGGTAGAGGCAACCAGCTCGGCACTGGCACCTTGCGCGTAAGTCAAGTGTTCTTTACCAATTTTTTCGCCAATAGTTTTTACAATCCGCTTCCAGCCAATCATGGTACCTAGTCCAAGCGAAAAGGCAATCATTACAATTACCCATTGGGGCGAGTAGTCTGTAATCTTGCGTACCGATTTCATATTATCCGAAAGTGCTTTTTTGTCGGCCTCGCTTATCACCAACTCTGAATTACCGCTTAACGATTTGATATGGCTGTTTAACAGCATAATATCTTTGCGTACCAGAAACCGATCGTTAGAAGCAATACTGCTCACCGAGTATAATCCGCTTACGTGTGTAAGCAATCGGGCAGTCATTACTTTGGTGCTATCCAGTTTTGTTTTATCCGACTGTGCCAAAGGCGAGCCATCCAACCTATTAAGGGTAAGTTCAATTTTCTTCAACGGATCGCTCAACTTTGAAGGTTGAAAGGAAGGGTTGAGTGCAAAATAAGCAGGAACAATTCCAATCAGGATCAACATCACTAAACCCACACCCTTCTGTCCATCGTTCGAACCATGAAATCCGCTTACAGCTGTACACGTTAAAATCAATACAATCCGTATCCACCAGGGTGGCGGTTGGTTTTTCTTTGGTTCTTTAAAAAGCCCATCACCCGCACTGGTATTCTTGGTTAAAGTGCGCAACAGAAACATCAGAATAATAGTAAGCGAAAATCCGAACAAGGGCGAGATTAAAAGCGATGCGCCAATTTCCTGGGCCTTGCCCCAGTTAACAGCTGCTTCGTTAGCATCGGGCAACAACGAGTAAGCAAGCCCAACCCCCAGTATAGAACCAATTAAAGTATGCGAACTGGAGCAGGGAATACCAAAGTACCAGGTAAGTAAATTCCAGAAAATGGCGCTAAGTAAAAGTGCCATTACCATAGCCAGGCTATGGGCAATGTTTTGGTCTACCAGCGATTCAACCGGTAGCAGGTTTACAATCCCCATAGCTACGGTAATACCACCCAGAAATACTCCAATAGCATTGCATATACCCGACCACACTACCGCTACCCAGGGCTTTAATGAATTAGTATAAATAACCGTAGCTACCGCGTTTGCTGTATCGTGAAAGCCATTCACAAACTCAAACCCACAAGCGGCCAACAAACAAATAATCAGAAGAACAGTGTAGGAGAGCTCTAAATCGAACATACAATAACAATAGAAGTGGCGGTAAAGGTACGGGGTAGACGCACGGTCAATGTTAAGGTAATGTTACCAATTTAGATTTAAAGAAAAGTAGGGTAAACCCCGCGGGTACATTCAAACTGGTGATTTTCAGCTAGTAAGAAATTAAATGCTTAGCCTGTCTGGCTTTTCAGGTACGTAGATTTGTAACAATTTGCACTCTTTACAACGCAACACAATGGAGGTGGAAATTTTGGGCGAGCGAATTGAATTAATGTCACAAAAAGCTGTGTGGTTAAAACACAGAAGTACCTTATTGCTGGCTGATTTACATTTTGGGAAAATCAATCATTTTCGCAAGTCAGGTATTCCGGTACCACCAAAGGCAAACGATAAAAACAACGATACCCTTATTTCTGTTTTACAAACCACCAAAGCTGAGCGTGTTATTTTTCTGGGCGATTTATTTCATAGCCATTACAACGAAGAATGGGAAGTGCTGGGCCAGGTGCGCAGGCATTTTGCAACTTGCTCATTCGAGTTGGTGCTGGGCAATCATGACATATTAAGTACGCTTCAATATGAACGTAATACTATGGTAGTGCATATAGAAAAATACGAGCTTGGTAATTTCTTGCTTACGCATGAACCGGTGAAGACTGTTCCAAAGAATTTTTATAATCTCTCGGGGCATATTCACCCGGCTGTACAGTTGCGCGGTACGGGAAAACAATCCGTAACATTACCTTGTTTTTATTTTGGTAAACAACAGGGTATTCTTCCGGCATTTGGTTCGTTTACCGGATTGGCACGCATTAAGCCAAAAAAAGACGATAAAATTTTTGTAATTGCCGAAAACAAAGTGATTGCTTATCCGCATGTATAGATTCAAATTGATTGTAGTTTTGTTTTGTCTCTCCAAAGTAATTTCTGCACAAGACACCACACGGCTCTCGTTATTTTTTGCAGGCGATATCATGCAACATGATTCAAACATTGCTGCTGCCTATAATCCTGTAACCAAAAAATACGATTACTCAGCCTGCTTCGAATATGTAGCCCCTATTATCCGATCGGCCGATCTGGCCATTGGTAATTTGGAACTTACATTAGCCGGTGCGCCTTATAAAGGCTACCCGCAGTTTAGTGCCCCCGATGCGTTAGCAACAGAATTGAAAAAATCCGGGTTTGATGTATTGGTAACAGCAAACAACCACAGCCTGGATCGCAGACGAAAAGGATTAGAGCGAACGCTTAAGGTTTTAGATTCTTTACAGATTATTCATACCGGTACGTTTAACGATTCCTCAGCGCGTGCCCAAACCTATCCGCTGATTATTGAAAAAAATGGGTTCAAACTTTCGTTACTTAATTACACCTACGGCACCAACGGTATACCGGTAACCAAACCCAACATAGTAAACCTGATTGATACCATTCAGATAAAACGGGATTTGGAAAAAGCCCGTGCCCAACTAACCGATGCCATTATTGTATTTATGCATTGGGGTGCCGAATATCAAAGCTTACCTAATGCCGAACAGAAAAGATTAACCAAATTATGCTTTCGCGAAGGAGCCAAACTGGTTATTGGTGCGCATCCGCATGTGTTGCAACCCATCGAGTGGAACAAAGAACGAGATCAGCTAGTGGTGTATTCTCTTGGTAATTTTGTTTCGGGGCAGCGGCCGCGTTACCGCGATGGGGGTGCCATGGTGTGGGTGGATTTACAGAAGATTGTAAAAGACTCGGTAGCCGTTACTACCATTCATAATTCCGAATATGAATTAGCCTGGGTACAAAAGTCTGCCGAGTTTGTTTTGCGCCCGTTGAGATATTTTGAAAACGACACCGTGTTTGTTAAAGATAAAATTGCCCGCGATGCGATGACTTTGTTTGTAAAAGATTCGCGAACGTTACTAACAAAGCATAACGTAAACGTGCCAGAGCGAAAACACACCGTAAATTCTGACACAGTTATATATACCGTTCGACTGGGCGTTATTCACGAGTCTGATACGGTAGAACTGCGTGATGAATTACTGAATTTTTATGGGTTGAGTAAAATTGAGTATGAGCATGGTAATGTTATCTGGTATGCCGGGCATTTTTACGAAGCTGAAGTAGCGTTACAGGCAGTAGCAGACATCCGTGCGCGAACCCGGTTTAAAAATGCACGTTTAGTGTGGCAGGTTAAGTGAGGTGAATTGGTGTATCTTTGAGTATGGAAAAACCCAAACCTGTATTTAATAAGCGTATTTTTTGGGATGTAGATTTTGATAAGCTGGATTTCGACCTGCGCGCCAGATTTGTAATTGAACGTGTGTTTGAGCGAGGCGATGTGGAAGACATTCGCCAGTGCAGACGTTACTATGGCGATGAAAAAGTTAAAGAAGCGCTAACCCAGGCAAAGTGGTTGCCCTTAAAATCAATATACCTGGCCTGCGCAATTTTTGAAAACTCACCAGAAGATTACCGATGCTACATACTGGCACAGTCAAACCCACTACACTTTCAATACTAAAAGGGCTCATGGCCCTGCCTGGGTTGGAAAATTTTTATTTGGTTGGTGGCACAGCACTTTCCCTACGCTACGGTCACAGAACATCTATCGACTTGGATTTGTTTGCAGATCAGAATTTTGATAACCACAGCATAATCGAATCTGTTTGTAAAAAATTCACCACCTTTTCATATCGTTCAGATGATAACCCAATAGGTATTTTTGGGTTTATTGATGACGTTAAAATAGATTTGATCAGGCATCACTATTTTCCAAGAATTGCGCCTGCCCAGGTAGAAGATGGCATTCGTTTTTTTAGTGATGATGATATTATTGCTATGAAAATTATGACTGTTTTGAAAAGAGCACAGAAAAAGGATTTTTGGGATTTGGCCGAACTATTCAAATATTATTCTCTGAAATACTGTATAGATTGCTATGATCGAAAATACCCCAATAATCAGATTCTGATATCTGTTCCAATGGCATTAACCTATTTTGCTGAGGCCGATGAAAGCGAAGAGCCCGTTAGCCTGAAGGGGCAAACCTGGCAATCGGTTAAACAGGCTATATCAAAAACTGTAAACGACTTTCTTAAGTAGCAATTATCTTCCCGATCCGAAAGTAACACCAATTGAAAACTCAAGCCCGGTAAAATCTACTTTGCTATTGGGGTAGTCAGCAGTTTTTGTTTCTAATCCTCCTAAGATAGTTCCCCCTGTGTACGACCCGGTAAGGGGAAGTTTGGCTGTGCCCATCAGGTAATTAATTTCGAGCGATACAGAAAACTGCCGGGTAACCGGAACGATAAACTCTACGCCAACGTGGTAACCAAAACCAGGATGGTTATCAAAACTCAAATCAGCATTGGCAACATCCCAGCCTTCAAATGTTCTGATGGCCCGATCGAAATTTCCGGAATTTAATTTTTGATCAAATCCATAAAATGCAAAACCACCACCCTTAATGTCAAACTCGGCTTGCTGGCCTTTAAATTCAAATACCAACTCTACCGGAACAAAGAGAGTAAAGTTGGGGCCTAATAAAGGATCTTTGGTACTGAACGGAAGATCAAGCATATTCATACCCGACATACGATAGAGCGAAAAACCAGTTTCAACAGCAATAAATCGGTTTAAGTTTACACCCACACCCCTAAACGAAAACGGACTGATTGGGGTAGAGAAGTAGCCATTGCGCGGAATGAAGTACGAAAAGGATAACCCAACATCCTGGGTATGCCCGAAAAATGGTAGTGTACATAATCCAATAACCATCAAATATTTTCTCATGCTACTTTTTGTTATAGTCATTGAATAAAGTTTGTATGTAAACCTGGCCGGCATTTCGTTCAGTTTCATGGCCCGATTGGCTTACATAGTTTTTCAGATCAAAATCGTAGATACTTTCGTGCGTAGGGCTTACATAGCCATAGCCATTGTTAAAGACATACAAGGCGAACGGATTAACCGTTTGAGCCAGTATATTTTTACTAAACAAAAATTTTTCTACTGAAGTTAACTTGAGTTGTGCCAGCACTGTATTGGCAATATCGGTTTGATTCGCAAATGTGGTAATGCGACTATTGGGTTTGGTAAGTACGCCTCCTAACCAAAGCATTGGAATTTTAAACCGCGATTTATCTTTCAACTCCTGCGGATCGGGAAACCGGTGCCCATGGTCGGCAGTAATTATAATAAGCGTATTGTTCCACCACGATTTTTGTTTAGCCTGTTGAATAAACTCACCCAGGCTTTTATCGGTATAGTAGCACGAATTTAAATACAACGAACCCTCATCGTTACCTTTAATAACAGTTTCCATAGGTACTTCAAAAGGTTCATGACTACTCAGGCTTAACATTACTTTAAAAAAGGGTGCCGCAGCAGTATCTAATTCATTCAACATTCTGTTAAATACATAATGATCCGCTACACCCCACTTCGAATCATTAAGGTTACCCGGAAAATCATCTTCCTCGGTGATATAACTAAAGCCAGCTAATTTTACGTACGACTCCATGTTGGCAAAACCAATATCGCCACCATAAATAAAGGAAGTCAGGTAGCCATTCTGCTCAAGCGCTTTTGAAAAAAATGCAAGGCGTTGCGTCTTTTCCGGAAACTTAATAATAGAAGTACGGGGTTGTGCCGGATAGGCACTTAGTATAGACACCAGACCTTTGTCGGTACGATCGCCACTGGCATAAAAGTTTTCGAATAGAATTCCTTCTTTAGAAAGAGCATTAAATTGTGGGGTAACATCGGGCAATCCGCCTAAAGGCGCAATAATTTTTGATGTAAAACCCTCCAGTATAATCAGTAGCACATTTGGTTTGCGAATAGTGGTGTCAAGCACAACCTGTGTGCCGTTTGTTTGCATTAGTGTATTAAATTCAGACTCAACGGTATCAGATGTATAAAAATCGCCCGGGTATTGGATAGGTTTGGTTTTTGAAACACTTTTGAAAAAATTCCAAACCGGATTTATACCGGCATGGTTAGGAAATGCCTTAGTGCGGTGAAAATACACCACTCCTGTATTAAGAGGCGCAACAGTAAAACTACTTCGTATCGGGATAATTAATGCAGCAGTAATAAGGAGCCACGTAAAAGTTTGTTTCTTACTTATGGAAGACAAGGTAAGTAGCGTAGGGGCCATGCATCGCCAGTAAACAAACAGAAACAAGCCCAGCAATACCACAAAGAGCACAATAAGCATTACCAGTATTGATGTGTTTACGCTGCTCATGGCTTCCTTATCTATATACATTAGGGGAGTAGCGTTAATCCGAAAGCCCCAATGTTTATAAAGTTCTATATCGCTGATAATAATAATGCAGGAGAGAGTTAATAATACAGTTGTAACCCAGCTAATAGAATAATAACTAAACCGGTTAGAACTGAAGGCCGATGCGGCAAAAAGTAATCCGGGTATAAGCAGCCAATAGCCTGTCATGGCGGCATCCATACGCAAACCCAACAACAAAGGCATGGCTATTTCTGAAAAAGAAAGTGATTTGCTTTGGGGAAACAGGTATAAAAAAAAGAGAACTCGGCCCACGGTGAAAAACCCCATCCAGAACAAGGCCAGCAAAACAAAAAAACGTAACCGGTCGCGCATGTAAGGTGCTAAGATAGTAAAGAACTAAATTCTGCCATTGATAAAATCAAATCCTTGCTTTCTCAAAATCAATTGTATTTTTAGGTAAATCTTTACTTGTTATGCGCATTACCACGCTAGTCTTTTTGTTTCTTGGTTTTGGATTAACGCAATGTTTGGAGAAGAAAACTCCGGCCGATCTTATTATTAAAGGTGGCACCATTTACACGGTTGAGGCGGGTAACCCCACAGTAGAAGCAGTTGCCGTAAGTGGTGATACCATTGTGTATGCAGGTAATATGGCCGGCCTTTCCCAATACCAAGATGAGCAAACCAAAGTAATAGACCTGGCCGGTAAAACTATGACACCTGGTTTTATTGAAGGCCATGGCCACTTTATGGGTTTGGGCTATGCCGAACTGAACCTGGACCTGATGAATGTTACCAGCTACGAAGAAATGGTAGAGAAGGTGAAAGAGGCAGTAGCCAAAGCACAACCCGGCCAATGGATAATTGGACGGGGCTGGCATCAGGATAAATGGACGAAGAAACCAGAAAAACAGATTAAGGGATTTCAAACGCATCATCTGTTGAGCGCAGCTTCACCCAATAACCCCGTGTTTCTGAGCCATGCCAGTGGCCACGCAGGCTTTGCTAATGCTAAAGCCATGCAACTGGCAGGTGTAAATCAACTTTCGGTTGAACAGTTGGGAAAAAATTTAGGTGAAGGCGGAGAGATTTTATTAGATGAACTGGGAAACCCCACAGGTTTATTTAACGAGCGCGCACAAAGTTTAATAACGCAGCACATTCCTGATGACACCCCCGAAACGTATGAGCGGGCACTTGAACTTGCTATGGCAGCCTGTTTGCGAAATGGTATTACCAGTTTTCACGATGCCGGTGTATCGCGCGAGAGTATCGAATTGTTTCGCAAGTTTAAGGCTGCGGGTAAATTGAACACGCGCCTGTATGTAATGCTTACCGGCTTTAATAGCGAATTGCTTTACGAATGGTTTCGCAAAGGGCCTGAAGTAGACCCCGATAACCTGTTAACTATTCGGGCTATTAAATTGAATTGCGATGGTGCACTGGGTTCGCGCGGTGCCTGGTTGCTTGAACCCTACAGCGATCGCCCCGAATTTAGTGGTATGCCCACACTTTCTATGGACACCGTACTTAAAATATCCCGCGAAGGGTTAAAGTACGGATTTCAGGTATGCTCACATGCTATTGGCGATAGGGCCAACAGAGAAATATTAGATCGGTACGAAATTGCTTTTTCTGAAAACCCGGCTGCTACTAATCATCGGTACCGGATTGAACACGCGCAACATCTGCATCCGGATGATATTCCCCGCTTTGGCAAGTTGGGTGTAATACCTGCCATGCAGGCCATTCACTTATCCAGCGACAGGCCCTGGGCTATTGAGAGATTAGGAGAGAAACGGATTAAGGAAGGCGCCTACATGTGGCAGTCTTTATTGAAGTCGGGTGCGGTAATTGTAAACGGAACCGATGTACCCGTTGAACCGATTAACCCAATCGCATCGTTTTTTGCTTCTGTAACCCGGCAAACTTTAAAAGGAGAACCGGAAGGGGGTTATGAACCAGCCGAAAAAATGACACGCGGGCAGGCTTTGCGCTCCTATACACTGGATGCAGCCTACGGTGCTTTTGAAGAGAATAGTAAGGGATCGATAAAACCCGGTAAGCTGGCCGATTTTGTAGTATTTAATAAAGACCTGATGACGGTGCCCGATACGGAAATACTTTCTACAGAGGTAAGTATGACAATTTTGGGAGGCAAAATTTTGTACGAGAAAAAGTAAGAGGGTTTGTATTAGCCGTACATAAAATATCGGGCCACTCCAATGGAGCGGCCCGATATCAGGTTAGCTGTAAATCAAGATAACGTACAGCCAAGGCTATATGGTGAAACTTCAATTACGTTACTTCAAAAATTTGTGTGCGCGTTCAAAAAGCAATTTCCGGTCGGCTGTAATGGTTGGGTCCGAATAGATGCGGGTAGACAGTTCGCCCACCACAGCTTTCTTATAGCCTAACTTCTCTGCAATTTGCTCGCAAAAGTGAATTTCGCTTTTAAATACCTGGCCATCGCTTTTCATTAATTGAATAAGGTGGTATAAATTTTCGAATTTTTGATCTTCAGAGAATGCACTTAAATCACCAATTGGCTTTGGCGTTTTCATCATGGTTTCTATTTCGTCTTTGGAAAGACCATTAGCTTTACCAATAAGATGGATTACTTTAGCTTCCTTTTCACCAACGGTACGGTCGCTGGCAGCCAGGTTAATTAACACATTCAATTGTTCTTTTATCATGACGAGTTTTTAGTTTTGTACAAAAATATACTGTCAGTAAACGAAATTTAGCGTAAAAATTGATTATTTCTTACACCAACCATAAAAAAGTGCACCTTACAATGTGTGATTACGCAACCTCTTTTAAAATGGTTAGTCTGTAGTTTAAATGTAAAGAAGAATGAAAAAGCTCTTATTAACCTCGGTTGTGTTGTTGTTTGCCTGGCTGGCAATGGCCCAGCAGAGCGATGTGCGGTCGGTGGGTTCGTTTAATGGCGTAAAGGCCGGAGAAGCCGTTGATGTATATCTTAAAAAAGGAGATAAAGAAAGTGTACGTGTAGAGGTTACAGGTACCGATGCTTCTAATGTACTAACCGAGGTTTCGGGTGGATATTTGCGCGTGCACATGCGCGATGGCCGTTATAAAAACAGAAGTGTGAAGGTATATGTTACATACGTTTCATTAAGTAAAATTCATGCAAGCTCAGCGGCCAATATTTTTTCGGAAGGAATTATTAAAGCACCTGATTTAGATATCAGTACATCCAGCGCTGGTTCTATAGAGATATCAATAGATGCGGGCTCAGTAATGGTTGAAGCCTCAAGTGCAGGCGATGTGGTATTGGAAGGGAAGGCCAGAGAACTTGAAGTTGATGTAAGTAGTGCAGGCGAAGTAGATGCGTATTCGGTAGATTGTGAAATTGTGAGGGCCAGTGCCAGTAGTGCCGGAAGTGTAAAAATCTCAGTTTCGAAAGAGTTGACAGCGCGTGCCAGTAGTGGCGGAAGTATTCGGTATCGAGGAAGCCCATCCAAAACCAATACCGATTCGAGTAGCGGGGGTTCGGTAAAAAAGGCCAATTAGAATTTTAAGATGTGTGTAAATAAAAATCGGGCTTAAGCCCGATTTTTATTTACTAACCTTACGGTTTTTCTTGCTATGTGGCCTGGCCTCTTGCAGGTTTAATTCCCAGTTAACTAAGGCCAGATTAAAGTTCTTCATGTAAGAGCCTGCCAATTTTGTATTACCCACATTGGGTTTAATAAGAGCTATGTTCATCATATACGTTTACTTTACATTCAGTTAGACGTAAAAAGTTTGCTTTTAGTTTACATAGATTAAAAAATTGTTAACCTCTTGTTTTGAAACGGTTTGAACCACCGTTAAGTACCCCATTTTCATCGCTCAATTTCGCAGAACAATTTTTGGTAAAAGGATTGCCCGAATCCATCAGAATTTATCTTGGTTTATATTATTGGGGTTATTTTTACCCCTCTGCTATCGAGTGCGGTAATATTTTTTAAAAAATTAGGTTCATTAGAACCCTGCATTTCTCAAAATACTATACTTTTGGGCCCCATCTACCTTAAAACAACCACACAATGGCACAATTACGATTTGAGGCCCTAAAACGGCTAAACGAACGCCCTAAAGTTCATGTAGAGGCTACCACACCCCATATTTCGCAGTTCTTTGGCGAAAATGTATTTGGTATGGAGCAGATGCGCGCAACATTAGCCCCGGCCGTTTTCAAAAAAGTTAGTCATGCAATTAAAAACCACGAGAAGATTGACGAAGCCACAGCCGATGCAGTTGCCTCGGCAGCCAAAGCATGGGCAATTGCAAAAGGAGCAACCCATTTTACGCATTGGTTTCAACCCATGACGGGCGGAACAGCCGAAAAGCACGATTCTTTTTTTGATGCCCTTGCCGGGATCGAGAAGTTTAAAGGAAGCGAGTTGGTTCAACAGGAACCCGATGCCTCATCGTTTCCAAACGGTGGTATTCGCAGCACCTTTGAAGCCAGAGGGTACACAGCCTGGGATCCTACTTCGCCCATGTTTCTGTATGGCAAAACCTTAAGTATCCCCACTGTATTTGTTAGTTATACCGGTGAAACACTGGATACCAAAGCGCCTCTGTTAAAAGCCCTGAAGGCAGTTGATTTAGCGGCTACCAATGTGTGCCAGTTGTTTGATAAAGATATTCAGCATGTGGTAGCTTCGCTTGGCGCAGAACAGGAATACTTTGCAGTTGATAAAGCATTATTTAATGCGCGACCAGATCTGGTAATGGCCGGCCGTACCGTATTTGGTCATTCTCCGGCACGCGGTCAGCAGTTGGAAGACCATTACTTTGGTACAATCCCTGGCCGCGTGTACGACTTCATGCGCGATTTTGAAATTGAGTCGTGGAAGCTGGGCATCCCGGTGCGTACGCGCCATAACGAAGTAGCCCCCAGCCAGTTTGAAGTAGCCCCTTTGTTTGAAGAAGTAAACGTAGCCAACGATCATAATCAGTTAATGATGGATATAATGAGCCGCGTTGCAGATAAGCATGATCTGAAAATTCTTTTCCACGAAAAACCCTTTGCAGGATTAAATGGTAGTGGCAAGCATAATAACTGGTCATTAATTACCGATACAGGTGTAAACCTGTATGCACCATCCAGTTCGGCACGCGATAACTTACTCTTCTTAACGTTCTTTGTTACTACGATTAAAGCTGTACATGAGTATGCTGACTTACTGCGCGCCAGTATTGCGGCAGCGGGTAACGATTTTCGTTTGGGTGCTAATGAAGCTCCGCCCGCAATCATGTCGGTGTTTATTGGTTCGCAAATGACAGCCGTATTGGATGAACTCGAAACGAATGGAAATGTAAAAATTGAGAAAGGCGATAACATGTATATGAAATTAGGTATCGATCAGATTCCTGAAATCATTCTGGATGCTACAGACCGTAACCGTACTTCTCCCTTTGCGTTTACCGGAAACAAGTTTGAGTTCCGGGCTGTGGGTAGTTCCGATAATTGTGCTACTCCCATGGCGGCCCTTAACCTGATTGTGGCAGAACAACTTACTCAGTTTTTCGAAACGGTTTCAAAAGAAATTGAAAAAGGGGAAGAGAAACGCCTGGCTATTGTAAACGTACTACGCAAGTATATTAAAGAATCAAAAGCAATTCGTTTTGAAGGCGATGGTTATTCGGATGAATGGGTGAAAGAGGCTGAGAAACGCGGCCTGGGTAACATTAAGAATATGCCCCGTGCTATCGAAGCGTATGTTTCTAAAAAATCGATGGCCTTGTTTGAGAAGCATGGTGTAATGAACCATAAAGAAGTGGAGGCGCGTAACGAGATTAAACTGGAGAGCTATATCAAAAAAGTTCAGATTGAAGCGCGTGTAATTGGCGACCTGGCCATGAACCACATTATTCCAACGGCTATTGCTTATCAGAATAAGTTAATTACAAATGCAAACGGACTGAAAGGCTTAGGCGTTGATAATACAGCTGTAGTACAAACCATAAAAGAAATCTCCGGGCATATCGAAACCATTAAAGCCAACGTGCGCGAAATGGTGGATGAACGCAAACGTCTGAACAAAGTAACCGACACACACAAACGAGCCTTTGGTTATTGCGATGATGTGAAAGAAAAATACTTTGAAAAAATCCGCGATGCAGTAGATAAACTCGAGCTGCTGGTAGATGATGAAGACTGGCCGTTAGTAAAGTACAGAGAGTTATTGTTTTTGAGGTAATAGTTTATAGTTGAAAACTGAAGGCCGGCTAAAACCGGCCTTTGTTATTTGTCTCACATCTTAAGGATTTCTTCCCCCATGGGTCATCGCCTCGAGACCCCGTGGAATCAGAAGTTGATTTAGTTTAAATACGCGGGGTTTGCGCAGCGACCCGCTTTGAAATGTAAATAACCTTATAGGTCTTGATAGCTATTTTTAGCTATTGCCTTGAACTTGGCAGGATTGTATTTTTGACAGTATGACTTTACTCACTTACCTAAGGTTGACAACCTTATATGTCAACCTTAGCAACATCAGGCTGCTTCAACATAAAGGATTAGTTCTTCTACTGGTATTACTGGGTTACTCTAACGCACTTCTGGCGCAGTGGGAGAAGCGCGATAACGGAATTTTCGGTGCAGAAGTGCGTGCCTTTGCTGTAAACGATAATTATTTTTTTGCCGGTACTTATGGTGCTGGAGTGTTTCGCTCGGCAGATCATGGAAGTAGCTGGCAGGAAGTAAACAATGGCATTACCAACGATAATATATCATCCCTGCTCACCCACGGCAGCTACGTTTATGCCGGCACAGACGATGGCGTATTCCGGTCTTCCGATAATGGCAACACATGGACACGCCTCACAGTTTTATCTCTTTCCGGCAGGGTGTATGCGCTCTATGCTGCTAACGGCTACTTGTTTGTCAGCGGAAATAATACCTACCGTTCAACGGACAACGGGGAAACGTGGGAACAGGCAAATTTGGGATTGCCCGTTGGCGGTGTTCGCGCCTTTGCCGCAAAGGGCAGTGTATTATATGTGGCAAATGGTGGGGTGTATAAATCATTCGATAATGGAGAAACCTGGGAAAATACCGGGTTAGGTGGTGGTCAAACCACTTGTATAATAGTTAGCGGAAACGATCTTTTTGCTGGTGGTTCTTTTGGTGTTTATCAATCCTCGGACGATGGATCTAACTGGATAAACGTAAAGAGTGGTGGTGTATCTCATCTAATGGCAAATGCAGGCTATTTGTTTGCATCCGGAGATGGTGTATTTCGGTCGGGCGATAATGGGAATACATGGACAACAATAAATACGGGATTTGCAACAACATCTGAGTATAGGACTTTTTATGCGCTTGGGGCTGATGATATTAACATTTATGTAGGAGGCATACATTATTCAACTACGGGCGGGATTTCAACTCAGTTTGGCAGCGTATATCGTTCTGCCAATAATGGTGCTAACTGGGTGGCATCCAATACCGGGCTTACCGGCATAGGTGTTACCTGTTTTGTTTCAGATGGAGGTTACTTGTTTGCAGGTACCAACGAAACGGGAATGTTTCGTTCCGGTGATAATGGATTGAATTGGATAAGTGTAAATGCAGGGCTGACTAATTTAAAAATCCGGGCTCTTGCTATTGGAAATGGATTCTTGTTCGCTGCAACCTGGGGCGGTGGTGTATTCCGGTCGGCTAATCAAGGAAGTACCTGGGAGGCTGTAAATACCGGGCTGTTCGGTACTTACATCCGAAGTATAGCCGTAAGTGGCAGTCGCCTGCTTGCGGGCACTGCCGGTTCGGGTGTTTACCGCTCGGACGATAATGGCGTAAACTGGACAGCCTCGAATGCGGGCATTACGAGCCCAAGTCATATATATGCATTTGCAATAAAAGAAGGATATGTTTTTGCAGCTCAGGGTGGTACTATTTATCGCTCCACTAACAATGGAACAAGTTGGCCTGCATCATTCTCTATATTTTCGTCATACTCAAGTGTGATTACGATGATGGCCAAGGGGAATGACTTGTATTCTTCAACAACCAGGGCGTGTTGTGATGGATCTACCGGTCTTTTTCGATCAACTAATAACGGTGATTCTTGGGGTGGTATAAATACCGGTTTCATTTCATCCCCGACTGTAACTTCTATAGACGAAAACGATGATGTTTTGTACATCGGAGTTTCGGGGTCTCCCAGTAATAATCGTGGGGTTTATGCCTCAGCAAATAATGGGAGTGGTTGGATACCTGTAGGAGAGGGGCTACTTACGAACTTGGTACAGGCAGTGCATGTACATAACAGTTACCTGTTTGCCGGCACGAATGCCGGAGGTATTTATGCTATTCCGCTTATCCAGTCCTTACCTGTTCCAGTCATTTCCTCTTTCTCACCAACCTCAGGCGCACCGGGCACCAGCGTGGTTATTACCGGCAGTAATTTTGCATCCGGTGTAACCCATGTGAGTTTTAACGGAAGTGCAGAGGTTTCAGCCTCGGTAACAGCAGAAAACAGTCTTACAGTATTGGTACCGACAGATGCTATCTCTGGCAAGATTACGGTTTCAGTAGCGGGTGTATCCGCAATAAGCAGTACGGATTTTACAGTAAATGCGCAGCAGCCTGTGCAACATCCGCCTTCGTTCAGCGCGACCACTTTTTCACATAATCAAATAAACCTTTCTTTTACGGCTCCATCCAGTCTACCGTATTGTGCGGGCTACCTGCTGCTAAGGCGTCAGGATGGTACGGCCCCAACGGTAACAGGTATTGAAGATGGTGTGGCACCGGCTTTGTTGTCGCTGCCTGCGGGCACAACGATGGCAGCCAACATTACCACTACATCGGCCACCTCGTTTGAGAACACCGGGCTTACACCGGCCACACAGTACCACTATCTTATTATTCCCTATAATGTGCAGTCGGGTCAGGGCTATAATTATTTAACAGGTTCCGGTTTAAAAACAGCAAATGCCTATACACGCGCAGCCGAGCCTTCCGCACAACCCACTGCATTAGCCTTTACAAACGTGTCGGCCTCTTCTATGGATGGCTCGTTCACAGCCGCAGCAGGCTCACCGGCAGGTTACCTCGTGGTAAGGCGTGCGGGGGCAGCGCCTACTACTCCGCCTGTAGATGGAACTCCTTATACTGCGGGCGCAACATTAGGTGATGGCACGGTGGTGTCGTCCGGCAGTGGCACCACGTTTACAAGCACGGGGCTTGCGGCCACCACGGTTTATTACTATGCCGTGTATGCGTACAATGGTAGTGGTGTTACATTAAATTACAGGGAAGCCTCACCCTTGCAGGGCAACCGTTCTACCGTAGCTGCGCAGCCTTCCACACAAGCCAGCAATATTTCTTTTCCTGATCATACGCCCACTTCGCTAACCGTAAGCTGGACGAACGGCAACGGTGCCGAGCGGTTGGTGATAGCAAGGGAAGGCAGTGCGGTAAGCGTAAACCCTGCGGGCGGCACAACCTATACCGGCAATGCTAACTTTCTATTAGCTGCTGATCTGGGTGCAGGTAACAAGGTAGTCTATCGCGGCACGGCCAATTCGGTAGCCGTAACTAATCTTACACCCGGTACAGAATACTTTTTCCGGGTATATGAGCTGAACGGTACAGCCGAACTCACCAGCTACCAGACTAATACGGCATCTGGCAACCCCAACAGCCGCATACAATTACAGGCCGAGCCATCGGCACACCCGGCTACCTTTACGGCCACATCGGTTTCCAATACACAGGTTAGCTTGTCGTTTTCCCCGGCCTCTGCGGTTACCAACGGTTTCGGGTACATTATCCTGCGCAGGCAGGATGGCAGCAATCCTTCTGTTACGGGTATTACCGATAGTGCTGCACCGGCTTCTCTGTCTTTTCCCACAGGCACAACGCTGATTACCAACATTACATCTTCTTCGCAAACTACTCACACCGATGGCGGCCTTACCACCGGTACGCAATACAGCTACCTTATCGTTCCCTATAACGGTAACAGCACGGGCACTTACAACTACAAAACAGACGGCACATTACGAACGGCTTCGGCCACGCCCACCGCTTCGGGTACGAGTGATATTGTAGCGGCTTCGTTTACCTACCCGGTCAACATCCCGTATCAAAATTACCAGTCAACCGACCTTACAATAGCCAACAGCGTGGAGGCCGGCCGGTTTACCATACGCGATGGGGGCGAGGCAACTGATGCAGACAATTCGCCCACTGTATTAACTTCGATTACTTTTTCTATTGTGAACGGTTCGTTTATCCGGAGTGTAGCCCTGTATGACGGAGCTATTGAGCTTGGCGAGGCAGCGCCCGTTGGCGGCACGGTTTCGTTTACGGGCCTTAATCTTTCAGCGCCTGACAACAGCAGTAAAATATTTTCAGTGCGCGTTTCTTTTAATGCCGAAGTTACAGACAATGCGCAGTTTTCGTTTACGGTTACCTCGGCCACGGCACAGGTTGGCAACTCGGGCTTTGCTGCGGCCAATGCAGGAGGCGCGGTTACTTCTACTGCGGGGGATAACAACCGTATTGAAGTAACGGCTGCTAAAATAGTTTATACCGTTCAGCCGCCACCGCTTGTAGGCGTAAACACCGATGTATCGCCTGCGCCCGCGCTGGACGCGCTGGATGCCCTCAACAACAAAGACCTCGATTATGCATCAGCCGTTACGGTGAGCAACTCAGCTTCGCTCACCATGATTAATACACCTGCTGCCTTTTCATCGGGCACGCTTACATTCCCAAACAATTTCCGGTTTACCGCGCACGGCACGGCCACGCTTACGGTAGCAAGCGGCAGCTTAACAGGCGCAACCAGCAGTTCTGTTGTGGTAAGGGCAGCCGAACCATCAGCACAGCCCACAGTGCTCACATTTAATCCTAATACGATTACCGCTACATCAATGGAAGGCTCTTTTTCGGCTGCAAGCGGAAATCCTGCCGATTATCTTGTATTGCGTAAGGCCGGTTCTGCTCCAACAGAAATTCCGGAAGATGGCACTGCTTACGCAGGTACTTTCGGCACCAGCACAGTAGTGCACAATGGCAGCGGAACATCGTTTAGCAGCACAGGGTTAACAGCAGGAACAGTATATCATTATGCCGTTTATGCCTACAATGGCAGCGGGCAAACCATCAACTATTTAACAGCCAATCCGCTAACCAATAGCGGGCTTACCAGGCCCGCAGCGCCAACGGTTACCTTATCCAATGCCACTTCTTCTAATTTCAATGCCGAGTGGACGGTTGTACCCAGTGCAACAGGGTATAAATTAGATGTTTCGCTGAACAATAGTTTTAACCCCAATTTATCCTTATTCGATGCCAAACCGGTAACGGGAACATTTGAGAATGTAACCGGCCTGCAGGCGGCCACCCAGTATTTTGTGCGGGTGCGTGCCGTAAATGCCAGCGGGGAATCTGTAAGCTCAGAAACCAAACAAATCACCACGCAGTCTTTTTCAGGGGGCAGTCCGATCGCTATCAGCAATGGCACCCCAATCGCGCAAAGCAGCGGTACACTTGTTTCAGTCACCCTTACCGGTGGCGAAGGCACACGCACAGTCAGGTTTTATTCAAGGGGCATACGCACGGAAACATTTACTTCAATCACATCAAACCCTACAGGTAATACTTACCAGGTTACTGTACCACACACCGACCTGGATGAACTTGGTCTTGAATATTATTTTGAGGCTTCCGATGCCTCGGGTACAGCTTCAACAGCAAAAGCGTATATTCATAAGCCTGTTCCGGCCGGTACTTCTATTCCCAACTTGTCTTTTGGCGGTAAAGCCGAAAATTACCGGATCATCTCAATTCCATATAAACTTAATCAGTCAAGGGTATCAGATATTTTCCCGGCTACATGGGTAGGCGACAAAAAGAAAATGCGGTTTGTGCATTATACCAGTTCAGGATATGCTGATTTTTCGGGTTCCATAGTAATTGGAAGAGGCTATTGGTTTAATGCGAAAGAGCAACACACGGCTACACTTGGTGAAGGCACGGTATCTCCAAACTACCAGACAAACGACTTTATCATGAGCCTGCAAGAAGGCTGGAATATGATTGCCACACCTTACCCGTTTGTAATTGGCTGGAGTGATATTCTTGATGAAAACCCGGAAGCAGATGTTGATCCGGTATATTATGTATTCAATCCAACAATAAACGATTATGACCAGAGCAACAGCCTGAAACCCTTTGAGGGCGGATTTATATTTGCAAATAACAGCACTACGCTCAATATTCCGGTAACATTAAAAAATTCAGCAGGCGGCAGAAAAAAGGATATAGAAGAATTTGAAGTTGACCTGGATGCCGAAAACTGGTTGGTGCCCATTAAAATAAAACAAGGTAATACTGAAAACACCCGTGCGGGTGTGGGTATGCATACCGATGCAAAACTAAGTAAGGACAGGTTAGACCGAATCGCGCTTCCTGGTTTTTTGAACTACGCAGAGCTAACCTCTTATCACCCTGAATTTTTCTCGCCCAATTTTTCTCGCGATGTGGTGCCGCCACAACAAAGCTATGTGTGGCCCTTCATCCTTGAAGCCAGTGGCAGCGAACCTGTAACCATACAGTGGGATAACGAATCCATCCAACACAGCAAAGCGCAGCTACTGCTTTATGATGCCGAAGCCGGCCGGCTTGTTGACATGCGTACTACCGGTATATATACCGTGCCCAATGCCAACAGCAGGCAACTGCAATTTATCTTCAACACCAACCCTGATAACTATCGGAACGAACTTGGCACGGCCTATCCTAATCCATTCACTAGAAGAATAAGCTTACCTGCTTATCTCAATACTGTTGAAGGACAGGCAAGTGTAATGGTGAGCATTGTGAACCTTACAGGCATAGAAGTACACAGGCAAACTTTAACCTCATCTGAAAAAGGATTATTGCAACCGGAGTGGGACGGCACAGACCAAAGCGGCAACAGCGTATCTCCGGGAGTATATGTATATAAGGTAACCTTTAACAAAGGCAGCAGAACGTACGTGAGCCAGGGTAAGGTGGTGAAGCTATGATTTAAGAATTACGAACCTGATGTCAAAGACATATTCAGCTTTAGATAAAAAAGAACATGCTTTACCGCTTACTGAAATGAGTAAGGGTAAGCCCGATGATCTTGTTATTTTTATACCGGTACAGGATATCGTCATTACCCAAATCGGTATCATCGGCAGGTACAGGCGGGCCAAAGTTTACATACATAACATCAGTCGCTTCATCGTAAAGAATGTGAAGGTCTTTTACATGACTCTTCTTTACAGCTTTCAGGGCGCTCAAAAGATTATCAACAGCTATTTCTTCCATATTATTTGCCCGATATACCGGTTGCCTGCATGGTGCAAAGATATGGTAAAAAAATGCGAAATAACTTAACCTGTATATGAACAGCAGTTTAGAATGATAATTAACGCAAAACAAACCAGCGATAGGTAACGAATAACCCAGGAAAAGACATGAGAATAGTATATATTTTATTACTACTGCTTTCTGTTTCAGTTAATGCGCAACAATTAAATGTAAAGCGCGTAGAGCTTAGCGGAGACGACATAATTGTACACTTTGCTTTGCTCGATAGTTTGGCAGGGCGTACATACTCTGTAAATCTTTATTCTTCGCGCGATAACTTCGTAAACCCGTTAACTCATGTTACAGGCGATATGGGGATGGACATAAAACCTGGAGTAGAACTGAAAGTTGTCTGGAATGCAAAACAAGAATTGGGTGCAGCATTTGATGATAAAATAGCGATTGAACTTCGGGCAAGAGTTTATATTCCATTTTTGCGGTTTGATTCTTTCAGCAAAATAAAGCGAGGCAAGCCTACCCAAGTTACCTGGCGAGGAGGCACACCCCAGCATATCCTGAACTTTGAATTGTGGCGTAAGGGCGGGCGTGTTTTAACCATACCCAACGTGCCCAATGCCGGCCATACTAAATTGGAAATTCCGGCAAGTGTTAAAAGAGGAAAAGGTTATACTTTTAAAATTGTTGAAAGCAGGAATAAAGACCTGGCTATCCAGACGCAGCCCTTTGCCGTTAAGCCTAAAGTACCTTTTTTGATTAAGGTGTTACCTGTGTTGGCTGGCGGAACTGCCATATATTTTCTATCCGGGGGCAAGGATAAAGAAATTCCTGACCCGATTAAAGTACCAAAGTAAAAAGTAAAAAATGAGAAAGTTAATACCTGTTTTTATTTACAGTTTGTTGTGTGGGTCTTTATACGCGCAAACGTTAACATGGACAAGCAACGAGTTGCACCTGAACTTTAAAGAATCCAGGTCGGCAACCAGTGTTCCGTTTATTACGTGGGTAAAACCAGCAATGGATTACAGCAGCAGCCAGGAAACCCGGGTGGCAATTGAGGCCACAGTAACGGATAATGCCGGGTTAAAAGCGGTAGTCATTACCATAGGCAATTCAACAACAGGCGAAGCAGATGGAAGCAAAGCTTTTGAATCGGTTTCCGGGAATTCATTTTCTTTAAATACGAATGTGAATCTGAAAGAAGGCACGAGGTATGTTGAGATAACCACCGAAAATATATTGGGAGTAAAAGTTTCAAGCAGGCGTACATTAATAGTGGGTAAAGATGCACTGGACTACATCTCAGCCGACCGAAAAGATATAGCCCTGATTTTTGCTACGGATAATTACGACCATTGGGATGATCTTGTAAACCCGATTAATGACGGGCAAACCATTGCCCGTGAACTGCAGGATAAATATGGTTTTGAAACAGAGATTATCACCAATGCAACTACTGAAGAGGTATTTGAAAAAATCAGAGAATACAATCTTAAAAGGTTCAAGCCCCAGGATCAGCTATTGATTTTTTTTGCAGGGCATGGTTTGTTTGATGATGCGTTTGGCGAGGGCTATGTGGTAGCCAAAAATTCGCTGGCCGATGATAAAAGTAGGACGAGTTACATTGCGCATGCCCGGTTGCGCGGTATTGTCAACAATATTCCCTGCCAGCATGTATTACTCATGATGGATGTGTGTTTTGGAGGTACGCTCGACCCGGTAATAGCACGGGCCAGAACTGCTGCCGATGAAGTAACGGAACGGGAGATGCTGGCCCGAAAACTATCTTACAAGACAAGAAAATATCTTACCTCTGGCGGTAAGGAGTATGTAAGCGATGGTATTGCTGGAAGTCATTCTCCTTTTGCCGGAAAGTTTTTAGAATCGTTGCGCAGTAATGGAGGAGATGATTTTGTACTTACCCTTTCAGAGATTCAGGTAGGTATGGAAAAACTTAAAACCCTGCCCCGCTTTGGTGCATTTGGTGATGATGAAAGGCTGAGTGATTTTGTTTTTGTATCAAAGGCACGGAAATAAAACGGACAACTTGTTTCACATTTTAAGAATACGTTTGTACTCAGGCTGGTTGTGCAAAACCCCTATAGCAGCTTTTAATTCTTTATCGCTTTTAAATGTAGTTTCAACCGCTCCGCGTTCAAAATAGTATCTCGATACAATCTCGCGTTCCAACAAGGCTTTAATGGCTTCTTTATGATTGATTAATTCATTCTTGCGCAAGTCTTTCAGCCTGGTTTGTATCAGGTCGATATTGCTTTTTAAATCAACATACGATTTTTCTTTTGTGGCTTCTGCAATCAGTTCTTCTAACGCTGTTTCTACTGGCGACTGAAAAGAGTAATCCTTGGTTTTCATCCAGGTAATAAAATCACCATATTCTTTATCGGTTAAAGAGAACGATTGCGGCTCTGTAAGGGTGGGGTGCTGGTGTGCGTATTCGGTAGCATAATCAAAGATAAACCCATTCAGGTAAACCACTTTTGTAATAGTGGCATCGTCTGTAACCGGAATAACGATGTCGGGGTCAATACCACCGCCATCATAAACTTTACGGCCGCGCGTGGTTCTAAATTCTTGTTTCAGTGAATCGGGAATAGAGGCTACGCTACCATCTTCTCTTCGATGAGTATAATCTAAAACCTGTATACACCGACCGGTTGGCGTGTAATACTTAGCGGTTGTAATTTTTACCTGAGAGTTATAAGATAACAACCGGGGTACCTGTACTAACCCTTTTCCATAGGAGCGTTCGCCAATAATTACTGCACGATCATAGTCCTGTAAAGTTCCGGCTACAATTTCAGATGCTGATGCACTGCCCCGATTGATTAATACCGTTACCGGGATGTCGAGATCAACGTGAGGGTTAAGCGTTTCGTAGGTGATGTTGTTTTCTTCTACTTTACCTTTTGTGTCCACCACTTTTTTTCCTTTCGGGATGAAAAGGTTGCAAATATTAACAGCTTCGTGAAGCAGACCCCCGCCATTGTTTCTGAGGTCAAGAACTAAATATTTGGCGCCTTTTTCTTTCAGGTTAATCAATGCGTTTTTCACCTCTTTACCGGCATCGGGCGTAAATTCTGTAAGCTGTATATAACCTACATCGGTTGACAGCATTCCAAAGTAAGGCACATTGCTGATCTTTATTTTCTCGCGTTTAAATTCCAGTTCAATAAGGTTATCATTACCGGTTCGTTTTACAGTAAGGGTAACGGGAGTACCTACCTGCCCGCGCATTACATGGTTTGCTTCTTCTGATGTGAGGCGAGCCAATTCGAGTCCGTTTATTTTTACTACTTCATCGCCAATACGTAAACCACTTTTGTAGGCCGGATAATTTTCATACACCATGGTTACTACTGTGCGCTTGCCAATGGGGCGGGTTACTGCACCTATGCCGCCATACTGGCCTGTGTTTAAGGTGCGAAAGTCTTCTACTTCGTCTTCAGAAATAAAATTGGTGTAGGGATCCAGCGATTCGAGCATAGCATCGATGCCGGTGCGAATGGTCTTGTTGGGATTAATTTCATCCACATACATGGCATTCACTTCTTTAAAAAGTGAGGCAAAAATGTCGAGGTTTTTAGCTATTTCGAAATAGCGTTCGGCAGGCGAGGTAAACGATAAGCCGAAGGCCACCACCACCACAAGGGCTGCAATAATCCATTTTTTATTCCAAAACTGCATAATCTCACGGTTCAACAATGAAAGGTACGAAAACAAGGTGCGCAGGTTAGAAATATTATTCGAAAATTTGGAGTGGGGTCAATTTGGTTTCCATGCCGTTCTCAAAAACCTCAGCCAGTTACCGTGCATTACATTTTCTATATCCTGCCGGCTGTAACCCCGTTGCGATAGCAATGAAGAAATTTTTTGAAGGTCGGCAATAGTTTCGATATCGGTTGGGCATTGTTCTTTTCCAAAAGCCCCGTCTAAATCAGACCCAATACCAATATGGTTGGCATTGCCTGCCAGTTGGCAGATGTGATCGTAATGGTCAATGAGTTTTTCCAGTGTACAGTTCATGCTTTTGGGTGTGGATTTACCCCGTATCCAATCCGGAACCAGCATCCATGCATCTAACACACCACCTATTACAGCGCCACGGGCAATCAATTCCTTCAATTGCTCATCGCTAAATTGCCGGTTATGATTAACGAGTTTCCTGCAATTGTTATGGCTGGCCCACACTGCTCCATTAAAATGATTAAGTGCTTCCCAGAAAGAATCATCACATAAATGAGTAGCATCTAATATGATATTGAGCCGCTCCATTTCTTTTAATAATTCTATTCCTTTTAAGCCAATGCCACCGGTAGCATCGGTGCCTTGTGCGTAGCGGCCAGGTCCGTAATGCGCAGGGCCAATGGCGCGTAAGCCGTATTGATAAGCAACCTCCAGATGCTTAAGCGTAACCAACGAATCGGCACCTTCCAAACTTAAAATATACCCNNTTTCCATTTCTGCATACCAGGCGCGTTGTGCCTGTGTGTGGGCCCAGGCTTGTTCGGGCGATTGCCATCCGGGTAACGGATTATCGGGTGCTACGTAGCGGGCAATTTGAGTTGCTACCACCAATCCAATGTTTCCTTTTCGTAAGGCTTCAAAACTTACTACGCCTTTACCCCGATCGGGTTTATCGGTAAGATTCTTTTCGCGCTGCCGAATTTCTGAAATGGACTTTCGCAGGTCGCGATTCCATTCCATCGCATTCATGCTTAAGTCGAGGTGTGCATCAACAATAAAATGCTGCATGATTAAATGGTGATTTTTCTTTTGCGGGCTACTACATTCCAGTTTTGTGTTACTCTATTATTTTCAACCACTGCTAATGTTTCATGCAAGGCTACAGTAGGGCAGATGTGAAACGGAACGCCATACAATACATCGCCAACTTTATAGGTATTGCCTTTTGGTGCTTTTAAAATAAGATGCTCTTCACTGTGGCCTGCTGCCTGAAGTTCAGGTGCATTGAGAAAGTACACACGCTGACTCAAGGGGTTCTCAGAAGCAACTGCCTTATGCCCAAGATCAATGCAAAGCGTTTCCTCATCCGGTTTGGAAATAATGCGTGTGATCAGTACAGCGGCAAACGCAAAGGGTTGTTCTGCAAATTGTTTATGATACCCATAATCCCAGAAAATAAATGTGCCCGGACTAACCTCTATATTTTTTCGTTTGCTGTGAATGGAGATGGTAGTGTTACCGCTGGTAACAATGGTACAGGTAATACCGGTTTGTGATTGAATAGCGTGCTGTAAACCAGATACGCGCAAAAATCCCTCGTCACAACCTTTAGTTCTTACAGCAAGATCGGCCTCGCGATGATGACCATCGTAAGCGTGTAATCCAACCGGGTTTAATCCTTTTAAGGATTTACAGTACAGGAATAGGGGCAAAGCATTTTCAGGAAGAACCCCGGTGCGACTCATACCCACATTTAAATCAATAAAGATGCGAATGGTGAGATTGTTAGCCTGTGCAACGGTATCCAGTTCCTGTGCAGTAGCTTCGTTATCGATTAAACAGGCAAACTGCGTGGCCGGAAATTTTTTAATAAGCTGCACCAAGCGTACTCCACGCGGCCCAACCGGTTGATAAGCAAGTAATACATCGGGTGCGCCAATCGATGCCAGCATTTCACCTTCTGCAATGGTTGCGCATTTGAATTTTTTTATGCCGGCATCCATCATCAGCTGGCATACCTCAGGTGTTTTGTTGGTTTTTACATGCGGCCGAAGTTGAGTTACATCGGGTACAAATTGCTGTAGTATTCTGATATTCTCCTTTATGCGGTCGGGGTATACCGCAAGCGCAGGAGAATCTAATTCGTTGATGTTTTCTATTTTATATAAAGGGTTCATGGTTTTTTGGGTCTTGAGTTTGTAGTCCTGAGTACATAGTTAATACTGCTACCGACTATTTACTCAGGACTATAGACTAATTTTGTTCCAATTCAAACATCGCCTCAATTTCTACCGGAATGTTATCGGGCAATGAACCCATACCCACTGCACTGCGCACGCCTACGCCATTTTCTGGCCCCCATACTTTTGCAAATAATTCGCTGCATCCGTTAATGACAAACGGATGACGTTCAAATTCAGGTACGGCATTTACCATGCCCAATACTTTAATTACCCGTTTTATTTTATTAAAGGTTCCAAGGTTTGCTTTTAACGTGGCCAGTATAGCCAACCCAACCTGTTGTGCGGCAAGTTTGGCTTCATCGGCATTCAGATCAATACCCACTTTGCCAATAATCAGGCTGCGATCTTCTTTTACGGTTCCGTGCCCGGATACATATACAAACTTATCTACTATTAAAAATGGTTTGTAAACACCCAGAGGAGTGGGAGGAGGTGGTAAGGTAAGATTCAGGCTCGCAAAGCGTTGATCGGGAGTAAAGTTATTCATATTGAATTAATTTATAATGGCATTGATAATCATTACCCCGGCTAATCCACAAATAGCTACAATGGTTTCCATTACCGACCATGATCTTATTGTATCGCGGATACTGAGGTTGAAGTATTCTTTAAATAGCCAAAAGCCGGCATCGTTTACGTGTGAGAACATTAAACTACCGGCACCAATAGACAGTACCATCAGGTTAGGGTCAACGTCAGGTCTGGTAATGAATGGAAGCATGATGCCTGCAGCAGTTAGCCCGGCTACAGTAGCAGAACCAACACACACCCGGATAATGCACGCAATAATCCAACCCAATACAAGAGGATGTACGTTAATACCATCCAGTAATGCGGCAATTTCATTACTGATGCCGCTATCGAGCAATACTTGTTTTAAGCCACCTGCACCGCCCATTATTAATAGAATCATACTTACATCTTTTACGGCATCGCCAAAAATGTTCATGATATGATTCATTTGTGTACCCCGTAAAATTCCGAGCGAGAAAGTAGCCACCCCTAATGAGATGAGCATAACGATGGCCGGATCGCTTAGGAAAATGAGTATGGGTTTAAATGAAGAGTTATCGCTTATGTAAGGATTTAATAGTGTAGTTGTGGTAAGAAAGATAACGGGCAGTAATGCCGAAAATAAACTGTTAGCCAGGCTCGGTAGTTTATCTTCGGGTAATCCTTCCGTTTGAAAAGTTTTGATTAGGGTAGCTTTTATACCCTTTAGTGTTTTTGAGTAAAGTAAACCGGCAATAAGTACGGTAGGTATGGCAATTGCAAAACCATATAACAAGGTGGTACCCATGTGGGCATTAAATTGGGCTACCAGTGCGGTGGGTGAGGGGTGCGGAGGAAGAAAACCGTGTGTTACCGAAAGCGCAGCCATCATGGGTAACCCGATGTATACAGCCGGAAGTTTGTAGCGGTACACAATAGATGCAATGAGCGGGAATACTAACACAAAACCTACATTATAAAATAATGGTATACCAATAACAAAGCCGGTAGTCATTAGTGCCCACTGCAAATTCTTTTCACCAAAGAGTTTAGTTAATCCGGATGAGATGCGTTGTGCAGCTCCGCTATCGGCTACCAGTTTTCCGAGCATGGCTCCGGCTATTACTACAATTGCAAGCGAACCCAGCATATCGCCCAGGCCTTTTTGTACTGAACTGCTGATTTTTGAAACTTCGATACCCAGCAGTAAACCGGCCAGTATAGAAACGACAAGAAAAGAGAGGAATGCGTTTACTTTAAAGTACGAGATAAGAACAACTAACAACGCGATACATACTACAATGATGAGTATGGACATGGCTTGCGTTAGAATTTATCAGGAATCTGAACAATACGGATTACAAGTTCGTGCTGGTCGCCATCTTTATCTACCAGATTAAATTTCACTATCGGATTATCGCGGGTTATGTTAGGTTCAACCTTTATAATCTCATTGTCCTGCAAGTGAGTTTCAAGTTGTTTTTGTAGAATAACAAGTGCGTTGGCAAAATCAACTTCGAGCGAACTGGGGTTATAAGACGTTGTTTTCATTTAGTTTTTTTTAACCGCAAAGGCGCGGAGTTGCAAAGTAAAATTTTTGTTGTTTTTAAGAATTTCATTGCGTCTTAGCGGTTCTTTTATTACCAACGTATCAATGCCGAAGCCCAGGTAAATCCACTTCCGAAGGCCGCTAAACAAATAACGTCATTTTCCTTCATCTTTCCTTCTGCCCAGGCCTCGCTCATCGCTATGGGAATAGATGCAGCCGTTGTATTGCCATACCGCATAATATTGTTGTACACCTGATCATCGCGCAAAGCGAGTTTTTCCTGAATGTACTGACTGATTCGCAAATTAGCCTGGTGCGGTACCAACAAGTTAATATCTTCTTTTTTCATTTGATTGGCCGCCAATGCTTCGTTAATCACTTCCATAAAACGGACTACAGCATGCTTAAATACCTGGTTGCCATTCATAACCACTTTAAAATGGGTGGTGTCTAAAATCTGTTCAGGTTGACGTTCTTCTCTTTTGCGGCTGCTGCCCGGATCGCGCACATAAAGTTCTTCGGCAAAGCGACCATCGGAATGGAGATGAGTGGAAAGAACTCCGGGCTTATCAGAGGGTTGCAGAATGGCTGCACCGGCACCATCGGCAAAAATAACGGCTGTGTTTCGGCCACGGGTAGAAACATCTATAGCAGTAGATTGTATTTCGGCACCCACCACCAGAATGGTTTTATACATACCCGATTTAATAAACTGATCGGCAACTGAAAGCGCGTAGATAAAACCTGAGCAGGCATTCCGGATGTCCAATGCGCCAATACTTTCTAACCCTAATTCACGCTGAAGCAATACACCTGAACCCGGAAAAAAGTAATCGGGTGTAATGGTAGCAAACACGATAAACTCAATATCTTTTTCAGTTAGGTTAGCGCGTTGAAGTGCCATACGGGTGGCTTTGGCGGCCATATTGGCAACGGTATCTTTTTGAGGATCGATCCATCTGCGCTCTTTGATTCCTGTACGTTCGGTAATCCACTCATCGTTGGTTTCCATGAGTGAAGAAAGATATTGGTTGGTAATAACCGTTTTCGGAACATGATGGCCCAAACCTACAATTTTTGAATAGCGCATAGCGTAGAATTAAAAGTGCACCAAGTTAAAGAATTTAAGAAAATAGTCCTTAGTCTTTAGTTTTGAGACTAAAGAACCACATTCACGATTTTACCGGGCACTACAATCACTTTTTTAGGTGGCTTGCCTTCGCTCCATTTTAATACGATCTCAGAAGCCAGCACTTGTTTCTCGATGTCCTCTTTCGGCATATCGAGCGCGAACTCCATTTGGGCACGCACTTTACCATTGATGGAGATTGGGTAGTTGTGTGAACTTTCGGTTAGGTACTGCTCATTGTATTTCGGATATGAAGCATTTAATACGGTGCCCGGATGGCCCAGCAACGACCACAATTCTTCTGCGATGTGTGGCGCGAAAGGAGAGAGGGCAATCACAAGCGGCTCGATAATAGCACGCTTATTGCATTTGAGCGATGATAACTCGTTGGCACAAATCATAAACTCACTCACCGAAGTATTGAACGAAAAGTTTTCAATATCATGTTCTACCTTCTTTAGCGTTTTATGCAACACTTTCAATTCTTCGCGGGTTGGTTCGGTATCGGAAATTTTTAGTTTACCGGTAGTATCGTGTAAGAGATTCCAAAAGCGCCTTAAAAATTTATATACACCATCAATGCCTTGTGTGCTCCAGGGTTTGGATGCTTCCAACGGACCGAGAAACATTTCGTACATGCGCAGCGTATCGGCTCCGTAATCATTAATAATCTGATCGGGATTTACTACGTTGAAGTACGACTTACTCATTTTTTCGATGGCGGAGCCGCAAATGTATTTACCGTCTTCAAGAATGAATTCTGCATTAGCGAAATCAGGTTTCCATTTTTTGAAAGCTTCCGTATCTAACTCCAATCCGTTTACAATGTTGATGTCAACGTGGAGTTCAGATAGATTGTACCCACTAAATGGCCAGCCTTCAGCTTGGGTTAACTCTGGGATTGAATTGCTTAAGGCCTCAATAAACTCGTTTGGTTTATTCTGTATCAGTTTTGCGATACCATTAGAGATGAACAGATTATTGAATCGATTTTTTAAATACTCTGTGTCTGCATTCATATCAGGTTTGAACCGATAAACAAATCTCGAATCGCCCGTAATTTTCCCCTGATTAATCAACTTCTTAAACGGCTCATCAAAATTCAGGTAGCCTAAGTCATGTAATACTTTTGTCCACAAACGTGAATACAGCAAGTGCGCTACGGCATGTTCTGAACCTCCAATATAAACATCTACCTGGTTCCAGTAATCCAATGCCTTTTTATCCGCGAAAGCGTTAGTGTTGTGCGGATCCATGTAACGCAAAAAGTACCAGGCTGCACCCGCATGCGTAGGCATGGTGTTGCTGTCGCGCTTTTGATCAGCGCCAATGTTTATCCAATCGGTAAGGTTGGCCAATGGGCCTTCGCCATTGCCTGATGGTTTGAAATTATTTGTTTCAGGTAGTTCAAGCGGCAACTCACTTTCCTTCATGGCATAGGGCACATCATCTTTGAAAACCACAGGAAAAGGTTCGCCCCAATACCGTTGTCGACTCCAGCCGGCATCGCGCATTTTATAATTTACTTGTCGTTTACCAATGCCTAGTTTTTCAATTTCTTCAATAGCGGCATCAATGGCTTTGTGCATCACCATTCCATTCAGGAAACCAGAATTTTCAAGAATGGCTTCTTTGGTTGGATTGGCTTCGTTGCCGTTGTAATGCGACCCGATAATATTGGTGATGGGAATATTAAAGTGTTTGGCAAATTTATGATCGCGTTCATCGCCACAAGGCACGGCCATGATAGCACCCGTTCCGTAACCGGCCAATACATATTCACTGATCCACACCGGAATTTGTCTTCCATCGAATGGGTTGATGGCATAAGCGCCTGTAAAGGCTCCGGTTATTTTCTTTACCTCAGCCATGCGATCTACCTCACTTCGACTCTCTACATACTTCAGGTACTTTTCAATTTCTTCTTTTTGTTCTGATGTAGTAATTTTTTTTACCAGGTCGTGCTCAGGTGCAAGTACCATAAAATCAACTCCGAAGATGGTATCGGGGCGGGTGGTGAAAACGCGAATGACCTCACCCCCGAGCCCCCTCTCCACAGGAGAGGGGGAGGGGTTAGTGATGAATGGTTGTGCTTCGAGGGTAGATTTGACTTGTGATAAAACATCACTCAGATTATTTATAACCTGATCGTTGGTGAAACGAATCACTTTAAACCCTTCTGTATTCAGAATGGCGGTACGCTCTGCATCTTCTTTTTGTTGATGCTTGTGGATTTCGCCATCTAACTCTACAATCAATTTTTTTTCAATGCAAACAAAGTCTACAATAAACCGATTTATAGCATGCTGTCTCCTGAATTTGAAACCTAAACTATTGTTACGAGCAGCTTCCCAGAATTTTTCTTCAGCTTCGGTTGGATTCTTTCGATTTTCACGGGCATTCACTTTTGAGGATTGCCATGTTTTAGAATCAGTGGTAAAAATGAAATCCTGAGCGTGGACCTCATCCCCTGACCCCTTACCCGAGTATGTTCCCCTCTCCTCCGGAGAGGGGTTAGGGGTGAGGTCAAACTCCAACTCTGCACCCACACTCTTACCAATCCAATTGCGTTGTATCTCCTTCATGCTTTCGCTGAAGTCGATTTCGTCCAACCCTTTCAATAGGCGATCGGCATATTCGGTAATGCGCAAACTCCATTGGCGCATTTGTTTTTTTACTACCGGAAATCCTCCGCGATAGCTTACTCCATTAATTACTTCATCGTTGGCGAGTACTGTACCTAAAGCTTCGCACCAGTTTACATCGGTGTAGGCGAGGTAGGCTAGCCGGTATTCCATAAGAATACTTTGTTGATCTTTCTCTGAGTATGATTTCCAATCAGATGATTTAAAACTTCGGATTTCGGATTTCGGATTCGGCACCGGATGATTGACGTTGCCTTCTGTTTCAAAAATTTTTACTAACGCTGAAATACGCTCTGCTTTTTGTTTTTTGCGATTAAACCAGCTGTCGAAAATCTGTAAGAAGATCCACTGCGTCCAGCGATAATATTTCGGGTCGCACGTTTGCACCTCGCGACTCCAGTCGTACGAAAATCCGATGTTGCCCAACTGCTTTTTAAACGTGTTTATGTTGGTGGCTGTAGAAACAGCAGGATGGATGCCATGTTCTAATGCATACTGTTCGGCCGGAAGGCCAAAGGCATCGAAGCCCATGGGGTGCAATACATTAAACCCTTTAATTCGCTTAAAGCGTGCGTAAATATCAGAAGCGATGTAACCCAGCGGGTGGCCTACGTGCAACCCGGCACCAGAAGGGTAAGGGAACATATCCAGCACATAGCACTTGGGGCGGGAGCTATCGTTTGAAACCTTGTAAACTTCTTTTTCAATCCAGGTTTTACGCCATTTATCTTCAATGCGTTTAATCTCGTCTTTGGTGTATTCGGCCATTTTCGGTCAGTTCTGTAAAATGTGAACTGCAAAAGTACGGAGGCCGTGAGCAGGATGCAAGGGAAGTAGCCGGCAGTAAGCAGTTGGCAATTTTAGTATTGGATGCTGCCTGCTGCCAGCTATTTAATTACCGCACCGTAGCCTTATCAATCCGCTTGGGCGTATCAGTACCCGCCACAATGGATTGAGCGCTTAATGCAATGGCACGGATAGTAGCCGTAATGTTAGCCATGTTCAGCGTTTCCACTTCGTCATTTACAGTGTGATAGAATTTATCGATATCAATTTCATCGGTTGAAATGGTATGGGCCGGAACACCTAACCGCGCCAGCGTAGCATTGTCCGACCGGTAGAAAAGATTTTGTGTTGGATAAGGATCGGGATGAAACTGAAACGGTGTTCCTTTTAAATTCTTTTGCAGGATTTCGCCAAAGTCGGAGCGTTCGTAGCCCGTAATAAAGGCAGAGTTTTGTCCCCATTTGGATGGCTTGCCAATCATTTCGATGTTGAACATAGCCACCACCTGATCGGGATTGAGTTGTTCAGAAAAGTAGCGCGATCCATACCCGCCAATTTCTTCAGCGGTAAACGCGACAAAGATTACTGTGCGGTTATTGTTTTTGACTTTCTTGAAGTAGCGGGCCAGCTCAATTACTGCGGTTGTACCCGAAGCATCATCATCGGCTCCGTTGGCAATCGAATCGCCTTCGATGGCAGGGCGTATGCCAATGTGATCGTAATGTCCAGAGAACACCACAAACTCATCGGGTTTGGTTTTACCAGGAATCATACCGGCCACGTTGCTCATGGTTATGGGTTCAATTTTTTGAGTAGCCTTCACAGAATAGTTAAGTACGGAGGTAACGCCCAATACAAATATCTTGTTGGTTTTGCGACCGCTGGTAAACCGCTTGCCAAAGAAGCCCTTCAGTTCTTTAAAATTTTCTTTGAACTCCGGTGCCACAAGCACGAAGGCAGTGGTAGTGTCGCGGGTAAGATTAAACGCTTTGCTTAACAAATACTGACGCGTGTTTTTTATGGTTGTATCGTACGGAATGACGATTACCCCGGCACCTTTGGAAAGATTTACCGAGATGCTTTCTGTAACCAACAACGTATTTTCTGGTGCAATTTTCTGACCGTTGATAACCACCTCTAACGTTTGTGGGGCAATCATGTCTTTTTTGAACTCCTGCCGGAAGCCCTTCAATCCTTTTAATGGAGTAAGTCCAATGCTTTTGAATTCGCCCTCTATAAATGCGGCTGCTTTATCAATATGTTCGGGGCGCGTGGCCGATCGGCCCATCATATTATCTGCTGCCAGGGTTTTGATAATGCGGGTTACGCTTTCTTCTTTAATGTGTTTGTTAACGGGCTGCGCATAACTGAGAATGCCAGCACTTACGAATACGAGGAGTAGAGTTTTTTTCATACCCAAACATAACAAACAATAGGTACAGACAGCAACAATTTCCGTAATCTGTTATACAACCGGTCAGGCGGTTTGCTTGCGGGTAATATTTACCAGAAAGCCAAACGCAGCAGCAGTAAAGAACATGAGTAAACTATAAATAGCGGGGGGAATGGTCATGGTGGAATTGTTGAGTACGTTAAGGGCAATGTAGATGGCCAGTGTACCATTATGAATACCAATCTCCATACCAATAGCGATGGCCTGTTTCTTCTCTACTTTAAATAGCAAAGGTATGTAGTACCCCACAGCCATACTTATTATATTAAACAGCAGAACAGGTATGCCAAGCTCTGTGAAGTGATCGGTAAGTACTTGCTTTTCGCGAATGGTAACCGATACAATAATCAAAATCAATAGTAATGCCGATACGATTTTTACCGGTTTGTTCATTTTATCGGCAAACTGTGGCGCTTTACTTTTAATCAGCATGCCAATGGCTACGGGTACCAATACAACGGCAAACACTTCAACCACTTTGGAAAAAGGAAGCGGAATATATTGCCCGGCTCCTATAAAATATTCCATGGCCAGGTTTACAATAAACGGCAGCGTAAACAGAGTAAGCACGCTGTTTACTGCTGTAAGGGTTATGTTTAAGGCTACATCGCCATTCGACAGGTGGCTGTAAAGATTGGCGGTTGGGCCTCCGGGCGATGCAGCCAGTAAAACCAAACCAACACACAATACAGGACTAAGTCCACTGAAAACAGCAATACCAAAGCAGAGGGCAGGCAACAGAACCATCTGGCACACCAGGGCGATAGTCATGGCCCGGGGATATTTGGTAACGCGTTTAAAATCTTCCAGCGTAAGCGAAAGACCCAGACCGAGCATAATGATGCCGAGGGCAATAGGGAGAAAGAGTGAGGTGGCGGCTGATTGTTGCATTTTTAAATATACTTCAAAAAGTTAATAACCTTCAAAACCGGTCGGTTTCCGGTCGCTTACAATTCATCCAAAGGATACAACAGTTCGGTAACTCCTTTTAGTTAATCCTGGCCGGAGCTTTCACTTTTACCGTGTAATCGCACAAAAAGCAATTCATGCAAACATTGGCTACATTTTTTTTTATTGTGATGATGACTCCCGTCTTTAGTCAAACCCGAATTAGTGGCAAGGTTACCGATGCTTCTGGCGAAGGCATTCCCGGGGCTAATCTATCCATCAAAGATTCTTATGATGGAGCAAGTTCGGCCTTGGATGGAAGTTTTTCTTTCACTTCCGATGAAAAGGGAAGTCATACCCTGGTGATTTCTTTTGTTGGATACAAGGCGCACATTCAACCTGTTGAGTTAACCGGAAAAGAAATTGTGTTGAACATTGTATTGAAAGAAGAGATCAATCAACTGGATGGTGTAGTTATTTCAGCCGGTTCGTTTACGGCCGGTGAAGAAAAACGAAGAACGATTTTAAAACCGGTCGACATTGCCATGACGGCCGGAGCTACGGCTGATATTGCCGGAGCATTAAACACATTACCCGGTACACAAAAAGTAGGCGAAACCGGCCGCCTGTTTGTTCGCGGTGGCGATGGTTCAGAAACCAGAACGTTTATTGATGGTATGGTGGTACTGGATGCATACGGTCCATCGGCCCCCAATACACCCTCGCGCGGACGCTTTATGCCTTTTATGTTTAAGGGCACCAGTTTTAGTACAGGAGGTTATTCGGCCGAGTATGGCCAGGCGCTTTCATCGGCATTGGTACTTAACTCTAAAGACAAAGCCGAGATGAATCAAACAGACATTGGTATTCTTTCGGTAGGTGCCGATGTGGCGCATACTCAGGTGTGGGATCGTGCTTCGGTGTCAGGAAAAGTTCAATACACCAACATCAGGCCTTACTTTAATCTGATCAATCAGAAAATAGATTGGAAAACTCCACCAGCCTCGCTGGAAGCCAGTGCCGCCTATCGCCAGCAGGTAGGTAAAACCGGCATGATGAAGTTTTATGGAAACTTTAATCAGACAGATTATTCGCTATACAATCATGATATTCTTGATCCATCATTAAAACAGCAACTTGATTTAACAAACCGGTATCGGTACATCAATGGTTCGTATCAACAGGAAATTTCTTCTACCTGGTCGGTGCGTGGTGGGTTATCGTATTCATACAATCAGAACAATACTAAAACAGAAGGTGTTCCGGCAACCGAGACAGAGGCCGGATTACATTCCAAATTTGTTTTCGAACATTCGTTCAACGAGCAACTCGAACTTCGCTTTGGCAGCGAATATTTTTATCGCAATTACGAGGCATCCCGATTCAATACAATACTTAACAGAGACGAAGCGGTAAGTTTCACAGAACCACTTTTGTCAACTTTTGCCGAAGCAGAATATTTTGCATCAAACAAGTTTGTTGTAAAGGCAGGTGCCCGGTTTGAGAGTAACCAGCTAAACAACCAGAATAGTGTTGATCCGCGCGTGTCGCTGGCCTACAAGCCGGGTAAACACGGACAGTTTGCGCTGGCCTATGGAACATTTCGTCAAACTCCAGTAAACCAATATGTGCGCATCAACCAGCAGGTAAGCCCCGAAAACGCTGAGCACTTTATTCTTAATTATCAGGTTATAACCGATCGTAAAACATTTCGGGTAGAAACATACTATAAGCGATATAACCAGTTGATCAAATACCCGGGCAGCAACCCTTATCAGATCACAAACGAAGGTTCGGGCTATGCAAAAGGGCTCGACATCTTCTGGCGCGATAGTGAAACTATTAAAAATGTTGACTATTGGGTTTCGTACTCATACCTGAATACCGAGCGTGATTACCTGAACTACCCGCACTCGGCTGTTCCATCTTTTGCTTCGGCACACAACTTTTCTGTTGTGTACAAACATTTCGT
>DEIA01000046.1:37260-41784 GCA_002352225.1 Flammeovirgaceae bacterium UBA2786
ACTATGAAAACAAGTAACACAATCTTCATGATGCTTTTGGTGATAACCGTGTATGCCAATGACGAAAAGTATGTTGAGCAAATGGGAAAGCAAATTCAAAATGTGTACACAGCAAAGTCCATCGAGGATTTGCAGATCGCAGTGAATGCGTTCGACCGGATTGCCAATGCAGAAAAATCGAAGTGGGAACCTTACTACTATAGTGCTTTTGGCAGCATTATGATGGCAACCCGTACCAAAGACGCAACAAAGATGGATAGCTATCTTGACCAGGCACTTGCAAGTGTTGAGAAAGGAAAGGCATTAGCTCCCAACGAGTCGGAACTGATTGCCATGGAAGGTTTTGTGTACATGATTAGAGTTACCGTTGATCCGGCCTCACGCGGAGCACAATACTCGGGCTTGGCGATGCAAACGTTTGGTAAGGCATTGGCTATTAATCCAAACAATCCGCGCGCTATGGCTTTGATGGCACAGATGCAGTTTGGCACCGCGCAATTCTTTGGTTCCCCCACAACAGAAGCGTGTGGTATGGCAACAAAGGCTCTTGCTTTATTCGAAAATCAAAAGCCTGCCAGCCCGGTGGCACCTGCCTGGGGTAAGGAAATGGTAACGGGATTACTCCAATCATGTAAATGATAAATTAAAAAACTTGTCAAATGTTTACAGGCCGGGATCAAGTACTGATTCCGGTTTTGTTTCTGTATGGTAATTTAAAAGTAAATCAGGAGGGGCTGCATTTTTAATAACACTGGTCGTTAGGGTATTGATTCCAGATTGCTCCCTGATAATTTTTTATATTCGCATATAAACTATTCCATGTTCAAACTTCCGGCCATAACGATATTTTTTAAAGAAAGCCTAAAGTCCATTATATGGATGATAGTTGGCGGCACTGTAATGAGTTGGTTTATCTGGCGTGGCTGCTGCGAAAGCATCTCTTCTCTTTTTTGGATTTGTTTGTTTACTGTTTGTTTGTGGATGGCCCTTTGGCTGGGGAATGCATTTGTGTCAGATTGGATGGATAATCTCTTTTCGTGGCACAAAGATCCGGTTAAGAGATTGGTTGCCGGATTGGTAGGCATGACGGTTTATACGCTGGGCGCGGTGTATGGCCTTACCTATATTTTTCATTTTGTTTTCGGGTTTGATGTAGGCGATAATATGAACCGTTCTTTATTTACCACCATTGTTATAACCCTTATCATAACCATGTTTATGACAGGCCGGGCTTTTTTACTTAGCTGGCGAAAGTCGGCAGTAGATGCTGAACGGTTGCGTAAAGAAAGTGTAGAAGCGCAGTACAACAGTCTGCGCAATCAGGTTAATCCGCATTTTTTGTTCAACAGTTTAAACGCACTTACCAACCTGGTGTACCAGAATCAGGATGAAGCGGTAAAATTTATAAAACAACTTTCTGAGGTGTACCGGTATGTGCTAAGCACCCGCGACAAAGAAGTGGTTTCGGTTGAAGAAGAAGTTAAATTCTTAAACTCGTTTTTGTTTTTGCAACAAATCCGCTTTGGCGATAAACTTAAAGTTGATGTTAAGATAGGGGACATAGCAGGTTTTGTTGCTCCCCTGGCATTACAAATGCTGGTGGAGAATGCCATTAAACACAATGTGATCAGTGAAGAAAACCCGTTAATGATTAAAGTATATTCAAACAGCCAGTATCTGATAGTGGAGAATACAGTATTACGTAAACCAGTGCTGCCGGAAGAATCGTCAGGCCTCGGGTTAGAAAATATTCGCAAGCGGTATCAGTTTTTAACGGATCAGCTTGTTAAGGTGGAAGAGAATGACTTTATGTTCAAAGTAAGCTTACCGCTGATCAAATCATGAGAGTGTTGATTATAGAAGATGAACCACAGGCCGCAGCCCGGTTAACCAGTCTGGTGCAGGAGTTGCAACCATCGTGGAGCATTGTGGCTACCCTCGATTCGGTGAAGCGCTCAGTAGCCTGGCTTAAACAAAATGCATGCGATCTTATTCTGATGGATATTCAGTTGGCTGATGGGTTAAGCTTTGAGGTATTTGATCAGGTAGAAGTAAAAACACCGGTTATATTCACTACCGCCTACAACGAATATGCGCTTAAGGCATTTAAAGTAAATAGTATCGACTACCTGCTAAAGCCTATTGATAAGGATGAGCTAGTGATGGCGCTAAAGAAATATTCATCCCTTACCGGCAAGTTGCCGGTTCAGGATAAAATGATGGAGAGCATTGGCCTGGCTATGCAAATGCTTACTAAAAAATATAAGGAGAGGTTTGTTATTAAAGTTGGCGAACATCTTAAATCGATTGAAGTAGGGGAGATATTGTTCTTCTTCAGTCTTGAAAAAACAACGTTTGCCCAAACTGCTGATGGACGAAAGCATATACTTGATTTTACTTTAGATCAACTGGACGGATTGCTGGACCCGGACCGATTTTTCCGGATAAATAGAAAATACATGGTTTCGGTTCATGCTATTAAAGACATGATTACCTACACAAACAGTCGGTTAAAACTTATACTCAAAACGTCAGACGATGACGATGTGATTGTTGCACGCGAACGTGTTCAGGATTTTAAGAACTGGTTAGATAGGTGATTTCCACTACTGCTTAAGTAATTGCAGCACTGTTTCTAATTCTGTTTGCACGGTGGATACCGGCATAAGGTATGCTTTCAATCCCTCCAACAGATAGTTAGGAATAGTTTCGTTACGCCCCGCTTTTTGTTCAAGATCTGAGAGTAAATCCAATGCGTCTTTTTTGCTGATAAAATCCACCCCATTTAGTTTTTGTTTTAGTTTCTGAATAGCCGTTACCAACTCAGTAACAACGGGTTCTGGTTCGGCTTTAGTATCAACTGGTTTAGTCGTTGCCATGCAAGTATTGTATTCGTCCAGAATCTGTTCTAATTCTTTCTTACCTAAATCGCCAGCTTTAACTTTGTTGCTTACTTCGGTACAATTCTCCAGGTAAGTTGATAACATCTTTTTGAAAGCAAGATTTGGAACCTCCATATGTTTACCATCCATCCTGTACAAATAACGCCCATCAAGTGTGGTTTGATTTGGCAGGCGAAACGCATACAAACTCAGATAGCCAGTTTTTAGTTGTTGCATCAGCAACACCCGATTGTCGTGCTGTATGGGTTTGTAAAATTTTTCTTCGTGATAAACCGTTAGCACCTGTAAGGCAGTAAGCATTTCTTTTTTCTTGCCGATGGTGATTTGAACACGGTCAATATTATCGTACGTAAGCAGGCGTACTTCGCCACGAAGTGTATCTGCCCTACTTGTAATTATATAATCAGGTTGAGCAAAAGTTGTAACTGGAAGCACAACTAACATCAGCAAAGTCCGTAACATGGCGTAGCTTAATTTGATGCTGCCAAATAAGACAATAACCACATTTCGGACAAGCGTTATTTTTGTTTTACTCGCCCGGCNNTCAAGTCGCAGAACAAAAGGTTTTTTAACAGGCATCAGTAATCGTTATCTGTGTGGTACAATGCTTTCATTGCCAGTTCAATTTCTTCCGGCTTTTGCGTGCCCAGCCTTAGCTTTTTCCCTTTGGTAAGGGAAAGTTCAAGACCCTTGTTTCCTCTCACATTCAGGGTCTTAACACCTCGTAAATTGTAGCGTATTCCGTACCCCATTATGAAATATTTCTCCACACTCCATTTCGATATGTCGTGAGGTGAGAGTGTTTTCCAGGATGGGATAAGCGGAGTGTAACGATAGTGTACACCAAACTTATCTATCTTGGTTTCTAATTTCATAACACGGAAGAGCCATATCAAAGCGGCACTTATTATTAAGTTAACCATAGTGAAAATCGCTAGGCCAGTATCGGGCATTGGTTTGTTGCCATAGGGAATACCTTTTACAAACTGCTGGTACATTCCGGCAATGCTAGTACCGGTTAGCGCAAGGCAGGAGGTCAGGATAATTGCCCATACCCACCATTGCGTGAATTTTTGTGATTCATAAAAATCCGGTCGCTTCATGCTTAGTGATTTAGTGTTCCGGTGTTTACTACGGGACTTACGTCTTTATCGCCACAAAGCACCACCATCAGGTTGCTTACCATAGCTGCTTTGCGCTCTTCGTCCAATTCTACTATCTGTTTTTTGGAGAGATGATCCAACGCCATTTCCACCATGCTTACTGCACCCTCCACTATCTTGTGGCGAGCAGCCACTACTGCGGTGGCCTGTTGTCTGCGCAGCATAGCGCTGGCAATTTCTGGCGCGTAGGCCAGGTAACCAATGCGTGCCTCAATCACATTTATACCGGCAATTTCAAGGCGGTTGCGTAGATTTTCTTCCAGGGTGTGGTTCACTTCGTCATAACCCGAGCGCAGGGTGGTTTCTGATTCATCATCAAAATTATCATACGAATATTGTCCTGCCAGTTTTCGCACTGCTGCATCGCTTTGAACTCGCACGAAGGCTTCATAATTATCCACTTCAAAGGCAGCCTTAAACGTGTCGCGTACCTGCCACACTAAGATTACGCCAATCTG
>DEIA01000046.1:41933-50367 GCA_002352225.1 Flammeovirgaceae bacterium UBA2786
GTATTCATAAGGTTGATATTAAAATGATATTACTTTGATAAAAGTAACGAAAACCAGGTTTATCAGGTTGCGATTTTGAAATATTTTTTTGAATCGGTTTATTGGAGGGCTTTTTCGCAACATATGGTACACTACAACCCCAAAAGTTGGTTTTCGCTCATTTTCCACGCCTATAGCCGTGGTGTGATGAGAACTCTTACTCCTGCCCTGATATTTATGACCATTTTTGCAGCCGGATTGTGCTATCTGCTGCTCGATGTTTTGCGATTTCATGAGAGTGATTTTCATACCACAATCTCCATGCACTCGTTGCTGGGTATTGTGCTGGGTCTGTTTTTGGTGTTTCGCACTAATTCTTCGTATGACCGGTGGTGGGAAGGCCGAAAGCTTTGGGGTAGCCTGGTAAACAACACACGTAACTTAGCGCTTAAATTAAATGCCATTTTGCCAGAAAGTGACCTGGATAACCGGAAATGGTTTTCGGCTATGATCCCCAATTTTGTATTTGCTACAAAAGAACATTTGCGTGCGGGAACTAAACTGGCTGAGTTAGCGGTAGTGAGCCCCGATTTTCTTGAAAACCTGAAAAGTGTTAACCATATACCAAATCGGTTATCGTCTATGATGTACTCCCGCATCAACACGCTGTATAAAAACGGAGAACTAACTGGCGATCAATTATTTCTGGTAGATAAAGAGCTAAAAGAATTTACCGACATAATGGGTGCATGCGAACGGATTAGAAATACTCCCATTCCCTATAACTACAGCATGTATATAAAACAATTTATTTTTATTTACCTGATAACGCTGCCTTTTGCATTTGTAACCACCTCGGGATATATCACGATACCCATTGTTACTTTGGTAACATTTGTGTTGTTAAGTGTCGAACTTATCGCAGAAGAAATTGAAGATCCGTTTGGTCTGGATATTAACGATTTACCTACGGATGAACTTGCAGTGAAAATTGACGACAACGTGCGCGAAATTCTGTTGCCACCTCAATCGGCCAAAACGGAATAAATAAAGTAAAGAATAATTAAAAGGATCATTACGCCATACATTACAAGGTCTACCCGAACATAGGCTTTGTAGCGTTGATATAGCTCAATTAATTTTTTCATTTTGAAGTAAGCCTGCAAGGTACCAAAAAACCAAAGGAATTAAAGCGGGTGTTGATCTAACGCATCAACAATTCAAATTTCTGAAATTATATATCGCATTCATGCAACACTAACGCTACTATTTCAGTTTATACCTCGTATTTATTTTCGTATGCGATTTTTATTTTTGTTGTTACTCCTTCCGGTTGGGTTATCAGGGCAAACCCGAACCACCCTTAGTGGATATTTGAAAGACTCTTCTAATGGCGAAGCACTGATTGGTGCAACTATTTACATTAAATCATTAGCAACTGGGGCAACTACAAACGTGTATGGATTTTATTCTCTTACGCTAGACCCGGCTACGTACGAGGTAACGTTCAGTTACATCGGATATGCTACTCAGGTAAAAACTGTAGAGCTTACACAGAATGTGAGAATTGATATTGAGTTGGTTTCGGAAGATTTGCAATTGGAAGAAGTTGTGGTTAACGCAGAAAGAGATGAACAGGGAACGAAATCGCTGGAGATGAGCGTAAACAGGTTAGATCAGAAAACCATTACCCGTATTCCGGCTTTTATGGGTGAACCTGACCTGATAAAGAGTTTACAACAATTACCGGGCGTTGCTACCGTGGGCGAAGGCGCCTCGGGTTTTAATGTACGCGGTGGAAGCGTAGGTCAAAACCTGATTTTATTAGACGAAGCTACCGTTTATAATTCTTCGCACCTGTTAGGTTTTTTCTCTGTGTTTAACCCCGATGCCATTAAAGACACCAAACTATACAAAGGCGCTATACCGGCCCAGTTTGGTGGCCGCATTGCCTCGTTGCTGGATGTGCGCATGAAAGAAGGTAACACCAAGACCCACGAAGTAAGCGGAGGCATTGGTACCATCTTTAGCCGTGCAGCAGTAGAAGGACCTTTGTTCGATAGTAAGGGTTCTTTTATAGTGGCCGGAAGAAGATCATATGCCGATATAATAGCGCGCCCGTTTGTTGATCTTCTCAAAGATGGAGCTGCTCTTAATTTTTATGACCTAACCGGCAAAGCCAATTATAACATTAATAAACACAACCGGATTTACCTCTCTGGCTACACCGGCCGCGATAAATTCTTCTTTGATAAAAAACAGGGGTTTTCGTGGGGCAATAATACCGGTACGATTAGATGGAATAAAATCTTTAACGACCGCCTGTTTGCAAACTTTTCCGGTGTATTCAGCCGATACGATTATTCTTTGCAGTTTGGAGAAAACGAACGCGATAATTTTCGCTGGGAGTCTTCGGTACGCAATCTTACCTTCAAACCTGCCTTTAGTTATTTTATTAACGCGAATAACGAACTCTCTTTTGGTGCCGAAGCCAACTACTATTCCTTTGAACCGGCTAATGCATATGGTACTTCAAATGGCGCCCGCATCGATATTGGTCTTCCAGAAAAATATAACCTGGAAACTGCGCTGTATTTAGGAAACAGCCAACGCATATCGCAAGCTGTAGCAGTCGAATACGGTATCCGGTACTCGCACTTCTCAGGATTAGGGGCAGGTAAACAATATAGCTATAATGATACTATACCGGGTTTAAGAAGAACGCCTGTAGAGGAGCGCACCTTTTCGCGCGGAGAGCGAATGGTATCTTATCAAAACCTGGAGCCGCGGTTTTCAATCAAAGCAGAACTAAACGACTATAGTTCGGTTAAAGCCAGCTACACCCGAATGGCACAATATGTACACCTGATTTCCAATACTACCGCCTCTAATCCATTAGATGTATGGACACCCAGTACGAACAACGTAAAACCAGAACTGGGCAATCAATATGCAGTAGGTTACTTTCGAGATTTGGGAAAAGATAAAATGTTTGAGTTTTCGGTAGAAGCGTATTACCGAAGTACACAAAATCAAATTGATTATATAGATGGTGCAGATTTATTAATTAATGAATTTCTGGAAGGCGATTTATTAAGCGGTGTTGGTCGTGCATACGGAGTGGAATTTTTTCTGCAGAAAAAGGTTGGAAAATTTACCGGCTGGGCAGCTTATACACTGGCCCGTACCGAGTTAAAAGTAGATGGCATTAATCAGGGCAATTGGTATGCAGCCCGATATGATCAAACCCATAATCTGAAACTAAGTGGATTTTATGATATAAATAAACGCTGGTCAGCATCGGCCAATTTTACGTTTGTAAGCGGAACGCCAGCCACGTTTCCTACTTCGCGTTATGTAATGCAGGGTATTCTTATTCCTTACAACGCCTATGAAAGTCGCAATAATGTTCGGTTGCCGGCCTATCACAGGTTAGACGTTTCTTTCCGGCTTGAAGGTAAAACAGTGAAACGAAATGGCAACCCTCGCAAAAATTCAGACTATTGGGTTTTTGGCGTGTACAACGTATATGGCCGAAAAAATCCATTCTCTATTTACTTTACACAAGGTACCGAACGCGTAGCGCAGGGTAGTCCCATAAACAGCGAAGCCCGGCAGTTGTCAATTATTGGTACGTTTATTCCTTCGGTTTCTTACAATTTTAAATTCTAAAAGATGAAGCACATTGTTTATTTTTTTCTTTTGGCTTCCTTCGTTTTCTATTCATGCGAAGATGTGATTGATCCAAAGTTAGAACGGGCAGAACCCGTGTTGGTTGTTGATGCCTGGATTAATAACCTTGCCGACTCGCAAAAAGTTATCTTAACGCGTACGCAACCTTATTTTGATAATGTAGTACCACCAGCCCTATCAGGCGCAACGGTAACCATCACCGATCAAAATGGAACGGTATTTACATTTACTGAAGAGAAACCAGGCGAATATGTGTGGGTACCATCGGGCAACAATGTATTTGGTGCAGCTGGATTAACCTATACACTTTCGGTTCAAACAGGTGGCGAAACGTTTGTGGCCGAATCGCGTATGGGGCAGGTGCCGGTAGTGGATAGCATTACCTTTTTTGTGCAGGAAGGAAATCAGTTTTTTAATGATTTATATCAGGCAGAATTTTGGGCTAAAGATCCCGTTGAAACTCAGGATGCTTACTGGATTAAATTTTATAAAAATGGTGTTCATCAGAATAAGCCGGGCGAATTAATTACTGCCTATGATGCGGGCTTTTCTAAAGGAGGTAATTTTAATGGAATAGAATTTATTCCACCTATACGCAGGGCCATTAATCCATTCGATACGGACGAGAACGATGCCCTTATATCGCCTTACCAGGTAGGCGATTCGGTGTCGGTGCAGATACATGCCATAACCGAATCTGCTTTTAATTTTCTAAATGAAGTAAGTATTCAGACAGACCGGCCGGGTGGTTTTGGTGAATTATTTTCCACGCCTTTAGCTAATGTTTCTACTAACATTCGAAATACCAATACAAATGGAAGTAAAGTGGTTGGTTTTTTTAATGTTGCATCTGTTTCAGGGTTAGGTCGGAAATTCAATAGCCTGGATGATGTTACAGAGAATTGACCTTTTGCATGTAGTAAAATTCCGAACGGTAATGTAGCTTTCCATTTTAGATGGAGCTATGCGCCTAACTTTATTTCTGGTTATTGCTGTATGGGTTTATGTGCCAGCATTCAGTCAATCTACCACTGTACTGGAAAATAATCCTAACCTGCGGTGGAAGCAGGTTAAAGCTCCGAACTTCAGGGTAATTTTTCCAACCGGTTTCGAAACGCAGGCCTTGCGTATGGCCAATACGTTTGAACACATTCGTGTGCCGGAATCCAAAACACTGGGGGGCGCACCCCGTCCTGTATCAGTGGTATTACAGAATCAGTCGGCCATCAGCAATGGATTTGTTTCTATTACTCCACGCAGATCCGAATTCTTCACTATGCCCACACAAAACTATAACCTTCAGGGCAACCTGGATTGGTTAGATTTACTGGCTACACACGAGTATCGGCATATCGTTCAATTTCATCAGGCTAACCGGGGTTTTAACAAAGCATTGTATTATTTATTTGGAGCCAGCACACTTTCGGTCATGAATTATATAGCCGTGCCCCAATGGTTTTGGGAAGGCGATGCGGTACTTACAGAAACGGAATTTACCAAATCGGGTCGCGGGCGCATTCCTTATTTTGATCTGGTGTTTCGTACCAATTTACAAGAAGGAAAATCATTTAATTACAACAAGCAATACCTTAGATCGTACAAGCACAACATTGCCGACCACTATGTACTGGGCTATCACATGGTAAAGTATCTTCGCACACGTACTGGCAACGAAAATGCCTGGAATAATATTACCCGAAGGGCATGGAGCACTCCCTTTCTTCCATTTACGTTTTCCAGATCAATAAAAAAAGAAACGGGTTTGTATGTAAAAGATTTGTATGCCGAAATGGCCCGCGATCTGCAAAAGGAATGGCAGGCAAAGCAACAAAATTTGCAACCCACACCCTTCGATCGGGTTCATCAACGAAAATCAGCAGCCTATACCGATTATCAGTTTCCACAGCTAGTAGGTGTTGATTCGGTAGTAGTAGTAAAATCGGGAATTGGTGATGTAGAAGAATTAGTCTTATTAACACCAACTGGAGAGAAAAAAATCTTAACACTGGGGCCGTATAATCGAACCGGAATGCTTTCGGTAAGCCAGGGAAAAATTGTATGGAATGAATACAGATTTGATCCACGCTGGCGTGTAAAAACCTTTTCGGTTATTGTGGCCTATGATCTGAAAACGAAATTACGTAAACAAGTAACGGCTAAAAGCAGATATGCTTCGGCTGCGCTATCGCCCGATGGAAATCAGATTGCTACCGTAGAAACTGGAGCCGATTACCAGAGCAACCTTGTTATTTTAGATTACGAAACGGGTGCCGTGCTCAAAACTTTTGAAAATGCTGAGAACGATTTTATAGCAATGCCCCGGTGGAGTAAAAGTGGAAAGAGTATTGTAACACTTGCTACTAACAAAAAGGGAAAGGCAATTGTTGAATTCGATTTAGAGTCTGGTGATCGTAAAAACCTGACACCTTATACCGATCAAAATGTAGGACATCCTGTACCGCATGGTGGGTATATTTTCTATAACGCACCCCTAAGTGATGTGGATAATATTTTTGCATGGGATGTTACCACAGGGAATCATTATCAGGTAACAGAAAGTAGATATGGAGCTTTTAACCCTGAAGTAAGTGCAGATGGAAAATACCTGTATTATAACGAACAAGGCAGAGATGGGTTTGATGTAGTTCGGGCAGAAATTGCCATGGCAACCTGGAAGCAGATCGATGTATGGAAAGAGAATATTTCTTTTGAGGAAAATAAAAATGATTTATTAGCTGATGTGCCTGAGGAAAAGTATGAAATTAAAAACTATTCCAGAACTGCGCATTTGATTAACCCATATAGCTGGGGCGCTTATGTTGATAACTCCTTAACAGAGGTAGATATTGGAATAACATCGCGCGATATATTAAGTACCATGTCACTTAATGCAGGGTACATGTTTGATATTAACGAGCGTACCGGTAGCTGGCGGGCAGGCTTAAGCTATCAGGGGGCTTATCCGATTTTAGATGTGAATGTATCCAGCGCCAGGCGGTCATTAAATGAAGGCGATATAACATACCAAACCATAATAGCAACCGATACCGTAAATGCATCTGGTAACCTAACGTACAAATGGTCAGAAAAAAACCTGGAAGCAGGGCTGCGGCTTCCACTGCTTACAACCCAATCCAGGTTTCTGAGTTTACTTACAATAGGAAATTTTGTTGGCGTTACTCGTGTGGAGGATTTTACAAATTCAATTACAGGTTCGGGCCGTCTAATAACACCACAGCTACCGCAATATTGGATTAGGAGTGTTCCGGGTAACGGCCAGTTAATTTATAATCATTTTTTTATGACCGGTTACCGGTATCAGCGGCAGAGCAGAAGAGATATTAATCCTAAATGGGGGCAGAGTTTTGTTATGCACGGTTACGGTACTCCTTTTGGAGGTGATTACACGGGGGGGCAGTTTTCATTTTACGGAACCTTGTTTTTTCCGGGCTTGTTCAAACATCATTCCCTGTGGGGGCATTGGGGGTATCAAAACACAAAGCTGGAGTTGCTGTCCAGAAACTCGAATACTGTTTCCTACAAAGACAACGGAGCCTATACATTCCGCAATCAAATACCCGTTCCGCGCGGACAGTCCATTTCCCGTTTCGAAAATTTTTATTCTATGTCGGTTAACTATGCGTTGCCAGTCTGGTATCCCGATGTGAACATAGGGCCTTTGCTAAACATACAACGTGTACGGGCAAATGCATTTCTCGATTATGGTTTTGGCAGCAGTATGATTAATACTACACCAATTAACCAAACTTACATTAGCACAGGTGCCGAAGTAAAGTTCGATATCAACATTCTGCGTTTATTACCCCAGTTAGATATCGGGTTTCGCTATTCGTATGGAGTTAAACCAGCCGACACCCGTTTTGAGTTGTTACTGGGAACACTCAATTTTTAACTAAAACGATCCGTTTTCAATGCTTGAAAATCCCCCGAATTGGGGTATTTTTGACCCTCAACAAAGAATTTAACCGATTTAAAGGAAGATATATATGGCAGAGCTAATACGGATGCCCAAAATGAACGACACGATGACCGAAGGGGTAATCGCCAAATGGCATAAAAAAGTAGGCGATACGGTAAAGTCGGGCGAGCTAATGGCTGAAATTGAAACCGATAAAGCTACGATGGACTATGAATCGTTTAATACGGGTACGGTGTTATATCTGGGTGCCAAAGAAGGCGAAGCAGTAAAAGTAAACGATGTGCTGGCAATAGTGGGTAATAAGGGAGAAGATTTTGCAGCACTACTTACTGCCGGAGTAACCACCACTACGGCTGCATCGGGTAAAACAGAAACCAAGACCGAAACGATAACCGCGGTGGCAGAAACAATCGATACCTCAGGCATTAAAGCCGAGGTTGTTCTAATGCCTAAGATGAGCGATACGATGAATGAAGGTGTGATTGCTGCCTGGCATAAAAAAGTTGGCGATAGTGTAAAATCGGGTGAACTGCTGGCTGAAGTTGAAACCGATAAAGCCACTATGGAATATGAGTCGTATAATACAGGAACGTTGTTATACATTGGTGCTAAAGAAAAAGAAGCTATTGCCGTAAATGGAGTATTGGCCATTATTGGCGAGAAGAACGCAGACTGGCAAACGCTGTTAAAAGCACATCAGGCTAAAGGAACGGGTACAACAAAAACTCCAACCCCAACAACATCCGAAAGTAAACCGGCAGAGCAAACTCCTGTATCTTCTTCAAACGGTTCAACCAACGGAAGATTAAAAGCATCTCCGCT
>DEIA01000046.1:50388-63817 GCA_002352225.1 Flammeovirgaceae bacterium UBA2786
GTATCGCAAATGCGAAAAACCATTGCCCGCAGACTTTCTGAAAGCAAGTTTACGGCTCCGCATTTCTATGTTACCATGGAAATTAATATGGATAGAGCGGTAGAGGCACGCAAGAGTATAAATGAAATTTCTCCGGTTAAGATTTCATTTAATGATATGGTGTTGAAAGCCACAGCAGCAGCCCTGCGTCAGCATCCTGATATTAATTCCAGTTGGCTTGGCGATAAGATCAGAAAAAACCATCACATCCATATTGGGGTAGCGGTGGCCGTAAAAGATGGTCTGTTGGTTCCGGTAATTCGCTTTGCCGATAACAAGTCACTTTCTCACATCGCAACCGAAGTGAAAGACCTTGCTCAAAGAGCGCATGATAAAAAACTACAACCTGCCGATTGGGAAGGAAGTACCTTTACAATTTCCAATCTCGGTATGTTTGGCGTAGAAGAATTTACGGCTATTATTAATACACCTGATGCCTGTATTCTTGCGGTTGGTGGAATAAAAGAAACGGCAATTGTGAAGAATGGTCAACTAGCGGTAGGAAGTGTTATGAAAGTTACACTTTCGTGCGATCACCGTGTGGTGGATGGCGCCAGTGGAGCAGCATTCCTCAAAACACTGAAGGGACTATTGGAAGATCCGGTAAGAATCTTGATTTAAAATTTTGAGTTGGTATTCATTTTTTTAAACGAGCCAGACAGCTCGTTTAATTTTTTAAAATAAGATTATGCAAAAAATAAAATCAACAACGGTAATTGCAGTTAAGCATAATGGAAATGTGGCGATCGGTGCTGATGGACAGGCATCGATGGGTAATACCATTGCTAAAAGCAATGTAAAGAAGATACGCAAGTTGTACGAAAATAAAGTAATAGCAGGCTTTGCAGGATCCACAGCCGATGCGTTTACATTACTCGACCGTTTTGAAGAAAAATTAAACGGATACGGAGGCAACATGAAACGAGCTTCTATTGAATTAGCCAAAGATTGGCGCATGGATCGGTATCTGCGCAAGCTTGAAGCGATGTTGATTGCCATTAATAAAGAAGAAATTCTGATCATATCAGGAACGGGGGATGTACTTGAGCCCGATAATCAGGTTGCAGCTATTGGATCAGGAGCTATGTATGCACAGTCGGCTGCGCTGGCGTTAAAGAAACATGCCCCGCACCTTACAGCCGAAGAAATGGTGCGCGAAAGCCTGAATATTGCTGCCGACATTTGCATATACACCAATCACAATCTGGTTATTGAAAACCTGTAGTGTTATTTTTCTGTTTTAGATTCGGGTTCAGGTTGTTTGGTATCAGGCTTGGCAGGATTATCTTCAATTAAAATTACAAAAGGTTTTAGGTGTTGGGTGTGCGCGAGAATAATTTTTAAGATTCCAAGTATAGGTATGGCCAGAATCATTCCGGCAATCCCCAGAATTTTACCTCCAACCAGCAACGCAACAATAGCAGCCAATGCATTAATGCTTACTTTGGATCCGGTAATGCGGGGAGTAATAAAGTTTCCTTCCAGAAATTGAACGATAGAAAAAATAATAATCACGCCAAGGGCATACCACAAACTGTCTTTTGTAAGAAGAGCCATCAATACAGGCAATGTGCCCCCAATGAAAATTCCTACGTAGGGAATAATGGTTAGAATGCCAGACAGCACCCCAAAGAAAACAGCGTGCTCAATTCCAAGAATGAGCAACCCAACACTGTTTAAAATCGCAACAATGGCTGTTACCATCAATAGCCCCGAAGTGTAACCCTGTATAACGTCTTCTATTTCACCTTTCCAGGTAATCTCTTGTTCGTCTGCAATAAAAGCTAAAATGAAAGATTTGAACTTATCGCGATAAATCAGAAAAAGAAATACATAGATGGGTATCTGAACAAGTAAAGAAATAAAGCTGGTTGTGGCCGTAAATAAACCAGTAGCATAGCTACCCAGGTTAGCAAGACTGTTTTTCAAAAGTTGATTTTGATCATGAGCACTCATATTAAAAGTAGCTTGTAAGGTTGAACTTACCCGATCTACGAGTGTATTAAATTTTAATTCTAAATCAGGCAAATCTTTTACAAGAGCACTTACCTGACTAATGGCAAGCCAACCCAATGCAGTAATAAACAGAAAGGTGAAAATAAGGGTGAGTGTAATGGCCAACCAGGTAGGTATCCATTTTTCTAATCGTTTAACCAGAGGTTGTAACACGATGGTTAGCATACCCGATATTAAAATCGGGACTATGATATCTTTTGCCAGAATAATTACGGTTACCAGTATAAATAAGATCACCAGTAATTTAAAGGTGTAGTCAAGTGGATTGAATGTTCGATGTTCCAAGTTTATAACGGTTAAGCCTGATCAATTGCTTGCTTTATAACCTGGCAAGCTTTTCTTATTTCCGAATCTGTTATCGTTAGGGGTGGTGCAATTCTAAAACTATTGGGATGCGACAGAAACCAATAACAGATTACACCATTTTCCTTAGCATAGTTAACGATTCGGTTCACAATCTCGTCACTCTCAAAGTCGAATGCAAAGAGCAACCCGATTCTTCGTATCGCTTTTATTTTAGGATGTTGCAAAAGCGATTCAATCAGTTTTCCTTTTTGCTCTACTTGCGCCAGAAGCTGTTCTGTTTCAATAACTTCAAGTGTAGCCAACGCAGAGGCGCAACAAACCGGATTACCGCCAAATGTGGTAATATGCCCCAATATAGGATTGTGCGTTAGGTGAAACATATTTTGCTCAGAAGAAATAAAAGCACCAATTGGTAAACCGCCACCAAATGCTTTTGCTACCGTTAATACATCCGGAACAATATCAAAATGCTCAAAAGCAAACCACTTACCGGTTCGCCCCATACCGCATTGAATCTCATCCAAAATCAAAAGTGTTCCGGTTTCGGTGCAACGATTCCGTAAAGCTTGCATGTATGTTTTGTCGGGTATTCTTACACCGGCATCGCCTTGCACAGTTTCCATTATTACACAGGCAGTTCGGGTTGATATCTGACTCAGATCATCGGGGTTATTAAAATTAATAAACCTAACATCGGGTAAGAGCGGACGAAATGCCTGCTTCTTGGTTTCGTTACCAGAAACACTGAGTGAGCCATGCGTACTGCCATGATATGATTTACGGTACGAAATAATTTCGGTTCGACCGGTAACCCGTTTAGCTAATTTAAGGGCAGCTTCATTTGCCTCTGTTCCGGAATTTACAAAATAAGCGCAGTTTAGAGTAGAAGGAAGGAGTGAGGTGAGTTTTGAAGCCAACCGGTTTGATGTGGATTGAATGTACTCGCCATACACCATAACATGCAGGTGTTTATCTAATTGTTCTTTAATAGCTTTTACTACATGCGGATGCCGGTGACCAATGGCACTAACACCAATTCCTGAAATCATATCCATGTAATCCTTACCATCGGGGGTATACATGTATACGCCTTCTGCCCGTTCGATAGAGATCAGAAAAGGATTGGTAGATGTTTGGGCCAGGCGGTGTAAGAATACTTCGTGCGAAAAATCCATGAAAACAAAGCTACGGGAAAATGGCAAGCCCCAAAAAAGGAAAACCCCTACAGTTTCCCGCAGAGGCTTTACCAAACACCCTATCTTTAGTATGCGTTAACTTCTGGATGAACGCACGTCACTTTTCAACGAATCGATTTTTACGGATGGATCACCATCCGCAGAAACCATCGCAACCAAAATTCCAACCATAATCAGAGCCATAAGCAACAACAGTTGCTTCAGGCGTGTATTTATGCTGATGTTAGATAATCCCTTCGTGGCCATATCGCTGCAATTTTATTTACCCAAAGGTGGAGGAAGCGTTGCTCTTTTTTTTATTGAAATAGTTTCAAAACCTACATCCGTAAAGCAAAATGAGAGCAATGTGCTATTGGGGCACAAATTCAAATCATTAAGGTTTTAAAATGTTGTTTTTTGTGTAAAAACAGAGTTTTATTATTAAAAACGCCTGTAAGATTTATATTGAAAAGCAATATTCGCCCTGTTTTTTGTAACGAAATTACTGGTTGAATTGAGCCATGGTGCGTTCGGCACCAGTTGTACAGAATGAAAAAATCATTTCGCTGGCTTTATCCATAAAGGTGGGTAAAGCCTCAAACTCCTGAGGTAAAAAATTACTCAGTACGAAATCTACTTGTTGGCCCTTTGCGTAAGCGTTACCAATACCAAACCGTAACCGGGCGTAATCCTGGCCACCCAGTACCAACTCAATATTTTTTAGGCCATTGTGCCCGGCCGAACTTCCTTTGGTACGTAAGCGTAAGGTTCCAAAAGGCAAGGCGAGGTCATCTACAATAATCAGCAGGTTTTCTTTCGGGATTTTTAATTCCTGTAACCAATAGGCAATCGCTTTTCCGCTCAGGTTCATGTAGGTGTTTGGTTTTATCAGGTGTATTTGGCGGCCCTTATACTTTAACTCCGTTTTATCTACCAAACGGCCTGTAGAAAATGGCACCTGATGAACATCAGCGAGCCTGTCCAGAACCAGAAAACCAACGTTATGCCGGGTTAATTCATATTCGTGTCCAGGGTTTCCAAGTCCGGCAATCAGGTATTTCATATAGTACTTAGTATGGTTTGGTACAGGCTACTCTTATTTGAAGTGTAACAGGAGCAATGCGGGGATTCCATTTAGCGAAGTAAATAAAAATCCCGCCTGGCGTTTGCCGGGCGGGATTAATTAAATACAGAAAAAAATTATTTCTTTTTCTCGTCTTTCTTAGGAGCCTCACCTTTCTTGGCATCTGCAGCAGGAGCAGCGGCAGCAGGAGCAGCACCCGCTGCAGGGGTAGCAGCGGCTGTTTCTTCAGCAAGCTTAGCAGCGCGTGGCACTTCCACAACTGCGATAGAGGCCTGCTTAGGATCTAAAAATTCAAGACCACTGAATTTAAGATCCCCAACTTTTACCGAGTGGTGGAAATCAAGAGAAGAACAGTCTACATCAATATGATCGGGCATGTCTTTAGCGAATGCATATACTTTTAAAGAAGCGCGCTTACGTACCAATGCACCACCTTTGGCAACGCCAGGTGCCTGGCCCACCAAACGGGCAGGAATGTCCATTTTAATTTTTCTTTCTTCGCTAATGCGAAGAAAATCTACATGCAGAATGATTTCACTTACCGGGTGAAATTGAACTTCCTGCATAATAGCCTGGCACTCTTCACCTTCAATGTTCAGGTGTACAAAGTGGGCTTCGTTAGTGTAGATCAAATCGCGGAATAAAATAACCGGGGCATAGAAATGAACTTGTTCGTTTCCTCCGTAAAGTACACAAGGCACATTGCCTTCCTGACGGATTTTCTGAGAGTCATTCTTGCCGAGATTTGCTCTTCGATACCCTATAATCTCGATGGTTTTCATAATTGTTTATGGTTTAATTGATTAATAAGAATTTACAAACGGATAAATAATGAACTGATAGATTCGTGATCGTGTATTTTGCGAATGGCTTTTGCGAAAAGATCCGACACACTAAGCACCTTTATTTTGTTCGTCTTCTGTTTTAAAGGAATGGTATCGGTTACCACAAGCTCTTCTAATGCAGAGTTTTGCACGTTATCGTAAGCATTACCCGATAATACGGGGTGAGTACAGATGGCACGTACGGTTGTTGCGCCCTTTTCCTTTAGAAGTGCAGCGGCTTTACAGATAGTGCCTGCTGTATCAACCAGATCATCAACCAATACAACATCTTTTCCTTCAACATCGCCAATCAGGCGCATCGACTCAATCTTATTGGCTTCTTTCCGGTATTTGTCGCACACGGCAAGATCGGCATTAAAGAATTTTGCAAAACTTCTGGCGCGTTTGATGCCGCCTACATCCGGAGAGGCAAACATGATGTTTTCCAGGTTAAGCGACTTGAGATAAGGCACAAAAATATAGTTACCATCCAGGTGATCTACCGGAATGTCAAAGAATCCCTGAATCTGGTCAGCATGTAAATCGCAGGTCATTATCCGGTGTGCACCGGCAGCCGAAAGCAGGTTAGCAATCAATTTGGCGGCTATGGCTACCCGGGGTTTGTCTTTTCTGTCCTGGCGGGCATATCCAAAGTAAGGAATAACCACATTTACATTTGAGGCACTGGCTCTTTTTGCTGCATCAATCATCAGCAAGAGTTCCATAAAATTCTCGGCCGGAGCAAAGGTAGACTGGATGATGAACACATCGTGGCCCCGAACAGATTCACCAATAAAGGGCGACATTTCGCCATCACTGAATTGCTGGTAATCTACCCGGCCCAAGGGCTCGCCATAGGCATGAGCAATTTTGTCAGCCAAATAGGTAGTTGCCCTTCCGGAAAAGATTTTAACAGACATTATTCTAAATATTAAATCCTGGTTTCCCAGGATTTTTGAGTTGTCCTACTAGGATTCGAACCTAGAAAAGCAGAATCAAAATCTGCTGTGTTACCATTACACCATAGGACAATACCTTCAAATCAAAAATTTGAGGTGCAAAGGTAGGAACAATTTCGAGATCTGAAAGCCCGAAATTCAGTGTTTTTAGAAGTATTTATGAAGATTTTATTGGTCCAGGTCATCAACTTCTGCGGTAGCCGGGTTGCCGTCTCCAAAGCCCTCTGCCATAAACCGGTATTTGTCTAAAATAGAGATTACAGCATTGCGCAAATGGCGTTCGTTGTTAAAATTAATACTNNTTCTGTGCCCGTATCCATTCTTCAATATCAGGCTGATCGTACCCGTTAAAACGAAGGCTGTCTGCATACATTTTAAAACCAACAATCAGGTGTGGGCGGGTATCTGTTTGTTTGTATCCCAGAAACTTCATGCGCGAAATGATTGATTTTTCTACGATTTCGTTAATCATAGTCGTGTCATTCAGGCCCATAGGCCGCATAATATCGAAGGTGCGATATTTTTTGAAGTTCCCTTTATAACTGTAATCGTACTCTACCGGCAACTCTTTATACCCCAGACACGAACCGAACAGAATTGGTAACAACGCGAACAAGTAAAATTTTCTCATAGCGTTTAGGATTAGATAAGAAAAGGTAAACGATTTTACAGATTGGAGCAAGTCAGACGAGCTTCTTTGTGAAAATGTTAAAACCAAAGTGCGAAATGCCATGCGAAAATTGAAACAATAGCCGGTTTGGCGTTATTTTCAGGAAAATTTTATTTTATAAAAGCAGATGACGTCTAAATACGAGCAAACGGTTGGAACCCGGTACCATATTTATAATAGCCTCTTTTTGAATTTACCATTTCAGGATATTCAAAGAACAGGTACCCTGTTGCCATTTTTGCACCAATACTGCGAAGAAGCTTTTGAACAAGGCAAACCAGCTACTGAAATTCTGGGCCAGTTTTTCAGCGACATGGTTCCCCATGCAAAACCCGAAGAACAATTTGCCTTACTCTTTAAATTTATTCAATATGTAGAGCGACAGGTAGCATTGTTCGATTCGGTTGAGGATTCGGCCTTTGAACAGATTAATGATTTAACCGGAAAGGGAACAATAACTTCTCTGGTTCAACGCACCCGTTTTGATCGTAAAGAAAACGAGTTGATTTCTAAACTCGAAAACTTTAGCCTTCGCACCGTACTTACCGCACACCCTACCCAGTTTTACCCTGGCTATGTATTAGGGATACTTACTGATCTCGAAAAATCGATTCGCGACAGCGACCTGCAGCAGATCAATTTGTTGCTGCAACAACTGGGTAAAACTGGATTCATCAATCAGGATAAACCCACCCCGTACGATGAAGCTGCGAGTTTGTGTTGGTACCTGGAGCATGTATTTTATCAGTCTATACCTGAAATAATTGAAAATCTTTGTGCAGGGTTAGCCCTTCCGTTGTCAGAGTGGAAAAATGATAGATTGGTAGTGATAGGCTTTTGGCCTGGTGGCGATCGGGATGGAAATCCGTTTGTTACCAGCGAAATTACAAGAAAGGTGGCGGCCAGACTTCAGGATAGTATTTTGAAATGTTACTATCGCGATATACGCGCGTTGCGCAGGCGACTTACGTTTAGAGGGGTTGATAAATTAGTGAGTGATATAGAAAGAAAAATTTACGTGTGGGCCTATGGAACTGAACGCGGGTATCAGCATGTAGATGATCTTGTAAACGACCTTAAACAGGTACGCACCCGTTTGGTTCAGGATCATGATGGATTATTTTTGAATTTATTGGATTCGTTTCTGATAAAAGTAAAACTTTTTGGGTTTCATTTTGCCAGCCTTGACGTAAGACAAGATAGTCGCAAACATGATTTTGTATGGAATCATGTTCTTGATTGTGGATCAAAATCTGGCAAGACTATAACAGGGGCCGAGTTTCAAAAACTTTCTTCAACCGAACAAATCAATTATTTACTTTCCCTGAAAGTGGATTTGAACACCCTTGAATTAACCGATGAATTTGTTAAGGAAACGTTGAATAGCATTCGCGTAATAGGAGAAATACAAAAGAGTAATGGTACAACAGGAAGCCACCGCTATGTAATTAGCAATTGCCAGAGTGCGTTACATGTTATTCAAATATTTGTATTAGGCAGGTTGTTGTTAGACACAACTCATGGGTTGGAACTGGACGTGGTTCCCTTGTTCGAAACAATTGATGACCTGGCTCATGCTCCGCAGATAATGGATGCCCTGTATGAAATTACGGCTTACCGCCAGCACCTTGCCAATCGCAAATCGCACCAGACTATTATGCTGGGTTTTTCTGATGGCACCAAAGATGGTGGATACCTGCGTGCTAACTGGTCTATTTTTAGGGCTAAGGAAAACCTTACTTCTATTTCGCGCAAGCACGGATTAAAAGCGCTGTTCTTTGATGGGCGCGGTGGGCCACCTGCGCGAGGTGGTGGAAATACCCACGATTTTTATGCTTCGTTGGGCGATACTATCGAGAATGAAGAAGTGCAGATTACAATTCAGGGGCAAACCATCAGTTCAAATTTTGGAAAAGTTGCCTCGTGCAAGTATAACCTTGAGCAATTGATTTCTGCTGGGTTAGAAGGAGATGTGTTTAAGCGAGATGAGAGCCAATTATCAGATGAACAAAAAAATATTTTAGATGAATTGGCAGATGAAGGATACAAAGCCTACCTGAGTCTGAAGCACCACGATAAGTTTGTGCCTTACCTGGAAAAAGTAACACCTCTTTCTTTTTTTGGTGATACCAATATTGGTTCACGACCGGTTAAACGGAGCGCCTCCGATGCACTGAAGTTTGAGGACCTCCGGGCAATTCCTTTTGTTGGTTCCTGGGCTATGATGAAACAAAATATCCCCGGATTTTATGGAGTAGGGTCAGCGCTTCAGATTATTGGAAATAGAGGAGGCATTGCCAAGCTTAAATCATTTTATCAGGATTCGCTATTCTTTCGCACATTGCTGGGCAACAGTATGATGTCACTAACCAAGTCGTATTTTAAAGCCACCGCTTACCTGAGTACCGATGATGAGTTTGGTGAGTTCTGGAAGAAAATGTATTCGGAATACGAGTTGGCCCTGCAGCAGACACTTGAGGTTTCGGGGTTAACCGGGTTAATGGAAAGTAATCCTAATATTCGCGATTCGGTGCGTTTGCGCGAACGGATTGTACTGCCCTTAATTGCAATACAACAACATGCGTTAATGAATATTCGCAATCTGAATGATGCAAATAAAGTTTATGAACAACGGTATCGCAAACTAATTATACGATGCATGTTTGGAATTATTAATGCGGCACGTAATTCGGCTTAAATCAGTTACCTGTTTCCGGTGACTGGAGACTGGTAACACTATCAAATTTCAAGTATGAAACTTTTACTTAATCTCCTCTTAAGTGTTATTGTTAGCACCGCCTTTGCTCAGAACAAAGGTATTCTGCATACCGACCAGGGTGCAATAAAAATTGACAGACATATTTATGGACATTTTTCCGAACATCTGGGTCGATGCATTTATGGTGGTTTTTATGTTGGTGAGGCTAATACAAAAATTCCACATACAGCCGGAGTGCGCAACGATGTGGTGGACGCATTAAAGAAACTAAAAGTACCTAACCTGAGGTGGCCGGGCGGTTGCTTTGCCGACACCTATCATTGGAAAGATGGTGTTGGTCCAAAAGCGAAACGACCAACCATTGTGAATACGTGGTGGGGTGGTGTTACAGAAGACAACAGTTTTGGTACGCATGATTTCTTAAATATGTGCGAGTTGATTGGTGCTGAACCTTATCTGGCAGCCAATGTAGGCAGCGGTACTGTACAGGAACTAATTGATTGGGTACAGTATGTAAATTTTGCCGGTGAAAGTCCCATGTCGAAATGGCGCAGAGAAAACGGGCGCGATAAGCCATGGAATGTAAAGTACTGGGGTGTAGGCAACGAAACCTGGGGCTGTGGTGGTAACATGAAACCCGAGTACTACGCTAACATTTACAGGCAATATGCCACGTTTATGACGGGCTGGAGCAACGATAGTAAAATCTTTAGAATTGCATCAGGGGCCAATTCTGCAGATTACAACTGGACAGAAGTATTGATGCGCGATATTCCATTGAATATGCTGGAAGGTGTGGCGTTACATCATTATTCGGTTATTGATTGGAGTAATAAAGGCTCCTCCACATCCTTTACCGAAAAGCAATATTTTCAAACTATGCAACGGGCTTTGTTTATGGATGAATTAATTCAACGCCATAGTACCATAATGGATAAGTATGATCCTAAAAAGAAAGTGGCGCTTGTGGTGGATGAATGGGGCGGCTGGTACGATGTGGAACCCAATACCAACCCGGGTTTTTTATATCAGCAAAATACGATGCGCGATGCCGTGCTGGCTGGTGCCACGTTGAATATCTTTCATAAACACAGCGAACGTGTACGTATGGCCAACCTTGCCCAAACCGTAAATGTGTTGCAGGCTGTAGTGCTTACCGAAGAAGAAAAAATGATTCTAACGCCCACATATCATGTAATGGAAATGTATAATGTGCATCAGGATGCTACGCTGCTGCCATTGGATATAACAACAGGAAGTTATACGATGGATAATGAAAAACTTCCGGCTATCTCGGCTTCGGCATCAAAGAATACAGCGGGTGTACATATTTCGTTGGTGAATGTAGATGCCAAAACTTCGCAGGAAGTTACCATTGAATTGCGTGGTGGAAAATTTACTTCCGTTACCGGAAGAATTTTAACAAGTGGCAACGTACAGGATTTTAACTCATTCGATAAGCCAGAGCAGATTAAGCCAGTTGCCTTCAAAGGTGCATCTTTAAAAGATAACGTATTGAAAGTAGTACTTCCCAAACACTCGGTTGTTGTGTTGGGGATTAAGTAAAGGTTTCCAACCTTTTATGTCTTAGAGTAAAAGCTTGGAAACCTTTGCGCTAAAAACCGGTAACTTTTTTCACCCACTCTCTTGCATTTACAAACGCTTCAATCCACGGNNCGTTCAATGTGTGGCATAATGGCCAGATGCCGACCATCGGCTGAACATAATGCTGCCACCGCCTTGTCAGAATCGTTAGGGTTGCCAGGATATTGCTGATAGCTGTAAGTAGCTGCAACCGGATAATTGCTGTGTGTTTTTAAATCAAAACGACCTTCGCCATGCGCTACCCAAACACCCAGTGTGGTACCTTCATAGCTACTGAGCATTACCGAATTGTTTTTAGGGATGCTAATGCTGATAAAGGTTGATTCAAATTTACCTGACCCGTTGTGGTGCATTTTTGGGTGTTTACTCATTTCTACCTCTCGGTTGATTAAACCGAGTTCCATCATTAACTGACACCCGTTACAAACACCGAGGCTAAGCGTATCTTTTCGATTGTAGAAATTATCCAATGCGGCTTTTGCTTTTGGATTGTATAGGAATGCACCGGCCCAGCCTTTGGCTGAACCTAAAACATCGGAATTAGAAAATCCACCTACAAAAACAATCAGGTTAACTTCTTTCAAATCTTCCCGGCCCGTCATCAGGTCGGTCATGTGCACATCTTTCACATCAAAGCCGGCAAGGTAAAGGGCATAAGCCATCTCGCGGTCGCCATTTACACCCTTCTCGCGAATAATGGCTGCTTTTATGCCACTTGGTTTTCTTCGCTTTGCATCAATACCAAACGAATCAAAACTCCCTTTAAAGTTGTTCGGGAATTTATACGCTAAAGGTTGCTTAAAAATATTGTCTCTCCGTTGCTCTGCATGACCTTTGGTGCGCTGGAGTGAATCAAGTAGATAAGAGGTTTTGAACCATGTGTCGCGTAAGCTATCAATTGATAATTGATGATTAGCAATTGACAATTGCCTTGATTTTACTACTTCTCCAAGAGTTACTGACTTGATTCCGTTGTTGGATAGAATCTTTTCAACCGAAGCAGTGTTTTCAACTTGCAATACAATGCCCGGGTTTTCGGCAAACAAGAATTTTATAGCATCGTTATCCAACTTACCGGTAATGTTCATTCCTACACCAGAAGTTGGGAAACACATTTCGAGCAGGGTGGTAATCAAACCACCGGCAGAAATATCGTGCCCGGCCAGAATCAAATCTTGTTTGATTAATTGTTGAACAGAATCAAAGGCAGTAATAAAGTATTTCTCATCGGTTACAGTTGATGCTGTTGTTCCCAGTTGATTTACAACCTGAGCAAAACTACTTCCGCCCAGTTGAAGACTGTCTTTCGAGAAGTCGATGTAGATAAGTTTTGAACCAACAACGGGTTGCAACGCAGGCGATATGGTTTTACGAATATCACTTACTTCTGCAACAGCAGAAATAATTACCGTGCCGGGTGAGTACACTACTTCACCGTTCGGGTATTTCTGTGTCATCGACAAAGAATCTTTTCCGGTAGGAATATTAATACCCAGCTTGCAGGCAAAGTCGCTTACGGCTTCAACGGCTTTATACAGTCTTGCATTTTCGCCTTCGTTTTTGGCGGGCCACATCCAGTTGGCGCTAAGCGAAACACCTTTCAATCCATACGTTAACGGAGCCCAGATAATGTTCAGTAATGCTTCGGCAATTGCCAGTTTACTTCCGGCCTCAGGGCTAACCAATGCCGCACCGGGGGCATGACCAATGCCGGTAGCAATACCTTTGTTGCTGGTAAAATCCAGAGCCATTACCGAAACGTTGTTCAATGGCAATTGAATTTGTCCGCAGGTTTGTTGTGTAGCCACGCGACCTGTTACCGAACGATCTACTTTATTGGTTAACCAATCTTTACAGGCTACCGCTTCTAGTTGCAATACCTGTTCGAGGTAAGTAGTAAGTTGTTTGGCATCGTACCGTACATCCGCGTAAGCAGGTGTGGTAGTTTTATCTTGCAGAATTGTTTTAGGCGATGAACCAAACAAATGAGTAAGCGACAGTTCTACTGGTTTCGTATTCTTTTTGTTGTCAA
>DEIA01000039.1 GCA_002352225.1 Flammeovirgaceae bacterium UBA2786
CAAAGCATCCTGTTATTGACATGATGGAGGAGCAAAAGAAAATCACGAATAAAGGTGGTACTATGCGGCTGGGTGCTTATACCTGCAAAATCAAAAAAGGAACACGTGCTTTTCATATCTATGGCGATACCACTATACAGGAAAGACATCGCCACCGCTATGAGTTCAACAACAAATACCTGGAGCAGATGGAAGAGGCCGGCCTTAAAGCAACAGGGGTTAACCCCGATACAGGGCTTGTTGAAATAGTAGAATTAAAAGAGCATCCCTGGTTTGTAGGCGTGCAGTACCACCCCGAGTTAAAAAGCACGGTATTAAATCCGCACCCGTTGTTTGTAAAATTTATTGAGGCTGCCCTCAGTAATAGAAACCGTTAAAAAGATACGAATTAGATTATTTAAGATTATATAAGAATGGATAGGAACTCAGCTATTGGATTAACCCTTATTGCCGTACTGTTACTGGTATACTTCAACTTTCTTGCGCCACAACCTCAAAAGCCCGAAACTACAGCTCCGGCCCAGGTAACCCAGCCTCTGGTTAAAGACAGCACAACGGTTGTTGCCGAACCTAAACTGGACAGCACCACCCTCACACAATATGGTTCGCTGGCTTCGTTCATGAACGGAACCGAATCGGAAACCAACATCGAAAATGCTGACATCCGGTTAAAAATTTCAAATCGCGGACGCCTGAATGAAGTAGAGCTAAAGAATTTTAAAACGTATTGGCAAAAACCGCTTTACCTCGCACAAAAAAACAACAATACATTCTCTTTGCTTTCATCGTACCAGGGAAAAGAAATTGACTTATACAATCTTTACTACTCGCCCTCCACGGAAACAAAGCATGATACCACCCACCTTAGCCTTACCGCTACCCTTGGGCCCGGTGCTTTCATTAAACACATTTATTCTATACCCCCTACGGGTTATGTAATCGGTTACCAGGTTCAAACTAAAGGGGTTGAACTAACCGGCAAAGAAATTACCTATAAATGGCACGACCAGATACCGGTACAGGAAAAAGCGATTGCCGACAGCCGGGCTAAAACCAATATGAACTGGTACCTGGCCAATGGCGACTTTGATTATATCTCGCAGGCTTCTACCGATCTGGAATCGGAAAGTTTAACAAGCCCGGTTAAATGGATTTCCATCCGTCAGAAATTTTTTGTTTCGGCCATCGTTGCAGAAGAATCGTTTTCCAATGCTGAAGTTAAAATCTTTGCCAATGCAGCTGATACGCTGGTGGTAAAAGACGCATCCTTGCAGGCAAACTTCCCAACGGAATATGCTTCGGCAGGTAAAGCAAAATTTCAATACTTCTTTGGCCCCAGCGATTATGAAGTACTTCCTTCTGTAACCGAAGGCTTCCGCGAAAATCTTGACCTGGGCTGGCCTCCTATGTCGTGGATAAACCGGTTTGTAATCATTCCTATTTTCAAATTCCTGGAAGGATTTATTGGCAACTATGGAATCATTATCGTGTTGCTGGTACTGTTTGTAAAACTTATTCTGTTGCCCCTCTCCTACAAGTCGTACCTGGGTATGGCCAAAATGCGATTGCTTAAACCCGAGCTTGATCTGATTAAGGAAAAGAATGGCGACAACATGGCTCAAAACCAGCAAGACCAGATGAAGTTGTATCAGCAGGCAGGAGTTAACCCCTTTAGTGGTTGTATTCCATTGCTGTTGCAGATGCCTATTCTGTTTGCTATGTTTTATTTCTTTCCGGTATCCATCGAACTGAGACAAAAACCTTTTTTATGGGCCGAAGATCTTTCTACATACGATTCGATAATCAACCTTCCTTTTACCATTCCATTTTATGGAAACCACGTAAGTTTGTTTGTATTGCTGATGACGGCCTCCACTATTGTGTACACCTGGCAAAACAACCAACTCACCAGTGTGCAGGGCCCCATGAAAACGATGGGCTATATTATGCCCGTTGTCTTTATGTTTGTGTTGAACTCATTCTCAGCAGGTTTAAGTTTCTATTACTTTGTTTCTAACCTGGTAACATTTGCGCAACAGGCTATTATTAAACGCTTTGTTGATGAAGACAAAATCAAAGCTGTGATGGACGATCATAAAAAGAAAATGCTGGAGTCGGGCGGAACGGGTAAAAAGTCGAGTTTTATGAACAAACTGGAGCAGGCTATGAAAGCCAGCGAAGAAGCCCGTAAAGCCTCTAAACGGAAATAAACGACCTGTTCAATAGCCATTTTTAAGGCTTTTGATCACATTGGTTCGCAGCTACATTAACCTATATTTGTAACCCCGATTTTTGGTCGGGGTTATTTTTTTAGCTGAACAACCACAACGTGTATTATGGGTAAAATTATCGCTATTGCGAACCAAAAAGGAGGGGTAGGTAAAACCACTTCAGCCATTAACCTGGCGGCCAGCCTGGCTGTACTGGAATGCAAAACCCTGCTGGTAGATGCCGATCCGCAAGCCAACTCTACATCCGGGCTGGGCATTAATCCCAAAGATGTAACCAAAAGCATTTACGAATGTATGGTGGATGGGGTGCCTCCGCTGGAAGCCATTGTAAAAAACGAACTGAAATTTTTAGATATCCTTCCTTCGCATATTGATTTGGTGGGCGCAGAAGTAGAAATGGTAAACATTGATCACCGCGAAGAGAAAATGAAAATTGCATTGGCCAAAGTAAAAGACCAATACGACTTTATTATTATCGATTGCTCACCTTCGCTGGGACTAATTACCATTAACTCGTTAACTGCTGCCGACTCGGTCATTATCCCGGTACAATGCGAGTATTTTGCTTTGGAGGGTTTGGGTAAGTTGTTAAATACCATCAAGATTATACAAACCCGGCTTAATCCGAATTTAGAAATTGAAGGCATTCTGCTAACGTTGTACGATTCGCGCACTTCGCTGGGTAATCAGGTTGTGGAAGAAGTGCGTACCCATTTTAAGAACATTGCGTTTCAAACAATTATACCCCGCAATGTAAAGCTAAGCGAATCGCCAAGTTTTGGTTTGCCCGCTATTGTACACGATGCCGAAAGTAAAGGAGCCATCAGTTACCTGAACCTGGCACATGAAATTTTAGATAAAAACGGAATTGCGAAATGAGTAAAAAGAGAGCGTTAGGACGGGGATTAAGTGCATTGTTGAGCGATACCCCGGAAGATGAAAAACTGGAAGTTGAGGTTCCTCATTCCCTTACGGCTTCTAAGCCAAACACCGATTCGATTAATGAAATTCCGGTAGAGTTTATTGAAACCAACCCTTTTCAACCCCGCGAACATTTTGACCAGGAAGCCCTGAACGAATTAGCCGAATCTATTAAGGTGCACGGCATTATTCAGCCCATAACGGTACGCAGGCTGGCGCACAATCAATACCAATTGATTTCGGGAGAACGTAGATTTCAGGCATCGAAGTTAGCCGGGCTAAAACAAATACCGGCCTACATTCGCACAGCCAACGACCAGCAGATGCTGGAAATGGCCTTGATCGAAAACATTCAGCGCGAAAATCTTAACCCGATAGAAATTTCGCTTAGCTACCAGCGCTTAATAAGCGAGTGTAACCTGAAGCAGGAAGAACTGGGCGAACGGGTGGGTAAAAACAGAACAACCGTAACCAATTATTTACGCTTGTTAAAACTTCCACCCGATATACAGATTGCCTTACGCGATAATAAAATTTCGATGGGCCATGCACGGGCCATCATTAACATTGAAGATACCGGCACACAGTTATTCATTTTTAATAAAATTATTTCAGAAGATTTATCGGTACGCAAAGTAGAAGAACTGGCCCGCCAGGTAATGAATGGCTCCAGGCCTTCTCCTAACACAAATACCTCCACAGCACAATCCAAAGAAATTGTACAGGTACAGGGCCGCTTATCTTCGCATTTTGGCACGAAAGTTAGTGTGAAGAGCGATGGAAAGAAGGGTGAAATCCGGATTCCATTTCTTTCGGTAGAAGATCTCAATCGAATATTAGACATTCTGAAAATCTGATGCGTGCAGTTGCGCTTTTTGGTTTATTAATTCTGGTTACTCAGTTTTCTGTTGCACAGGAAACCAAAGGCGATACGATTATTAGTAAAACACAAACAGACACAGCCACCCTAACCAGCCAGCGGGTTGAACAAATAGAATCGTACGCCAGTCGCTTCGATCCGCGCAAAGCGTTGTTGCTTTCTGCTATAATGCCGGGAGCAGGACAACTCTATAACAAGAAGTACTGGAAAATGCCTTTGGTATATGGTGGCTTTGCGGTTACAACAGTAGTAGTCGTTTTTTGGGATAATAGTAATCGCAAATACCGGAACGAACTTTTTGGGGTATTAAATGATGGAGGCACAGGCTTAAGTCCCAGCGGACTAAATGCCGATCAGCTTCGGAGAGCAATAGACATTAGCAGGCGGCAACGCGATTTTTTCATTCTGATGTCGGGTGTGTGGTACATTTTGCAAATGGTAGATGCTCACGTAGATGCTCACTTAAAAGAATTTCAACTTAACCCCAAGTTGCAGGTAAAATGGGAGCCCCATCTGGAAAACAATGTAATGCTGGGCAGGCAGGCAGGGTTTACACTTTCAGTTAGATTTTAGAAATGAGAATATTGCTAATTGGTTATGGTAAAATGGGCAAAACCATAGAGGGAATTGCCACCCAGCGCGGAAACGAAATTGCAGGGCGAATTGATACCGGTGACAGCCTGGAGAATTTTAATGAAGCGGTTGATGTGGCTATTGAGTTTACCCAACCAGAGGCCGTTGTAAAAAATCTTAAAACCTGTTTCGATAAAGGTATTCCGGTTGTTTGTGGTACCACCGGTTGGGGTAGCCGGCAGGCCGAAACAGAAGCGTATTGTAAAAGCAAAAACGGAACATTGCTGGCATCATCAAATTTTAGTCTGGGTGTAAATATCTTTTTTAAGTTGAATGAGTACCTGGCCCGCATTATGCAGCGCTATGAACAATACGAAGTATCGATTGATGAAACGCACCACACGCAAAAGAAAGATGCACCAAGCGGTACCGCCATTTCATTAGCCCAGGGTGTGCTCAAAAATATAGATCGCAAAACAGAATGGACGTTGGGGGCGTCAGATAAACCGCACACCCTTTCTATCCAATCCTTCCGGGTTGATCCTGCCCCGGGTACGCATGTAGTAAAGTATCAATCGGCCATTGATGACATTGAAATTACGCATACGGCCCACACCCGCCAAGGTTTTGCACTGGGGGCTGTGTTGGTTGCCGAGTGGCTTGCGGACAAAAAAGGAATTTTTACCATGGATGATTTTCTGAAGTTGTAAGCCAGCATTAAAAAATTAGTTTTATTTGCCACGTTTTAAATAGACCGGATTATTATGAATTGGAAGTTTTGGGCCAAAAAGAAAGACGAAGCTGAGAAAAAACCAAAATCAGCAGTACGCGAATGGTGGGATGCTATTTTGTTTGCCGTGGTGGCCGCTACCCTTATTCGCTGGCTGATTATGGAAGCCTATACCATCCCTACTCCTTCCATGGAAAATTCTATGCTGGTGGGCGACTTTCTGTTTGTAAGTAAATTTCATTACGGTACCCGTACACCGCGCACCCCGCTGCAGGTTCCGCTCACGCATCAAAAAATATGGTTTACCAATATTCCTTCGTATTCAGATTGGATTCAACTCCCCTCCTACCGGTTGCCCGGATTTACCCATGTAAAACGAAATGATGTAGTGGTGTTTAACGTACCGCGAATAGAAGAAAATAACTATGGCAACTACAACCCGAATTCCTGGATTGATTATCCGGTAGACCTAAAGACCAACTACATTAAACGATGTGTGGCAGAAGCAGGCGATGTATTTGAAATTCGTAACCGCCAGATATTCATTAATGGAACTCCATTCGAAAACCCGGAAGGACTGCGTTATCAATACCTGATCGAATCGACCAATGATATCAACAACCGGAATATTGAGAAATTTGGTTTAGACGGTGATGACTTTGCCTATAAGGGAAGATGGAATGCTGATAAACCCGATGCGGTGTATTACACGATGTTTTTAACCGAAAAACAAAAAGCGCTGGTACAGGCTGAACCCTATAT
>DEIA01000079.1 GCA_002352225.1 Flammeovirgaceae bacterium UBA2786
GGAGGTGTTGATTCCAGCGTAGCCGCCTATCTGCTCAAAGAGCAAGGCTATGAAGTAATCGGCATGTTCATGAAAAACTGGCATGACGACACCGTAACCATCAGCAACGAGTGCCCGTGGCTTGACGACAGCAACGATGCCATGATTGTGGCCCAACATCTTGGCATTCCTTTTCAAGCTATTGATTTAAGTAAGGAATATAAGGAGCGCATTGTTGATTACATGTTTGCCGAATACCAGGCCGGCCGTACACCCAACCCCGATATACTTTGTAACCGCGAAATTAAGTTTGATGTATTCTTGCAAGGCGCGTTAAAGCTTGGCGCTGATTATGTTGCCACCGGCCACTATTGCAGAAGAGGCGAAGTACAAAAAGATGGTAACACGTATTATCAATTACTGGCCGGAAAAGATCCAAACAAAGATCAAAGCTATTTTCTCTGCCAGCTTACTCAGGCACAACTTTCAAAAGCTTTGTTTCCGATTGGTGAATTACTGAAGCCAGAAGTTCGCGCTATCGCTAAAAAAGCAAATCTGGCTACAGCCGAGAAAAAAGACTCGCAAGGCTTGTGCTTTGTTGGCAAAGTTCATTTGCCCGATTTTTTACAACAACGACTTGAACCTAAAAAGGGTAACGTAGTTGAAGTGCCGTTTGATTCAACTGCATTCAAAAACGGATATGAACCAACCGACCTGCAAAACCTTACAAAACCTTATGTGTTTAATCCCGAACTGGGCGAAGTAGTAGGCGAACACAACGGTGCTCATTTTTATACTATTGGTCAGCGCAGAGGGCTAAACATTGGCGGATATGAAAAACCTCTTTTTGTAATAGGCACCGATACGATCAAGAATATTATTTATACCGGCAGTGGCGATGATCATCCGGGACTTTATAGAAAAGGACTGTTTGTTCCCCATGTTGATGAACACTGGATTCGTGAAGATTTAAAACTCCTAATGGGGGAATCGAAAAATTTTATGGCACGCATCCGGTATCGCCAGCCGCTTGAGCTTTGCACGCTTCACAAAAAAGAAGAAGGGTTGTATATTATTTTCAACAAGCCACAACGCGGGGTTACGCCCGGGCAGTTTGTAGCCTGGTATGAGAATGATGAGTTGATTGGCTCAGGTGTAATTAACTGATTACCGCTTTTGCTTAACCTCCGATGGTAATTTATCTGTCCACATTTTAAAGGCTCTCCGAAAAGACCTCGCATCAGCATACCCCATAATACTTGCTATTTCCACTACTTTGCTTTTCGAATTTTTGATAAGATGAATGGCCACGTCCTTTTGTAACTGTGTAGATAGCTTCCGGTAGGTAGTGTCATTTTCACTAAGCATACGCTGAAAGGTTCGGGGGGTCATATTCATAAGCGAAGCCACTACCTCTAGTGAAGGAATCTGAGTTCTAAACTCCTTCATAAGTAGTGCGCGTACCTGATCGGCAAAATTAGTCTTTCGCTTCCGTGTACTCTCAAAGCGATCTTGAATCAATTGACTAAATAAGGCGTGTAGTGAACGATCGTAACTCACTACCGTCACCTGTATTGCCGCCTCATCAAATACCAGTTGATTGGCTTTGGCATTAAACTCAACGTTGCATTGAAAAATACGTTCATATTCTTTTCTACTGGTGGGCTTTGGAAAAGCGAAGGCAACCCGCTTCGGCAAAATTGATTTTCCAGCCAATTGCTTAAACACATTCATTGTCCCTGACATCGCTTGTTCAGTTGCTTGTCTGGCTGTTTTTTCTGAAGAGTGTAACCACAATTCATTAGGTTCAAACGAAAGTATTATGTCAGCCTTTACCTGGCGCCACCTATAAAAAAACATGTCGGTAGCTAATTCACTATACCTGGATACACTTTGAAACGATGCAAATACTGTGTGACAATTTTGCATCAGATGTCCGATAAGTCCAAGTATGCTTGGATTGGTTTGCTCACCTAAGTGCAAGCCCAACAAGGGATCTTTTGTTTCTTTAACGGCAACCTGCCACGAAAGAATAGCACGATCAAAATCAAGATACTTTTCGGAATCGTTCAACTCTTCAGGTACAATGCCAATTGCATGGCAAAGAACAGATAATCGTGCCCCCCGATTAGCAGCACCAAACAGGATATCCCGTATAATAGGCATGTGAGCGTACATGTCGTGTTTTGTCCCCTTTTTGTCACAAGTTATCATTTCCTCTCAAAAGCACCAGCCCTACTTTTGAATCAAAAAAATTTATGATAACAAAAAGAATCGCTCAGGTATTTCTGGGATTAATGGGCCTTGCATTTTGCAAGGTGGGTATTGAAGCATTGTTTACCCCACAGGCGGTATTGGCCAACGTAGGTATTGTGCTGGACAACAGCAGCGCACTAAACTCAATGCGTGCAGTTTATGGCGGCATGCACCTGGTGTTTGGATTATTCTGCCTGTGGGGTATTCTCAAAAATCAATCTGTACCCTTGTTACTGGTTGCACTTTACACAACAGGTTTTGTTGTAGGGCGAACTGTAGGAATTCTTTTGGATGGTAGCCCGAATGAGTTTGTTACCACCTGGCTGTTTACCGAACTCTTCTCGTTGGCTACATCCGTAACATTGCTAATTGCTTTGCAGCGAAAGACCGAACCTAAGGCCGCTACTGCTCTTTAAAGCCAGAGATTCCACCAGAAACAATAAACTTCATAGCAACAGGTCCCGAAATATTAAGGGGCCTGATGCTTTCTCTGGATACTAAAAAATGATTGCCCGAAAACGCATACGAGTGTGGAAAATATACGGCCACCATATCTTTTAATCCCAATTCGGAAAGATCTTGCTGCGTTACAAAACCAATCTGGTGCAACGTGTTTTCTTTGTTGATCGTTACCAGTACAGGTTTATCAAACTTACGCTTATCCCCGACAAACGCACCAATCAAATCTTTAATAGAAGAATAGATTAATTTAATAAAAGGGATGCGATTGATTAAGTGATCAAGCCAGTCGGTAACCGTGTTTAGGGCAAAGGTTGAGGTAACATATCCGAACAGGGTTATTACTCCGAAAATGATCAGAAAACCAAGACCCGGGTATGGCAGACTAAGAAGGCCATCCAATTGGGCAAACGACCAGAAAACAAAATAGCCTGTGGCCAGCAAGGGCACAATAAACAACATGCCACTAAAAAAGTAGCGGGCAATTTTCCTAAGGGTTGTCTTCATGGCAACAAAAGTAAAAAGGCCTCCGATTTGTTCGGAGGCCTTACCATTTTCTTTTTATTAACTCTGATTATAACGAGAAACCAAGGAAACTAAGAAAGCCAAGAGACATTAAACCCACCAGAATAAACGTAATGCCAAGCCCTTTAAGCGGGCCCGGAACGTTCGAGTATTTCATCTTTTCACGCACACCGGCTAGGGCCACAATGGCTAACATCCAGCCAAAGCCAGAACCTACTCCATAAACAACAGACTGTGCGAAACTAAACGGAGGATTTTTACCAACCATAAATAACGCACCACCTAATATAGCGCAGTTTACAGCAATTAAGGGAAGAAAAATGCCCAGCGAACCATAAAGTGCAGGCGAGAATTTTTCAACTGCCATTTCGGTTAGTTGCACTACCGCGGCAATAACCGAGATGAAAACAATAAACTGAAGGAAGCCAAGATCAATGCTGGCAAAGTCGCTGCTTACCCAGGTTAATGCACCCGGATTGAGCACATACTCCTGGATAATCCAGTTAAGGGGTACCGTTACCCCCAACACAAACACAACGGCCATACCCAGACCAAAGGCAGTTTTTACTTTTTTCGAAATCGCCAGAAATGAACACATGCCTAAGAAGTAGGCAAAGATCATGTTGTCGATAAAGATGGAACGTATACCAAGATTTACTAAATCCATAACTAAAATATCTTAATGTGTTTCACGATAACCGTTAATAGAGCGTTGTACCCAAATAACCACGCCCACAATTACGCAGGCTCCGGCAGGAAGAAGCATCAGACCATTACCTTTATAATCGAGGCCCATCGCTTCAAATACTTTAAATCCGAAAATTGAGCCACCACCGAGCAACTCGCGGAAGAAGGCTACAATCATCAGGATAAGTCCATAGCCTAACCCATTTCCAATTCCATCAAGGAATGATGGACCGGGTTTATTACCCATCGCATAAGCTTCGAGGCGACCCATTACAATACAGTTTGTAATAATAAGACCGATAAATACTGACAACTGCTTCCAGATATCATACACATAGGCCTTCAATACCTGATCGACCATAATAACCCAAAGCGATACAACCGCTAGCTGAACGATAATACGAATCCGGCTTGGGATTGAATTACGCATTATCGAAATGATGAAGTTGGAACTTGCCGTTACTACGGTAAGCGCTATGGCCATTACCATCGCTGGCTTCATTTGAGTTGTTACCGCCAATGCTGAACAGATACCCAACACCTGCACGGTAACTGGGTTATCAATATCCAATGGGTTAGTAATAAGCTTCCTGTTCTTCTTAGAGAAAAGGGGCTCTGATTTTTTCTCAACAACCTCTGCTACTTCCGTACTCATAAGTTTGCCTGTTGGTTTGATGTTCTGTTCTTCTTAATATACTTTTCATAACACTGAAAGTACTCCCTCAGCATATTATTTACACCTTTTGCGGTTAAGGTTGCGCCCGACATGCCATCCACTTTGTGAACATCGCTGGCATAGTCCATTCCTTCACCCTTTTGCATATCGACTGAAACCAGGTTATCACCTTCAAAAATCTGCTTGCCCTTGTAGCGATCCTGAATATCCGCAGAAGCGATTCTTGCTCCCAGACCTGGTGTTTCGCCAACGTGCGAATAGTTAACTCCTTTAATTGTATTAAAGTCTGATTCTAAAGCAACGTTACCTGCTATGGTATTCCACAATCCGAAACCAAATACTGGTAAAACTGCGTTCTCAATTTTGTTAGGATCCGTTGCACTGCGTACTTCAAATACAGGCAACAGTCTATCTTTTGGAGTTTTCTTATATTCAACACCAAGGTTAATATCGGTTGGCTTCTTACCCTCTACTACATTTCCCTCAGCATCAATTACGATTTCGCGAATGCGCTCACTATAAGTTTTTTCAATATCTACGCCTTCACCCAAGGTCATTACGGTTGAAAGCACATTAGTCTTGCGTTCCAATTCTACATTCGCATCCTGACGAGGCTTCAATGCCTGTGATGCAAAAGCCAGCAATCCGGCACATACTACCGTAAGGCCCATTGCGTAGAGTATTATATAAAGGTTAGACTGTCGCACGTTGTAATCTCCGTTTTTTGTTTGCACTTACTACTACATAATCAATCAGCGGGGCGAATACGTTCATGAACAAAATCGCCAACATGATACCCTCCGGGTAGGCCGGGTTAAAATTCCGGATCAATACCGTAAACATTCCTATCAACAAACCATATACCCACTTACCGGTTTCGGTTTGGGCAGCCGTTACCGGATCAGTCGCCATAAACACAGCGCCAAAAGCCAATCCGCCAATAACCAAATGATAGTAGGCAGGTAATTGTGTGTATGGAGTACTACCCACAAGATTTAACAACAAGCCCATGGCATAAGCACCGCCAAATACGCTAACAATAATTTTCCAGCTACCGGTTCCTGTTGCTATCAGAATCAAGCCACCGATCAAACACATCAATGTTGAAGTTTCACCAATAGAACCCGGACGGAATCCTAAAAACATATTCTGAAGGGTAAACACGCCTTCATTCCATCCTGTTCCGAACGAGTTAAGCGCTGCAATTACGTTGTTACCATTTGTAGAGGCATCGCCTGCTACAGACAATGGTGTTGCTCCAGAGAATCCAGCCACAACCTGGGCATCGCCAAGGTATGTCCACACATCGCCTGAAATATCGGTTGGGTAAGCAAAGTATAAGAATGCCCGCGCAGTTAATGCTACGTTTACTACGTTCATACCCGTACCACCAAATGCTTCTTTACCAATAATAACAGCAAAGGCAGTAGCTACACCCACTTGCCATAGCGGAATATCCGGGGGCATTACCAGTGGAATAAGCATACCCGTTACTAAAAAACCTTCGTTTACCGGGTGCTTGCGGATAATGGCAAACACAAATTCAATTCCAAGACCCACCGCATAGGATACTACCACAATCGGCAACACCTGCCACAATCCCACGCCAATTTTCTGACCGAGGGTTGCTCCGGCATCGCCAATAGCCAGAAAGTGCTGATGACCTACATTATAAATACCGAAGAGTAAACAAGGAACCATGGCGATGATCACGGTCATCATTAATCGCTTTAAGTCAATGGCATCGCGAATCTGCGAACCCTTTACTTCGTTTGTTGTGTTGGGCGCAAACAGAAATGTATCCATTGCCTCGTAGGCATAAAAATACTTTTCCAGTTTACCTCCCTTTTCAAACTGGTGCTTTACTTTATCAAGCTGATTTCTCAAAAACTTCATTACAAACCCTGATTAACTTTGTTGAACTAAATCAAGTCCTTCTCTTAAAATTTCCTGAACCTTATGCTTTGACACATCGACAAACTCGCACAGTGCCAGGTCTTCTTCAATTACTTCATAAATACCCAGCGCTTCCATCTCATCTATGTCTTCTGCTAAAATACTCTTGAGTAAATGAGTAGGTAACACATCCATTGGTGTAACCTGTTCAAACACTCCGGTTTGAACAAAGGCACGCGGTTCGCCATGGGTGTTGGTATCAGCAACGCGTTCGCTGGCTGGCGACAGGAATGAAAGCAAGCCTAATGCACGATGGAAACTGATCTTTTTCGCGCTGGGGGTTATCCATCCTAAAAACTCATAGTAATCGCCTTCCGGCAGAACTGAAACCTGATGATCAAAAAAACCAATGTGACCATCTTTTCCAATCGATGTACCGGTAAGTGGGTTACCCGAAATTACCCGAACATGATCCTGATTAAGATTTCCCTCTATAAATTTCTTAACCGATGCTCCGGTATATGTTTTATAGTATTGCGGATTCTTAACTTCTGAACCAACTACGGCTACCACGCGCGAAGTATCATAAACTCCATTTAAAAAGAGTTTTCCAATTTGAATTACACCCAACGGGTTGATGGTCCATACCACATCACCTTTATTAATAGGATCAATGTGGTGAATCTGAACACCCACACAACCGGCAGGATGAGGACCTGAAAACTTATTTACATCAGCACTTTTCACCTGCGAAAAAACGGTTGATATCTCGCTGGAAGCATGTGTGTTTACATGTACAATGCCTGATGTCAGTTTCTTCAATACATCTACCCCCACCTGAAAGAACTGATCTTGTCCTTTAAACAGGATGCTGTAATCAGGCGCTAAGGGATGTGTATCGAAGGCCGAAATATGAATGGCTTTGGGTGAAGTTGCCGGATCGGCTACTACTCCAAACGGACGCTGCACCAAAGATGGCCAAATGCCCGATTGCAAAAGTTGGTCTTTTATTTCGGCTGCACCCAGGTTATTAATTTCAGATACCGAGTATTTTTTAAATACCTCAAACTCTACCTTTTTATCGGCCAGAATTTTTATTTCAAGAAGTTTTCTTTTTTCACCACGCTTCACTTCTACCACTTCTCCGCTTACGGGTGCAGTAAACAAAATATTTTCATACTTCTTGTCATGAAACAAAGGCGACCCGGCTTTTACGGTATCACCCACATTAACCACCACCTTCGGCATGTATAGTCCGAAAAAATCGGTTGGTTTAATTACAAACGTTTCGGGTTGGTCGGTTTCAACAACTTTAGGTGCTGCTTTACCTTTAAGATTGATAGTGAAACCCTTCTTGAGTCTGATGAATTTGCCCATGAGTAGATGGCAACAATTTTAGTTAGATCGGGGCAAAATTAGCAATTATCTGGTACTGACAAAGGTTAATGAGAAACAAAGTATTCATTAGAGAAAACTCCTTTTTTGTACTTGTTTAAGCCTGTGATTTGGCCTGGCGGATCATCTTCGTCAGTGCAAGGCGGATCACCTCATCTACCTGTTCATCTATGGTAATGTAGGTAGTATCGATTCCAACCGCATCTTCGGCTTTTCGCAACGGACTTTCTGCCCTGTTACTGTCGATTGAATCGCGTTGCTCGAGGTTTTCTATAATCGAATCTATATCCACAAGGTCATCGTGCACCAATAATTCCCTTTGCCTGCGAAAAGCCCGTACCAGGATGTCGGCAGTTAGAAAAATTTTTAATTCAGCTTCCGGAAATACCACTGTACCAATATCCCGACCGTCCATCACAACTCCGCGATCTTTGCCCATTCTGCGTTGTTGGTCAACCATAGCCGTTCGAACAGCCCGGATGGTGCTTACCTGACTCACATTCTCTGAAATTCTCATTTTACGGATCTCAGCCTCTACGTTTATACCATTCAAAAAAGTTTCGCTTATACCTTTCGAATTAACCACAAACGAAATCCGGATTCCCTGCAAAGCCCGGTCTACTTCTTTGGGGTTTGTGAGAGCAACGTGGTGGTCTAAAAAATACAATGTAACTGCCCGGTACATAGCCCCCGAATCGATGTACCGGTAATTTAATTCCCGGGCAACCTCACGGGCTGTAGTGCTTTTACCACAGGCCGAGTATCCATCTATGGCTATAACAATTTTCCGCATGGTTAGCAGTCTTTTAGAGGGCAGGGCATGGGCTTATTTGGATCGGGTTTTTTGTATTTAGGCTTATAGCCAGTTTGTTGACTGGCGCAGGCCGACAAAAAAACAATTAACAATAAGAATATTCTTGTTCTCACACCTTCTCTTTCAGTTTAGTCAAAATTATAAACCCAATGCTTGGCCCCAAACACTTTTCGACAAATTAACCGGGTTGATTGTTCTGGTGACTCATTTTAAACCCTATTTTCTGACCTGCACCCAATTCCTGTGTTTTTTCAATCTTTTGAAAAAGGGTAATAAACCGAACTTGCGTAAAAGGGGGTGCCATCAGGTCGTTTTCGATAGCTGCCATCAGGCTTAGCTTAACAATTACACATAAATCATCTTTGCTAATTGGTTGTTGCGAAATTGAATTAAAAAGTGACCCAAGCTGGCCATCAGCCTCAACCATAAACCTTCCCTCGTGATTGATGAGTAATCGCGCAATCAGGTAGCCCGGGTCGTTAATGCGATTAAACTTCAGCGAATCGGACATAAAATTGTAAACCATAATCTGGCCAAAATAACGATTCACTTCCTTCTGTCGAATGTAGTCAGTCTTCATTACCGCATCTTCATCGCTAAACGTAACCACATTGGTATGCAGCACAAACACCAGTAAGTCGCCCGCCAGTTTTATATGAAACTCATGCTCATTTATCCAATCAAAACTTATCGTAACATCTTTATCGCCCGGGGTAATCTGTTTTTTTAGTTCTTCAATTATCCGTTCGCCTTCTAAAGAAAGAATGGAGAATGCAGTTAGCAGGTTTTTATATGTAATCTGCTTGGCGGTTGATTTATTTTCCAAAAGTTGCCGGATATGATTAAGCGAATCTTGTTGGCTGTTCATAATAAAAACTTTAGTTTAGTAAGTTGAAAAAATAAAATTGGTTATGGAAGAAAATGACGAAGGAAAAGCGGAAAAGTTTTTCAAAGAATTTGGCAAAAAGCTGGATTCATTTATGCACGAAGCAAAAGATGCTGGAACCCGTGTAGAGGCGGACATGAGGGCGAGGTATGATGAATTAAAAGTTGCAGCCGAAAAATTTAAGGAAGAAGCTAAGAACAAAGATCGTTGGAAGGAAGTGGAGGATTCTCTGAAAAAAGCAGGCGAAGAATTAAATAACGCAGTTAAGGCAGCCTTTAAAAAACCTCAATAGTTCTTTTGTAGATAGTCTATAGTTAGTATAGCATGAACTATGGACTATCTACTAATGACTGCGTACTATATCTTAACCAGCTTCCACTTTCCCCGCTTAAAAATAATAATGGCAGCAATAGCCATTAATGTTTCGGCCAGTACAATGGCCAGAAAAACCCCTTTGGCTCCCATACCGAAATGTATTGCTGATAAATAGGCAAAAGGAATCTGAAACACCCAAAATCCAAACACATTCAGGATAGTTGGGGTGTAGGTGTCACCAGCGCCATTAAGGCCTTGTGCTACCACCATCCCATATCCATAAAAAATATAGCCTAAGCTTACATAGCGCAAGGCCTGCGTTCCATATTGCAATACTTCTGGCTGTGTACTGAAAATGCTTATGATAGCCGGTGCAAACAACAAGAACACGATCATTACAAATCCCATAAAAAAGGCATTGTAATAAGCCGAACGCCATACTGCAGCTTCTGCCCGATCGGGGTGCTTTGCTCCCAGATTTTGCCCTACCAGAGTAGCGGCCGCATTGGCCAGTCCCCAAGCGGGTAGCAACGTAAAAATAAAAACCCGAATGGCAATAGTATAACCTGCCACGGCATTATCGCCAAACGTAGACATAACGCGCATAAGGAAAATCCAACTGGCCGAACCAATAATGAATTGTAGTATACTCCCACCAGATATTTTTACCACATTTAGAATAATGCTAGCCCGTATAGCCAGATTACTCCAGTTTATTTGAATAATACTCTTACTTCCCAGTAAATAATACAATTGAAAAAGTACACCAACTCCACGTCCAATATTGGTTGCAATAGCGGCACCTGCTACACCCATAGCCGGTATAGGACCAAATCCAAAAATGAAAATAGGATCTAATACAATGTTAAGGGTGTTAGCCAACAACAATGCCTTCATGGCAATGGCGGCATTACCGGCACCTCTAAACACGGCATTAATCAGAAACAAAAGAGTAACGGTATAGTTACCTGCAAACATCCATAATGCATACGAAGAACTTGTATCCACAACCTCTTGCGAGGCGCCCATCAGAAGCAGAATATCTCTATAGTAAAATATACCCGCCATGCTAATTATAAAGGCCACCCCTAACGCCAGGTAAATAGCCTGCACGGCTGCAATACTTGCTCCCTTGCGATCATTCTCGCCAACCCTGCGCGCTACAATTGCCGTTGCGCCCATACCTAAACCCATGGCCAGTGAATACAGTATGCTAAGCACAGATTCCGTATACCCTACAGCGGCCACTGCATTGCTGTCGTTTAGTTTACTTACATAATAAATATCTACGATGGCAAATATGGATTCCATACCCATTTCTACTACCATAGGAATGGCCAATAAAAAAATTGCTTTATTAAGGCTCAGGCTTGTAAAGTCCTGTTCAACTCCCAGTATAGCCTCTTTGAAAAGTTTAAATACAGAAGTGATTTTAGAGAAAACTCCTTTCATGATGTAAAGAATGAAAATTAAAATAATTGATCTTGTAGTTTACCCATTGGGCGGGGACAATCTGGTACATAACCAGAATAATTCAACCTGACTCCGATTACCCGGATTTGTCCTAAAGGTTGAATTAGAATACAAGCTTCATAGTTCGTGAGTGTTTCTCGTAATACAAATATGACGGAAAATTCCGGAAAAAGTTTTGTTGATACTGCTAAAAACAAAAAAGGGGAGCCTGAACTCCCCTTTTTAACTTGATTTCTTAAGAATTACCCGATGGCTACGCGTTTAAACTCAACCACTGTTAATCCCTTGGTTACACTATCCAGGTACTGAGCAACCGTTTTAGAATTGTCTTTAACGAAAACCTGAGGAAGTAAGGTGTTGTCCTTAAAGAACCTGTTCAGTTTTCCCTGAGCAATCTTTTCTACCATATTTTCAGGCTTGCCTTCAGCTATTATTTGTGCTTTGGCTATTTCCATTTCTTTTTCAATCAATGTTTTATCTACGCCCTTCTCATCCACGGCAACCGGATTCATAGCCGCTATTTGCATGCCTACATCTTTTCCGGCTTCGGTTACATCTTTGCCATTCACACCTTTCAATGAAACCAATACCCCTAATTTACTCCCGGCATGAATATACGGTACAATAGCTTCGCCCTTCATATGCACAAATGTGCTTATCTCTAATTTCTCTCCGATCTTTCCTACCAGCTCGGTAATCTTATCGTTAATTGTTAGCGCCCCGGTTGATTCAGCCAACAGCGCTTCTTTTGTAGCGGGTTTTTTAGCAAATGCAGTTTCCACTATCAGTTTACCTAAATTCTGAAACTCTTCATTTTTAGCAACAAAGTCTGTTTCGCAGTTCAATGCAACCAAAAAAGCTTCCGTCTTGTCGTCTGATGTTTTTACAAATACAGAACCTTCTCTGGCGTCTTTATCGGAACGGCTGGCTGAAACTTTTTGCCCCTTCTTTCTCAGTATTTCGATCGCTTTTTCGAAATCGCCTTCAGCTTCGGTAAGGGCTTTTTTACAATCCATCATACCGGCACCGGTCATGGTACGCAGCTTATTTACTTCTTGTGCACTGATTACTGACATATACGTATAGTTTAAAATTCAAATGGTTAGTTTAAAAACAAAAACATCGGTTTAAGGCCGATGTTTTTGCGTGTATTTTTAACCGGCAATTGACAATCCGTGGTTGATCCCGGTGGTAATCAGAATCAATCGGATTTGTCATCCGACTTATTCCTGTTCTACAGCCTCATCAACCTTGCGCTTCTCTTCCTCATCCTTTTTATGGCCTGCATCTTCTTTATCTTTCTTACGTTCCATCAGAGCCTCTTCAATGGCTTTACCAATGTTGCCGGTAATAAGGGTAATCGATTTAAATGCATCATCGTTGGCCGGAATTGGGAAATCGATATCAGATGGGTCTGAGTTGGTATCTACCATAGCAAATACCGGTATGTTCAACTTCTGAGCTTCCTTAACGGCAATATGCTCGCGCTTAACGTCTACCACAAACAAAGCTGCGGGTAAACGGTTAAGGTCGGTAATACCTCCTAACAGTTTTTCCAATTTTGCTTTTTCGCGGGTAATCATTAACCGTTCGCGCTTCGCCAGGTTGGTGAACGAATCATCTTTCATTAACTTCTCTATTTGAGAAAGTTTCTTTAAAGATTTCCGTATGGTTGCAAAGTTAGTAAGCATACCGCCTAACCAACGCTCTGTTACAAACGGCATGTTAAGGCGTGTAGCTTCCTGCGTAATAATGTCTTTAGCTTGCTTTTTAGTAGCTACAAACATGATTTTACGCCCTGACCGAACAATGTTTTTCAACGCGTAGGTGGCTTCTTCCAGGCACTTCAGCGTTTTGTTCAAATCAATAATGTGGATACCATTATTTTCCATGAAGATGTACTCGGCCATCTTGGGGTTCCACTTGCGGGTGAGGTGCCCGAAGTGAACACCTGCATCCATTAAACTTTCGGTTGTTAATTTCTCTGCCATGCTGTATCGATTAACGCTTGCTGAACTGGAATCTTCTTCTTGCTTTTCTGCGACCTGGTTTCTTTCTTTCTACCATGCGCGAATCGCGGGTCAGCAAACCTTCCTTCTTCAATGGAGGGCGGTTTTCTGTATTGATATTTACAAGGGCACGGGCAATACCCAGACGAATAGCTTCTGCCTGTCCTTTTGTTCCACCCCCCTCTACATTTACAGTTACATCGTATTGGCCATCTGCTTTTACAATAGTAATTGCCTGCTTCACTGTTGTTTGGAGAATTTCTGACTTGAAATAATCATTCAAGGCACGGTCGTTTACTGTAATCTCACCTTTGCCTGGTTTTACATAAACCCGGGCAATTGAGGTTTTTCTTCTACCGATAGTATTAATAATCTCCATTAGAACTTAATTTCTTTAGGTTGTTGTGCTGTGTGAGGGTGTTCGGCACCGGCATATACATGCAGGCTACGGAATACTTCACGCCCCAAGCTGTTTTTGGGAAGCATTCCTCTTACTGAGTGCTCCACCAAACGTTCAGGATGTTTTCCTGTCCCGATCATTTTAGGAGTTAATACCCGCTGGCCACCCGGATAGCCCGAATAGCTGAAGTACACTCTGTCTGTCCATTTTTTTCCAGTCATGCGGATTTTGTCGGCATTAATAACCACTACGTGGTCGCCTGTATCCACATTTGGGGTATAGCTCGGCTTATGTTTGCCGCGCAATACGCGTGCTACCTGGCTGGCCACGCGACCCAGTACCTGGTCTTTTGCATCAACCAACACCCAACCTTTTTCAACGGTTGTTTTGGTGGCATTGATTGTCTTATAGCTGTTATGATCCACTTTTTTTGCTTTAAAACTCGTTAAATAACATTACCCCCCATAAAAAGGGACACAAAAGTAGATTTCAGAAATTGAATATGCAAGCCGGTATCAAGATTTACCGAGTTATTTAAGTACGACAAATTAGCCCTATTTCAGCGCTTATTACTTGATAGTTGCCGGATAAGCGCCTGAAAATCTTTGGGGTATGGAGCTTCAATTGAGCAGTTTTCGTTATTCAATAGCAAAAATTGCAAAGTTTGGGCATGTAAGGCCATGCGCTTTAGCAGGGGCTCTTCATCGGTAAGCTTTTTAAGGTTGAAGCCTCTTTTTACTTCAGAAACAAAAAATGGTTTACCGCCATAAAGGGAATCTCCGGTTATAGAGGCTCCAAGCCTGGCCAGATGAACCCTGATCTGGTGCATTCGACCCGTTACCGGTCGGCATTCAACAAGCGTATGCGCTTTAAATGCCTGAAGGGTGGAAAAATACGTTTGAGCATCTTTACCTGCGCGCGAGATTTTGGCAGTTCCATCATTTTGTTTCAAAATGGGAGCATCAACCAGCTGATCGGAAAAATTGTGGATACCATCTACTACGGCATGGTAGATTTTGGTTACCTCGCGGTTTTCAAACTGCATACTAAGGTGCCGGTAAGCTTCAGGATGTCGGGCAATAGCCAGAACACCCGAAGTATCTTTATCTAACCGATGGCAAACCTGGGCTTCCGGCTCATAGGCTCTGGCCAGGGTTAAAATGTTTACCGGATCCTGCCGGTCTTCAAGGGTTGATAGGAACGGAGGTTTATTAATCAGGATAAAGTCCGAATTCTCGTACAGAATCGCATCCTCAAATCTGAATTTTAAAATTTTCACATCACAAAGGTACTACGCCTCGTCCGATTCTGAATGGTGGCTGGCGCGTGGAAGTTTAAAACTAAATACAGAACCTTTGCCTACTGTACTTTGTACTTCGGCTTTACTGTTATGGCCTTCCAGTATGTGCTTTACAATGGCAAGCCCCAGCCCGGTTCCGCCTTTTTCGCGACTACGGCTTTTGTCTACCCGGTAAAACCTTTCGAAGATACGGCTGATGTGTTGTGCAGGTATGCCTTCACCTGTATCGGCAACAAATGTGGTAACGTTCTTTTTACCAACATCAAACGTAATGGAAACCTCGCCTCCTTCCGGTGTATAGTTAATAGCATTAGAAACCAGGTTAGTTACTACTTGTGTAATCCGCTGCCAATCGGCATATACATATACCTTATGGTTATGGGCCAGTAATTTTAATTTGATGTTTTTTCTTTCGGCTTTTTCTTCGAACTGATCGACAACTTCAGAACAAAGCCTTTTCAGGTCGATGTTCTCAACCTTCATTTTAATATCGCCCGTTTCAATCTGCGAAAGCGTGAGTAAATCCTGCACCAGTACATCCAGGCCATCTAGACTTTTGGCTGCTTTTTTTAAAAATTTAGTGCGTACATTTTTATCGTTAACTGCACCATCCAGCAGGGTGTGTACAAAACCCTGTGCGGCAAAAATGGGAGTTTTTAATTCGTGCGAAACATCGGCAATAAATTCTTTGCGGAAGGCTTCCAGCTTTTTCAATTCATCAATTTCTTTTTGTTTCAGGGTAGCAAAACTGTGAATCTCTTCATTAATCTTTTGAAACGGATTTAATGCCCCTGATTTTTGTCTGCCAATGTTGGCCAATTCTTTCTTGCGAAGTTTCTCCATGATTTTGTAAATCTTGTTGACCTCGCGGAACACGAGAAACTCCAACACGACAAAAATGAGCAGGTACGATGCTGAGAAACTGATTACGGCAGCCACCAGCAGGGCATCGCGGCCCACGCTATCAATCAAAGAAAGAAATAAGGATGTAATAATGGCCACCGAAACAGCCAGTAGCAATGCCAATGTGCGGGCGCTATATACCATGCCTTAACCGAGATTGAACTTATACCCCACTCCTTTTACAGTGGTAATATAATCATCTCCGATCTTTTCGCGCACTTTGCGAATGTGTACATCTACTGTTCGGGCCAACACATATACATCAGAACCCCAGATGTTTTGCAATAAATCATCGCGACTGAAAACTTTGTTTGGGCTTTGGGCCAAAAAGAACAGGAGTTCGAATTCTTTTTTGGGCAGGCTAACTTCTTTGCCTTTTATTTGAACCGTATAGCTGGTACGGTCTATTACCAGTTCGCCAATCTTAATCTGGCTCGATGTATTTTTCTTTTTAGAATCTCTTCGAAAAAGTGCGCTGATGCGGCTCATTAACGCACGGGGTTTTATGGGTTTTAAAATATAATCATCTGCACCCACATCAAATGCGGCTACTTCAGAATATTCTTCTGCACGGGCTGTAAGAAATACAATAAAGGTATTCACCAATTCTGGCATAGCCCTGATCTGGCGGCAAGCCTCCACACCATCCATTTTAGGCATCATTATATCGAGCAATACCAAATCGGGGTGAAATTTTTTGGCTTGCTCAACCGCCTGGTAACCATCGGCTGCAGTACGCACATCGTACCCTTGTTTTTCGAGATTGTATTTTAGCAATTCCAGAATGGGCTCTTCATCATCCACTACCAGCACTTTTTGCGTTGGTTTATTACCCATAGTATTTACAATTATTTCGCGATAAAAGTAGATACAAATTAAACCAATTAAAAACCAGTATTATCGCCTTAACAATTCCTTAATAGGCAGGACAGATTACGGTTACATTACAGGAATAGGTGCTGCTGTGTAAGGTGTTGTACGTACTCCCTAAGGCTGCCATTAAACTCATTATCCAGTTCTGCCTTAAAGGCATTCTGCTTGGCCTGGTATAGGTGGTACGACATAAAGAAAGTATTGTTAGGCAACCGGCCCGAAGTTTTGCGCGGAGTATACAGGTTCAGTGTATCGGCCATAGTCATGATTTTTTCAATCATGTTTTTCTTTGCTTGTTGTTTGGTTCTAATAGAGGTTGTGTCGGTAAAACTTTGGTATACACTGTCGAGGATACGGGTGCCATTCAGGATATGCCTGCTGAATTTCCGATAGTCCTGATCTTGCTGCCAATATTGGGTAAACTCGGCCGAGCTCTTTCCGTATTTTGAGGCCAAAAAATAATACGAGGCTGTATCGCCAATAAACGAAGCCAGATTTTCATTGAAATCAACATCGTCTTTTACGAAAATAGTAGCATGCACCATTTCGTGAATGATGAGACTGGCAAGATCGCCTTCGTTGCGTTTTAACATACCACTTAAAATCGGATCGGTAAACCAACCTAGTGTTGACCAACCACCCGGGTTGCGAATACTTACATCATATCCTTCTGCTTCCAATTTTTCGCGTTCGTTTAAAGCGTTCTGCTTTGCAAAAAAGCCTTTATATGGAACCGTACCTATTACAGGAAACTCCCATTGTTTGGCTTTTAATTGAAAGGGTTCGCACGCCTGCACCACCCACATTATCTCTTCTCCTTTCTGATCGAATAGTGTTTTGTAATTCTCGGTGTCTTTTAGCCCCAGCGAATCGATGGCATACTGCCTGATTTCCTGAATGAGTCTCAACTTTGCCTTGAGTGAATCGGGGAAATCGGGATTACTCAAAAACTCGCTAACAGGACGTGCGTTCCAAACAATACGCACCTGGCCATAGCCTTGCCGCACACCATATACAACCAATTGCCAGTTCCACACCAGTAAGATCAATACAACCAGCCCAATCCCCCAAAAAAGTTTCTTTACCATAAATGAATTGGCAAATTAATGCCTGCTGATCCCAAAATCTTTACTTTTAAGCAAATATCTGGCTTTTAGGTTATACTAAATTTTTTAGCTAATTCCATTGAAGATGCTATAAATAGTAGTAATTTCAACCCCGGAATTAACAGGAAACAAAAACAATAATTTATATGAGCGAAGTAAAAAGTGATGTAAAAGAGAAGTTAAAGGCCCTTCAGTTAACCATTGATAAACTGGAAAAAACATACGGAAAAGGCACCGTAATGAAACTGAATGACAGTAAGGTTATGGATGTGGCGGCCATCTCTACGGGATCGCTGGGTTTGGATATTGCATTGGGCATTGGTGGTATTCCAAGAGGCCGGGTTACTGAAATTTATGGTCCTGAATCGTCCGGTAAAACTACATTAACGATGCATGCCATTGCCGAAGCACAAAAAAAAGGCGGGCTTGCTGCCTTTATTGATGCCGAGCACGCATTTGATAAAAGTTATGCCGAAAAACTGGGTATTGATACCGAGAATCTCTTGATCTCGCAACCCGATAATGGAGAACAGGCACTTGAAATTGCTGAACATTTAATTCGCTCGGGTGCTATTGATATTATTGTTATCGACTCGGTTGCTGCCCTTGTACCTAAGAGCGAATTGGAGGGCGAGATGGGTGAAAGCAAAATGGGCTTGCAGGCCAGACTGATGTCGCAAGCACTTAGAAAACTAACGGGTACCATCAGCAAAACGGGTTGTGCCTGCATTTTCATTAACCAGTTGCGCGAAAAAATCGGGATTATGTTCGGAAACCCGGAAACTACCACAGGGGGTAACGCTCTAAAATTTTATGCTTCGGTACGTCTTGACATCCGCAGAATAGGCCAGATCAAAGAATCGGCTGATGATATTACCGGTAACCGGGTAAAAGTAAAAGTAGTGAAGAACAAGGTTGCGCCTCCATTTAAAGTGATCGAATTCGATATCATGTATGGCCGGGGTATTTCTAAATCGGGTGAAATTGTAGACCTGGGGGTTGAGTTAAATGTGATTCAAAAATCAGGGTCCTGGTTCTCGTACAATGGCAACAAACTTGGGCAGGGAAGAGATGCGGTTAAACAACTGATTGAAGACAATCCTGAACTAAGCGAAGAACTGGAGAAGAAAATAAAAGAGAAAATCGGCACCGGGGCCGAAATCAAAGAAGAGAAGGAATAATTCAAGGTTCAGGATTCAAGGGATGATCCTTGAATCCTGAATTTATAATTTGATTGGTTAAGCCCGTATGGCAACTACCGGATCAAGTCTGGCGGCCATGGCAGCCGGTACAATACCAGCAATCAATCCGATTACAGACGATACCCCCAATCCCAGAACAATATTTTTAACCGACAGCACCACCTGCAAACTTCCAAAGGGCGCCAGCGTAAGCAGCCATACCAGAAATAATCCTGCCAGACCACCAATTAAACTTAGAAATACCGACTCAAACAGAAACTGGAAAAGAATAAAATAGTTCTTGGCCCCAAGCGACTTCTGTAAACCAATTATACTGGTGCGTTCTTTAACAGAAACAAACATAATATTGGCAATACCAAAACCACCCACCAGCATAGAAAATCCTCCAATTACCCAACCGGCTATACTTAATACATCAAACACACTACCAATCATGTTGGCTACAGCTTCGGGGCGGTTTAACGCAAAATTATCTTTCTGAATAGGCTTTAACCCTCGTTTTACACGCAGCAAACCACGCGCTTCATTCTCCATTTCAACCAGACCTACATCAGAACTGAAACCTTTCAGGCCAATGTCGGAGCCTAATTCATTCCATCGGCCCGTGCCGGTTTGGTAGAGTTTACGAAAGGCATCGTATGGAATAATTACACTATAATCATTACTGGGGGTTCCTAAAAAGCTTTCACCTTCGCGTTTGGTTACACCTACTACATTAAACTTAAGGTTCTTAATTTTTACAACTGATCCTGCGGGGGAATCCTGATTTGGAAAAAGAGCCTTCGCCACTTCATATCCTATAATGACCACATTTCGTCCAGCCTCAATCTCATCATTGGTCAGGTATCGGCCATCTTCAATATTAACTTCAAAAAGTTTATCGTAATCTAAATCTGCTCCTTTAAGCGTTATCTGACTTACACCACTATTACCACTCTTCACCGTAATTCCACCCATATCGGCATAAATCGAAACCGTTTGAGCCGCTTTCAGATTCGACTTAAGAAATTTATATTCTGCATAACTTACATTGGGCCGCATTAAATACTCCTTCCACCAATCGCGGCCGTTTCCGCCCGTAAAAGGCCACTTGCCCACATAAATTACATCGCTACCTAAAAAATTAAAGCTGTCGCGGATGTTTTTCTCCAGAGAATCGACCAATGTAAGCACAGCAATAATTGAAAAAATACCAATGGTTACCCCCAACAGAGATAATACGGTACGTAAGATATTGGATTTGAGGGCCTGCCAGGCAAAGCCCAGGCTTTCGAAAATAAGGCGTAGAGTTAGCATGTGGGTTTAACGGGATAAAACCATTTTGAGGTTGCAATAAACGGGGTTTTTCACTCAATCGGTTCAATAAAACTGTAATAATCGGTTTTTGAATACCAACTTTAGAGTAGGAACCCAGATGACAGACGCCCAGACCTGCGAATTTGTTTCTAAAAACCTTCTCTTAAATTTTCTTTTGGGTAGGTTCATACCCTATTTTTGCGACCTTATTAAAAAAACCAAGCCCGTAAGCTTATGAAATTATCTGAATTCAAATTTGAAATCCCCAACAGTTTAATTGCATCACACCCGGCCGAAAACCGCGATGAAGCCCGCATGATGGTAGTAAATCGTGCCACCGGAAAAATTGAACACAAAGTTTTTAAAGACATTGTAAATTATTTTGATGAAGGCGATGTGATGGTTGGAAACGATACAATGGTGTTTCCGGCACGCTTGTATGGACGAAAAGAAAAAACCGGAGCCAAGATTGAGGTTTTTCTTTTGCGCGAACTTAATGCCGAAATGCATTTGTGGGATGTACTGGTTGATCCGGCCCGTAAAATACGGGTAGGTAACAAACTTTACTTTGGCGATGGTGATCTGGTTGCCGAAGTAATCGATAACACAACCTCACGCGGAAGAACCATTCGCTTTTTGTTTGATGGTGACTCTGCCGCTTTTGATAAAATTGTAGAAACGCTGGGCGAAACTCCTTTACCCAAATACATTAAGCGCAAAGTAGAGCCTGCCGATAAAGAACGATTTCAAACCATTTTTGCTAAAAACAAAGGAGCCGTGTCGGCACCTACAGCTGGTATGCACTTTACCAAACAACTGGTAAAGCGCCTTCAGATTAAAGGTGTGGATATGAGTTTTATAACCCTGCATATCGGGTTAGGCACTTTCCGTGCGGTAGATGTAGAAGATCTTACCAAGCACAAGATGGATTCTGAGAATTTTATTGTTGGGCCCGATGTGGTGAAGACCGTAAACCGTGCGCTGGACGACAAGAAAAAAGTTTGTGCGATTGGCACTACCACCATGCGCGCTTTGGAAACGGCTGTATCCGCAACCAATCGCTTAAAGGAACGCGAAGGCTGGACTGATAAATTTATCTTCCCTCCTTACGATTTTAAGATTTGCAGTGCAATGGTAACCAACTTCCACCAGCCAGAATCAACCCTGCTTATGATGGCTTGTGCTTTTGGCGGTTTTGATCTGGTTATGAAGGCCTACGAAACAGCCAAGAAAGAAAAGTATAAGTTTCTTACCTATGGCGATTCGATGTTAATCGTTTAAAGGTGGAATAAACCAAATTAAAATGCCTGGCCGTTAGCCGGGCATTTTGTTTTTACGAATGTCGTATCAGGTACAGGTGCAACGAGATGGCTACCGGATAAAGCATAAGGTAAATGAGCGAAGGCTTAACGAAGCCCATTAACATGGTGGTTGGGATTAGCAACAATAAAATACTAATTGCAATTATCCATTTCTTATTCGGGTTGTCAGACTTTTGAATTTGCAGAATGCGGTAAATAAGATACGCTACAACCGCAACATTAAAGGCCAGTAACAAAATGCGAATCAGAATCATTTCAAAAAAGGTATTTTTACAAAGCTATGCATTCTAAAGAATATGCCCTTATAGTGGCCGGTGGTAAAGGCACACGCATTAAAAGCAAGCTACCCAAACAATTTTTGGAGTTGAGCGGCAAGCCAATTTTGTTACATACACTTGAAGCTTTTTACCGATACTCTCAAAACATTACTGTGGTGTTGGTTTTACCAGAAGATGATTTTGCTCTTTGGGCTGACATCTGTAGGAAAAACAACTTCACGAAGCCTATTATTCTTCAAAAAGGTGGTGAAACCCGGTTTCAATCTGTTAAAAACGGCCTTGAGAAAATTGAAGGCCCCGGACTTGTTGCCATTCATGATGGGGTGCGGCCACTGGTAAGCGAAGATATAATCGGTGCTTCGTTTCGATTGGCTGCGGTGCATCAATCGGCAGTGGCTGCAGTGCGTTTAAAAGAATCTATTCGCATGACAGATCAGGACAATACCAAAGCCGTGGATCGCTCTCGTTTCAGGCTTATACAAACACCTCAAACTTTTTCGGTAGACTTAATCAAACAGGCCTACCAACTAAAAGAAGACCCCGCCATGACTGATGATGCCAGCGTAGTAGAAAAACTGGGGCATATCGTTTCTTTGTTTGAAGGCAGTTATGCAAACATCAAAATCACCACTGCAGAAGATTTGATCGTAGCTGAAGCGCTGCTTAAAAAAAGTTAGACCCTTCAATGGGTTGAAGAAAACAAAAAAGACCCCTTCGGGTCTTTCAAGGCTTAAATCTTATTCCGGTTTTTTTCAATACTCGTCTTCATTAAAAAAGAAATCTTCTTTAGTCGGATAATCCGGCCATATCTCTTCAATGCTTTCATATGGCTGCCCATCGTCTTCCAGCTCTTGCAAATTCTCCACAACTTCTAAGGGTGCACCCGAGCGAATAGAGAAGTCAATTAACTCATCTTTTGTTGCCGGCCATGGTGCATCTTCCAGGTACGAGGCTAATTCAAGTGTCCAATACATAGTGGTTGTCCTCCTGATTAAATTTTCCGCAAAAATAAAATTAAATAAGCCATAGTCAAGAGTTGGGTGTCGATAGTTCAGAATTTAAAAAAGTAACCGATTTGCGGTGGATAGTCATTGCTCGGTACCTGTGGATATTGACTCAAAAACGCCATATTTGCGTTCCGCTTAACAAATCACCACCCATGGCAGACGAAAAAATAATTTTCTCAATGACGGGCGTAAACAAGATTTATCCGCCCCAAAAACAAGTTCTTAAAAATATTTACCTCTCTTTCTTTTACGGAGCCAAGATTGGGGTACTGGGTTTAAATGGTTCGGGTAAGTCTTCCTTATTACGCATCATTGCCGGTATTGATAAGGAATTTCAGGGCGAAGTAGTTTCCGATCTGGGTTATTCGGTTGGTTATCTGGAGCAAGAACCCCAGCTCGATAAAAGCAAAACAGTAAAAGAAATTGTTGAAGAAGGAGTAAAAGATGTTGTAGCTCTTTTAAAAGAATTTGAAGCCATTAACGAAAAATTTGCCGATCCCGAAATATTAGAAAATCCGGATAAGATGGATAAACTAATTACCCGCCAGGGAGAGGTACAGGAGAAACTTGATGCTGTAAATGCCTGGGAACTTGATCACAAATTAGAGCGGGCAATGGATGCCCTGCGCTGCCCGCCATCTGATGCAAAAGTAGAACACCTCTCGGGTGGTGAAAAAAGAAGAGTAGCGCTTTGCCGGTTATTATTGCAAACACCCGATGTGCTTTTGCTTGATGAACCAACCAACCATTTAGATGCTGAATCGGTACACTGGTTGGAAGAGCACTTGCGTCAATATAAAGGCACTATCATCGCGGTAACGCACGACCGTTACTTTTTGGATAACGTAGCCGGTTGGATTCTGGAGTTAGACCGGGGTGAAGGTATTCCCTGGAAAGGAAATTATTCCAGTTGGCTTGATCAGAAGCAAAAACGATTAGCACAAGAAGAGAAAACAGAATCGAAACGCCAGAAGGCATTAGAGCGTGAGTTGGAGTGGGTGCGTATGAGCCCCAAGGGCCGTCATGCAAAGGGCAAAGCGCGATTAAGTGCATACGATAAACTGATGAGCCAGGAAACGCGCGAGAAAGAAGATAAACTGGAGTTGTTTATTCCGCCCGGCCCACGGTTGGGTAATAAGGTTATTGAAGCAATTGGTGTTTCAAAAGCATTTGGTGATAAGTTGTTGTACGAGAATTTAACCTTCTCGCTTCCGCCTGCTGGCATTGTTGGTATTATAGGACCAAACGGGGCAGGTAAAACTACTTTGTTCAAAATGATTACCGGACAACTTAAACCCGATGCCGGATCTTTTGAAGTTGGCGAAACCGTAAAGATTGCATACGTAGATCAGGAACATGATGATCTAAAACCCGAGGACACCGTATTTCAGGCCATTACCGGTGGACAAGATTTGCTGATGGTAGGTGGAAAAGAAATTAATTCGCGTGCGTATGTAAGTAAATTTAATTTCAGTGGTACAGATCAGCAGAAAAAAGTAAAAGAACTTTCGGGTGGTATGCGCAATCGCGCACATCTTGCTATAGCACTTAAGCAGGGTGGCAACTTATTATTGTTAGATGAACCCACTAACGACTTAGATGTAAACACACTTCGTGCGTTAGAAGAAGCGCTTGAAAATTTTGGCGGATGTGCTGTTATTATTTCGCACGACCGTTGGTTTCTGGACAGGGTATGTACCCATATACTTGCCTTTGAGGGCGATTCGCAAATGTTCTGGTTTGAAGGAACTTTTAGTGAGTACGAAGAAAACCGGAAGAAGCGTGTAGGCGATGATCAACCGCATAGGATTAGATATAAGAAGCTGGTTAAATAAATAGTAGGCCGTAAGCAGACTACAGTAGGCAGAAGTACACACTTCACTGCCGACTGCTTACTGCCTACTTTATAAATATGAAAGCGTTATATACAATCATTCTCCTTACGCTGTCTAATACATTCATGACGTTTGCCTGGTATGGTCATTTGAAATTTAAAGACATGAACTGGGGTAAGAACCTCGGGCTTGTGGCTATTATTATGATTAGTTGGGGAATTGCATTGTTTGAATACACTCTACAAGTACCCGCCAACAGAATAGGATATAAAGAAAATGGTGGTCCGTTTTCTTTACTGGAATTAAAAGTAATGCAGGAAGTAATTACGTTGGTCGTATTCGTACTCTTCTCTCTTGTATTTTTCAAAACCGAAACCTTTCGGTGGAACCACCTGCTTGGATTTATCTTTTTAATTCTGGCTGTATACTTTGTATTTAAGAAGTAGGTATGCAAGAGATCAATGTAAATAAGTATTTCATCTGGGTTAAAGAAGGCAAATCATTTTCTGAAATCCGAAAAGATTTAGAAACAAGAGGTTTATCGGACAGTCAAATTACCACAGTTCTATCCACTCTCAATAATTGGGTACTGCAATCAAGTTTAGGGGCGGAGAAACACAAAGCTACCAACCAGTGGAGGTGGGTTGCATGGACATTAATAGGTATTAGTATTTGTCTAGCTGTTTACTCCTATTGGGCAGGTGCCTTCACCTTTATAGTTTTTTCGATCGGGGGGATTGTTACCGGATGGGGAATTCTTATCTACATCACTAAAGCTGAACGACCTGTACTATTTCAATCAAGATTCAAACATCGAAAAAGGAATCTTTGAGAACAAACTGCCTACTGTCATCCGAATACCACCCACTATTTACCTGATCTCCTGCCCCGGTTTAGTTTTCCACCGCTCGTGCATCCATACCCATTGTTCAGGATGTTCGCGTACAATTTTTTCAGTCATGTTAGTAAAGCTCTGCGTGTTCACTATCAGGTCGTTCTCTTCATCGCCTGTAATTACCAGCGGTATTTCGGGCAAGATGTGCATATGTTGTTTGCCATCTTCTCCTAAATAAATATAAGTAGGCACAACGGCACAACCCGTGCGTAATGCCAACACAGTAGCGCCAATTGGGGTAGCGGCTTTCATTCCAAAGAAATCTACAAACCGGCTTTTAACTTTTGTGTCCTGATCAATCAATATGGCAATTGACCCTCCAGCCTTCAATACTTTAAAAAGCCGAACACTCTCTTTGCCCCGTTCAATTGCAATTGCGCCAAACGCATTCCGGTATTCAAATAAAAGTTCGTTGAGCCGTTCGTCTTTTAAAGCAGTACCAATAATGTTTGGGTTTAGTCCGCGCAGCGCCATGTTGGTAACTTGTAAATCAAATGCCCCAACATGCGAAGTAAGAAACATTACACCTTTACCTTTCGCGTGTGCTTTCTCGTAATTTTCTAATCCGTGTGTAACTAAAAACTTTTCCAGATCGGCCAACTTCTTCACGCGAAGTGACCGCAGAATATCGCCTGCATTCTTTCCCAGCATCACAAAAACCTTTTTACTTAAATCCAGAATTTGGCGCGTATTCCTTTCTCCGCTAAATGCAAGCCCCAGATGATGGATAGTACGTTCGCGTGGCTTGGGCGAAAATGAATATGCCAGTTTACCAAGCCAGCCGCAGAAAGCCAGCCATACTTTACGGGGCATCAGGTTTGAGAAAAAAATCAAAAACCGAATAAAGTAATATAGCAGAGTGTACTTAATTCTCTTTTTTAGAGGTCGGTTTTTCATAACACAAAGCAAAGATACTTAAATTAGAACCGGATACATGCTATGAAAAAGTTATACATTATTCGCCACGCCAAATCCAGTTGGGATAATCCTGAGATGGATGATTTGGACAGGCCCTTAAATAAGCGTGGGAAAAGAGACGCTCCCCAAATGGGCAAACGATTAAAAGAAAAAGAAGTAACGCCCGACTTTATGCTGAGTAGTCCTGCGGAACGGGCCCGGGCAACCTGTGAGGCTATTGCCGAAGTGCTTTCCTTTAATAAGGAAAAAATAAAAATAGACAGGCGCTTATACCATGCTAACGAAGATCAGATTTTAGAAGTAATACGGGGCATTAAAAATTCTCCGCGTGACAGTGAAGAAGTGGTTCTGCTTTTTGGACATAACCCGGGGCTAACAGAGTTTGCTAATGCTTTACTTAATCAATACATAGACAATATTCCAACTTGCGGAATTGTGGCGGCAGAACTTCCTGTTGACTATTGGCAGGATGTTACATTTGGTTGTGGCAGGATGTTGTTTTTTGATTTTCCGAAAAAGTTGGATTAATCTGCCCTGATGAAGGGGTTCTCCCAATGTATCGAGGCAGCCTCTATGTGCTTCAGGCACAACCATGAATAAAAACTATAAAAGCCTTTCCATAAATACAGAAAGGCTTTCTTTAATCTGTCGAGATGAGAGGATTCCCCCGATGCATCGGGGCGGACTCCATGTTTAATCTTTTTTACTCTAAAAAAAGCCTCTCTATAAAATTAGAAAGGCTTTTCATTCTGTCGAGATGAGAGGATTCGAACCTCCGGCCTCCACGTCCCTAACGTGATGCGCTAACCGGGCTGCGCTACATCTCGAGTTTCACAAAAATGAGGTTGCAATAATAGCAAAAATTGATGAACCCAAAGTCCTTTCCGAAGTTCAATTCTTCTTATTCTGTTTCAGATCGCGAATGAATTTGGCCCAGTTAAACGGGTTGAGAAATGGATTGGTTCTGGGCTGAAACCGGTCGGCAGCCGAAGTACTCCATTGATCCATGTAGTATTTATAATTTGCCGCCCCGTCCATGGGCGTGGTTTTTAACATCAGCGCAATTAATTCTGCATTTATGTTTTTCTGATCAATGCCATTATCCATGGGGATATTGAGAGCTAACACTGCTTCTTTAAAAACTTCTTCGGTTGGAAACGGCATAATCTGAACCTCGCGCAAATACGTAACATCCGATACCATCTCAATCACAATAGTAAGATTATCAGGCGCTGCGTTGGGTACAATATAATGTTGTCTGTGATACCCAATTGAACTAATTACTACGCTATCTCCTTCCAGCACAGGCATTGAAAAGAAACCGGCCGGACTGGTACTGGTACCACGCCCCGCTTTAGGCACATAAATGTGCACACCGGGCAATACGTTTACACTATCGCTTACAAAGCCCGAAAGCTGAATGATTCTTCTCTTGCTTTGCGCCTGTACATCGCTACAAAACCCTGATAAAACACACGCAAAAATGATTAAGCCAATTGATTTCCGCACCTCTTTAATCCATTTATTAAACCAAAGATATAGATTCGGGTTATTCCTGCCTAATCTGCTCCACCAACGGTTTTTACTATCTTGCAGCCTTATTATTTATGCGGTTAAAACACTTTAATATCGATCTGGGGGCGCAGATTTTTCTGGCTTGTTCTGATACCTCGCGCCTACGCATTTTAAACCTGATTTTGACCAACGGTGAAATGTGCATTACCGATCTTGAACACATTTTGGAATTTACACAAACCAAAACCTCTCGCCACTTATTGTACCTCAAAAACTCTGGCATTCTCACCTCTCGTAAAATTAATCAATGGGTTTTCTATCAATTGAAAGACGAAGTGTTTGATATTACCCGCCAAATTTTCCAGTTCTTAACACGCGACCCGCTACTGCAGAAAGATCAACAGGTATTTCAAACTCTATATACCAACCGTGAATTATCGCTGAATAAATTACAGATAAAACCCCTTAGCCAGCCACGCTAAATGAAGTATAAATGTATTCTCTTCGACTTAGACCACACGTTGTGGGACTTTGAAACTAACTCTTCCACTACGCTTGCCGATCTTTTTAAAGTACACGATTTACAAACCCGTGGTATTGCACAGTTTACCGAATTCAAAAAGGCTTTTTCCCGAATTAATACTGATTTATGGATTCGTTACGATGCCGGATTGATTGGCCGCGATGAAATCCGGTTTCACCGTTTCCGTAGTATTCTTGCTCATTTTGGTATTCATGACGAACAATTATCGATGACCTTATCGGATGAGTATGTAATCCAATCACCAAAAAAAAGTGCCTTGATGCCTAACGCAATCGAGTCGCTTGAATATCTGGCAGGCCGTTACCCCATAACCATTATTACCAATGGCTTTGATGAAATTCAGGGAACTAAACTCGCTTCGTCTGGCATTACACATTATTTTAAAAGTGTGGTAACCTCGGCCCGGGCCGGCCATAAAAAACCAGCCCGCGAAATATTTGATTTCGCATTAGCTGAAAATGGGTTTGCTCATCATGAAGCAATTATGATAGGCGATAATCTGATTACCGATATTGGCGGAGCGCGCAACGCCAAGGTTGACACCATCTATTATAACCCCGAACGATCGGCACATGCCGAAACTGTAAATTTTGAAATTCACGATCTGAAACAGCTCCTGCAGATTCTTTAAAACCCGACTTAATCACATACCTTTGCAAACCTAAGGTTAGCCCTGCGCCTTTTAAACCTCAACTCAAAATTTGAACTTTTAAACTCTTACTGCTATGTCAACCGGTTTTTTTCATGTTCCTGTACCTAAAAATGAGCCTGTACTTTCTTATGCTCCTGGTAGTCCGGAACGTGCAGCACTAAAGAAAGCACTTGCCGAAGCACGAGCCAAAGTAATTGATGTGCCTATGTATATTGGTGGCGAAGAAGTACGCTCAGAGAAGAAAAAAGCCCTTACTCCTCCACACGATCATAAACATATACTTGGTCATTTTTATGAAGGAGATAAAAGCCATGTAGAACAAGCCATTAATGCGGCCCTTGCTGCAAAAGAATTGTGGGCCGGTTTAAGTTGGGAAAATCGCGCAAGCATTTTTTTAAAGGCTGCAGATTTACTGGCCGGACCATACCGGTACAAAATCAATGCTGCTACTATGCTTGGCCAATCTAAAAATGCATTTCAGGCCGAGATTGATTCTGCATGCGAGTTAATCGACTTTCTGCGTTTCAATGTGTACTTCATGACTGAGATTTACAACGATCAACCGCAATCATCTCCGGGCGTATGGAATCGCATGGAGTATCGCCCTCTGGAAGGTTTTGTTTTTGCTTTAACGCCATTCAACTTCACCGCTATTGCCGGTAACCTACCCACCAGCGCTGCCATGATGGGTAACACCGTAGTATGGAAGCCTGCCAACTCGCAGATTTACGCAGCCAACGTAATTATGCAGGTATTAAAAGAAGCAGGGTTGCCCGATGGTGTCATTAACCTGGTTTATGTAAGCGGGCCTGATGCAGGCGAAGTAATTTTTAACCATAAAGATTTTGCCGGCATTCACTTTACCGGTAGCACAGGAGTGTTTCAAAACATCTGGAAAACCATTGGTAATAATATTCACAAGTATCGTTCTTATCCGCGCATTGTTGGCGAAACAGGCGGAAAAGATTTTGTGGTTGCCCACAAGAGCGCCAACCCTCGTGAAGTTTCCACGGCATTAGCACGCGGTGCGTTTGAATACCAGGGACAGAAATGCTCAGCCGCTTCACGCGCGTATATTCCATCCAACATCTGGGATGAGGTGAAGCAATTCTTGGTGGATGATCTTAAATCATTCAAGATGGGACCCACCGAAGATTTTGGCAACTTTATAAATGCCGTAATTGATGAGAAGGCATTTAACTCGATTACCGGATATATTGAAAAGGCCCGGCAAAACCCATTAAACGAAATTATTGCAGGTGGAAAGTATGATAAATCTAATGGGTATTTTGTTGACCCTACTGTTATTGTAACCAAAGATGCCTCGTCACTAACCATGTGCGAAGAGATTTTCGGGCCGGTGCTTACTATCTATGTTTATCATGCTGAAAATTTTGAGCAAACATTAGAGTTGGTAGACAGCACATCGCCCTATGCCCTTACGGGATCAATCCTTGCAAAGGATCGTTTTGCTGTTGAACTGGCCACAAAAAAACTTTCGAACTCGGCCGGTAATTTTTACATCAACGATAAGCCCACAGGTGCCGTAGTGGGTCAGCAGCCGTTTGGCGGAGCAAGAGGATCTGGTACTAACGATAAAGCCGGAGCAAAAGTGAATTTGTTGCGTTGGGTAAGTATGCGCACCATTAAAGAAACTTTTGTAACACCTACCGATTATCGTTATCCGTTTTTAGATAAAGATTAACAAGGTGCCGTTGTCAACTTTAAACAGACAACAACAGGCCTTATAATAGTACAGTATTAACACCTGGTTTTAATTCCATGGTTTTACCTCCCCATTCCAGTCTGCCGGTAATACCGGGAGGTAAACTAATCTTGCCTTCTATTTGATTACCCTTCTTCTTCAATTCCAGAGAAAGTTCACCGGCCCAATGGGGCATACTTGATTTTACAAATTGAAGATTATCCAACAATGGACGCACCAGCACTTTATTAAAACCTGCAGTAAGGGGTTGAATTCCGGCCAGGGTTGCAGGCATTTCGTAGTTAGGACTTGAGCTCCACGCATGACACTCGCTACGCGAAACACCTTCAGGAAAAGTGGTGAGCCCTACATTCAAAAAATCTTTCCATTGCCCCAAAAGCTGATGGTATTGATCGCCTGCCTGCGCCAGATTCATAGCGCGGCCTAAGTAAAAATCAAAATATAGCGTGGTACGTGTAATATCTTTTGCTTGTACAATTCTTCGGATAAATTCCTTTTGCTCATCGCGCGGAACCATACCACATAGTAAGGCCAGTATGTTGCTATGCATACTGAAATGCTTTTTGTCAGGCGTATCTGCGTAGAGCTGCCGGTTGCCATCCCAGCATTGACTCTTCACTCCTGCTTTTAGTTTCTGGCTTAACAACGAGTATTTCTGTACCAGTTGTGGTTTATCATACGCGCTAAGTATTTCTGCTGCAAGACTTAATGTATAGGCATAGAATAAAGAATTGGAGGTGAGTTTTTTGAAAGAACTCTCCTGCACAATTTTATGAGTCGGAAAAGAGTGATCGAGAAAATCCCAATAGGGTTGCTCGGTCATCATGTTGTCGTCAGTTACATACCCTTCAAAGTGAGCTAACACCCGCTCTATACCCGGCAGGAATGACTTAACAAATTCCGGATCGTTTCGATACATGAAATAGTCATGAATCATGGTAATCCAAACCAAAGAGTAGTTGGGAATATACTGTGCCAGAGAAGAAGGATACCGGCTGGTGGTTAATCCATCGTAGGTTAACGACCAATAAAATTGCTCTATTGAATTTCGGGCTAACCGATCATCACCCGATACATAATACGAAACCAATGCCTGTATGCGGGTATCGCCAATATATTGCAGCCGCTCCCAATACGGGCAATCCATATACGTTTCGTACGCGCATAACCGGGCTGTGTGCCAACCAATGTCAAATACTTTTTCCAACTCCTTATCACTGGATGAAAAGGAGCCTTTCTTCTGAAACGGATATCCTGTAAACCAACTTCCGAACTTTTCAATAACCAGTGGCTCAGAAGCAGTGGTAATATCCAATTGCACATATCGAAAGGTTCTATAGGTTAGCGTGGTGTACAATCGATTCATTCCACCTTCAGGCTTAAACACTTCATATACTCCATGAATTTGCCGGCCTTGAACAGAATCACGGTGCCCCTTATTTTCGATATCATTAAAAAGGGCTTCGGCATACGTTAGTTTAACCTGACTTGCCTTTCCTTTCGAAACGATAAGTTCCGGAAATCCGGAAGTCAGTTTTTGATGGTCGATTAAAATAGTGCTTGTTGTATTGGCCGGAATGGTTATCGGAAATTGAGTTGGTTCTTTTGTCAATCCCTCGCTTCTCCGAATCACTCCGATTGGTTCATAGGTACGTTCCATCAAGGGAATTGAACGAGGGATCAATTCCCAGGTAGCATCTCCATAGCCTTGCACACCAAAAGGTGCGCCCGTCTCCGAAGCTGCCGCTGTATTCCAACCCGAATCGTTAAATGATACTTGCTCCCATCCCCAGGGAAATTTACTTCCATCTATACTATCTAACGGGCCGGCAGCATAATATTGATAAAAAACCGATGGACTACCCGGCAGAAAAACGGAAGGTGTAAATGCGTTGCAGGTAGAATACTTCCATGTTGAATTTGAATTAACAACCCTTGCCGATGAATCATTCCCCTGAACAATCAATCCGGCCCGCTTACCCATAACATAGACCGGAGCGGCCTCTGCAAAATTAACCACCTGAACCGCCAACACATTGTTGCCAGACTGGAGCAATGGGCCAATATCAAGGGACTCAAAACGCCAATGGCGACTGTCACTTATCTGCGGGCCATCGGTTACATAAGTACCATTAACAAAAAGCCGGTATCGGTTATCGGCCGAAATATGAATGATAAATTCATGTGGCTTTTGTGAAAGTGAAAATGTTTTACGAAAGTGATGAACTCCGTAACTATTCAGCTTATCCTTCGGCCCAATCCATCGGGCTTCCCATCTGTTTTTGATTACTTGGTTTGTGGGTGTTACCAGATGCTGCCCAATGGCAGCAAAGGGTAACAAAAGAAGCAGTAGTCTTAGCATATCGAAAGATAAAAAAACTTCTCTACATCACATGAGCTATTCCTTACGGGCTCCGTACCAGTTTATGTTTCTTGAAAAATACATTAGCAAACCAATAATAAGAAATAACCCTATGCTTCCTATCAGTAAACTAAAATCCTGTGCCTGAATAATTATGAAGATGAATGTATAAAACGATGCCATCAGCAATGAAAATAACAATATCACTGGCTTACTTTTCAAAAAACTGGTTGAGTATAACGTAACCAGAAGAATAGTTGAAATAGAAGCTATGGCATAAGCAGCATTGTAACCCACTTGCTCAGAAAAGGAAAGCAGTAGCGTGTAATAGATTATGAGCGCAGCGCCAATCAAAATATATTGAAAGGGGTGGATACGGGTTTTGGTTGTAATCTCTACCAGAAACAAGGCGGTAAAAGCAAGCAGAATTATCAACTGGCCATACTTGGCTGTACGTGTACTTTTCTGGTATTGATCGGCCGGAATTAACAACCGCACACCAAATTCAGAGCCTGCCAAGCTCTGATCGCGGTCTATCCATTTTTGAGAAAACGGTCTGTTGAATGAAAGCACTTTCCACACCGCAGTAAATCCAGAATCGGATATAGTATATTCGGGAAGTAACTTACCTTCAAAACTTGGCGCAGGCCACGCACTTGTTGTACTCACCTCGGTCGATTTTCCAGTAGGAACAAAATATAAACTTTCGCTGCCCTTCAAGGATAACTGCAGATTTACATTCATTATAGTTTCAGGTTGTGCCAGCCAACCCAGAGCGGTAATAATTCCGCTGGTTGTATTTAGGTTAACCGATGCATCGGTTGCCTGAGTGGTGTTTGCCTGTGGGTATTGATTCACAGTAATGCCAATATCACTCAATGGTTCTGATCTTAATGTTTGCTCACCTGCTTTCACCAACGGGTTTTCACCAATTCCCCGCAAATCAGAAATTCCGTTGAGTAATACAGCTTCTTTCCAATGCACGTGTTGATCTGGAATATTCCACCCCGAAAAATCAGGAACCGAAAATTGTGCATTCATTGTAATGCCACTTTTATACACCACTACTTCGAAGATACCGCGTTTGCGTACTTCTGTGGTGATGTCGTTCTTTACACGATATTCTTCCGGCAAGAAATATGCGTAGTGATTTGTTTCAATAATCTCTTCTACCTGTTTGCCTTCGTACCAGGTTTTTGTTTTCTCCATTTTTGTAAATGGAATTCGAAGAACTGGCCCAGATAACATTTGCCGGCCCGACCATTTGTCAGACACCTCGCGTATAACTTCGTCCGATCGGGATTGACGTTCGCGAATCAAATCTTCAATCCACGATGTGGGAATGAGCAGTATTAAAATCAAAAAGCCGATTGAAAATAATTTCACCATAATGGATTCGGTTATCCATTGGTTGAAGCGCTCAAATACGCCAGGGGTGTGTTGTGTTTCCATAGTTAATTTATTAAAAGTACTTTGTATTTAAAAGTGTTTGCCAAAATTTTTTTACTTCTTCTGTTGTTTAATTAATTCTTCCATGGCTTCCAGATGTTTTTTAAAAGCCGTACGGCCACGCTCAGTAATCTTATACCGGGTATTGGGTTTGCGTTCTATAAAGGATTTGTTGACGGATAAATACTTCTCGCGCTCAAGCGCCTTTAAATGAGTAGCCAGGTTTCCATCGGTGGCCTCCAGTAATTCTTTCAACGCATTGAAATCGTACGAATCATTAGCCACCAGCACCGATACAATCTGAAGCCGCAACCGATGTTCCAGAATCTTATCAAGACTATCGAACGGGTTTTTCATCGGTCGTACTTCTTATACATTAACGCGCCATACAAAATGTGAAGTACACCAAAACCGGTAGCCCAAAAAAACAAGCCATAACCAGGAAGTAAGGCGCAAACAAGACCAAGAACAATTTCACAATACCCCAGGTATCTAACCTCATCAAACAAATTGGCACTTGCATTCAGCAAGGCTAAGCCATAAAACACCAGGCACGCGGGCGCGGCTACACCATAGTGCCCATGCCACAACAGGATAAGAATAAACAGTGCTCCTGTTACCAAGGGTATGGCAAGGTTAAAAACCAGACGTTTACTGGTTGTATTCCAAACCTTTACTCCTTGCGCTTTTGCTTTACGGGTTGCCAACCAATACCCTGTAAAAAGTGATAGTGCCAACACGGCCACGGCAATGCTTAGCAATTTTATAATAACATCTTTATCCTGTATAGACTCTTGTCTGTAATCTATTGGCGATAGTGGAAAGTGAACGATGTAATAGGCCACGCATGCTCCGGCCAGTGCATACACCCCGGCCAGTATTCCCGACAGTCCACTTAAGGATAAAAACTTTACCGACCGCTCCATCATCTGGCGGATGGATTCGAGGTCTTTCTGGTAGGGCTCGTTTTGACTCATAAAAGTACTTTGTAATTCAAAGTTACTGAACAGAAAGGTGTAGCAAAGGTTTTTTCATTATTTTTTTTTTATTTGGATTATTAGGGGGCAAAAGAGTAATATTGCACTCCCAAATTTTCTCTAAACGAGAGAAAATAGATCAAATTCTCCCTTAGCTCAGCTGGTTAGAGTCCCGAACTTTCGGGATTAATCAGAGGGGTAAGAAAGAAGTAGTTAGAAAATATTCTCCCTTAGCTCAGCTGGTTAGAGTCCCGAACTTTCGGGATTAATCAGAGGGGCAAGAAAGAAGTAGTTAGAAAATATTCTCCCTTAGCTCAGCTGGTTAGAGCATCTGACTGTTAATCAGAGGGTCCTTGGTTCAAGTCCAAGAGGGAGAGCTAAAATCCCGCTTTCGCGGGATTTTTTTATGTACTTCATTTACATTTTATACTCCGCAAAGGCCGACAAATTCTATATCGGTTATTCTATCGATCCTTTCCATAGAGTGCAACAACATAACTCAATTCATTCAAACACCTTTACCTCTAAGTTCAGACCCTGGAAATTAGCTGCAGTCTTTGAATGCAGTAACATTGAAGCTGAGGCTATGAAAATTGAACGATTCATCAAGAACCAGAAAGAAACTAACTGGGCTATTCAGGCCTGTTCTCCATTCTTATCAACTCGTTCAAAATCTTTTGTACCACTGGTCCGGGTTTTCCTGTTCCAATCCGTACATCATCAACTTGTACAATGGGAACCACACGCTTGGTTGTGCTGGTTAAAAATACTTCACTGGCATGCCAGATATCATCTAATGTAATTTTACCCTCTACCACCGTTATTCCTTCACGCAACGAAAGAATATTTTTTCGGGTAATACCCTCCAACACATGTACGGCAGGCGTAACTACATGACCGTTTTCTTTTACCACAAACAAATTACAACGCGGAAACTCGCTTACCTCGCCATGCAAATGATACAACACATCATAGGCATTTGCTTCTTTTACTTTACGTTGAAGCCAAACTCCTGTTGTATAGTTGATGGATTTTACCAATGGCATTTCCCTGCGGAACTCGTGTGTAATAATTTTTACTCCTTGCTCCAGCATTTTTGCAGAAGGCATGGGTAGTGCATGTTGCGTTATGATCAGGTTAGGGGTTGCTATTTCATATCCATCGGGCGAATACCCACCGGTAAGCACCATCTTTATACCCGCATTGGCTTCGCCATTGCGTTGCACCAACTCATACACTACCTCTTTTAATTGTGCTCGTGTAAGGGAAACCGGCAACTGCATGAACTCAGCTGAACGATAGAACCGATCGAAGTAATCATCGATAAACGGAATTTTACCGTTTACCGCTTTTAAGAAATCAAAAATACCATAACCTCGCTGCACGGCTAGATCGCTTACGTGTACAAACGTTTTTTCGGCTGGTAGAAATTCGGTGTTGAGAAAAGAATACATGGGCTTATTTAAGTGCGTTGTGTTGTTTCATTACCTTAATTACTTCATCGCGCGGAAGTGCCTGAATTGTGCGGCCATCCTTACCCGTTAAGATTTGGGCAGCCCATAACGAATTAATAATCGCTTCTTCCGTAGCTTCAATTGCTGCCATAAACAAGGGCGACATACTATCGTTGTTGAGTTGCGTGGTGGAATACGTTAGTTGATCGGACTGATGTTTTATTCTAACAGCTGCATGAGTAGAAAATGCAATTACATAATCCCCACTTCCATTTGATGCTATGCCACCGGTTTTAGCCAATCCCATAAACGCCCGTTTGGCCAACCGCTCTAAATTGCGGGCATCTAGCGGGGCATCGGTAGCCACTACAATCATGCATGAACCATCGGCTGGGTTTTGTAACTGATCGCTCATAAAAAATTTTTTTAGTGCTTCACCAACCGGTACACCATCAATCTGTAACACACCACCAAAATTAGTTTGTACCAGAACTCCAACTGTGTACCCTCCGGATTTTTGCGGAAGCAACCGCGAAGAAGTACCAATACCGCCTTTAAAACCAAAACAAACTGTGCCGGTGCCTGCACCTACATTTCCTTCCACTACCATACCGTTTTGTGCCTGCGCCAGGGCCTCTTGCACATGCTGTTTGGTAACATGGCGCCCACGAATATCATTGAGGTAGCCATCATTGGTTTCCCCCACTACGGCATTAACGGATTGAACCGATTCGTTGCCCTTTTGTGCGAGCGTATATTCAACAACGGCTTCTATACCTACAGCCACACTAAGCGTATTGGTAAGCACAATGGGCGCTTCTATATTACCTAACTCTATCAGTTGTGTGGTTCCGGCAAGCTTACCAAATCCGTTTCCGACAAAAACTGCTGCGGGTACTTTATCCTGAAAAAGATTCCCATCGTGTGGGATAATAGCCGTAACACCTGTACGAATGTTGGTTCCTTCCAGTAGGGTACGATGGCCAACCTTTACTCCGGCTACATCGGTAATGGCATTTAATTTACCGGTTGAAAGCACGCCTATTTTTATTCCCAGGTCGCGTGGTCTTTTCTGCGCTTGTGCAGAAATTGTTACTACTAACAAGAGGAACAGCAACTTCTTCATAGTTCAATCTGCTTTAACCGTTCTACTATTTCCAATACAGCCGGGCAAACCAATGTGTTTTTGAAGGTAAGTTCCGTAATCTGAACCATTTTTTTTCTGTCGGTGTGCGGATATTCGCGGCAGGCTTTAGGCCGGCTATCGTACACCTTACAATAATTATCAGTATCCAGAAACGGACAAGGTGAAAATTTCAGTACAAAGTCCTTGTCTTCATCTACCCGCAGGTAGGTTTCTATAAAATCGCCTGGTTTTAAGCGCAAGGCTTTGGCTACGCGCTCAATATCAGTCTGGTAAAAAATGGGGCTGGTTGTTTTACAACAATTAGCACACTTCAGGCAATCGGTTGTTTCAAAAACTTCCTCGTGTGTGGTATGGAAAGCGTTATCCACCACACGCGCATCTTTCTTCTTCAACGTTTGAAGAAACTTCCGGTTTTCGGCCGACTTGTTTCGGGCAATTTCGCGAAAGCGGGGTAAATCCATTTGCCAAAGTTAGAAGCATTCCCTGAATTAGATAGGGCGTGGTTTATCTTCTGAATAAAAAAGAAGTTACTCCTGGTCTTTTTTGGCTGGCATTTACTGATCTTTGACAACAATTATGGATTTACAAAATCATCCTATTTTATTTCATATCCGCAAAAATATTACGCCTACTGCAGAGGAAGAGCTATTCTTTATTTCATTACTTAATTCGCTGAAACTTAAGCAGGGCGAGTTTGCTGAAAAGGCCGGAGAGGTTACCTATAATTTTATTCATGTTACTTCGGGGTGCCTGATGACGTATTATACGGATAAGGATGGCAACGATCAGGTTATTCAGTTTGCCACTTCTGGCTGGTGGACCGGAGATTTACATAGTCTTACCCGGCAACAACCATCTATTTATACTACCCGTGCTTTAGCCGACAGTGAAATTCTTCAATTACCTAAAGTGCGAATGGAAGAATTGCTGGATCGGCACCCCATCTTTGAAAGATACTTTCGTATTATGTTTCAGAACTCGTTAGTTACACACCAAAACCGCATTATAGAAGCCTTTACTGCCACCGCTGAAGAACGGTACCATAATTTCCAGAAAAAATATCCGCAGCTGGAACAATATGTACCTTTAAAATACATTGCTTCTTATCTGGGTATTACACCTGAATTTTTAAGTAAGATTCGCAGAAAGAAATAGCAGCAGGGCAATTGGTTCTAAAAAAGGTCCGGCTTTTATTTTTCTTAACCTAGTTCAAGACACTTTCTTACTCTTCTTAACCTGGTTCAAGGGTGCAGGCAAGCCCACCAGCCTACCTTTGCTATGCAATTCGGGACGAAAACTGAGTTGAAATTAAAATCAGAAACAATTAAAATTTAAAATTATGTCAACTGTAACAACAACTAAGTGGGGCATTGATACAACCCACACCGAAGTACAATTTAAAGTAAAGCACCTGGTGATCAGTACCGTAACGGGTTTCTTCAAAAAATTCAGCGGAAGCGTGGAAAGTGAAACTGAAGATTTTGATGGCGCTGATGTTACCTTCAGCTTAGACGTAAACAGCATTGATACAAATCAGGCCGATCGCGATGCGCACTTAAAATCTGCCGATTTTTTTGCTGCTGAACAATATCCTACTCTTGATTTTGCCGGTATATTAAAGAAAGTATCCGGAGAGGATTATAAACTTGATGGTGCTCTTACCATTCGCGGAACGACCAAACCCATTGTATTTGATGTAACATTTGGAGGCACCATGGTTGACCCCTGGGGTAATACCAAAGCCGGTTTTGAAATCAATGGCAAAATTAATCGCAAAGAGTTTGGGTTAAACTGGAACGCACTTACTGAGGCCGGTGGTATGGTAGTAAGTGAAGAAGTTAAAATTCACATCAACGTAGAGTTGGCAAAAAGCTAATCAACACAAGTTGATTTTTGTGGGGTGGCCCTGTCTTCGTAAGGAGACAGGGTTTTGTTCTTTTTCGAACCGGCTAATCTCTGTAACAGATTACTTTGTATGGGCAATAACTACAGGTTTTGGTATCGTGTGTTTGATCGAACGGTACTTCCGGATTGAAAATTTCTTCCAGCAAAGTTGTAAGGTGTGTTCTAAATTCTTCCATTAGGGGAAGTACATTGTTCACCTGCTTCTTATTCATTGCTAATCCAAATTCCGCATCGCCAAACAAATACTCACGATTCATAATGCCTGTTAGCATCAGATCGTTTGCTTTAAGGGGGAAATTGGTCTGGTACAAAAACGCATATAGCAATGTTTGAAACACCGCCTTTTGCCGCTTCTTGTTATGGCGATCAAATAGAGAGGGTATGCTTTCAAAATCTAACTTATCGCTTCCGGTTTTATAATCTACAATTCGAAGTAGGTGTTCTTTCTTATCCACCCTATCAATTTTCCCACCTAAAACCGCATAGCCCGGTGCACTATTAATTTTTACCCGATGCAGAAGCCCATCTGCTTCAATGGCTTCCATTGTAAATGGTGCTAACTCTTTATCCCGCTCCAGTATACGAAGCGCAAAGTTTCGCACTAATTGTTGAATGATTACACTTTGCCCCTGGTACTCTACCTTCTTTCCGGGTTCCATATTATAAGTAGCAGCAAATATTTGGTCTATCAGTTTATCAACCATCTGCCTGGCATCGGCAAAGTCTCCCGCCTCCACACTTTTGTTTCGTTTGCGCTGTGCCAGATTCTTATAAAACCCCTCCATCACTTTATGCAGAAGATTTCCCAACTCCCGCGCACCTAATTCATCTTCCACTTCATTTGGCTCGCGTATGCGCGCTACATATCTGAAATAAAATCTTAGTCTGCAATCCAGATAAGCACTTAATGCAGAAGGCGAAATTCCTTTAAAGTAGGTATTGCCTTCGTTCAATTTCATAATTGATTCCTGAACTTCTTTAGTCTTTTCAATCGATATTACTTGTACCGGCAGCGGCAATGGGGGGTTATGCAGTACCTGCGATTCCATTTTCAGGCCGCTTTCGTAAATGAGTTGTTGCAGATACCTGCTCTTTTCGCCCTGCCCTAACTGATCGGTTTCGGTATTATAAAAAAGAAATACGTTTTCGGCCCGTTGCAACATTCTATAAAATAAATAGGCATACATCGCATCCTGATGCTCTGCGGTTGGTAAGGCATATGCTCTGCGTATATTGAATGGGATATAAGACCCCTTTCCACCAAAAGCAGGAAATGCTCCTTCATTCAGCGAAAGCACAAATACATTCTTATAATCGAGGTTGCGGGTTTCCAGTACGCCCATAATCTGCAATCCTTTCAATGGTTCGCCACTAAATGGAATTCTTTCGGCACGAACCAATTGCCGAAGTAATCGCAAAAATGACTTTAATGATTTTACAAATTCTTTACGATTAGATGAATCAGGTGTTTCCAGCTTAATAAGATCATGAATGCGGTTCAATACCTTTATAAACTGAAAAGCAAACTCACGATCTAAATTAAGGATAGATTCCAGCGAACCAACTTCGCTTATTACTTCTTGCAAATAACCGAACAACCCATCTGTAAGATGACCAAAAATTAATTTATGCAAAGACGACCCGCTTGCCAAATAGCTTTGGGGAATCTGCATCCAATTGCTTCTTTCAATCTCTTTTCGTTTCGTGTTTGCCAACCCGGGGTCTGCGGCAATCACATACGGATGTGCCAATAGGGCTAACACCTGCCGGTGATTGTAAAATTCATTCCGCTTACCAATCTGCAATTCTACCAGCATCTCCAGCAAATTGAAGAATGATGTGTTGCTAAGTGAATAGCCCATCGTTACATTCAGCTTATCGATGGTTTTAGGCAAACCGAATAACACGGGCATCAATAGTTTTTCATCGGGCAACACTATCAACGTATCTTCGGGCACTAACCCGTTATCTAATTCTTGTTGCAATATTTGCCCCATTACTTTTGCCTGACCAATGGGTTGTGCCGCACCAATAATGCGTATCGACTTTTGGCTTCTGAAATTAGCTGGAAATGTTTGTGGAAATGTTTGTTTTAAAATTTTATGCTGCTGGTATTCTCTAAAAAATTCTCCGGCCTCTTGCGCTTTATTATTTACATAATACTCGTCTCCATCCCAGATTACCTGGCTCCCTTGTGCTACAAAGTGGCTTAATATTTTCTCCTCCACCTTCGTTAAGGCATTAAAACCTACAAAGCGAAGTTTAGTTGCCGTAAATTTATTTACTGATAGTGTATCTATATTTTCAGCTACATGCCGGTGCACCATGCCTTCGTACGCCAGGCTGTTACTTTCCAAATACGCACGATAGGTTTGATACAGGTTAAACAGTTTGCTCCAGATTTCCAGAAAATGCTTCTTATTGACTGTTACATTTTCTTCAAACCCGCTCCAGAAGTCAAGCAGGAATTTCCGTTGCTCATCGGTAAGGTAATCGAAACTTGTATCGAGTTCTTTTTGGTTGCGTAAATCGCGAAACAGTTGCGCTGCATTTACCAGGTACTTGTCAATCTCGTTAAAATCGCGCAATAACATGTCGCCCCAGAAATAAAACCGATCGAAGCTTTCTGTGTGCGAACCAATTACTTCACCATAAATACCATATAATTTATGCACTAGCTCCAATTTATCGGGAACCTGATATGTTGAAAACGAAGCAATAAAATCTTCAATAGTAATAAGGCGTGGAGCAAAAACAGGCTTGGTAATTATTTCTGCCAGGTGCTTACGAAAATAAAGGGTTGCTCTTCTGTTGGGAAAAATGAATGTTAACTGCTCGAACTGAGGTTCGGAATTAACTTTTTGGGCCAGCTCTTTTAAAAAAGATTCCATACTAAAAATCTAATCCAAGTTGGTTCTTACTCTGCTTTGTTGTTTGGGTTGATTTACCTTGTGCAACCTGCACTACTTCGCCTGTTTTAACATAAAGCAGATAACCCTTCCGATCTGTAAAATTCATTTTACCTAGCGTCTCCAGATATCCGTTTACCTGTTGTAAATCACTTTTTGCAGGATTACCCGTTTTAAAATCGACTACCACCGCTTGCTGCCCGCTAGTCATTAGCCGATCAATACGGCTTTCTTCACCACCCGGCAAAAGTATAGGTACTTCTGTTCGCACCTCCCAGCTTTTATCAAACCATGAAGCAATTGTTTGATTGTTTAAAAGTTCATCAACCAACTCCCGAATTACCGGTTTCTCCTGCTCGTTGATAATACCCGCATGCTGTAAGGCTGTAAATGTATTGTCAAGTTCATCGCGATAGCGAATACGCGAAAATATTGTATGCAGATGAATACCATATTTGATCCGTGTAGTAGTATCACTTTCCTGCTCTTTAAAATAGCCCACTGCGTTTTGGCGAATTACTAGTTTATTTCGCCATGTATTAGCTGCATACTGTTCTAGAGTAAGTGGAGGAACAGGGTCTTCGCGTGGTTGTTCATGCTTAGACCATTCGCCAGCTTTCCAAATCTTTTCTTCTCCATTCCAGCCTAACGCAAATTCTGGGTCTTGAACCACGTTGTGTAAAAGATTACCAACCGTGCCTAACTTATCGTTCTTTTTTTTGTAGGGGGCTGTAACAATTAATCCATGCTCTGCCCGCGTAAGGGCCACATAAAGCAGGTTTAGGTTATCAAGGTATGCACGGGTACATTCTTCCTTATAAAAATCTGCAAAGAACGATTCTTTCAACTGGCTGGAATAGTTAACCGGAAGAAACCCGGCTTTCTCAAAAGGTGGTTTTTCGGACTTTACCCACATCATTGGTCGCTGCTCATGATCGAGTTTCCACGAACAAAAAGGGATAATTACATACTTGAATTGTAAGCCCTTTGATTTATGTACTGTAATAATCTGTGCCGCGTCTACTTCGCCCGAAATCTGAATGGATTTCTTTTTTCCGGTTTCTTCCCACCACTCTAAAAAGGTACCAATGTCATTTCGCTCGCGGTTCGAAAACGTTAAAACTTCATTTTGAAAGGTTTGCAAATACTCTAACTCGCCAGACACTTTACCCAATCCAAATAAATCGATCAATGTTTCAGTTAATTCAAACAACGGCAATTTTTTTAAGCCCGACTTTTGTCTTGTAAAACTTTCAGGAAGGTTGCTTTCAAATGTAGTTTGATTGGTAACCGTAAATACCTGATGCAGGTCGGTTGTTGCCTTCATGGCACGAGCGTACTCAAACGACAATCTGGCACGGGCAATGTCGTTATCAGGACTTTGAAGGTATTGCAATGCTCCAATCAAAAAATTTATTGATCCTGCTCCTTCCAGTTTTAAAGACTCGTTTGAAACCACATCGTATTTATATACTTCGTTCGCCTTTCCGGAGTGCTTATACTCTAACAAGTGGCTAACTATTCGCTCTCCGTCTTCATTTTTGCGCACCAGAATTGCTATGTCTTTAAGTCCGATTCCTAACGCCTGAAGTTTTTCTAAGTGTTCAGGCACCTTTTGCAATGCTATTTCGTCCCAATTTTCTTCCTCCTCTCCTTTCAGAAAAGAAATTTGCACAAAGCCCTCAGAAGTTTTGTTGCTTTCTTGACTTACGTCCTTGTATACTTCGGTAGCAACATTGTTTTCCAGTTCGTTCGATACTAATTGCGCTGCTATCTTAAATACATTATTGTTAAATGAAACAATCTGTTTGCTGCTTCTGAAATTTTTACCGAGGGTAAAAGGTTCAAAGCGATGCTCGCCAATTTGTTCGCTAACATGTTTTTGTAACAGGTATAAGTCGCCAGAACGCCAGCGATAAATAGCCTGCTTTACATCGCCCACAATAATACTTCGGTGGGCCGAATCGAGATTATTAATAATAAGGGGCTTAAAATTTTGCCATTGAAGGCCCGATGTATCCTGAAACTCATCGATCAGGAAGTTTCTGTAAAAGGAGCCCACTTTCTCATACACAAAGGGCGTATCGCTTTCTCCAATTACCGAGTTAAGGAAATATGGAGCATCAGAAAGCAACATCATATTGTTCTCCTGTTTGTATTCTCTCAGCTTGCGCGAGATATCGGCAATCAAACCAAAAGCATAGAAGTTGCTAAGAACAATTTCAGCGCTATTTGCAGCACTGTAGTTTTTTCTTATTTCAATAATCTCATTCAATAATGGTATTAACTGTTCCTGCGCAAGGCTCTTAATTAATGTGCTATTCTTAGTTTTTGACGATGGCCAGTTTGATATGCTCTGGTATTCATTATAAGGTCTTTTTCCAAATTCTTTCTCAACTACATCATCAACCGATTTAATTCCTGAAATCTTGCTCATAAATCCGTATCCGCCACCATGAGCATATTTAAAATCATCAGACGTTAATCCCGCCTTTTGAATAATAGCAACTGCCGTTTGTGCCCGTTTTTTAATTTCCTTTATAAAAGAGTTTCGTAAGGCATTTAGCTCCTTTCTAAAATCATCAAAAAAACCAGGGTTTACAGTTGTCTCCGCAATATCATCTTCTATTAGCTTGAACTCTTCTTTAAAAATTTCCTTTGCAAATTTTTGCAAGCCCGGACGTACGTCCCAACTTGTATCTTCTTCCAGGTTATTCTTGGCAAACTCAACAACCCAATCTGTAAGTTCTTTGTTTGTCCCTAACTCTTCTATCAGATTGCTGATCACCTCGTCTATTACTTCCTCGTGTTCAACTTCCAGCCGGTAATCGCCCGCTAATCCGGCTTCGCGTGTAAACGCCCGGATTACCCGTTGAAAAAAAGCATCGATAGTACTGATTGAAAACTGCGAATACTTATGCAGAATTTCGCTGCGAACTTCCTGCACCTGAAGCTTAAAAGTTGAGGCATCCAAGCCCAGTTCTTGCTGGAGTTCATGAGCCAGGTCCTTTTCCTTGTCATTCGAAAAATCGTTCAGATAAGCCAGAATTCGATTTTTCATTTCCTGCGTAGACTTATTGGTAAAGGTTACTGCAAGAATGTGTTTAAAATAATCGGCCCTGGAACGCAAGGCAAGGGTTAAGTATTCTTTAGCCAAAGTTCTGGTTTTTCCAGAACCTGCCGAAGAGCGATAAATAGAGAATGGTTTAGTCAAAAAAGGAAATAAGGTTTAGGGTTACTATTTACACAATTTGACTGATTGAACATAGCTTTTTGAAGATGTTGCAAATTTCATATCTTGAACAATTATCTTCATGCGCACCCTCTATCTTTTCTTACCCAAGCTCTATTACTCCTTTCCGGTGCAATTGCTCCTAAACAATTTCAGGCGCAACCATGTATTGATCTTGTGTTGGATTATCCTGTTTGCCATGATTACCGGAAACTTTGGCAAATACCTGGGCATCCCCTATTTGTTTCTCGATCCTGAGTATATGAACAAAGTAGGCTTTAGCAGTTTTTTTATGATGGGTTTGCTTACAGCCGGTTTTAGTATGGCCTTTCATATTACCGGCTACATTTCAGACGGGCATCGGTTTTCATTTATTGGCTCGTTATCTAATCCATTTAAGAAATTTACTATCAACAACTCAATTATACCTGCTGTATTTTTAATTGTTTATGTTTATCAAATTATTGGTTTTCAGATCAACAACGAATTCAGCAGCCAATACGGATTGTTGAAAAATCTGGGCGGCCTTTTTACCGGTTATGCCACCATGACAGCCCTTTTCACATTGTATTTCCGGTTAACAAATAAAGACATATTCAAGTATGTAGTTTGCCGTATCGATGAAAAGATAAAACGAAATGTAAAAGTAACCCGGGCCAGTGCTCTGAAGAAGTTGGATATCGTTCGCAAAAAACAAGAACGTGTTGATTATTACCTGGATGGTAAATTAAAAATTAAACCGGTAGAACCTAGCTCCTTCTACGACAAGGCTACAATTTTGCAGGTGTTTGATCAGAATCATTTTAACCTGGTGGTGATTGAACTTTTCATCTTTGCCATGGTGCTGGTGCTTGGCCTTTTTAAAGACTACCCGGCTTTTCAGATTCCGGCTGCGTGCAGTTTCATGATATTCCTTACAATTTTTGTAATGTTATCAGGTGCATTTTCCTATTGGTTTGGGGGCTGGTCGGCCACTACCAGTCTTATTTTGTTTCTGATCCTCAACCACATGGTAGGCGAAGATTTCTTTACCAAAAAATACGAAGCCTTCGGGCTTAATTATAACACACCTCCTGCCGAATATTCCGTAAATACGTTGCACCATCAGGTAGATAGTGCTGCTATAGAAGCCGACCGGCAAGTTGTTATAACGCAACTCAACAACTGGCGTAAAAAATTTGGAGACGCAAAACCTAAAATGGTTTTTTTATGTACAAGCGGTGGTGGTAAGCGCGCATCGTTGTGGACATTGAATGCACTTCAAACTATAGACAGCATGAGCCACGGCAACCTGATGGAAAGCAGCGTGCTGATTACAGGTGCTTCGGGTGGATTAATTGGGGCCAGTTACTTTCGTGAACTGAAGTTGCGCGAAAAATCGGGCGAACCTATTAAACCATTTGCCAATATTCACCGCCAAAAAATTTCCAGCGATAATCTTAATCCGCTTATCTTCAGCTTGCTTGCCAACGATTTGTTTGTAGGCTTTACAAAATTTGAATATGCGGGTAAAGCTTACCAGCGCGATCGGGCCTTTACATTCGAAGATCAATTAAATCATATTACCGAAGGGTTGATGGACAGGCCTATTACAGCTTATCTGCAACCCGAACTGGATGGTATTGTACCGATGGTAATTCTTACCCCCACGGTAGTGAACGATGGCCGTAAAATATATATCGCTTCGCGGCCGGTTTCATTTATGAATGCCGAATTGCTTCGCATGCCCGATTATCCTCACCAAAAAGTAAGCGGTGTGGATTTCCACCGGTTCTTTAAAGATCAGGACGCAAAAGATTTGCGCTTTTTATCAGCTTTACGAATGAGCGCCACCTTCCCTTACATTACACCCAATACCACACTGCCCACCGAACCTCCTATTCAAATAATGGATGCGGGCATTTCCGATAATTTTGGGATGTCGGATGCTGTACGTTTTTTATATTCTTTTAATGAATGGGTTTCAGAAAACACCAGTGGTGTTATTTTTATTTCCATTCGCGATTCGCCCAAGTTAGGAGCAGTTTTAGCACGCAAAGGCCAAACTATTATTGATGATATGACTCAACCCATCAGTAGTGTATACAATAACTTTGAAAACTTTCAGGACATTACCAGCGATTTGCTGATTGGCCAGGCACATAACTGGATGAACGTGCCTATTCATCGAATAGATATCCAATATCAGGCCGAAACCTATCTGCCCATTTTACAAAAGATGGATAGCATAAGGCAAACCAGTGCGCGTGCTTCACTAAGCTGGCGGTTAACGACTCGCGAAAAAGATGGTATTGTAAAAAATATCTATTCGCGGCAAAATATGAGCGAGATTAACAAACTACTGGAACTGTTAAAGTAGATATTTACCTTATAGTTACAGTAACTCTTCTCTATTTTAATTTCTCTTTAACACCATACCATGGCGCCCTCCGGTGTGCTTTCCTTCTTCAACCACAATCTTCCCATTTACTAACACAAACCGAAAGCCCGTTGAGAAACCATGTGGATTTGTAAAGGTTGCTGCATCGCCAACGGTTGCAGCATCAAACACCACAATATCAGCAGCCATACCTTCCCTTATCAATCCCCGATCGCGCAGGTTAAATTTTTGTGCGGGCAATGATGTCATTCTCCGGATTGCCTCCTCTAACCGCACCACCTTTTGCTCGCGTACATATCGGCCTAACACACGCGCATTAGTTCCGTATGCGCGGGGATGCGGCATGCCAGAACCAAAACGGGCAATACCAGCATCTGATGCAATCATGTTAAACGGATATTGCATAATGCGCACTAGGTCTTCCTCATTCATAGAAAAATAAACCATCTGCGTGCGATTAATGGCACCAATCATTTCAAGAATTGTTTCGGCCTCTTCCATTGGTTTTGTCTTCCTGCCTTTCAATAAATTTATCTCCGAAATATTTTTCCCATTGTAAGTGGTATCGGGCGCATAGCGGGCAACCTGAGCATAGCTGTAGTTTTTCAATTGCTTTCCCTTCAAAGTTGCTACCATTTCTTTCTTGATCTGCACCCGCGTAGCCGGATTATTTAACCGGAGCTTCATAGAATCTCGACCTCCTGCAAACACCCAGGACGGAACGGTAGTATCCAGTGTAGTGCTGCTGGCCACGTATGGGTATTGGTCGATAGTAACATCCAACCCTTCCGCCCGTGCATCTTCTACCAACTTGATGGTTTCAACCGAACGGCCCCAGTTAGGTTTGTAGGTAACTTTAAAGTGCGAAATCTCAACCGGTATCTTCGCTTGCCGACCAATATTAATGGCTTCGTTTACCGCATCGGTAACGTTATCGCCTTCATCGCGAATGTGCGAAGCATATACACCCCCCTGTTGTGCAGCCACTCTCGCAAGTGCTACTACTTCATCCGTTTTAGAAAACGTACCGGGTATGTAAATTAATCCGGTAGAAAAACCAACTGCACCGGCATTCATCGCATCTGTAACCAAGTCTTCCATTTTCTTAAGTTCATCTGGTGTTGGGTCGCGTTGCGCATCGCCCATAGCTGCCCTGCGCACCGTGTTATGCCCGATTAGCGTAGCAATATTAATGGAGGTCTTAATCGAATCAATCCGTTTGAAATAGGCGCTGATGTTCAGGTTAGAACCACCACAATTACCGGTAACCACAGAAGTTACTCCATCATGAATAAAATTATCAGCGGTTGGGGTTGTTGATTCACCTCCTTCTATATGGGCATGCACATCAATAAAACCAGGTGCCACAATTAACCCGGTAGCATCCACCACGCGGTTAGCTGTGGCATTTTTAAGATTACCTACCCGCACTACCTTTCCGTTTTGTATGGCCACATCAGCATAAAACCACGGGTTGCCACTGCCATCTACCACTTTACCGTTTCGTATAAGCAAATCGTACGGTTGCGCTAACACGGTACAACTAATTAATGAAAGCCAAAGTATAAACAGGAATTTCATAGATGTTGGGTTTAAGTTGGAAGATAAGGAAATCAGCGTATTCGCAAAAACAGTTTTACAAAGTTGGAGAGCTTAAGGGGTTACCGTATGTTTAAGTCTATGACGTTGGCTAACCATATTTTGCCCTTCTTACAAAATCTTAAAATCGAAGCCACAATTCCACGTGGTATTGAAGTACTTAATCCTTATCAGCAACCCGAAGTGGTTGAATTATGTACCCGTTTTTATACTCAGTACTATAATGACACTAACCCCAGAACTTTAATCATTGGTATTAATCCCGGAAGGTTTGGAGGTGGCCTTACCGGAATTCCATTTACCGATCCTATCCGCTTACAACAAGTTTGCGGAATTGAAAATCACCTGTCAAAAAAACCAGAACTCTCGTCAGAATTTATCTATCTTGTAATTGCCGCTTTTGGTGGCGTAGAAAAGTTTTATAGCAAATTCTATTTCACTTCCGTTTCGCCATTAGGGTTTACCCAAAACAAGAAAAACCTGAATTATTACGATAACCCTGTACTGCAAAAAAGGTTAAAACCCTTTATGACTACCTGTATGCACACTCAATTAAATTGGGGGTTAAAAACTAAAACAGCATTTTGCCTGGGTGAAGGAGATAATTTCAAGTTTCTTGGAAACTGGAATAAAGAAGAAAAATTCTTTGAAGAAATAATTCCGTTACCACATCCGCGCTTTGTGATGCAATACAAACGCAGGCAGTTGGATAAATTTATTAATGTGTATCTAAACACATTAAAGCATACCTGATTTCAGTTGTTACTCATTGCCGACATCAGCACAGGAAAAAAATTGACAGTTAACAAGAACCTCTTCTCTGGTTAAATCTTGCCAACTGTCAATTGTTCGATCTGAAACTACTTTGATATGTAATACCGGAATCCCAGCGTTGGGCTAAGTGAACTTATATTAAATGTAAACTCTTTCTGATTGTTGTTATCCACATCTTTGTTTGGATCATAAGACGAAAACCCTATTCCATTTAATTGAAAGTCGAGTCCCCATCTCTCCGTTAAGAAATACACAAAACCCGGTGCAATAGAAATGCCCATGCTACCAGTCTTGTTTTCAGAATTTCCAGTTGACGATTTCCCTGAGCCAAACGAAAACCCTAAAGCGCCTGTAAATGCAAACCGATCGTTCGATGTAAACTTATAATACCGTGCATACGGACCTGCTGAAAATGAATTAGTCTTTGTTGGTTCTGAACCATCAGGTCCCGATTTTCCGGTAGAAATTCCGAATCCCAGACCAACCTCCAGATTATCCATAATAAAATAACCTGCCTTTGGTGAAACCTGAAAAGAGGACGAGGTGTAAACGCCATAAAAACCCTCGCTCTTGCTGGAAGAGTACCCAAAATTGCCTCCTAGTGTCATACTGCCTTGTGTGGTTTGGGCATGCAAGCCCGAACTTATCAGTACGCATGTAAACGCTAAGAAAAATACTTTTTTCATAAAATTTGGTTTTAGAATTTTAAGCAATTTAGTAAACAATCAGGAGGTTTAGTTAGCCCTAATTACAAATATTACTTCTTTCTAATAATTACTTACTGCGATCTTTACGCCTTGTATGACATCCCACCAACACCTTCAGCATACTTTGGAACTTATAAAACTCGAGCGCGAGGCCGACCTTGAACAATACCGGCAAAAAGTTCTTTTGCGATCCTTAACACAACGCGTAAAAGAAGGGGTTACCTGGTACCCGGTGCGATTAGGTAAAGATTACATTGGCACTGGCGAACGAATCATAATAGAGTTGGAACGCACACACCCAACTGATCAGCCCCATAGCTTTCAAAGCGGCAAATCGGTAAACGTATTTTGCAATGCATCGGGTAAACCCGAGAAGCAACACGTGCAGGGTGTAGTTAACTATGTACAAGACAATATGCTTGCTATAACCATTAATCCGGACGAATTACCAGAATGGATGAACGATGGCCAGTTGGGCGTAGATGTGATGTTTGATGAAATGACGTACAGAGAAATGGAGTACGCATTGAAATCGGTAATGAAAGCAGAAGGCCGTGTTGCCTGGTTACGGGAGATTTTCCTGGGCAATGAAAAACCTACGTTGCTGGATGAGGTGCACCCCGAACCCGCGCAACATCTTAATCAAAGTCAGCAGCGTGCCTTGCAAAAAATCAGGCAGGCACAAGATGTTGCTTTCATTCACGGGCCACCCGGTACCGGCAAGACTACTACATTGGTACAAGCCATTGTACATACACAGCGTATCGAAGGCCAGGTACTGGTAACTACACCCAGCAATGCTGCCATAGATTTATTGGTTGAAAAGTTAACTGAACAAGGAGTAAACACCGTACGCATTGGTCATCCTGCCCGGGTTACTGAACAAACACTTAGCAAAACGTTAGATGCCCGCATTGCGGCTCATACCCATTTCGATGAACTTAAAGCTTTGCGTAAACGTATTGAAAAAGTGCGCAACGAAGCATCAAAATATAAACGCAACTTTGGCCATCATGAACGCGAGCATCGCAGGCTGTTAAAAGAAGAAGCACGATTGTTAAAATCCGATGCCGACATGCTTGAGTTTTATATCGTAAATGATGTTTTGCAACAAGCTCAGGCTATTTGCTGTACATTGGTAGGTGCCTCGCACCCGGTATTACGCGGCCGTAAATTCAAAACAGTATTTATAGATGAAGCAGCTCAATCCTTGGAGGCTGCGTGCTGGATACCGATGTTACGCGCTCATCGTATTATTCTTGCTGGCGATCATTGTCAATTACCACCCACTATTAAATCGAATGAAGCAGCAAAAGCAGGCTTAGCCGTTACTTTGTTTGAACGTGGTATTGAAAAACATCCGCAAACGGCTACCCTGCTACAGATTCAGTATCGCATGCACGAAGCTATTATGAAATTTCCTTCACAATGGTTTTATGCTGATGCGTTAATTGCTCACCCATCTGTAAAAACAAGGTTGTTAAAAGCACATCATCAACCAGTTGAATTTATAGACACGGCCGGTTGTGGATTTACGGAAAAACAAGACCCCGAAACGTTGAGTCGTTTTAATGAAGAAGAAGCTGAACGCGTTATTCACGAAGCTGAAAAATTAGTACAGGATTTTGGCGCACAAGAGTGGAATAATCAACAAATTACCATGGGGATTATTACACCTTACCGCACACAGGTGGACTATCTGAAGAAATTAGCCGAAGCATCTGCACTATTACAGCCACTTCACGCTCTTATTACCATTCATACCGTAGATGCTTTTCAGGGACAAGAGCGCGATGCCATTATCATCAGCTTTGTACGGAGTAACGATAAAGCAGAGGTAGGTTTTCTGGCCGACATTCGCAGAACCAATGTAGCCATAACCCGGGCTCGCAAAAAACTAATTATGGTTGGTGATAGTGCTACATTAGCCGCCCATCCGTTCTACGAGAGTCTGATTACCTACGTTCAGCAAGAAGGTTTTTATAAGAGTGCCTTTGAGGTTGAGTAGAACAGATTAACAACATTAAATATTTACACTTTACTCACCAATCAATTTAGCATGTAGAGCATGCCGTTCTCCTGTTACCCTACTTATGGGTTCTTGTAAAAGATCTGCGTTTAAAATGTTGTATTCAGAAGACCTGCGGCCGCTATAGATGTTTATTAAAACTTCAAAATCCTTATCTGCCAAAGCCTCATATGCTTCTTTCGAAAGCTTAACTTTATCGAATCGTGCAACACCAGCCCCTTCAAGTTCAACCTGAGCTTCAGCCAAAAAAAGCAAACCCATTTCTGATACCTCAATAGCAGCCGAATCTTTTGGTTGCCCCGATAAATATGCTTTCACAATGATTGTTTCTTTATCGTACGATATTTTTTTTTGGGCTGCATCACTCAGAGTAACCTCTATCTCAAATGCCGGAAGTAATATGGAGTCACCTACTTCTAGCATCGCGCCTGTATCTTGTTGCGTGGTTGTATCCGCCTCAGGCGGTATGGCATTCTCAACCTTCGTCTCTGGTTTGGTGGTGCATCCATAGATCAAAAATTGAACGAACAAAATTCCAAAAATCAGTCTCATATTGGTTAGCCCTCTAATCTGGTATTATACGTTAGCCCATCTTAAAGTGCATCTGAATTAAACGTATCGCCCTGATTTACGTCTCCGGTTGTAAATCCTTTCTTAAACCAACGCTGTCGTTGTTCTGAAGTTCCGTGTGTAAACGAATCGGGCACTACATAGCCTCGTGCTTGCTTTTGTAACCGATCATCGCCAATTGCACTGGCCGCATTCATGGCTTCTTCAAAATCGCCTTGTTCTAAAATCTGTTTAGTGTTTTGTGCATGGTGCGCCCACACGCCAGCCAGAAAATCGGCCTGCAACTCTAACTTTACGGAAAGCTTGTTGTACTCCTCTTCACTTAGCTGATTACGCATACTATGTACTTTATCTGTAATGCCCATCAAATGCTGTACGTGATGACCTACTTCATGAGCAATAACATAAGCCTGCGCAAAATCGCCCGGAGCACCAAAGCGACTGCGTAACTCTTCGTAAAAACTTAAGTCGATATACAGGCGTTCATCGGCACCACAATAAAACGGACCCGTAGAGGCATCGGCTGCACCACATCCCGATTGTACATTTCCGGTAAACAATACCAGGGTAGGCTCACGATAATCATCCAGCAATTGATTCCACACATCTTCGGTATCGGCCAATACTACTTTTACGAATTGCGACAACTCTTCTTCTTCGGGAGTAGCCTGATACGGTTCAGTTTGCGAAACAGAGGGCCCGCTATCCAGCGGCATCTGTTGCAATAACGAAAGCGGGTTTTTTCCGGTTATCAACCCAAAAATTATTACAATTACAACAAGCCCAAGGCCCCCTTTAACAGGCATACCGCCAAAACCGCGGCCACCTCCTCCACCCCGTTGGTCATCTACATTACCACTTTGTCGTCTTCCTCGCCACTGCATACGTATTAAATTTAGAACCGGAAGGTACAAAGGCCTTTGAACATCCTCAAAAAAAGGATTTGCTTCACTATCAGATACATTCTAAAACCTTGTAAAATCAGCCAAACCTAGAATGGCATTTCGGGTAGTTGTGCCAACTATAGGGGTTTGGCCTACCCTTTGTTTTCTAAAGCGTATACTTATATAAACAAAAATGCCATGAAAACACTGTGGATGAAAACTATCGTACTGTTGTTCCTGAGTGGAGGAACGTTGGTGCATGCGCAGAATCGCGAAGAAGTGCCGGGCGATAATTTCAGCCTGGAAGGTGCGCTCGAATTATTCAAGAAGTCCGCTTCGCCCGAAGAATTCGAACGGTTGCTTAACCTGCCGGAATCGGAAGTGAATAATCTTGATCTGAATGGTGATGGAGACATTGATTACATCCGGGTAATCGATCGTCAGGATAGAACCATTCACACCTTTACCATGCAGGCAGTTATTTCGAGAAATGAGTTTCAGGACATTGCTGTTATCTCGCTCGAAAAACTAGCCGATGGCCGTGCCGTTTTGCAAATTACAGGCGATGCTGATGTATATGGTATCGAAACTATTATTGAGCCTACTACCGAAGTACGTGTTAATGCTGGTACCTCAACTGCACGTACCTACATAAACGTGTGGAGTTGGCCTTGCGTACAATATGTATACGGACCATACTACACTACGTGGGTTTCGCCCTGGTACTGGGACTATCGTCCTTTTTGGTGGCGCCCCTGGAGACCCGTTGCTTATGTTGTGTATTACCCACGTTGGGTTAGTTACCGGTCTTATTATAGCTATTGCGATGCGCCCCGTATCCGATATGCCAGCCAGATTTATCATCCTTATCGGGCTACATCCATGGTAGTGTACAACCGCCATCATGAACAAATCAGTAGGTATCGGTCAACACGTACGGTGTATGGCGAAACCCGCGGCAGAGAGGATTCGCGCGATAGCCGAACTATGCGCTATGATAACAGAGACCGTAATGCTTCGGGCAATGACCGAACCCGTTCTTCAACCGAATGGTCGGGCCGCGATAACAGCCGCGAGCGCTCAGATAACCAATTACGCAGAGAAGAACCTAATCGGGATACACAATCAAACCAATGGCGCAGAAGTACGAATGAAAGCACGAACACGCGTACTGAACGAAATAATGGTTCAACTAACAGAAGTTATAACGAACGCTCTGCAAGCCAGAATAACAACCGGGTGTTTACCCAGCCCCGTGAAAATCGGTCGAACAACTCTGGCTCGGGCAATAGCCGGCCCGAGGTTAGACAGGAGTCGCGTCAATCACGATCAGAGGTAGCACCGGCCCAAAGGCAATCGAATGGTGGTCAATCGCCACGCCCGGGGTCTTCAGAAAAATCGGGCTCACAAAAAAGAGGGAGGAATTAACCTCCCTTTTTTATAGGTTTAAGTTAATATGGCCTTAAGTTTTCCTGATTTCTTATATTCGTTACTTCTTAAACCTTACCATTATGATTTTAATTATCGGAATCATTGTTGTGCTCTTACTTGGAGCTGTTCTTACCTACAACAACCTGGTTGGTGCCCGCAATGCGGTTGAAAACGCTTTTGGTACCATTGATGTAATGTTGAAAAAGCGTTACGACCTTATACCCAACCTGATTGAAGTTGCTAAAACATACATGAAACATGAAAACGAAATTTTTACCAACCTGGCCAGTTTGAGGGCCAGGGCAACAACCGCTACAAACACCGATGAAAAAGTAGCAATCGAAAACCAGATCTCCGGGGCAATGAAAAATTTGCTGATATCGGTTGAAAACTACCCCGATCTAAAAGCCAGCGAACAATTTACCATGTTGCAGCGCAGTTGGAACGAAACCGAAGAACAAATATCAGCAGCACGCAGGGCCTACAATGCTGCGGTAACAGCTTACAATAATGCAGTTGACAAATTTCCTTCCAACATTTTTGCCGGTATGTTCAACTTTAAGCGCAAAGAGGTTTTCATGATTGCCGAAACCGAACGCCAGAATGTAAGTGCAAAGGCGCTATTTAACTCATAAGGCAATGACTCCAATCACAGACTTCCAGTCGTTTTACCAAACTAACCTGAAACCTAAACTAGCCGAGCTTGAAACCATACGCATATCATACGCAAAAAAGATAAAACTGTATGGCTTAATCGGCATTGGTGCAGGGCTAGCGTTTTTGGTATTTAAAATCAGTGTGTGGCCGTTGATATTAATCGTAGTAGCGATATTTTTTTTGTATCGATACTACGCAAAGCGATTTGGAAACAGCTACAAAACACAAATTATTGCTTTGCTTGCACAGGCGCAAGATTTACAATACGATCACGAGTCGTCCATTAGCCGCAGCGCTTACGACCAAAGCAAAATTTTTGTAAGAACTCCTGACCGGTTTTGGGGTGAAGATTTGCTTACCGGAAAAGTAGACAAAACAGGTATCTGGTTTTCAGAATTACATACGCAGTACAAATCAGGCGGGAAAAATAAATCATGGCATACTATTTTCCGGGGCATTTTCTTTATTGCGGATTTTAATAAGAATTTTATTGGCGAAACCTATGTATTACCCGATGTTTCAGAAAACATATTTGGTAGCGGATTAGGTGGCTTCTTTCAAAAACTGAATATAGCACGGCCACAGTTGGTTAAACTGGAAGATGTGGAATTTGAAAAAGCGTTTGCCATCTACGGTACTGATCAGGTAGAGGCCCGTTATATTTTATCTCCGGCACTAATGCAACGAATTCTTAGTCTGAAAGAAAAATTTAATACCGCAGTTGCGCTCTCATTCATAGGCTCGCATGTGTACATTGCTCTTAGTATTAGTAAAAATTTATTTGAAGCCCCCTGGCTCTTTAGTTCTGTTGATAATTACAAACAGCTAGAAGAATACTATAATGACATTGCCATGTGCACAGACATTGTAACAATTCTGGATTTGAATACCCGAATTTGGATGAAAGAATAGGGTCTTGAATACGATTAGTGTGGAGTAATACCATACCTGACAAAAACAACACTTACCAATAAATAACAAAAAACCACCTGATGCATTCAGGTGGTTTTAGTATTTCAATTTAAAACCTCAGTTCTCTAAAGTTGAACCGGCACACCTAACGTTAACTGTAAAACCCGATGTTTCGATTTAGATTCGTCCATCATGTTGGATAATCCAAGGCCATAGCGAACATCAATATTAACTTTATCCATTACCATTGCACCCCCACCAACTTGCACACTGAAGTTCATTCGATTATCTACAAACCGGTCGTCTCCGTTATAATTATCGGGGGGAGCGCCAAATTTAACATTGTACTTCGTTTTGTGCGAAACCGAAATGGGGTCGCCAAATCTGTCCTCTCCACTTGAAGACAGTTTATATTCTTCCTTTCCTTTTAAACCATAACCTATTGAAGGGCCAGCGTTAAAATAAAATTTTCCCAAATTCATTTTTACTAATATAGGTACCTGAAGGTAGCCTAACCGGGTTTTAGTTGTGAGTTTAATGTTTTCGAAACCTCCTCCGTAAGGAAAATCAATATAAGAATTCGTACTGGAAGAGCCCTTTTGCACAAAATTCAACTCGGGTTGGACAGATAGGTTTTTACTCACTAAGATATTATACCCAACCCCTACGGTAAGGCCTACTATAGGCTTATAGTCTTCATTATCTTCATAAGATATACTCGCGTAAGTGGCTCCAATTTTAGGTAAAAGTGTTTGGGCTTGTATGGCTCCACTCCAGCCAACTATAAACAGAACAAAAAAAAGTCTCATTGTATTGATTTTGGTGATACCAAAAATAATGTAACGGTTTGAGTAATTGTTATACTTTTCCTGTTTTTAATCAATTTGTAATTCTCCACACCAATCCTTAAAGGATAATCAAAAAAAACCACCTATCGGTGGTTTTGTGGAGAATATCGTCCCGATACTATCGGGAGAACCGATGACCGATTCCATGCCATGGAAGCGTCCCGATGCATCGGGACCAGCCGTGCTAATCCCCCTTTTTTATCAGTTGCTCTATATACTTTCTACTCTTCATAGATTTTATCTCCCGTTCACGGATAAGAGCTTTCTGTCTTGAATCAAATTCTTCGAAGTAAACAAGCTCCCAATCTGCCGCTATTGCAGTATACCGGGAAATACCCGATCGGTGTGACTCAACTCGTTGCGAAAGATTATCCGTTTGACCTGTATAATACTTGTTCGCTGTTGGGGAATATAAAATGTAAACGTAATACATAAAAAAACCACCTCTCGGTGGTTTTGTGGAGAATATCGGATTCGAACCGATGACCTCTTCCATGCCATGGAAGCGCTCTAGCCAGCTGAGCTAATCCCCCTTACAATCTCTACACATGCACCGAAGCGTCCCGATGCATCGGGACCAGCTGAGCTAATCCCTTTTACAGGGGGCAAATATATCAAAATTCCATTTCCCCCAAACGGTTCTTACTGAATGTGTTTCTTCTCGATAAATTCCCGAAATGATTTACGGTAGGTATCTCCTATTGGCAGAGATACTGCGCCAATCTGCACTTCATTTTTGTGCACCACATCAATAGCTTGTACAGAAACAATGTAAGAGTTATGGATGCGAACAAATTTATCGGCAGGCAATTGTTCTTCTAATGTTTTCATCCGTTGCAACGTAGTGATTTTCTGTTGGCGCGTATGGATCGTAACATAATCCTTTAGTCCTTCCACGTATAAAATTTCGTTCAGCGTAACCTTCACCAATTTTGTTCCATCTTTTACAAACACAAAGTCGGGTGTTGCCTGTGGTTCGGTGCCCCCATCGGATGTTCTGCTTTCCGCTGCAAGGCGTTGTGTTACTTTATCTACCGATTTTAGAAATCGTTCAAATGTTACGGGTTTCAACAGGTAATCGGCCACATCCAATTCATATCCTTCCAATGCATACTCTGAGTAGGCTGTTGTAAGTATAACCATTGGTTTGTTCTGTAATACTTTTAGTAGCGAGATTCCGGTAAGTTGGGGCATCTGAACATCCAGAAACAAAATATCAACAGGCTGTGTGCGCAATACCTCAAGCGCTTCCAATGGGTTACCAAACGCCTGCACCAGGTTAAGTGTTGGTACTTTTTTTACATAATCAATAAGTAGATTACGGGCTAATGGTTCGTCTTCTATTATGATGCAGTTCAGTTTCAACTTAATGTAAGTGTTACCTGCACGTAATATACATCCTTTTTGTCTTCTGTTATAAGTTTGTATTGGTCCGGATAACTGAGGTCTAACCTGCGTTTTACATTTTGTAACCCTATACCGGATTTCTCATGCCCGTTTGCTGTTTCCGGCTTGCTATTTTCTACTGTATAGATCAATTGTTTGCCCTCTAGTTTGATAGAAACATTTACCCAGCATTTTGCATTATTGCCGCTTACGCCATGCTTAAATGCGTTCTCTAAAAAGGTTATAAGTACAAGCGGTGCAATACGCAGGTTATCCGGGTTACCGAATACTTCAAATTTTATCGGTATCTGGTCATTTAGTCGAAGACGCTCCAGGCTAATGTAGTTTTGCATATATTCTATTTCTTTAGAGAGTAACACCTGTGTATGGTTACTGTCGTAAATCATATAGCGCATCATTTGCGAAAGTTTGGCTATTACTTCTGTTGTATTGTCGGACTTGGTGTAGGCCAGATAATATAAGTTGTTTAATGTGTTAAAAAGAAAGTGCGGATTAATCTGGGCTTTCAGAAAATTTAGCTCTGCCATCAGCTTTTCGTTTTCAATTTCTTTGCGTTTAGATTCCAGTTCAAACCATTCTACGGCAAAACGGAGCATCCCCACAAACAACACAATGAGTAGGGTAACAGCCACCATTTGTATGATAAAGAAACTGGAGTAGAAATATTCTGCCCGATGTGTAAATCCATCGGCCAGATAGCGTTGCAAATAAACCCGCAGCGTAAGCAATCCACCAATTGTAATCCCAAACTCAAACAGGTATCGCACCACGTTTTTAGTTTTAATTAAGCGGGGCCATATAAAAAAATAGTGGAGATATGCGATCGCAACGGTAAATACCAATTGTACAGAAGAAGAGGTAAGCATCTTCTCCCAATCATAACCACGCCCACGCTGAAATACCGTTGCCTGGTAGAGGTTAAATGACAGGTAAACAAACCAGAACGACACGTGCAACAGCACTACCCTGTTTCTAACAATAAAGGATTGCATGTGTTAACAAAAAATTAAATTTTGCTCAAAGGTATTGGGCAAACCCTCATCTTCTGTGCTTTAAGCAGGCTTTTAGACCGTTAACTTTGTTCAATCGACCGATCATCCTAACCCCTCATTTTTACACTGATTTTACCCTGTTTCGGAATTGTCGAGTCGTTTTACCGGATTGTCTAATACACTGAATTATTAGCAACCAAAAAACTTTCTTTGCAGTTAAATAGGCTGAACGTGAAGAAGAAAACAAAAAATCAACCTCCAATGAAAAAGTTCTTACTAACAATTGTAGCAGTATTTACCGCACTAGCTGGCTTTGCCCAAGGCAACGGTCGTATTATTGGTGTAGTAATGGATGCCAAATCAAAGCTTCCGGTAGAATTTGCCACAGTTGCCTTAACCGATGCTGAAGGCAAAACTGTAAATGGTACGATTGCCGATGCTAAGGGAAAATTTGAAATCGAAAAAATTGCCAATGGCACCTATACGGTAACCATTTCTTTTATTGGTTATGAAACCATTACCAAATCTGATTTGGTATTAGATGGGCGCAGGGCAGAGATTAATTTGGGAACTGTTAGTATTTCCGAAGAAGCTACTCAATTAGGTGAAGTAGTAGTGGAAGCAAAGAAAGATCTGGTAGAAGAACGGGTAGACCGCACTATATATAATGCCGAAAACGATGCTACCACCAGAGGTGGCGATGCCTCTGATGTATTGAAGCGTGTACCCATGCTTTCGGTTGATCTGGATGGTAATGTAAGCATGCGCGGAAGTTCCAATATCATGGTGTTGATCAACAACAAACCCTCCACTATTATGGCTAGCTCCGTAGCCGATGCGTTGAAACAGATTCCGGCCGATCAGATCAAAACTGTAGAAGTAATTACTTCGCCATCGGCTAAGTATGATGCAGAAGGTTCTGCTGGTATTATTAACATCATTACCAAGAAAAATACCCTGGAAGGATTAACCTTAAATGTGGATGCGGGTGCAGGCTTGCGCGGATCGAACTTTGGGTTAAATGGAAATTACCGCAGAGGTAAGATGGGAGTTTCATTAGGAGGGTTTGGTCGTGCCAATTATAATGTAAAAGGTGCGTTCGAAAATAACCAGCTAAACACTGTAACAGATAATAATATAACAACCGAAATATTGTCTTTGCAGAGTGGCCAAAATCGCAATCAGGGCCTTTTCGGAATGTACAACCTGGGGTGGGATTACGACATCAACAAGAAAAACTCGCTTGCGGCTTCAGTGCGTTATGGCATGCGAAATGGCAGCAATTATCAGGACAACCTGATTTCACAAATCTTTACTAACAATGCCCTTACATCAAACAGTTTGCGCGATGTGAATACAAAAGATTTGTCGGGTAATGTGGATATGAATGTTAGTTATAACCACTACTTCGACAAGCCTCAGCAGGAATTTAGTGTGTTGGCAATGTATAGCCGCAACGATCGCAATAACAATTTTACCAATACTATTTATAACGCCAGTACAGAAGAAATTTTTCAGCGCCTTAAAAACCTGAACGAAGGATTAAACGAAGAATTTACTGTTCAGGCCGATTATCAAACTCCAATTAAGGACAATCAAATGTTGGAAATCGGAGCAAAAGAAATCAAGCGCAAAGTGCTTAGCGATTTTCAATATTTTACTGCACAGGGTGCTAATGGAGAGTTTATTAAAGACACAAACCAGGCCCGTTCAAATCAGTTAAACTATAATCAGGATGTAATTTCTGGTTACCTGTCGTATACCTTCAATGCAAAAAATGGTTACAGCATTAAGGCCGGTACGCGTTATGAATACACAATAATAAATGCCTTTACTCAAACCGTTGAAGATATTGATATTCCAGAATATGGTGTACTCGTGCCCAGCTTCAATGCATCAAAGAAGTTAAAGAAGGGCACCGTTAAGGCCTCTTACAACCGCAGAATTCAAAGACCATCAATACAGTTCCTGAATCCTAATATTCAAAACTCTAACCCATTAAGCGAAACCATTGGTAATCCTTCGCTAAATCCGGAGTATACCAATAATTTTGAATTGGGTTACAGCACCTTTATAAAAGGTACATCGCTTAACCTGACTGGTTTTGTTCGCAACTCAAACAATGCCATTCAAAGCTTCAGACAGATTGTTCGCGATAGTGTAATTCAAACAACCTATGGAAATCTTGGTCAGGAAAACGCTTATGGCGCAAGCATTTTCTCTAATATCAGTGTAGGTAAACTTTCCTTTAATGTAGGTGGTGATGTTTATTTTGCTGATATGTTGAACCCCGGATCGGATCTTACTGCCCGTGTAAGTAACAGCGGGTGGGTGTATAGTGGTCGTGGTTTTGGAAGTTATGATTTAGGTAGCGGCTGGGCATTACAAGGCTTTGGATTCTACCGTGGCCGCAGAGTAAACCTGCAAGGTTACCAGGGCGGCTTTGGTATTTACAGTATTGGTGCACGCAAAGAATTCAAAAATAAAAAAGGAAGCATTGGTGCGGGACTGGAGAACTTCTTAGCCCCCTCTATGAAGATCAGAAACTCGGTTGTAACCAATACCGCTACGCAAAGCATCAATCAAAATAGCTTTACCGAAATGCGTAATTTCAGTTTCCGGATTAACGTAAGCTACCGTATTGGTAAAATGAGTTTTGACCAACAACGCAGACGCAGCCGTTCCATTAGCAACGATGACCTGAAGATGGGTGGCGATGGCGATGGTGGTGGTGGTGGTATGGACAATAGCGGCATGGGTGGTGGCCAGAACAGTCAAAGAGGTAACATGGGTGGCCAGCGTAATAACACCACCGTGGTAAAACCTGCCGAAGAAATTAAAGCAGATACAGCTGCAGTGGTGGTAGCTGAAGGTAACTGGGAATATTCTGTTGAAAGCACGCAGGGAGCAAATGGTGGAACCATTAAACTTACAAAAGAAGGCGATACCTACACGGGTGTAATCTTCAATACCCGCACCAACCGCGAAACGCCAATTAAAGACGTGAAAGTAAATGGCAATAACCTTAGCTTCTCATACGAAGTAAGCTTTGGTGGCAACACCAGCAACGTTCTGGTAAATGGAATTATTACCGGAGATCAATTTGCCGGAAATATGACTATGGGTCAGTTCGGATCATTCCCGATGACAGCAAAACGCGTACAATAAAATATTAGGTTAGGGGTGTTGGGGTAAATGCCGGGCCGAAAGGTCCGGCATTTTTGTTTATTGTCTAATCAATCGTTTTGAATGAATCTTATTCTTTGTGATAAGACTTACTATATACAATCCTGCAGGCAGGTGCTTAAGAGAAATTGTTTCAACTTCTTGTATCTGAGCTCTCCATACCGTAACATCCTGCATATTTACAATGGAAACAAGCGCAGGTTCTGCTACTTCAATAGTTACCTCATCCGTAACCGGGTTAGGATAAAAGGAATACTCATTCACGTTTTCATCAATACCGGTTACGGTTTCAAAAACATTCTGAGCGCCTGGTGTAGGGTGTGAAGTAAGTATAATTGGGCCGGTAATATCCGGAATCCGGCTGGCTGTACTATTTTCTCTATGAGACTCAAAGGTTATTTCGCTTAAAACAATAAGGTTAGAACCCACCATCTGGTAAAGGCCTGCTTGTTCACCATCGGCAGAAAGTCTGAAATTTGTGTGCAGTGCTCCCTGCCCCGTCTGGTTATCGGCCCAGATTAACTTGTACTCGCCCGGGTTAATAACTGTTTCGTTTCCACTTACAATCTGGTGCTTCAACTTGGTTTGAAGATTATCGGTAATAAACAAACCACCCAGTTCAACAGGTTGAGCGGATGCATTATAAATTTCAATCCAATCGTCATTCTCATTAAACTCGTCAACGGCATTTGTACCTGCTGCAGAAATTTCATTAATAATTAGACCCGATACCGGTGTTGCTTCTTCAAAATAAGCTTCAATGGTTACATAGTGATCGGCCACATCCTGTAGGGTAATATCGGATGTAATAATTTCTGTTGAAGCGCTTTCTGTAACTGATGATAATCGGAAATCAAAACTAAGATCAGAACTTTGAGGCGAGTTTTGATGTACCTCCACGGCTAACACATTACTCCCCTCTATTAACAAATTCTTTGGGATAGGGAAGTCAACAAATACATTTTCAGTTGGAATAAAGGTAAGGGCAAGGGTATTGTTTGCAACTGTACCGGTTGGCATATTATTGCGGTAAACTTCGCTACCATTCAGGTAAACCACAATTCCATCATCAAACAATATAGAGGCATTTAATGCAGCAATAGTATTCACATTGGTTACACTGAATGTTTTTCGAAAATAGGTAGTAATATGTTTGTTGTTTGCATTAGGGCCAAAACTTACCACGGTTTGTTCATCGCCTTCGCCATACCCTAACTGGGCATCTCCGCTTACCCAGGCATTATCGTTAAAGATATTACTTGCCCAATTGCTGGCGGGTATAGTACCATTATCAAAGTATTTCCAGGTTGTTGCGCTTGCTATGAGAGGCGTAACCGAAACTTGGTTTTTGATAACCTTCCAATTTTTAAAAGAATAGCCGGGTGCCGGTACCGGTTTAGCCTCAAATGCCAGATCTCTAAAGTAATCGGCCATACTAAGCGGCTCATTTAAGACAATTCCGTTTAATTCAATTTTTCCTGCTCCTTCCGGAAATGTTGCCGTACTTATTTTTACATCTCCGGTAAGGTTAAAGAACTGTGCTACATGCTGAAGCATATACTGATGCCGATCGGTAGCAAAGTTTCTAAGCCGTTGCACTTCATAATTCCAATCGTTTATGTTGCCACCCCAACGTTGTTTATGAAAGACCATCTCGCTTGAAATACGTTGTGCAAAAACATCTATCTTTTCTGTTACGCGGGCTGGGTTAAATCCGGATCCCATTGCTGCAGCAAGCGTTTGAATAAACCGGGTTTTGAATTGTGGGTTTTGCATTACCAATCGAATATGTTGCGTACTCCACGGTGGGTTAGGCCAGTCTACACCACTATTGGGGTCGGTAGCAAACGCTAGCGTGGGGTGGTTAAAAGAATTGTAAAGCGAAAATCCAAAATCCATATCATACAACAACCACCTGAATTTTCCGCCCGATCTTCGCTTCCAGTATTTAATATTATTACCCGGCCAATCGGTATTACCAAAATAAATCTGGGCTACCAGGTAATTAATGTATTCCTGAACTTCAATGTTCTGACCAATAAACTCAAAGGTTGATGGCAGAGCAGGGTTAAGCGCTTGCAGCGTATTAAGATAAGTAAAGTACGCTGTGTTTGTCCCTTCAACCGGGTTTCCCCAAGCTTCAAGCAAATCAAGATCATTACGCTTTACTCCGTAATTCGTTTCGATATAATCCGCATCAATTTTTTCGCGCATGTTTTGAATACCCCAATACTGCCCGTTTAGATAAAAGACGGTAGGTTTGTATGCGAGGTAAGCCAGCTTCATTTGTGAACGCGCTATCTCTTGCATCAATGCATCTCTAAACATTGTTACATTAAAATCGTTGCCAGAGTTACGCATAGTAAAACCACCATACCGATCGTGCGGTTTATCTGAAAACAATTTTTCGCGCAGTATGTTATCCCCGTATTTATCGCGTGCTTTTAAAATGAATGACTTCTGTGGATTATTCCGGCTGCAGCCACCCCCAATGCTTATATCTACAAACTGGCTGTAGGTGGGTTTACCCGCTGCATCAAAAAAACTTACCGATGCGTGTCTGTCCCAATCCTGATTCCAATTAACCGGATTACCATTGCAGTTTCCGGCAATACCATTGGTGCCATCGGTATAAATACCAATGGTATTATTCCATAAATAATCGGGCCGGGTTGAAATAGAAACCACCGGCAATGTAAACGCTCGCTCATTCATGAAGTACGACTCCACCAATGTTTCACCGGGTATTGCCCCTGTTTTAAATGCTCTGGCTTTTAATGTGGTAGTTTGACTAATTGAAATGGGCGTACTATATAATACCGAGGTATGCCGGGGTGCAGAGCCATCTAATGTGTATCTGATTTCCGTTCCGGGTGTGGGGTGTGTTAGTATTATTGATTGCGTAGAAGCATATCGGCCCGATTTGACTGATGCTATTGGCGGTGCCAACACTACTTCTCCGTTTGGCGATTCATTTTTAGAACCCGGGCTTGGTTGGCTAAGGTAAGACCAATTGGGCCCGGCATCTGCAATGCGCCCGTACGATACATTTGTGTATTGAACCGAAAATACAACCTGATCTATAACCTGATTAGCGGAAGACGATAAGATTACTCTTTCCCCTTCGCTATCTAACGAAAAAGAGGTATGCAACCCTGTATTGCGTCCGTCACACCAGATTATCAAATAACCTTTTGCAGGTATTGTAACCCCTGAAGGAATAGTCCACTTGGCAGGCTGGGTAGCATCATCGGAAAGAAAATAACCACCTACTGAAGCCGGAGTAGAGCCTGTGTTATACAGTTCAACCCAGGGAGAAAAATTAAAAAAATCAGGATCGAAATTAATATCGGCATTAGCCGGACAAATTTCGTTTATCACAATCTGAGCCTGACTTATTGTAAAGCTAAAAGCAAGCCAGATAATAGTTAGAAGCCGGATCATCCTCACGTTAACAAGGTGTAATATGCTGATAATACCAGAAAAACGGAATTGGTAAACTACTTAGGCAAGGCCGCTTCGGCTAATTGTCGCATAGTTTTTACCCGTTGTGGGTCAACAACCCGAAGTTTATACTCCGTTCCCTCATCAGAACCCATACCCGCTATGTTTGGGTTAAGGTATTGCATGGCGCTTTCGCGGAAGGTTGTGGCAGAAAAATGAATTTCATTAGCTCTGGATTTTTGAACGATCTCTACCACCGTATCCTCGTTTACACCTGTACCCGGCATAATTACAATTCTACCCTTAGCCTTTTGAATTAATTGACTAATTAAGTCAACTCCTTTACTGGCAGTAGCTTGTTGGCCGGATGTTAGTATTCTATCAAAACCCAGTTCAATACAATCTTCAAGTGCTTCAAACGGATCGCGTGTCATATCAAATGCACGATGACAGGTAACTTTAAGTGGCCTTGCGCGATCAATTAATTCTTTGCAGCGTTTTTTATCTAATGTTCCATCCGCATTAAGGATTCCAAGCGCCACACCATCAACACTCAGCTTCTGGCATTGATCAATGTCGCGTTTCATACAATGAAATTCGTAGCTGGAATAATGAAAATCTCCACCTCGTGGGCGAATCATTACAAACACATCCATGCTTACATGTTGCCTCACTGCCTCAATTACACCATACGAGGGTGTGGTACCGCCTTCACCGGGGTTATCGCACAATTCAATACGGTCTGCTCCTCCCTCCTGCGCTTTTAGTGCGGACTCAATGTTATATACTACAATTTCGAGTTTCATAATAAGTTTTTAGTAGAAGCTTTTTGCTTCAAATATTGTGTTGGGTATTTCGTTACTATAAACTGCGTAGGTAAATCCTTTCTGCAAGGCATAAGCTCCGTACTCGCCATTTTTATTCAAAGCTAAGAATCCCACCTGAATCTCTTTTGACTTTTGGGGTTGGTTCTTAACAATCCGCGCAACCGCTAACTCGCATGCTTGTTGTGGAGAATTACCTTGTCGCATCAACTCAACCACTAAGTGCGAACCCACAATACGGATAACTTCCTCTCCTACTCCGGTACTGGTGGCGGCTCCAATTTCATTATCTACAAATAAAGCCGCTCCTATAATAGGCGAATCGCCCACGCGCCCATGCATCTTGTAGGCCATACCACTGGTGGTACATGCCCCTGATAAGTTCTGTTTGGTGTCTATTGCTACTATCCCTATGGTATCGTGATTTTCAATATTAGCTACCGGCTTATACTTTGCAGTTTTCAGCCATTCTTTCCAGGCTTTTTCAGATTCTTTTGTAAGCAATTTTTCTTTCTTAAACCCTTGATCTAATGCAAACTTCAGAGCGCCCTCTCCTACCAAAAAAACATGAGGTGTTTTTTCCATTACCTTACGTGCTACTGACACCGGATGTACGATGTGCTCAAGACAAGCTACGGCACCACAGTTTGCAAATTCATCCATAATACAGGAATCCAGAGTAACACGCCCATCGCGATCGGGTAAACCGCCTAACCCAACCGATGACTCCTTTGGGTCGCCTTCGGGTACACGCGCACCGGCTTCAACAGCATCTAATGCACGGCCATCTGCCGAAAGAATCTTCCAGGCTTCTACATTAGCACCGGCTCCAAAATTCCAGGTGGAAATTACAACCGGTTTGGAAACCTTTACAGCCGGTTTGCCCCAGGTTTTTATTACAGATGCTACCGATGCCAATGCACCAAGCTGTATAAATTTTCTTCTGGTTGTCATGCCTCTTTTAGTTTAATCAATAATTCTACGGGCCTTGCGGTATCGTTTTATATAATAATCCGAATATAGATTGGTTTCTACCACTCCTAATGTAGTGGAGGCATGAATAAATTTTACATTATCGTTACCCAGTACATCGGTAACAATGCCTACATGGGTAATCTCGCGCTTCTTTTTTCCTGTTGCAAAAAAAACCAGGTCGCCCGGTGCAAGTTTTCTGCGTTTTACTTTTTTACCTACGGTAGCCTGAGCATCGGCTGTGCGTGGTAATTCCAATTCTACCGTTCGGTATGCATTGCACGTTAAACCCGAGCAATCCATACCCGCACGTGTGGTTCCGCCCCATTTATACGGTGTTCCGGTAAAGGTTCTTGCTGAGGCTATCACTTTTTCGCGTTGCTCGCGCACTTTACCCGATACACAACTACCAAGTAAAATTAAAATGAAAGGAAAAAGCCAAAGCCTTTGAAGGGTTAATTCCTTAATTTTGGCATTTCCTTTTAATATCATAGTTAATTCAAAGTTACTCTATTGATGGCAAACGCTAAAACAAGTGCGGAAATTCAATCGTTAAGCAACGAACTCATCGGCCAATTTCGTGCCATTGTGGGCGGGCAACATGTACTTTCAGATGAAGAACAACGCCATGAATATGGCCACGATAAAACAGAAGATTATCAATTCCTTCCTGATTTGGTTTTAAAACCCGGCACTCCCGAAGAGATTAGCAGCATTTTAAAAATCTGTAACGAATACCACATTCCGGTAACACCCCGGGGAGCAGGAACTGGGTTAAGTGGCGGTGCCTTACCTGTTAAAAAGGGTGTAGTAATCTCGATGGAGCGGTTTAACAAAATTATTGAAATTGACGAACTGAACCTTCAGGCTACCGTAGAACCTGGCGTAATAACAGAAATCTTCCAAAATGCAGTAAAGGCCAAAGGCTTGTTTTATCCACCCGACCCGGCTAGCCGCGGGTCTTGTTTTTTGGGCGGTAATCTGGCTAACAATTCCGGTGGACCGAAGGCCGTAAAATATGGAGTTACGCGCGATTATGTAATTAATATGCAGGTGGTTTTACCTACTGGTGAAATAATCTGGACAGCCGCTAATGTTTTAAAAAACTCAACCGGCTATAATCTCACTCAACTTATGTGTGGAAGCGAGGGTACACTGGGTATAATTACCAAAATTGTTTTCAAACTTCGGGGCTTTCCACAGAAAAATGTATTGTTACTTATTCCGTTTGTAACCAACGAAGAAGCATGCAAGGCTATTGCTGCCATTTTTGTGGAGGGCATTACGCCATCGGGTATGGAATTTTTTGAGCGTGAAGCCGCCATTAAAACATACGAGTACTGCGAAAAGGTTTTGAATAGCCCCGTAACTACTAAGCTGATTGAGGGTATGGATGCCTACCTCCTGTGTGAATTAGATGGAAACGATGAAGAAGTATTGATGCGCGATGCCGAGCGCGTAATGACCGTGGTTGAAAAATTTCAGAGTGGCGAAGTGTTGTTTGCCGAAAGTAGTGCGCAAAAAGAAGAACTATGGAAAGTTCGCAAGAATATTTCTCCTGCCGTTAATTGGTACACACTCACCAAATCGGATGATGTGGTGGTACCCCGCAACAACCTTCCCAAACTTATAAAAGGGATTAAAGAAATTGGTAAACAATATGGGTTTAATACGGTTTGCTTCGGCCACCTGGGCGATGGCAACCTGCATGTAAATATTCTTAAAGAGAATATTAATGAGCACGATTGGAAAACCAAAATACCCGAAGGGATTGGTGAAATTTTTAAGTTAACCGTAACCCTGGGTGGCACCTTATCGGGCGAACACGGAATTGGAATTGCCAAACGACCTTATATGCCTATTGCTATGAGTGAGGTTAACCTGAATCTGATGCGGGGCATTAAAAAAGTATTTGACCCCAACGGAATTCTTAATCCCGGAAAGATTTTCTAAATAAAAGTTGCCTCAAGTCTAACCAGAAATTTCCGTATAAAATGGAAACGGTAAAGAACCTGAGGCAACCTCTTCTTACTTCTAACAATCTGCTTATCTAAACGAACGTAATGTTCCAAAATAATAGTGTAAGCCTAACTGCACTCCTACCAGAAAGTTGGCGCGACTTCCAAATACATCACTGTAGTTTCCTTGCTTTATTGAATTGATAACATCGCCATTCCGCATATCGGTTAAACTATAGTTGGCCCGTATCTGTGTAGAGAGATATAGGTGCTTGCTAAGATCAATATCTACACCAAATGCCATAGCTATTTGAAACTCGGCATTTTTAAAATTGTTTGCTTCTTTGGTTAACAGATCTTTGGCCATTGTTGACGCATTAGCGGGCAGTGTGTATTCGCCATTCCCGGCATCAACAGCACCCGGGTAAACCGATTTAATGTCATCAAAAGAAACCCCTGATGGTAGCGGATATGTACCTGGGCCAGGCAAAGTATAACCACCTGTTGCCTGATCAAAAATAGCAGTGGGAAAATCATTCTGAATATCTTCAAACGTTAAATCGGTAGGAATGGTAAATGTGCCAGCATTAGCCTGAATGCTTTCTACCGCTTTTGTAAGAATTGACATTTGCGGCCCGAAATTAAAATTAGTACGTGCTTTTCCATTTCCCCCACCCATAAACTTCATCATAAGGGGCAGGTTAATATACTGCAGGTCGATTTTACGCTGACCAGCAATTTGCTCGGCAACATTTATCATATCATAAATTTGCCCCTGGTTCGACAAAATAGATTCCAATTGCAAGCCGAACTTGCGCCCAAAATCCACTCCAAAATTAAACCCGATAGGAGCCAGTTGGTAGGTATACGTAGAATTATACCGCGGGTCGTCACTTAATCCTTTATCCAAAACAAACGTTGCATTGTAAGCTGTGGTTGCTCCTAAATGCACCTGTCCGTACGCAGAACCAGCCAACAAAAAAATGAAGCATCCAATCCAATAGTTCTTAGGTTTCATGTGTTAATAGTTTTAGTTTGTAGTCCAAAAAATAGGATAACCAAAGTTATTCTAAACGTTGAATTTGACCTTAATTTCTTTTAAAATCAATTAAGTAACCCACCACAAATCTTTTAATAGTATGAAAAAAGTACATGCCCTTGGTTTTACCGGTTTGCTTGTATTTGCATTTACCGCCTGCACACCTCCCAAAACCGATGAAAAATCAGACGCGGTATCAACTGAAAATCAATTAACTGCTGATGAAAGTGCAGCCGGCTGGAAACTTTTATTTGATGGTAAAACTCTTACCGGCTGGACAATATTTAAAGCGCGGCCAAATAATACATGGGAAGTACTGGATGGCACGCTTCATTGCAAAGCACTAAATGAAACTACCGGAGACGGAAATCAGCGTTCGGACATTCGCACAACCGAACAATTTCAAAACTTTGAACTTGTGTTTGATTGGAAAGTGGCTGCCGAAGCCAACAGCGGGGTGATGTATCGCGTAACCGAAGAATTTGAACAGCCTTATTATAGCGGGCCTGAATATCAGTTAATTGATGATGTGGGATATCCGGGTGAACTAACCGAAATGCAAAAGACCGGTAGTAATTACGATGTGCATGCCGCCCCCGCTACCAAAACCATAAAACCTGCAGGCGAGTGGAACACCTCAAAAATTGTTGTGAATGGTAACCATGTAGAACATTGGCTGAATGATTCTAAAGTAGTTGAGTATGAGTTTCAATCTGAGGATTGGATACAAAGAAAAAATGCCAGCAAATGGAAAGAGGCAGCAGGATATGGCATGGCGCCAACCGGTTACATCGACTTTCAGGATCACGGTAACGAAGTGTGGTTTAAGAATATTAAAATCAAAACACTTTAAGATAAAGTAGGCAGTTAGCAGTAGGCAGTTGTAATCTATCGGTTAACAATTTGACTGCCTCCTGAAACTGCTTACTGCCTACTACTAAATTTATGTGCGGCATAACCGGAGTTTTTGCCTTTAACCTGCTTGGCAGATTTAACATGATTCATGTTACGGCTGCCACACTGGCATTGGAAAAACGCGGCCCCGATGCGCATGATGTGTATACTGATGAGTATGTAGCACTGGGGCATCGCAGGCTTTCTATTATTGATACCAGTGCCGTTGCAAACCAGCCCATGTGGGATGCCCAAAAACGTTTTTGCATTGTATTTAATGGTGAGATTTTTAACTATCGCGAGCTTAGAAAAGAACTGGAAGCGCAAGGCATCCGGTTTACCTCTTTATCGGATACAGAAGTCCTACTCAACCTTTTCATTCGCGAAAAAGAGAATTGTCTAAAAAAACTAAATGGTTTTTTTGCCTTTTGTATTTACGATAAACAGGAACAAACTTTTTTTCTGGCTCGCGACCGGTACGGCATCAAACCCTTACTCTATCTTTTCGATGAAGACAAATTCCTGTTTGCATCCGAGATGAAATCAATGTTGCAATACGGAATCGATAAGGAACTGGATTATACTTCGCTACAAACATACTTACACCTTAACTACATTCCGGCACCGCACACCATATTTACCCATGTAAAAAAACTTTTGCCCGGTCATTTTTTAAAAATCAGAAATAAAAAATCAGAGAACGGACAATACTATTCTATTCCCGACAAAGAAAATTTACCAGTTCTCAACTATGATCAGGCTAAAGATCAATTAAAAGATCTGTTGGAAGACTCTGTACAACGCAGGTTAGTGGCCGATGTACCCATTGGTTCATTTTTAAGTGGTGGTGTAGATTCTTCTGTAATTACTGCGCTGGCCGCAAAACACAAACCCGACCTGCACACATTCTCGATAGGCTTTCGCGATGATAAGTTTTTTGATGAAACTGTTTACGCCAACGCAGTGGCCAAACATCTTAAAACCAATCACACCGTTTTTTCACTTACGCACAACGATTGGCTAGATCATGTACAACACGTTTTGAATTACCTGGACGAACCGTTTGCTGATTCGTCTGCGCTGAATGTATATATATTGAGTAAAGAAACCCGCAGGCATGCTACAGTGGCGCTATCGGGCGATGGTGCCGATGAATTGCTGGGGGGATACAACAAACATGCTGCCTTTAACCGAATAATAAATAAAACCTGGAAAGAAGATGTAATTGCAACCCTTGCTCCGCTATGGAAAAGTTTGCCGCAATCGCGCAGTAGCAAAATTGGTAATCTTGTTCGCCAGTTAAACCGGTTTGCGGAAGGCCTGAAATTACCACCCCGCGAACGATACTGGCAGTGGGCGGGTTTTACACAGGGCGAGCAGGCCTTTATGCTATTAAATGAAACCACTCAACAAAAATTAATTCAGCAAGAGTTTGTATCACGAAAGGAAAATTATCTGCGCTTTATTTCTGCACCTGAAACGATGCGCAAAATTTTACTTACCGATATGAGCCTGGTTCTACCGGGCGATATGCTTACCAAAGTGGACAGTATGAGCATGGCCAACAGCCTGGAAGTTCGGGTTCCGTTTCTGGATTACCGGGTGGTAGATTTTGTTTTTAGTCTGCCCGATGATTATAAAATTAACCGCTCTATGCGCAAACGTGTTCTTCAGGATGCCTTTCGCAATGAATTACCCCCTGAACTTTACAACAGGCCAAAAAAAGGTTTTGAAGTACCTCTCCTAAATTGGTTACGCAAAGAATTAAAAGGCATGATTGATGATCTGCTTTCTGAAAAAATGATTTCTGACCAGGGGATTTTTAACTATACAGAAATACAAAAGTTAAAAAAGCAACTTACCGCATCTAATCCGCAAGATGTACATGCGCGAATTTGGGGGCTGATTGTTTTTCAATCCTGGTGGAAGAAATACAACTAATTACGATGCAATTAACCGTAGATTGTATTGAGTAACCCCGCAATACGAATACCCGCCTGCAATATGCGCAGCTTTACGACCGAAAGATTCTTAAATGGATATGTGTAACTTAAATTACCATTACCAATATCATACACCTGCGTACGGTATTGCATCGATTCTTCGGCCCAATCGCGAACGTTGCCGCTTAACCAATTTTGAATACTTGCCTTATCGGGTTTTCCAAGAGCATCGGCCAGTTCAGTGTAACTCAATCGGGTATCATTTATCATCTCGCTATCCCACACGGTGTGAAGGTTAGTGTCATTCCGGAACCATTTTACTTTTACATTATTGCCACCTCTATCGCCTGGTTTACCAACGTGTAAAGGCTGGTGCATATCGCCCACCATGTGAATAAGCATTTTTACATACTCTTGTTCCTTCTTCTTATCCAGTTTACCAGACTTTAGTTCCGTAATAATTTTTTCAAGCATTAAGATGATTTTACCATCCGGATTAGCCTCCACATCTTCATATTTACCACCATCGGGAATGGTTGTCCAGTGCCAGTCGGTTGTATAATTATAGGTTGAGTCGGACCGGATTTCGTCCATCCAATTGCTTACCATAGGTATCGATTCGCCACCCAGAATGGCATCAATTTTTTTCTTCGCTTTTTTGGAAAGGTAACGTTCGGCAATAAGCCCGGTAGCACGATGGCCGGTTGCTCCCCATCCAAAACTTTCATTTATCACCATAAAAACCAGACAGGCAAGCAGTAATTTTTTCATAGAAAATGGTTTACGAAATGCAATAATACGGGTTTAATCCGATCTTAAATTTTCTAAAGATGATAATAAGTTTAAATTTGATTTAAGAGGTGATGGCATGCAACTGGTATTTTGTGTGCGAGATTAAGTCGCTTTTTGGGGCATAAAAAAGATTACCTCAACAACATTTATTCATGTATGATCAACCGTCTCAGATCCTGGACACGGGCTTTTTTCGGAATCTCCACCCGCGAAGCAAACGGGTTGCTTATCTTATTACCCTTGCTTTTGGCAGGCGTATTTATCATTCCGGTCTATCATCACTGGCAAAGTCAACAACCCGTTGATTTTACCGATAATCAGCGAAAGCTGGATAGTTTGCTTGCGTACTGGCCCGAACAAAAAGACTCTGTGATTTTTCTAAAAGAAAGTGTGCGATTTGCTTTCGACCCTAATACGGCCACGTCAGCGCAACTGGATAGCCTCGGGTTTCCGCCATACCTTACACAGCGTATCCAAAACTATCGCAACAAAAACGGAAAGTTTAAAATTAAAACTGATCTTTTAAAGATGTATGGAATGGATACGCTGTTCTATAGCCAGCTTGAACCGTTCATATTGCTACCCGATCAACTGGTCAATACCCACAATAAAATACAAAAAGAAAAAATCGTTACTACTACAGAACTAAAATCGGAAAGCTTTGATATTAATCTGGCAGATTCGGCCCAGCTAATAAAAATTTATGGTATTGGAAGTAAACTTAGTGCGCGAATTATTACTTATCGTAACAAGCTGGGCGGCTTTATTTCATTAACTCAACTAAGAGAAGTACCTGGATTAGATTCGGCCGTTATCGGACAATTAGAAAAAAAATATTTTGTTAACCCTAATTTTCAACCCAGAAAAATATCGCTTAATCACGCAAATGAGCAGGAATTAAACAACCATCCTTACATTAAATACAATTTGGCGAAGGCTATAGCCACTTACCGGTTTCAACACGGAAATTTTAATACACTTGAAGAGGTTAAGAAAATAGCACTGGTAGATGAAACGTTTTATAGTAAAATATTACCTTACCTCTCTTTAAATCCATAACGTGGCTCTTACCGATAAAACCAAAAAACTACTTATCACGTACCTTAGGCGCCTTACCAACCTTTCGGGAAATAATCGCTCATTATTTTTAGCCCGTCTTACGGCCGATCAGTTTATTGATGTGCAGGAATTAAGTCAGTTTAATGGCGAACCTGCCTTCTCTATTATTAATGCGTTAATACGCGAGAAGCCAAAATTTATTTGTCCGGTATTGGATAGCCGGATGGAAGCCGCAAATGAAGCCAGCCGGAAGTTGAAGAAACTGCAACGCATTGATCAATTTATTTATGAAGAGCGGGGCTCCAAAGACTTACATGTAGGATGGCCCATAGTACAAGGAAAACTTAAAGACGATACCCTTGTACGGTGCCCGTTACTCTTTTTCCCCGTATCGCTTACCATTCAAAATAACCAATGGTGGTTAGAACCGCGCGAAGATGCCGGTATTACTTTTAATAAATCGTTTTTGTTAGCCTATGCGCATTATAACCAGGTAAAACCAACCGAAGCCTTACTGGATGAAACCTTTGAAGAAATTGATCGCGATAGCACCGCATTTCGCACCGTCATCTATCAACTGCTTCAAAAAAATGAACTTGAAATTAATTTTAATTCAGACAATTTTCGCGATGAGTTAACTCCATTTGTAAACATAAAGCGCGATGCATTTGAGGAAGGATTAAAAACAGGTGAGCTAAAATTATTTCCAAAGGCTGTGTTAGGAATTTTTCCACAAGCCGGTTCATTTCTTGTTCCCGACTATTTACATCTTATAGAAAATGAACAAGTATCTGATCTGGAGAGTTTCTTTGAATCCCGGTCCACCTCCTATCCCGAAAGCAAAAACTTTATAACTCAGGTTAAAGAAGAAAAAATTTATACTTGCTTTCCGGCTGATATCTGGCAGGAGAATTCTGTAAAGGCTGTAAAGCTCGGGCATTCTCTTGTGGTGCAAGGCCCCCCCGGCACGGGTAAATCGCAATTGATCTGCAACCTGATTGGCGATGCGCTGGCAACCGGAAAACGGGTACTGGTTGTTTGTCAGAAGCGGGCCGCGTTGGATGTGGTGTATCAGCGCCTTCAAAGTAAACAATTAACCGACTTTGCTGCTTTAGTTCATGATTTTAAAAACGACCGAAAAGAAATTTACGAGAAAATTGCCCGGCAGATTAACAGATTAGATGAATACAAAACCCGCAATGTTAGCATTGATGCCATTCAACTAGATCGAAAATTTTTACAGATCAGCCACAGAATAGACCAGATAACAGAAGAGCTGGAAAAGTTTAAACATGCGTTGTTTGATGAAAAAACCTGTGGCACAACTATTAAAGAATTATATCTGCAATCTAACCCTGCTCAGGAATCAATTAACCTAAAGCAGGAATTTTCGCACTTCCGGTACGATACCCTAACCCCCTTTTTACATAAGCTCACTACATACTCGCATTATGCACAAACGCTGAAGCGCTCAGATTATCCGTGGAAAGATCGCAAATCGTTTAGCGCATGGCAAGCCAGCGATGAAACTGCCATACGAAAAACAATTGCTGATGTAAACCAGCACTTTCAGTTATTAACAACAACATTGTTCAATAAACTTGGTATCCGGTTAGATTGGGAGCAATGTGAACTGTTGCTTGAAAAAAAAACATTGATAGATGAAATCAAATCGCTGTTAACTAATGATTCGATTTACCGGTACTTCCAAAGCATGATTTCGGAAACTGATGAAGAAACCAGTGCACTCTGGCTTTCCAACATCGAAAAAAATACCATGAGCTGTTTCGAGAACGAAGGACCCGAAATTTTTACACCTGGGCATCAACTGGGAAATTTGCAAAAGGCATTGTACCGGAGTATGAAAGCCCGCAGAAGTCTGATCGGGCTGGTTAGGTGGGAGTTATTTTCAAAAGATAAATTTCTGATTAAACGAGTTCTTGTTCAGAACGAATTAACAAGCAGCAAACCAGGATTTGCAACACTAGAACAGCGATTGGACAACCGGTTGAATCTGGAGCATAATCTTTCTAAACTGAAAGGCAAGGTTTGGCTTAAACAAGTTCCGGAATCATTCTCTCAAAAAGAATTTATTCAATGGTTTGCCGACCAACACTTTGCGTTGCAGGCAAAATTGGTTTTTGCACAAGTGCGGGGGTTAAAACATATTATTGATCCAACCGGTATTTCGCGGCAAGAGTTTACTACACGCCTTACCACGCTTTATGATTTGTTATCAGAAATTTTACCAAAAAAAGAAAACTGGACTACGTATCTTACCTCTTCACAAGTTAATTCTATTACTACACAACCCTGGTTTAGCCAGCATTTGCAAGAAAGTCTTAAGGAAGACTTCGATTCGCTGTGCGAGTTTGATAAACTGATTGAAGGACTAAATACGGTTGAAAAACAAGTGCTGAACAAATTATTCGAACTTCATCCTGCCTGGGATGAATACCAGATGAAGAGTTTGTTTTTGAACAGCCTTGCTCTTACCTGGATCGATCACCTGGAAATCCGGAGCCCTGAATTGCGTATGGTTTCATCTGGAAAAATTTCGCTCTTAGAAAATGAATTGCGCGATCTGATTACCGAAAAACAAAATTTGTGCGAGGAAATAATTCTACTTCGCGCACGCGAAAAAACTATTGAGGACTTAAAAGTAAATCGTCTTAATAACCGTGTATCGTACCGCGATTTATTGCACCAGGTTACTAAAAAGAAAAAAATCTGGCCGGTTCGTAAAGTGGTTGCTTCCTTTACCGAAGAACTTTTTAAAGTTATTCCCTGCTGGCTTGCATCGCCCGAGTCGGTTTCGGCTATTTTTCCAATGGAAGATTTTTTTGATCTGGTTATTTTTGATGAAGCCTCGCAATGCTTTGCCGAACGTGGCATACCAGCCTTGTATCGCGGCAAGCAGGCTATTGTGGCTGGCGATGCCATGCAACTAAAGCCGGGCGATTTTTACCACGCCCGCTGGCAAGATGAAGATGAAACACATGCCGATGCTGAAGTAGATTCGTTGCTTGATTTGTGCAATCGCTACCTGATTTCAACTGTACTGCATGGGCACTACCGAAGCAAAACACTGGAGCTGATTGATTTCTCGAACCGGCACTTCTATAACGGAACATTACAATTGTTACCCCACAAACAAGCCATGCTTTCCACAGAACACGCAATAGTATATGACCGGGTGGCAGGTGTATGGCAAAACAATTCAAATGTGGTTGAAGCTATTCGTATTGTTGAGCATGTAACAACTACTCTAAAAAATAAACCCGATAAATCGATAGGCATTATTACCTTCAATGCTCCGCAACAAAATCTTATTCTGGATTTACTGGAAGAAGAACTTGGTTCCATCCCAAAATCAATTTTTGTAAAGAATATTGAAAATGTACAGGGCGATGAGTGCGACATTGTTCTGTTCTCTATTGGCTACGCACCCGATAAACAAAACCGCATACCCGCACAGTTTGGAAGTTTGAATCTTGCCGGAGGCGAGAATAGATTAAATGTGGCTGTTAGCCGTGCACGGGAAAAAATTATTGTAGTATGTAGTTTTTTACCCGAGCAATTACAGGTTGAAGAAACCCTTCATACCGGACCCAAACTTTTAAAAGCCTATTTGCAATATGCCTGGAAGGTTTCCAATGGTGAGTTTACAACGGAAGTACTGCAGGCCGCATCAAAGAATAATTTTATGCGCCTAAAGCAAGAAATTAAAAAGCGGGCCGAACAGAAATGGCCTGAGTTTAACTTTCAGCAGCATGCTATTCCTTTTCATGATCTTACGGTTAATAAGAAATCGCAGGCTTATGGTGCTATTCTTACCGATGACGGAAATTATTACACCAGTATGAGTGCCCGGGCCGATCATGCCCTTACCCCGCAATTGCTGGATGCTAAAGCATGGCCGTTTATACGGGTGTACAGCCGCAATTTCTGGCAAGACCCCGATAAATTTTTAAATGAGATTGGTAAGTTTATCAACTCCTGATTTCTACTGCTCTATATAAGTAACGGCACTAGTATCGTTCCAGGTGGCCAGTACTTTTTTCTTCCCCTTCTTAAATAATACCTGGTAAGGAGGCTTACTGCTGATTAGGGTTGCCGGCAATTCAAAATCGCCAACCGTATCCAGAAACTCTTTAACCGGCTCGTATGCTTCCGTGGCATAATAATCCGGGCCCGACCTATAAAATATTCCTGAACTTGCATACAGGTATCCTTTGCCTTCGTTGTTCTCATTTCTGATGTGATAGAACACGGCCATTTTACAACGGCTTGCTGTGGCATAAATAAGGGCACTTCGCACAATCAGATTTCCTTTACTTTTTTCTGCGCTCATGTTGGTTACACCATCTGCTTCTTTCAAAATAGGTGTGCGTTGCAGGCTTGTGGAGTCGGCATCCCAGCCAAATTCAGTAATAGCCCAATCTCGTTTCAGATTATTCATTTCATGAATCTGATTAAATGCGCCAAATGGACCCGACTCGGGAATAAGACCCTTTGTTCGTTTGCCTCCGGCCAGTCCATCATGTAAATACCGATGATAATTAATTATGATATCACGTGGGAATGTACCGTACCGTTTTTCCCACTCCTGCATTACCTGCTCAATCAACGGTATATCCATTCTTGATATTCCGCCCATTACTATACCCATTGATGGATCGGCTGACTTTATAGCATCATAGCATACTTTTAAACAAACTGCATAGCTGGCGGCATTGAATTTTATGGAAGACCCACTCCATGTATTATCCCATTCGTTCAATATTTCGATGTATTTCACTAACCCTAACCCGCTGGCTGGTTTGGTTTCTTTGGCCAGTTCGTTGTTGTTTATCTTCGCCTTAGAATTGTTACCCCAGCGTGCTGCCAGATTATAACATAGCCGGCTAAGCGCATAATAACTGTTTTCATCTAAAGGGTCTGCATCAATATTAATTGGCATACGCGAGCCTATTTTTCCATCCATTGTTTGCCAGGGAAATCCGCCAACAAGTGTAATGATGTTTATGGTATTATTCTTAGCATACTCGTGCAACGAATCTTCCCAGCCCCAACCAATAGGAGATCGGTTAAACCAAAATACATTTTCAACAGGGCTTAGGTATTCTAACGCAACAAAATGCCTGCGTACATTGCTTTCTATAAATATATTCTCCGGAGGCCAGGCATGTCCGTATTTGTTACCTCCTAAAAAACTGGTTACACCAAACCAATTTCTAACAGTTTGCTGCGCAATGGTACTACCCGAAAAACTTAAGAATATGGCCAGAAAAAATATTCTCATATAACTTACCTTTTTACATCTTTATCCTTTGATTCTACCCCTGCAATTTACCTGTTTTGGTTGCGTAATACCTGCATGGTTTCCCTCTTCTGCAGGAGTATCGGATTTGCAATTACAGGAAATCCTACATAGAAAAGTCATTTACATAATGTTGAATTTGCAACACGAAGGGACTCCGGTAAGGAACGAATACAAATGTACCAAATGAATAGGGGTTGTTATCGCGTTTTGCTCGGTTCTATTCGTTTAATACTCTCTAACTCGTTTTCCTGTAATTCATAATGGCAAAACCATTCAAAAAAATGGCAAAACCTACCATTACCAGGAAATGATATTTAATGTCGCTAAAGCTACTTCCTTTTAAAACAATCATTCGCACTACTTCAATGAAATAGGTTACCGGATTACATTTTGCTATGATGTAAGCCCAATGAGGCATACTGTCAATGGACGTAAAAAGACCACTCATCAGCATAAAAATGATGATGAAAAAGAATGTAATTGACATTGCCTGTTGCTGTGTATCGGAAAAGGTAGAAATAAGCAATCCTAATCCTAACACAGCCACCATATAAAGTGACATATAACTGTAAAGCAATAGCAAACTGCCAACAGGAACAATGCCGTACACCCAACGGGCAACTAAGAATAAGCCGACACTAAAAATAAATATCCCGATTATCCAAAACGGTACTAGCTTAGCCAAAATGAACTGATACTTTTTAATGGGTGTAACATTGATTTGTTCAATCGTACCAACCTCTTTTTCTTTTACGATGTTTAAGCCGCACATATATGCGCCTACCATTGTTACCAATACGGCTAATATACCCGGAACCATAAAAAAGCGGTAGTTCAGATGAGGATTAAACCAATTAGAAGATGTTACTTCAATTTGTGGCATTGGGTTGAACTTTGGTTGCTGTAACCATCTCATACGAATGTCATTATTGTATGTGGAAATAATCTGTGCAAGATATGCACCACCTAAACCCGCCTTTACGCCATTAATTGCATTAACGGCAACAAATAATTTTTCCTTGTTTTCACGGATTAAGTTTTTTTCAAAACCCTGCGGTATTTCCAATATCAAATCAGATTTGTCGCTTTCAATCAGTTTAAGTGCTCGTTTAAATGAGTTACCGTAGTCTGCTAATTGAAAATATCCCGAAGCGGTAACTTTTGAAATCAGCTGTTGCGAATAGGTAGAATGGTCGTGGTCTACTATAGAAATGTTGATGTCCTTTACTTCGTAATCGGCTGCTAACGGCAGTATGAGCAACTGAATGATGGGCGCTACAAATATCATCGGCAACAATGATTTGTTACGGAATATTTGTTTAAACTCTTTTCGTAATAAAAATCCTAGTGTTCTCACGCTAATCTGATTTTAAATTTCGTTAAACTTATAATAAGGAAAAAGCAAGTTGTTCCGAACAGGATAAGTGTTTCTTTCCATATTGCAGAAAAGCCCAAACCTTTTATCATTACAGATTTTATAATGATGTAATACCATTTTGAGGGAATTATATTGCTGAATACCTGCAAGGCATTTGGCATATTTTCCAATGGAAACATAAAGCCTGTAAACAGCATTGTAGGCAACATCATACCCATTACTGAAATGAGCATTGCTGACTGTTGCGATTGTGTTACGTTTGAAATCAGTAAGCCCAACGACAAGGCACAAATAATCAACAAGGTACTTGCACCGAACAATAACAGAACGCTGCCATTAATTGGCATATCTAAAAGCGTAACGCTTACTAGAAGTATTACGGCAAGATTTACCAACGACAAAGCCAAATAGGGTATAGCTTTGGAAATGATAACCAAAAAAGGGTTGAATGGTGAAACTAAAAGCACTTCCATTGTGCCCGTTTCTTTTTCCTTAACTATAGATACGGCTGTCATCAACACACAAATCAATAGTAACACCAAAGCCATAATGCCCGGCACAAAATTGATTGTACCTTTCAGTTCGGGATTGTACAACATTCTAACTTCGGGTGAGATGGTATAAGGCATTTTGGCGTTTTGAATCAGCTTTTGCTGATACTCCATTATTACCGAAGTGGCATATTGTGTAAGTGTACTTGCTGCGTTCGGGTCTGAACCGTCTGCAATAATTTGTACCTGTGCTTTGTTTAAGTGCTGTAAATCTTTGTAAAAGTTGGCCGGAAAAATAATTGCCAATTTGATGTCCTCTTTTCTAAATGCTTCTTCAACTTGCGAAGGACTAAGCAATGCTCTATCAAGTAAAAAGGTTTCACTAACGGACAACTTATTGATGATTTCCTGCGATGCAGGGTCTTTGGCATAATCGCAAACTACAATTTTTGCATTCTTAATTTCGTTGGTTACGGCAAAACCAAATAATATTATTAACACTATCGGTATGCCGAATAGCATTAGCAAAGTTTTACTATCACGGAAAACGTGATAAAACTCTTTTCTTACAAATGATAAAAACTGTTTCATTGTTAATCTGATTTTCGTTTTGCTCCTCTCGCCAATTCATAAAAAACTTCGTCCATTAAGGTTGCGGAATATTGACGCTTTAAATTGGCGGGTGTGTCCAAAGCTCTAATTACTCCGTCTACCATTATAGAAACACGGTTACAGTATTCGGCTTCATCCATATAGTGGGTAGTTACGAAAATGGTAATACCTCGATCGGCTGCCGAATAAATCAAATCCCAAAACTGTCTGCGTGTTACAGGATCAACACCTCCTGTGGGTTCGTCTAAAAAAACAATTTTAGGTTCGTGAATTACGGCAACTGAAAACGCTAATTTCTGTTTCCATCCCAAAGGCAATGAAGTCACCAATTTTTTTGCTTCATTTTGCAATCCTAATGTTTCAATCAGTTCATTGCTTTTTGCTTTTAGTTGTTTATCCGATAAGCCATAAATACCACCAAAGAATTGTATATTTTCTATTACCGTTAAATCTTCATACAATGAAAATTTCTGGCTCATATAGCCAATGTTCTTCTTTATTTCTTCGGTCTGCTTGTAGATGTCAAATCCTGCAATGGTAGCATTGCCCGATGATGGCTTGGAAAGTCCGCAAAGCATCTTCATTGCGGTTGTTTTACCTGCACCGTTCGCACCTAAGAAACCAAAAATTTCCCCTACATATACTTCAAACGTAACTTCGTTTGTTGCGATGAAATCGCCAAAACGCTTGGTAAGTTTATCTGCTTTTATTACTACTTCGCTTGTCATATCAATTCATCAGCTTTATAAAGCAATCTTCAATGGTTGGTGTGATGTGTTTAAGTTCAATATCTTTGAATCTAGCTTCCTGTAAGGTTTGTATTAGTTTATTTTGTGAAAGCTCGTTGTCGTCTTGAAACGTAATGTGATGAAAGTCGCCAAATGAAAAACAGCTTTTTATTTGCTTGTTGCTCCGCAACATATTCAGCAATCTGCTCATATTGTCTGCCCTTACTGCAAACAAATTTTCGGGAAACTGTTTTACAATTTCATCGGGCGTATCAATAGACATTATACTACCGTTTTGTATCAATGCGATACGCTCGCAAAGTGTGGCTTCGTCCATATAAGGCGTGGAAACCAAAATCGTAATGCCCTGCTGTTTTAAGCCTTTCAGCATTTCCCAAAATTCTCTTCGTGAAACTGCATCTACGCCTGTTGTCGGCTCATCTAAAAACAATACAGTAGGACGATGGATTAAGGCACAACACAACGCTAATTTCTGTTTCATCCCGCCCGACAATTTTCCTGATCTGCGATTTTTAAACGGTTCTAATTGTACGTAAATATTCTTTACCAAATCGTAATTTTCGGTTACAGTGGTATTGAATACCGTTGCAAAAAAGTTTAGGTTTTCTTCAACGGATAAATCCTGATACAATGAAAACTTACCCGGCATATAACCCACATTTTTGCGAATGGCTTTGTAGTCTTTCACAACGTCAAAACCATTTACAGAAGCTGTGCCGCTATTGGGAAGTAACAGCGTTGTAAGTATTCGAAAAATGCTTGTTTTTCCTGCTCCGTCTGCACCAATCAAGCCAAACAATTCGCCTTTGTTTACTTCAAAAGAAACATTGTTTACTGCCTTTACTTCGCCCTTATTGTAGGTTTTTACAATGTTATTTAATACAACGTCTGCCATTATTATTGAAATTTTATTTCGCCATACATACCTATTTTGTACACACCGTTATTATTTACTTTTACTTTGATTGCGTACACCATATTTGCCCTTTCGTTCTTGGTCTGAATGGTTTTTGGGGTAAACTCCGCTTTGTCATTTATCCACGTTATAGTTCCCTCTGTTTCTTTGTAACCACCTTTACCATCATCGGTAAGTACTTTTACTTTTTGGTTCAACTTTACCTGTGCGAGTTGGTTGCTTGTGATGTAGGCACGAAGAATAATGTTTGACAAATCGGCAATTTTGTAGAGCGGTTTTCCTGCTGCCGTCATTTCGTTAACTTCGGTATATTTGGTAAGCACCGTTCCGTTCTCAGGATTGATGATTTTGCATTTTGCTAATTGGTCGTTCAATTGTTCTATCGATGTAGAAACAGAAACCGCCTCTTTACTGATCCCTTCTGTGGAAATATCCAATGAGGATTTTTGTGCTTTAATCTGTTTTTCAATTACGTCAATTTGTGCATTAATGTCGTCTAATTGTTTTTGCGGTGCAGCGCTTCCGTTTACCAAATTGGTAATGCGTACTTTTTCTTTTTGTGCAGTAGCAAGTTGCGAATGCAAAGCTGCCAATTGTGCCGATATGTTGGGCTTTTTAATAAGCATTGCCCCAACCTGTGCCATTAGTTGTTTTTTCTTCAAATACAACTGTGTGCTGTCAATGTAGCCGATAGCCTGCCCTGCTTGTAAAGTTTGTCCTTCTTCAATATTGAACTGCTTAATTGTTCCAGTAGCTTCCGAAGAAATAATTGTTTCCTTTGCTTCAAAACTTCCTGAAGCATCAAACGAATTTCTTTTGTCATTACAAGCTGCAAGCATTACTGCAATGCTTGCCACTAATCCGATTGTTTTTACTTTATGCATTGTCTTACTTTTGTATTGTTATTAATTTCCTGCTGTTGTGTGGGCGTTGTGCTCTGTCATTAAAAGCTGTATTTCGTGTAAAATTAAACTTTGCTTTGCCTGGTCTTCCGCATTTACGGCAATGAGGTAATCGTTTGTAGTTGCTGTACCATAAATAAGCTGATTTTGCGTTGTGGCTTTTACGCTTTCACGAAGTGATATAATGCTTTTATCGGTTTCAATTAGTTCCAGCATTTTAGTTACATCAGCGTTTTGTTGTTTTAGTGCAAGGTTGGTATTGAACAAAAAAGTTTCACTTTGTATGTCTATAAAACTCTGATTGAGTGCAAGCGTTCTCTTTTCGTCTTTATAGGTATAGAAACCTGTAATGTTCCAATTCAAACGAAGCCCACCGATGTAATAACCCATAAAATTACCGTCCAACATATTTAATGCGGGTCTGCCCAACCCGCCTTGAAAAAACACACTGACACGGGGCATATTTTTATTGGTAATCAGCTTGTTTTGTATGTCAAATGTTCTTTTCTGCAAGTCTAAAAGTTTCAGTTCAGGACGGTTGATTGTGTTGGAAAGCATTTGCCGATGTGGTTTTTCAAGCACCGTATTTTCATCAATCGGATTATTGATAAACAAAGTCAACATATCTGCATAGCCTTTTCGCGTGGCTTTTAGTTCTATGGTGCGTTGGTTGGCTTTCAATAATTCCGCCTTCAAATTGTCAGCTGTGCTTTTTATAGAAACTCCGCTGGAAATGGCAACATTGGCTTTTTCAACACCGCTTTGGATATCCTTTTTAAGTATTTCGGTTTGCTGAATTTGTCCGTCAATCAACAGTATTCCGAAAAAGAGGTTGTTAATGCGTTCTCTCAATTTGTACAATTCTACTTCTGTTTTTTGCGTTTCTATTTCCGAATTTGCATTGATATACTCTTTTTGGTCTTTCACGGTAAATAGGTCAGTAATGGACTGCGNNGTTACATCCGATTGATAGGTTGCCTGCCCTGCAATGTTGAACTGTGGCAACATTCCTTTTTGAGCATTGGCAATGGAATATTCCTTTGTCTTTTCTATCAGCGTGTATTGCTTTATTAAAGGATAATACTTTTTTGCCATTTCAAGACAGTTGTCAAGAGTCAATGAACTGCTTTGCTGTGCTATTGCCCAATGGCTGCATATCAGCAATACGCCAATGAGCCATTTTGATTTTTGTATGGTTTTTACTTTAATCATATTATTTAATTGCATGTTTCAATCATTTGATTAACATTATGGCAAAAAAAACTACTTTGCTTTCATCATTGCTTTTATCCAAATAGGTATCAATTTTTTACGCTCGTGTATGAGTTTGTTAAACTGCGTTTCATTCAGTCCGCTAATGCCTTGAAATAAAGGTTGTGCAATGAAAGGGAAAACTACCAAACTCAATAAGTTCATTAAAAAGTGTAATGGGTTTGGTTCTGTAATTTTTCTTTTTGCAACGGCTTCCTGATGTTGTTTAAAGAATAAAGATTGCATTATCAGTTGTCTGATTGGTAATTTTTTTAATAATCCATCTGAATTGTTGCGAATTTCGCTCAACATAAAAATCGGGATATTTGGCTCTTTGGAAATAAAGTCAATGTAATGAGAAGCGACTAATTCAACTTTCTTTTCCAAAGTGCTTTTCTCGTTGTTCAGTATCGTTGCCATTGTGTGCATAAAACCTGTTACCGTTTCAAGCATTATCATATCAAACAACTTCTCTTTACTGCGGAAATAATAATTGAGCAATGCAAGGTTAATGCCTGCTTCCTCTGCAATATCTCTTGTCCGTGTAGCTGCATAGCCTTTTTTATAGAATACCGCCCGGGCCGCTTCCTTTATCTTTTCTTCTGTTGTGGTATCTACTACTTTCACTTCTCTACTTTTCGTCATTTTATGTTAAAATTCCTTTTGGGTACAAATATAAAAATAGGTTTCTGATTTGAATAAATATTTTAATCAAATGATTAAATAACCATCCTGCTTTAATTTTTGGCCAGATGGTGGCTAGCCTTGAGGGCGCTTGGACAAAATTAAGGTGGCATTTTGTGTTGCCTTGTGCGGAGGCAAACATCTCTTTTATTTTTGTGAAGCGTTGCGATTTTTTCTGTTTTCCGTCAGTTGAGATTTGTACGGTCGCCCGGCTAGGGTTGCTGCTAACGGTTAACGTCTTGGGGAATTTGAAAAACGACAGCCAAATATTTGCACAACTATCTAATAGAATTACAAATATTGAGTTTATAACTTGTCAGCCCACTATTGCCAATTCGATGTTGTGTGCTGTACATCTATTTACTTTTTGTTTTAAAGAAATTCCAAACTTCATTCGCCATTTCAATATCACCATTTTGCTTTCCAACTGCCAATAAAAATATAGAGCTATATCGTTCTGCAATGCTTGGTTCGGTATGCCCTCCATTATTAATTTTATAAAGAACTACCTCTGTTCCATTCCCACCGTTTTTGTATAAAGATTTAGTTACCGTTGAGCCGTCATTTGTGTTCATGTCTGTAAGGTTTGAAACTTCAGGTGTTGTGATAGTTTCGTTTCTTTGAACCCAATAGGTTATAGTGTTTTCCGTTGAAAAAACTTCGCCCCGATTTGAAGCCATTTGTCCACCATTGTAAGGAAGAATTGGGTCATCTGTACCATTCATGAAAAGGGCTGAAACCTTTATTGTGGAACTAGTGCATTGTGAGTTTACTGAATTAGAAGCTACAATTGAAGCAAAGGCAGTAATTCTATTTGGAATTTCTTGTGCCAGGCGAATTGAAAAATGCCCGCCATTTGAAGTGCCTACCGTATAAACTTTTGAGTTATTTGAATTGTATTTTGCTTTCACAAAGTCTAGTAAGGTATTAATAAACAATACATCATTACTCGTTGGATTGGTTGCTGCATCATTTCTACAGTCATTCCAACCTCTTGAACCAACCGTTCCATTCGGCACAACTAAAATTAAGTTTTCTTGCGAAGCTATGTTCAACCATATCTTATATGGTGCTTTAATGTTAGTTAGTCCAAGCATATCATCAGAACTTCCACCGTTGCCGTGAAATAAGAAAACCACTGGTGCATTTGTTGGGTTGTTTGGAATAAACATATGATAGTTTCTATCAGCACCTGCAATACTAATACTTTGGTTCTTTAAAAGTCCTTTTTCAAGGTCTGGACTACTATCATCATTTTTATTGCAACCTAAGAGTAGTAAAAAAAGTATACTTGTTAAATTTTTCACAATCGTCTTTTTGTATAGCACATAACGGTTTGCGGCTTTGCGTTGTGGGGGATTTTTAGCACTACTGCTCATACGAAGCACAACTGTTGAACTTTGTACAAATGTTTCTACGAAGCATGTCAGCCCCCATAACGTAAAACCGTTGTTAATGGTAGTTTTTTATGGTTTCTCCAATATAGTTCTTTGCTTTGTCATAGGTTTCTATTCCGTGTCCTACGTTATTGTATATTTTTGCTTCTTTTAAAGTTTTAGTTTGTCTTTTTGCATTGTTAACCGATTTTTGAAAAGGGAACAATAGGTCTTTGTCGCCAACAAGTAAATAAGTATCCGCCTTAACTTCTTCAAGTTGTTTATCCATATAATACGGTTTTTGGGCCCTGTCCTTATATCGGCTTATTGCGAAAACTTCGTAGTCCACGATCATTTTTTCTGAAAAATCTGATAGCCTGTGATTTGGTTTGGAAAAAACAGCTTTGTCAAGAAAATTTGATACATTTTTAACAGTCGGTATTAGGATAGGTAGAAGGTTATAATAGAGATTTTTTAAGGTCAGAGAAAATGGTTGTAAGCAACCGGGGTTTAATAAAAACGCGGCCTTGATTTTTTCAGGTTTTACAATTCCAAATTTCATACAAATTAGTCCGCCAAATGAAGCACCAGCTATAAATGCTCTTTCAATTTTGAGTTTTTCAAAAACTTCATTTGCCCAAAAACCATAGTCTAAGGATTTAACGTTTGGTGTTGAACCGTCACTTAAATTTGGAAGACCATTTGTCTCCACCATAAAAACACGGATTTTATGATTGAGATTGTCAAGCCCTTTATCAAAGTCCCAAATTAACGATGTGGTTCTTGCACCTGGAAAAATAACAAGTGTATCTAAGTATTCGTCTTTTGTATTAAGACCCCAAACGAGTGTCTTTCCGAGTGAAGTCTCGATTTCGTAACGGTCATATTTTCTACCGTTGTTTTCTTCTAATTGCGTTACCCAATTTTCAAAATAGCTACGGTCAGTTTTTTCGTCTTTAAAGTGTGATTTGCTAAATATTTTCATTTCTGTCTATGTTGTCATTTAAAATTACCGCTAACGGTTTTTTCAGCTTTGCAAGGGGTTTGGAAATCGTAGCACCAAAGCTCAATTTAGAACAAACGTTTCATAGAAGTACTTCAGCCGCCATTTTGACATTACCCTGTTAGCGGCTCGTTGTTCTTCTACATTCTTATCGCTCAGTATTATTGTTTGGTTTTTTCGTCAAGAAATTTTTCAATTAATGGAATGATAAATTCGCTCTCTTTGTAGTCAGGGTTTAGGGTCGTAATCTCTCCAATATATGCTCCGTGTCCGCCTGGAATAATTGCTAACTTGCAGTTCGGGATTAACTTTGTCATAGCCACCATGTGTTCTGCGGACGCAACATCTTGGTCGCCATTGATGAGTAAAACAGGAGCTTTAATTGATTTTATTTGATCGTCTGAAAAGTCCTTTAAGTTTATTACACGGTCGGCACACTTTTGATACATCGTTATAAGTTTTGTGCTGTCAGGAGTTACTTTAATAAATGCTTCCTTGTATTGCTGTGGCATTTGTTCAAATGTTCCATTTTTCATAAACTCCCAAAACTGCGGAAATGTGCCGTCTCTTTTGAGCAACACCGAGCCAGCAACTACCTTGTTACAAATTTCCGGGTGTCTGATTGCAATTTGTAATGCTGTGTTGCCACCATTACTAAAACCGAAAATGTCTGCTTTGTTAATGTTTAGATTTTTAAGTAAAGCAGCAACATCGTCTGCATCCTGTTCAAATGAAATAGGAGTATTGCGGTCACCAGTTCGTCCGTGCGCCTGAAGTTCAACACAAATTAGTTGTCTGTCTTTTGAGAATAGAGGAATTACTCTGCCAAACGTAGTCTGTATAGTAGAACCACCACCGTGAATAAGAACAAGCGGTTTGCCTTGTCCATATATTTCGTAATACATTTTAATGCCATTCACTTCTGAATAACCGTTTGCCATTGTCTGTTTACCTGTTTCTACTGACGTCATATTACTTCTGTACCTGTTTTATTGTCGTTACACGCTGCCAATGTCAAAATTGTCAGCACGAAATATGTAATTTCTATTTTCATTCAATCGTCTTGTTTATTGTCGTTGTGTTGTTCGATACAATGCCCGCTAACGGTTTGGGTATTGCCGAAGGCGGGGATTTTTAGCATGAAAGTTCAATCGAAGAACGAAAGTTGAACCTTGCATAAATGTCCAATCGTAGCCGTTCAGCCCCGCTTTTGGCAATACCTTGTTAGCGGCTGGTGTTCTTCTGTCAGTCATTAAAACCTTTCTTTTGAGTCGCCCAAATTCCAAACATTTCCTTCAAGTTCAAATTCTATGAATATTCGTTTTGCATCTTCAACTGTCCATTTTGTCCATTCTGGGTTTAGATGATTACCATACCACTTTTTTGAGAAATTCCAAATTTTCTCAATGGGTTGAATGTCGCCTTTTGGAATGTTATGGCGTTTTGTCCAACTGTTAATTTGTTCTTCGCTTTCAAACACCAACATATTGCTACAAGTGTAAATCACATTGTCCCAAGCGTTTTTCATTGGTACTGGAAAGTGAATGAAATAATATTTTTCTTGTATTTGTCCGTTTACAATATTGATTTCAACTTGTTTCGTTTCTGCACCGATTGTTGTCGTTATTTTTACGTCTTCGTTAAGAAGTGCTGCAACTCCCAATGAACACCAAGCACAATTTCCCCACCATTGCCCGTTTTTTGTTTGCACATAAAAATTTGTCGGTGCTAATGAAAATGGATGAATAACCCAAACTTTTGGTTCGTTTGGGTGTAAGACTACACCGTGATAGTCTTGCAAGTCGTGCAGTCCTTTAATTACTTGTTCTTTATCTGCTTGAAAAGTGTCTGCAAGGTCGTCAACTGTCGGTGCAAAACCGTTGTCAATAATTCCTTTGATTATATGATAATGAAGAGTTGAATTTGTTACCATTTTTGTCTGTTTGTCGGTCTTGTTACACTTGCCGCTAACTCCTAAATATACGCGTATTCGTAGCGTATATCCACCGTTATCAGCGTGATATACGCAAGTCTGGCCAACCCTTCAATTCCTGCAATCAATTCTTACTTTCTATAATCTAAAGCAGGTGCCCGGGTGCCTATCAACGATTCGTATTTGAAATTTTCACCTGTGCGGGTACGAAATTCTTTCCATGCGTTTTCAATCAACACAGGATTACTCAGTACATCGGTAATACTCAACGCCAGTGTTTTGGCTGCCATCATCATTCCCTTATGCCCTATGGTAGTTCCGCCTGCGGCTACTGCCTGCCAGCTGTGTGCCGCTGTACCCGGAACCCACGTGGCTGTAGCTAAACCGGCCGTTGGTACTACCCAGCTTACATCGCCCACATCGGTAGAACCAAAACCTGCCCCATCCATTATCTTAAATTCGCCTATGGCATTGGTACTGGCCAACGCGGGAGCATTCGTAAACGTTTTTTGAATTTTTTCTGCAAACACTTTTTCTGTTTCGGTATAGGTATATCCTCCTACGGTGCGCAAGTTGGCATCTACCACACGGGCAAGCGCTTCGTTGGGTAATAAATCGTACACACCTCCTATTATCTCCCACTCTACTTTAGTATCGGTACCCAGGGCTGCTCCCTGTGCCGCCCGGGTAATTCGATCCCACATATCTTTTACTACCGTACGGTTTGGGTGCCGCACATAATAATATACCTCTGCAAAAGCGGGTACTACATTGGGTGCTTCACCACCACGGGTAATAACATAATGCATCCGTGCTTCCTGCGGTACATGCTCGCGCATCATGTTGGTCATATCGTTCATTGCCTCTACACCATCTAATGCCGAGCGACCCCGGTCGGGCGCAGCTGCGGCATGCGAAGCCACACCATAAAATCTGAATTTACCGGTTTTGTTGGCCAGAGAACTTCCCGCACCGGCACTATTTTCCGAGCCCGGATGCCAGTGAAACACAAGATCTACATCGTTAAACAATCCTTCGCGCACCATATACACTTTACCCGAACCACCCTCTTCGGCTGGGGTTCCATAAAAGCGAATGGTTCCGGAAATGTTTTTCGCAATCATCCAGTTTTTTACTGCGATAGCCGCTGCAGCCGATGCCGTTCCAAACAAATGATGCCCGCAGGCATGACCGGCCGGTCGGCCTGGTACCGTTTTTACTTCGGGCACTGCATCTTGCGATACTCCCGGCAAAGCATCATACTCACCTAAAATTCCGATTACAGGTTTGCCCGATCCATACGATGCAATAAATGCTGTTGGCATACCGGCCACTCCGGCTTCTATGGTAAAGCCTGCTTGCTTTAACGTTTCCTGTAGCAAAGCCGAACTCTTTACTTCCTGATAGCCTACTTCAGCAAACTCCCAGATTTTATCAGCCAGAGAAGCATATCGGGCCTGCTCGGCATCAATCAACTTGATTACTTCTTGTTTCGATTTTTGGGCATCCGTTTTTTTCTTTTGTGCTGAAACTGTGCCGGCCAGTAAAAGCAGTATGATACAAGTGTATTTCATAAAAATGGTTTTAGGTTAAAGTAAATGTAAATAAAACCAGAGTTTGTAAGTTAATAGTGTCAGGTTAAAATTGAATTTTCAAAAAACTTTTGAAATTTCGTTTTTAACTAACTGTTTTTAGATTTTTCGAAAAAAGGCAATCGATTTTCCGGACTCAACTCCCAGCGGGGTGTTACAGATGAGTGCTGACTACGTGCAACGCCTGAAATGTCAACTTTTTTAAAGCACGCCACCTCCACCCGTAACCTACATGCACCTCATCTATCTTGAGTAAGAAAACCCCATCATTTAGATTTGCCGATTTGCGATGGGTGCGATTTTGAAACCGTAAACTATCTGCCAGCACCAACGTTTTTTACTTGCTCAAAAGTTTCGATTCACACTGCCTGCCCACTAACGCAAACCCGTGTTAGCGGCTGTTTTTAATTCGGTTTTTTTTGTCAGGATATATCTGTTAGTTGAATAATTTTGTTGTCTTGGAATACAAAAACAGATTTTCCTTTTAACGCTAATTTTTCGCCTTTTTTCAATCCGTTTGGAAAGTCCATTGCCAACGTTGCAAAGTAATCTATTTCGATTTCCGTTTTATCGGTGTCGTGTAGTATAGATGTGATTTGCTGTCGTCTGCTTTCAAAATAAGCCTTTGCTTGTTCGGCTTGTTGCTTAAACGCAATTATACCGTTTAATGTCATATTCACTTGGTCATTCTGAATGTTCTTAAAAATGATATTGTCATCGAAATTGAAAGTCATTTTATCAACTTCAAATTCGTTGTAGCCGTCAATATAGTTTTGGATAATTTTTTCTCTGTATTCGGTCATTTTATCTTGAATTTAGTTCTTAACGATTGGATAGTTACAGACTGCTAACGGTTTCGGGTCTTGCCGAAGTGGCGGATTTCGAAGCACAAAGTTTCAATTTATTATTAAAGTTTATTAGAAGCACAAAGCTTCAGGTTTGCACGTAAGCGCCTGAAACAAAACCCGTGTTAGTGGCTGTTTTGTTTTCCTGTCAATAAGAATTGTTAAAGTCATCTTCTTACTTTTTTTGTGTAATTAATGAACTCTTGTCCAAATTCACGAAGCAAATACCTTTCTTCACTTTTGATAATATATTCTTGAACCATTAAAAATAATATCGGGAATAAAATGAAATTCCACCAATTGCCAATTAGGCAACCTAATCCTAAGTAAACAAAAGCTAATCCAACATACATAGGGTTTCGTGTTACACTATAGATACCGTTAGTCTGAAGTGAAGTAGCAGGTTTCATCAGAATTACCGTATTCTTAGTTAAGAAAAATTGTCTTAAGCTTTTTATTAAGAAAAATAATGAAATAATCAATAAGACTGTTCCTATATATTTCATCCACTGTTCGTTAAACAAGCCATCATAAATTGGAATTTGTTTTTGTATAGAAATTGCAATAACAAATGTTAGAACATAAAATAATGGCGGTGGAATGTAAACACCAGGACTGTCTTTTTTCGCTTTCATGTCTCTATAATATTAATAGCAATTATTCTAATAAATAAATGGAACTAACATTTTTGTTTTATTTGCATAATCATTATAGTCCTTTCCGTATTTACCTTTAAGGTATTTATCAAGTTTTGGTGCGTTGTAAAAAGCGAATAAGCAAAAGAGAAAAATCGGAATACTTACAGCATACCAGTTTCTTGTGATAATTGCATATGCTGTCACCCAAAGCAAATCACCAAAATAATTGATGTGTCGGGAGTATCTGAAAAATCCTGTCTTGTATATTTTTCCTTTATTGTCAGGGTTCTTTTTCCATTGGTTACGTAAAACTTCTCCACCCGTGTTCAAGATACATCCAACTACAAACAAGAATATTCCGAAAATGTCAATGAAATCAATGGGTTTAGAGGTTGACAAAATGAACAAAGAAAATCCAACAAAATATAAAGCGAAGGCAAACGGAACACTAAAACTTTCTTCCCAAGGAATTGCTCTTTTCAGCAAAAGAGTCATCATAAATGCAAACCTAAAAAAAGTGATTACGCTAAAAATAAAAATGATTATTCGCCTTTCATTAGATACAGTTGAATTGTGTATATGTAAAGTGTTTTCAATCCAAGTTCCACCGTCTTGAAAAAGTATCCAAAACGATAAACACAATAATAAGATTTCCAAAACGTGAATTGTCAGTTTTTGAGGAATGCTTTTACTATGTTGCCCGTATAGTTCCATGATTGTTATGTCGTCTATTCAAATAGTCACTAACGGTTGGCGGCTTGGCGTTCGGGCTTACGAAGCATCACCTGTCTACAACCACAAATGTTTATATGAAGCTACAAATGTTTTTGCAGTAATAAAACTCGCGAAGCAACCACTTGTCCGCGTGCGCTTATAGCTCTGCCCTGATGCCAACCGCGTGTTAGCTGTAATTAATTTTTTGTCTTATCCTTTTTCCACTGCCAATAAATATAAGGATATACCGGAATAGGAAATGTCTGTTTCGCATCTATGTCTTTAAAAAAGCCGTTTATTGCAACAAATTCAATTCTTAGATGTCGCAATATTCCAAATCTGTTTTTGTAAAACGGAGCGACTCTGAAACCATACGTGACCTGAATTTTACGGGGCACATTTTCTAAAAAACTTAACGTAGCTCCATAATTATAAGCTAAGTGATAGCTTATCCATTTTGATGGTCTATAGTCAATCCCAATTGCATAATTTGGATTCCAACTCTTTACAAAAGTCTTATTCTGAAAATTATTAGTATCGTTGTTTTGCAAAATTAACTCGTCTATATAATCAACCCCAAACGAAAGATTTACAAATAACTTATCTTTAATTTTATAACTTATACTAGGTTTAAAGTGAAAGTAAGAGCCATTTTCCCAGACAATCATTGACGGTGTTTTAAATCTTTGTAAGGTGTCCCAAAAGTGAACAAACATCGCCTCAACACCTATTGTTGGAATCAGCCCTTTTTGTTCGTTAAACCTATAGCGTAAGTTGAAACTAGGAATTGGTTTTTTTAATTCTGTAAATGCTCCATAAAGCCAAGGTAATAAATCAATTTGTATAGTCAACTTGTCGGTAATACCGTAAAATGCCCAACTTGGAAATGGTAGTGTTTGTATTGATTGAGCGTAAATCCATTCCCCTTTTTTCAAGGTATAAGGTGTTACACAGTCCACTGGATGTAAGTACACGTCATCGTTCAACGCGTTTTGTTTTTTCAAGGAATCAGTTGTCTGTCCGTTTATGGATAAAGCCACCGCAAAAATTACCGTTGTAACAAATATATTTTTCATAATTACAGGTAACGGTTTGCGGCTTGGCGTAGTGGCGGATTTTTAGCACAAAAGTTCAATCGAAGAACAAATGTTGAACCTTGCACAAATGTCCAATCGAAGCCATTCAGCCCCGCTTTTGGCAATACCTTGTTATAGCCAGTGGTTCCAAGTATCTGATTTTGTAAATAATTATCATTACTTAGTCTCAATGTCTCAATGTGCCGTGTATGAGTATTCACAAATGTTGTACTTCATTTATTGTTATTTTTTGTAAGTCCCACAAATAAGGTAATTGCTAAAATTATGGCAAATGCAAGTTCAAAGAAACTCAATGTTTCCCACAATGAAAACCTACTTACTATTTCTTGATTGACAGTATCTTGATATTTCGTTTTAGTTAGAAGAATTATTTCTGGCGAAAAATATGCAAATGCTACAATTGCAATTAAGATATATCCAATCATTGCTACTAAAATATACTTTTTTCTCTCTGACTTCCAGTTTAAAATAAGATTGACAATAAAAAGAAATAACGTTATTGGATGAATACTCTTCCAAAAAAGTTCTGGACTAAGCTTAAAATCACCCTGAAACATAGTCAAAGATTTTGGAGGCGCTGCAAATGCATTTGGCCAAACGGCTAAATGTTCATAAACTGATGCTCCTAGTATCATCGAGAAACTCAAGCATAAAAGAATGTAAATAAAATTTTTGTAGTTCATAATGATTGAATGTTATTGTTCATATTTTAGTTAAGTGTCGTCCTACCATTGGCTATAACGTTTGACGGCTTGCCGAAGGCGGGGCATTAGAAGCACTAACCTGTCGCCAAGCACGAATGTAAAATAGAAGCACAACTGTTCAATTACCCACGTCAGCCCCGCTTTTGGCAAGCCGATGTTAGCGGTTCGTGCTTTTCTGTCCACTAAGGTTTGAAGTGTCAAGTTTGCAGTCATGTTGTGTTTACTTTCGTCCATAGTCCGCTGGAATTTGTCCCCAAGCACCAGTGTTCCATTTCAAGATTTTAGTGTCGTAATGATTGTTGTGTAGCCAAGTTACTGCTCGTTGAATGAGGTCAAACACTTTTTCATTAGTGTCTGTCTTCTCATATTTCGTTTTACATTTTTTCTGTTTGACCCAAGAGATTGCGTTCAAGCTATCGCTGTAAATGATTTTAAGTTCTTCACCCTTTTTCTTATATAGTGCAAGTGCATGAACAATGGCTAAAAACTCGCCAATATTGTTTGTCGCCTCGTCAAGTTTTAATTCAAAAATTATCTTTTTCGTCTTCGTGTCAACACCTCTATACTCGGTTGGTCCAGGGTTTGAAATTGTTGAAGCGTCAACGCAAATGCTATCAAGAATTGGCTCGTCATCCGTAATTCCTACATCTACATTTTGGTTTGCCTCCTCATCGGTCGCTACAAAAAGTTCGGTTGATGCGTTGTCTATTGTCTTTAGGTCGCTTGGGAGATTTCTCTTTCCAGACATAACTTTGCCTAATAACTCTGCCTGCTGAAAGTCCTTGGAAAACTTCACATCTCTTGAATGTTGAAACGAAATGGAATGAGAGTTTGCAGTAAGAACTTTGTCTAACTCAACCCAAAGGTCAACATGCTTTTTCTTTTTGAACCCTTTCTTTTTCCATTTCTCCAACCAACCTTTTGTCAAGGTGTCAATTACATAACCGTTGGTCAAGTAAACGGTAATGTTGCTTGGTTCTTTTACTCTTTTAAGTCCTTCAGTTATACCAACAATATCCATTCGTGCATTTGTCGTGTTGGAAAAACCACCTGAAAACTCTTCCGTCCGTTTTCCGTTTGCACATACCACAACTCCGTAACCACCGTTTCCAACTACTTCATCACTGTCAAGTCGCTCGGAAAAGTGGCATGAGCCGTAAACAAATATTTTCACTTCATCTGTCATTCGTTGTAGCTGTTTTTATCTCTGTCGGTTGGGTTACGCACTGTCGTCATAGCATGACCGCTAACTCCTAAATATACGCGTATT
>DEIA01000006.1 GCA_002352225.1 Flammeovirgaceae bacterium UBA2786
TGGTGCTTTGCCTATTTCTGGAAGCGAGCCGCGCCAAAAGAATTACATCACTACCTGGAAGGTGCGTTTATGGGGCCGATTATCAATAACAGCGGACCGTTATTAAAAATGTATTACAGCTATGGAGATGGCAATCCGCCTGCCGGTGAATTGGAAGATATTTACAGCGATCCTGAAAAAATTAAGAAGAACCAGTGGGGTAGCTTTACCCAATACGATTTTATTTCTGAAGGCGATTCCCCGGCATTCTTTCATTTGATAGATGTTGGCTTAGATAACCTTAGTAATCCGCACTTTGGTGGATGGGGCGGCAGGTTGGTTCAATCTTCTACTGCGCCTAACCGGTGGGAAGATGGCGATCAAGTAACAGACTATAATCCCTTTACGCAAACTCTGGATAAATCATTTCCGCAAACGAGATGGATTGATGTACTACAAAACGAATTTGCAGCACGGGCTTCCTGGTGTGTGCAGCCTTTTAGCAAAGCCAATCATCCACCTGCGGTAAAACTCAAAACAGCAAAAGTAATAGAAGCTAAACCCGGTGCTAAAGTAAGTTTGGCTGTAGAAGTTTCTGACCCGGATAAAGGAAATAAAATAACATACTCGTGGTGGCAATACCATGAAGTTNNACTGTGCTTAAGATAAAATGATTACTCGCTGAATTCTTAAAAGTTGAAATAAGGTTTTTGTATTGTAGTAGAAAATGTCTGCTACAATCTTACCTATCCTGTAATCAAATTTTTATCTCGCACCTTGGGGAAAAACTCCAACATGGGTGAAGTAAATTAGCACAAAATTTCATACGAAGAACTAAACACGGCCATTCGCCATACTCTTGTTGGTGGCTGTACTCTTATTTCTGTCAATGCTGTTTTTTTAGTTGAGTGTAAAGTCAGCAAGTTCATAATTGACATTTCGCCCACCTTCGGTAGTTTCTTGCAGAATGCCTTTTTTTAGTAAGTCTTTTATGTCACGTAATGCAGTGTCTGTTGAAACTTTGGTAATCTTCGCCCATTTTGATGATTGCAATTTTCCGTCAAAGCCGTCAAAGAGCATATTCAAAATAGTTCGTTGGCGTTCGTTGATTGCTGTGTTTTTGTGTTGTTTCCAAAATTCGGCTTTTCGCAAAATGCGGTGGGTTGTGTTTTCGGTGGCAAGCATGGCGTTTTTCAAACAATGTAAAAACCATTCAAGCCATTCTGTGATGTCGCCTGTGCTGTGTTGCTCTTTTTGTAATACTTTATAGTAGCGTTTTCGTTCTACTAAAATTTGACTAGACATACTATAAAAACGCTCGCCACTGCTTTCAGCACGCGCCAGTAACATATCGGTTATGGCTCGTCCAATACGTCCATTTCCATCATCAAATGGGTGAATGATGATAAACCAAAAGTGAGCGATAGCGGCTTTTAGTACAAAGTCAAGTTGATTGTCGTTATTAAACCAATCTAAAAATTTGCCCATTTCAGATTTTACCAATTTGGACTTTACGGCTTCGTAGTGAATTTTTTCTTTGCCCATTGCTCCCGAAATTATCTGCATTTCACCTGAGCGATATTTGCCAACTTCTATGGCGTATGGTCCACTATAACCTGTTGGGAAAAGTGCTGCGTGCCAACCAAATAAACGCTTCTCAGTTAAAGGTAATGTGTAACGTTGAGTAGCATCAAGCATCATTTCTACTACACCTTCTATATGACGACTGCTTGGCACAAGCCCTGCGGTGTTGATTCCCAAACGCCTTGCAATGGAAGAACGGACCTGGTCGTAATTAAGTAATTCCCCTTCTATTTCACTCGACTTTACTACATCTAAGGTTAGTGCTGTAAGCGTAGCTTCTTCTTTGGCAGAAAACCCCAAAGCGTTCATTTGCCCGATGATTTTTCCCTGCATTAGTTTCACCTCGCCAAATACAGCATTGATGGCTTTGTCTTGCCACGAAAAGCTCGTCCAATTTTTATGCTCGTAGATGTATTTTGCCATTTTTCAGAAACTAAGATGCGGCAAATGTACGAACTATTTACCGCAAATTTGCGGTGATTATTTTGTTTTTTCACCGCAAACCGTAACGCCAATGCATTCGCCCTAGCATGTTTTGGTTAATTTAATCCGCTCCTCAAGCCGATACTGCGATCCTGTTAAAGAGTTGGGTTTTGGAAATCTGCTTGTCGGTTGGTGTTTGCGCGAAGGTTTGTGTGCAAGCCCACCACCAACAATTTTGCAACTAACCTGTTATCAACCTTTATCTTGCACGTTGGAGAAGAACTCCAACGTGGGCGAAAGAACGCCATCGCTTACGCGATACGCACGAACTGTGCTTAAGATAAAATGATTACTCGCTTAGATTCTTAAAAATTGAAATAGGCTTTCGCATTGTAATAGCAAATATCGGCTACGATCTTACCCAGCCACTTTTCATCATCAGGCAGCTCTCCGTTTTCAACATCCTGCCCAATCAGGTTGCACAAAATTCTTCTGAAATACTCGTGACGGGGAAAAGACATAAAACTGCGCGAGTCGGTAAGCATACCGATAAAACAACTTAATAAGCCCATGTTGGAAATGGCATTCAGTTGTTTTTCCATTCCATCTTTTTGATCAAGGAACCACCAGGCCGATCCGTACTGTATCTTCCCCCTTATCGAACCATCATTAAAATTTCCAATCATGGAGGCAAACACTTCGTTATCGGATGGATTGAGGTTATAGATTATGGTTTTGCACAATTGATTTGTTCGGTCTAACTCGTTCAGGAACCTGGCCAAAGAAGAGGCTTGCGAAAAATCTCCAATTGTATCGAAGCCGGAATCCGCACCCAACAGGTGCATCATACGGGTGTTTGTATTGCGAAGTGCTCCAAGATGAAATTGCTGCACCCAACCTTGTTTGTGGTACATCTTGCACAGTTCAATCAAAATAGAATAGCGAAATGAAATTTGTTCACTTCCACTCAATACTTCGTGCCCGAGTAATTTAGTAAACAAGGTCTGTGGATTATAGACCTGAGCCGGAATATTGATTTGCTCAAGACCATGATCAGCTAACCGGCAGCCCGTTTCATGAAAATGTTTGATTCGATTTTGTAAACTTAAAAGTAACGAATCATAAGAAGTAATCTCAATTCCGCTTGCCAAACTCAACGTATTCAGATAACTGATATAACCATCGGTGGATGAAAAATTATATACTTTATCGGGTCGGAAGGTGGGCAGTACTTTTGTTGTAAAACCACTATTTGCTAATTGCTTATGTGATTGTAATGAATCGGAAGGATCATCGGTTGTGCAAACCACTTCCACATTCATTTTGGTAAGTAGTTTTTGTGTAGAAAACTCAGGGGTACTCAAGGCCTCATTCGCGTAGGTATAAATACGGTTAGCTGTTTCTGCCCGGAGCAACTCTGTAATATTAAAATATCGTTGTAATTCAAGGTGTGTCCAATGATAGAGCGGATTGCGAAGTGTGTACGGAACTGTCTCTGCCCACTTCTGAAATTTCTCCTGATCGGAAGCATCGCCCGTAATAAATGTTTCGGTAATACCGAATGCCCGCATGGCCCGCCATTTGTAATGGTCGCCACGTAACCAGATACGACTTAGGTTTTCAAATTTACGATCAGCAGCAATTTCATCGGGTGGCAGATGATTATGATAATCAACTATAGGTAATGCTCGGGCATAATCATGATATAACTTTTCTGCAAATGAATTTTTCAACAGGAAACTTTCCGTAATAAAACTCTTCATAATTATAGATCAAGCATTCTACCAATTCCCAACTCTAATCCACGTAATTCGGCAAGGCCTTTTAGCCGGCCAATTGCCGAATACCCCGGGTACGTTTTCTTTTTCAAATCATCTAACATCTGGTGCCCATGATCGGGCCTCATCGGAATAGAAACCTGCCTGCGTTTCATCAAGAGCAAAATTTCCTTTACAACAGCGGGCATATCCGAATCGCCACCTAAATGATCGGCTTCATAAAAATTACCTTCTACATCGCGCTTCGTGTTTCGCAGATGAAGAAAATGAATGTGATCGCCCAGGCGTTGTATCATACCGGATAAGTCATTGTCGGGTCGTGCTCCATACGAACCTGTACAGAAGCATAATCCATTAGAGGGTGAAGGCGCAGCATTCAGGAGTTCCGCTGCATCTTTTTCGGTACTTACTACGCGGGGTAAACCCAGTAAGGGGTAGGGAGGATCATCGGGGTGAATTGCTAACTTAATTCCTGCTGCTTCAGCAACGGGAACAACCTGTTGTAAAAAATAAAACAAGTGCTGTTTAAGCTTGGCGGCATCTATGCTGGCATACTCTTCCAGGGCTTGTAACACTTGTTGAGGTGTAAAACTCTCATCGCTTCCGGGTAATCCCAGCAGGCAATTAGCAAACAAATATTTCTTTTCAGCATCAGAAATTGAATCGAAATAAGTTTTGGCTTTTGTTACCTCTTCTGGTGTGTAATCCTTATCGGCATAAGGCCGTTGTAACAGAAATAAATCAAACGCAACAAAGGCTGCGCGGTTAAAATACAAAGCCTTGCTTCCATTGGGTAGGGTGTAGGCAACATCGGTGCGCAACCAATCCAGAACAGGCATAAAGTTGTAGGTAATTACCTTTAAACCACAAGCTGCTACATTACGAATACTTATCTTATAGTTTTCTATCCATTTTTTATATTCGCCTTTTTGTTTCTTAATATCTTCATGCACGGGCAAACTTTCTATAACAGTCCATGTCATGCCGGCAGCTTCAATAAGTGCCTTACGTTTATTGATTTCGTCTGCCGACCAAATTTCACCCACCGGTATATGGTGCAGAGCCGTAACTACACCCGTACACCCCGCCTGCCGTATATCGCTCAGGCTTACTGCATCATGCGGGCCGTACCACCGCATGGTTTGCTCCATGGTAATCATATGTAATTTATTAGAACAAAACCCTCATTGTCATCATCCCGGTAAGATACCTGTAATAATATTTAATCTATGGCAAGTCTGAATAAAAATATTTTAAGTAACAATTTTTGGTCAGGAGTTTTATATAAGTGTATCTGAGTAATTATTTTTAACCGATGAGTATACAAGCCCCCAGGTTTTCAATTGAAGATAAAAAAATATATCTATCTGTTACCAGCGAGGGTATTTATGATTCGCCAACAGATCTTTTAGATATTACCATTCAGGTTCACCAAAAAGCAAAGGAGACTGGAATTCGGTATTTTTTACTCGATTTTACACGTGCAAGTTTCAAACTGCCTATAGCTGAAGCCTATAATCTGGTACGTACGTATGATCTTTCCATGCCTGCCTTTGCCGGAAGTGTTGCGGCTGGTGTTTATAATGAGCCCTCGCGAGAGTTTGTAAAATACTGGCAGGAAGTGGGGTGTCAGCGGGGCTACACCTTTGAACTGTTCAAAGAGATATCGGAAGCAAAAGCCTGGCTTATAAAGCAGGTAAAATAGCATGCATAGCTACCATTGCGGCTTTATACCTGGCGCATAAGGAAACTCAAGGCTCATATAATAATCCAGGGTTTTGTCTGGCTTAGGTAACACGGATGGGATGGGTTGTTTTGAAAATGTTTGGAAGTAAAGGACACATGCATTACGCCACCAAACTGCTTCCTGATGTTGAATTTTTAATAGCTGGCTCACGTGTTTAAATCTTTGTCCATCTGTTACATCTTTTAGTAGTTCCCATTGCTTTTCCATTTGCTCAACCTCAGTAACTCCCCGGTAATACCGAAAACAAAGTTCCTCCCAAAGCGTATTCCCCGACTTCAGTGTTTCATTCCAACCTACATGATGAAACCACAATAGGTATTTTTCCGGGCATGCTTCACGCGATCCAAAAATGGCATGCAGCTCGGGTGCATACTGACTAACAGCATTACTACCTGAATGCGTTCGGTTAAACCCAATCCCTGTTGTGTCTGCATTATGGTAATACACCGATGTCCAGTCGGCACGATGCTTATCTTTTATCCACGGTGCAGGGCCGTAATGATGATTCCATCCCATAATATGATGCAACCCAAGAGGTGTCATGTAATTAACAACGGTTTCGTACGAGTCATCCATAATCTTTACAATACTGTTTACCGCAAGGGGGTTATTCGAATAAGTCATGCGCACCCACTCCTCGGCAATTTGTTTAGATGAAAGTTCATAATCCCAGGCTAGCCGGCCAAAGGCATACCAGTTTGATTGCGCAAACGGATGACCACACCAGTTTCGGTCAGAACCTATATTGGCCACACCTGCAATAGCGGTTACTGAATTAGTTTTATGGTTGTAGAGCGTATTACCTACGGTTCCGCTTTCAGGGTAATAGGTTTCTGAATCCAATACTTCTTTAAATAGGTTGCCGAGATAAACCAGGTTAGTACTTTGCCCGAGATACTCCTGCGTAATCTGAAACTCCATCATTAACGGTGTGTGCTTCATGGCACCAAACAATGGATGAAAGGGTTCTCGTGGTTGGAAATCCAGTGGCCCGTTTTTTACCTGCACAATTACATTACTCCTGAATTTTCCATCTAATGGTTTAAATTCATTGTATGCCTGTTTGGTACGATCGTCCGGTACTTTATTGTCATAGACAAAAGCCCGCCACATAACAATGCCATCATAAGGTTTAAGGGCATCGGCCAAAACATTGGCTCCATCGGCATGGGTGCGATTGTAATTTTGTGGCCCAGGCTGGCCTTCTGAATTAGCTTTAACTACAAAGCCACCAAAATCAGGCACATATTTATACACTTCATTAACCTTATTTTTCCACCATTGTATTACCTCTTCATTAAGGGGGTCGGCTGTTGGTAATTTTCCTATCTCTATAGGTGCACTGAATCTTGCCGTAAGGTAAACCCGAATCCCGTAAGGTCTGAAGGCATCTGCCATTGCTGCAACCTTTTCCAGATAAGCTGGTGTAAGTACCAGCGCATTTGCATTTACGTTGGTAAGCACTGTACCATTTATTCCTATCGAAGCATTTGCCCGCGCATAATCGATATAGCGCTGATCAATATATCCGGGTAATTTATGCCAGTTCCATAATGAGAAACCTGCATAACCGCGCTCTACTGTTCCGTCCAGATTATCCCAATGATTAAGTATTCTGAGTTGAATTCGGGGCGAACTTTCTACATCAAATGCTCCACCTACCTGCTCTGTCTGTATTAATCTCAACAAATAGAAAGTACCATAAAGCAATCCTGCTTCAGCAGGTGCAGTAATTACTGTAACCGATTTTCCTGCCTGCGTAATACGCTTAATTGCAAAGCCTTCTTTTGTCAATGGTTTTGTTATGGTCAGATTTAACTTCCTGATTACTTCAGAATCTAATGTGGCCACCAGTAAAGTGCCGGTTGAAATTGTTTTTTTTTGAGTAGGTTTAAAATCCAATAAGCCGGTAAGGCCTGTTTCTAACTCGGTTTTGATTGCAAGCTGGGTTGCCGATTGCCCATCTATATACAGATTGCTAAAATCCTTTTTGTATTGGCTTAGCAACCGGGTATTACCAATTTTATCGTAACGCAACCAAAGCCGGTATCCATCTTCCGCCTGTACCGCAAAAGTTTGTATAAGTACAAATGCTACCAATACTATTCGCATGTTTGTGTAACTATTTGTATGGAACTATTGATTCTTAGAAGGAATGTTATCGTGGACTTAAATAAACCAAAATCTACCACTAATTTTTGAATGGCTATGGATTTTCAACAGGATAATTGTAATAAAGAAATTACCATTCGCAACACAAATTCTTTATCATTTCAGAGATTTCAATACCTTAAGGTTTTATTCTATCTATGAGAAACCTCGTCATTATTGCCTTGTTGTTTAGCGCTTTGACTTCAGCAGGGCAACCCTTTTCAAAAACGGAGATTAATCACTGGCAAGATCAGGCACAACGGGTAACTATCATTCGTGATAATTGGGGAGTTCCCCATGTGTATGGAAAAACCGATGCCGATGCTGTGTTTGGATTTCTGTATGCACAATGCGAAGATGATTTTCCCCGTGTTGAGCTAAACTATATAACTTCAATGGGCCGGCTTGCAGAGGTGGAAGGAGAAGAAAAGCTTTATCACGACCTTCGCCAGCGATTGTTTTACGATACGCTTATGGCCGAGAATATTTACAAACAAAGCCCGGCCTGGCTTAAGCGCCTTTGCAACGCTTTCGCGGATGGAATTAATTACTATCTATACACACATCCCGAAGTAAAACCCAAATTGATTAAGCGGTATCAGCCCTGGATGCCCTTTCTGTTTAGTGAAGGAAGTATTGGGGGCGATATAGAGTCTATTTCAGTAAACCGCTTAAAGGAGTTTTATGGAACCGGTGAGCAAATCGTTCCGGAAGAAGTAGAGCATAATGAACCGGAACCCGAACCTCGTGGTTCCAACGGTTTTGCCATTGCACCAAAGTTAAGTGCCAGCGGTAATGCCTTGTTGCTGATCAATCCGCATACTTCATTTTATTTTAGGCCCGAGGTGCACGTTAGTAGTAGGGAGGGATTAAATGCTTACGGTGCCGTTACCTGGGGACAGTTTTTCATTTATCAGGGCTTCAACGATTACTGCGGCTGGATGCATACCAGTAGTCAGGCAGATGTAATTGACGAGTATCTTGAAACCATTGTGCGCAAACAAGATTCTGTTTACTACCAACATGGAGCCAATCAAAAACCAGTTATAAACAAAAAGATTGTACTGGCTTTTAAGTCCGGAAATCAGAAAATGTATAAAGAATTTACCGCACGGTTTACCCACCACGGTCCTGTAATTGCCAGGCAAGGCGAGAAATGGGTGAGCATTTCGTTAATGGTTGAACCGCTCAAAGCGCTTACCCAATCATACCAACGTACCAGGGCAAAAGGGTATAACGATTATAAAAAAGTGATGGAGCTAAAAGCCAACTCGTCCAATAACACGGTGTTTGCCGATCGAACAGGTAACATCGCCTATTGGCACGGCAACTTTATTCCAAAGCGCAATCCGACATTCGATTGGAGTAAGCCGGTAGATGGAAGCAATCCCGATACAGATTGGAAAGGGTTACATGATGTATCGGAAATAGTTCAGTCTCTTAATCCCGCTAACGGATGGATTCAGAATTGCAACTCTACACCGTTTACCCTTGCGGGAAAGTATAGTCCCAATAAGAAAGACTTTCCAACGTATATGGCACCCGATGCACAAAATGCACGAGGCATAAATGCAGAACGTGTGCTGGATCGCGAAAGCAAATACACGCTTGATAAATTAATTGCTGCAGCAAATGATCCCTACTTAGCAGGATTTGAAAATCTCTTGCCAGCCCTTATTAAAGCATACGATACGAGCGACAAGACTGTGAATGGCGATCTTAAAGAACCAATAGAAACCTTGCGTACATGGAATCTAAACTATGGCAAGGAATCAGTAGGAGCTGCACTGGCTATGTATTGGGGTGTTGAACTTAGGCAAAGAGTATTTTCGAAAATTGCACCGGGCAGCAGCCAGTTGGATATTATTAACTACATGACTACTCAAACTACAACAGAAGAGAAACTAAATGCCTTGCGTACTGTGGTAAACGAATTCACCCGCGACTTTGGCAAATGGAATGTAGCCTGGGGCGAAGTAAATCGCTTTCAACGCCTTACCGGACAAATTAATGAAACGTATGATGATAACAAGCCAAGTTTGCCTGTAGCTTCAGCATCGTCTTTCTGGGGATCGTTAGCTGCCTTTGGTAGCCGTACATATACGGGCACGAATAAAATGTATGGATACGTAGGCAATAGCTTTGTGGCCGTAGTAGAGTTTGGTAAAACAATAAAAGCAAAATCGGTATTAGCCGGAGGAAACAGCAACAATCCTGCCTCGCCTTACTTTACCAACCAGGCGGAGTTATACAGCAACGGCCAGTTTAAAGATGTGTGGTTTTACAGAAAAGATGTGGAAGCCCATGCAGTAAGAACATATCAACCAGGGAAATAAATATTATTTTCGAGCCGCAAAATGAAAATTCCAAATTAATGGAGTCTATTTTAAAATTGGGTACACCGCTAACTTCATCAGCGATAAAAGTAATGATGTTAGGCTCAGGTGAGTTGGGCAAAGAAGTAGTAATTGAATTTCAACGGTATGGAGTAGAAGTAATTGCGGTTGACCGGTATGCCAACGCCCCGGCCATGCAGGTGGCGCATCGGTGGCACGTGGTTAATATGCTGGATGGTGCGGCCCTTCGTTCGGTTATTAAAAAGGAAATGCCCCATATTATTATCCCCGAAGTAGAAGCTATTGCAACTGATACGTTGGTTGAACTTGAACGTGAAGGATTTCGTGTGGTGCCGAGTGCAAACGCTGCGCATTTAACCCTGAGCCGTGAAGGCATTCGCGTGCTTGCCGCAGAGCAATTGAAATTAAAGACTTCTCCTTATCATTTTTCTGCTACACGCACTGATTTTGAACAAGCTGTTCGCAGAATTGGAATGCCGTGTGTGGTGAAACCAATCATGAGTTCATCGGGTAAGGGGCAGAGTGTAATTAGAAGCGAAGCAGATATTGAATCGGCCTGGCAATATGCCCAGGAAGGTGGCCGAACGGGTGGTGGAAAAGTTATTATTGAAGGGTTTATTGATTTCGACTTTGAGATTACGTTACTCACAATTCGCCATAAAAATGGAGTTTCTTTTTGTGAACCCATTGGTCACCGGCAAGAGCATGGCGACTACCAGGAATCATGGCAACCACACCCAATGAACAGTAAAGCTTTGAAAGAAGCACAGTTAATAGCCGAAAAAGTTGTGAATGCGTTAGGCGGATATGGGATATTTGGAGTAGAATTTTTTGTAAAAGGAGATGAGGTTTATTTCAGTGAACTATCACCACGCCCGCACGATACCGGCATGGTTACCATGATTTCACAAGATCTTTCTGAATTTGCTTTACACGTTCGTGCTGTTTTGGGCTTACCTATTCCGGTTATCCGGCAACTGGGTCCATCGGCCTCTTCGGTAATTCTGGTAAAAGGAAAATCGAACAATATTATTTACACTGGCATTGAAGCCGCTTTGCAGGAAGCCGATACACAGATCAGGATTTTTGGTAAGCCCGAAGTAAATGGCGAACGTAGAATGGGGGTTTGTTTGGCGAGAGGCGAAAGTATTGAGTCGGCAAGGGCTAAAGCAAACAGAGCTGCATCAAATATAAGCTATGGGCTGTAAAGCCTGGGCTTGATAAACTACTTATTCAATTCTTAGTGTATCGGCTGCAATAGAGTCTGTGGGTTCTGGCTCAGGTGGTGGGTTTAATTTAAGCCTCATGGTTTCAATCATGGCTTTTATCTCACCAATAACCAACTCGGGTTCATCATGATGAATAAAAGATCCACTCTTTTCTGTTACAATGTGCTTGAGTTGAGGAGCCTGTATTTTCAGGTTTTCGTGAAATTGTACCCATAGAGCAATATCCGCAGCTGTAGCTCCGGCATCGCGCTCTTTTTTTGAAAATCTACCGGAAGTAAGCATGGTAATCGGAATATCAACCGGTAAACGTGTGCTTCGCATCAACTGTTCATCGTGTTGCAACATTTCCAGTTCTTTGCGTGTTGCTTTGGGCTTATTCACAATACCCAAATCAACCATATCTTTCATTCTTCTGCGCTGATCAGCACTGCGCGTATTCCTGATTGTATCCATAAACCCTTCATAGGCCGGATCGATTAAAACCATCCCCATTACCTTACTGGGATATGAGTGCGCATACCACCGTGAAATAAAACCACCTAACGAATGACTGACAATTAAATACGGGGGTTCAATATCTTCCTTTTCTAATATTTCATTCAATTCAATAGCAAAATGCCCTACGGTACGTTCAGTATTTATTTCTTCCGACAAGCCTATACCGGCCCGATCGTATGATAATGTTCGGGTAAGGGTAGCGATCTCTTCCTGTATTATGCTAAAATTATTAAGGTCGGCACCGGCACCGGTAATAAAAATTACTACCGGGGTGCCTTTTCCTTTATCCAGAATATGTTGTTTATGGCCATCAATTTCCACAAACCGGTCTGATGATTTTTGACTGCATGCAAAGGTACATACCAATACACATAAGGTTAAAATTTGATTAATGAAGATAGGCTTCTGCATGATATCCAAAGATATTGATTTTGCTTAACCATTAAAAGACAAAAGGCGCTTGTGTTAGCGCCTTTCGTTTATGTGAGGTACTACCCGGTTAAGCTTCCGTTACAACTATCTTAATAATCTCATCGCCTTGCCGTATCTGATCAATTACATCTAATCCTTCTACTACCTTGCCAAAAACGGTATGGTTTCTATCCAGGTGTTTAGTTCGCTCGCGATTATGACAAATAAAAAACTGAGAACCGCCCGTATCGCGGCCGGCATGGGCCATCGATAGTACCCCGCGATCGTGGTATTGGTTAGCTCCTGTTAGTTCGCATTTAATTGTATAGCCGGGGCCACCATTACCAATACCATTAGGACAACCACCCTGCACTACAAAGTTGGGCAATACCCGGTGAAAAGTGAGCCCATCATAAAATCCCTTTTTAGCAAGATCCGTAAAGTTTTTAACTGTGTTTGGGGCATCGGTTTCAAAGAATTCCACCTTCATGTTTCCGTATGCGGTTTGTATTTCTGCCGTTTTCATCATTTTTTTTGATTGTTTAAAAAAGAGGCACAAAGTTAATTTGTTTTAACATTTAAAAAAGAAGGAGATTCTTGCATGATATACCTTGCGCCAATACCTTGTGTATATGTTGAAAAAACTTATCTGTATTCTACCGGCAATACTAGCAGGCATTGTAGTAATGGCTCAGGAAACAGAGCCCTATAAACCCGATAACGAGTTTGAATTCAAATTCGATTATTCTTTTAAAGAACGGCTGCGCCCCGAAAAATCAGATTATGAAGCGCCTGATCCTGGAAAGAAAACAGTTACTACCGGACCATTACCCTACTTAAAAACAGAAGTTAAGGTATTAAGGTTAGGGACCGGAGAGGTGAGGTTGAAGGTGTTAAACCACAAAGGCACTACAGTAATTAACCGCAAAGCGAGCACCGATTTCGTTGTAAAAATTGACTGGGGATATAGTGATGATGTGAAAGATCAAATTGTTTCGCATAAGTATTCAGTCTTGTTTTTGAACGAAGAAAAAGAAATACTTTCGCGAATTATACTGGAAGCCAACCCCGATGGTACCTTCTTTGTTAATGGCCAGAAAAAAGGCCGGTTATAATTTGTAACCAAATCTTTTGTTGTGTTCAGATTATCTGAAATTAGTGTTAATCCTTTTCTCCACCAACAGATGAACAGCACCTTTGCCGCTGATACCGACAAGCAACCGTTTAATTATGGATCAATCGGGTTTATTAATTTTTCCCTTAATTCGTGCTATGAGAATCCTGTCTGTATTTAAAATTTTTTCTCTTGTCTTGCTTACTTGTTATCAGGGGGTTGCGCAAACACAGCCCAGTGCAAGCGAGATAAAACTAAAACTAAAGAAGCTAAACTTTTTAGGGTCGGTACTTTATGTAGCTGCTCATCCGGATGATGAAAATACACGTGCCATAGCTTATCTGGCAAATGATCAGCTGGCCGCTACTGCATATCTTTCTATGACACGCGGTGATGGTGGACAGAATCTGATTGGTTCAGAGATGGGTGAGTTGCTGGGTTTGATTCGAACGCAGGAGTTAATGGCCGCAAGGCGCATGGATGGAGGAGAGCAATTCTTTACCCGTGCAATTGATTTTGGATTTTCAAAAAATTATCAGGAAACGTTGCAGATATGGAATAAAGATGAAGTACTATCGGATGTAGTGCATGTAATCCGGAAATTTCAACCGGATGTGATTCTTACCCGCTTTCCGCCAGATGAACGGGCCGGGCATGGGCATCATACTTCATCGGCTATACTAGCGCAAGAAGCATTTGATGCAGCTGCCGATGCATTGCGCTATCCTAAACAGGTAAAAGAATTAGGTGTATGGCAAACCAGTGCTATTTATACCAACACAGGCAGGTGGTGGAATCAAACCATAAACGAAAACACCCCGGGTGTGTTAATGATTAATGTAGGAACGTATAGCAACCTGTTGGGAAAATCATACGCTGAGATTGCGGCCGAAAGCAGAACTCAACATAAAAGCCAGGGATTTGGATCGCCAGGAAGAAGGGGAGATGCTCCTGAATTTTTTGAGTTTGTAAAAGGGACTAAGGCCGATAAAGCACTTTTCGAAAAAGTAAACACAACCTGGACCCGCTTGGATGGCGGAGCTGCCATTGAACCGCTTGTTCTAAAAGCAATTAAAGAATACGATGAAGAAAATCCGGCAGCCTCAATACAAGCGTTATTAGAGATTCGTAAAGCTATATCGAAGTTAAGCGAGTCAGTATGGAAGACCAGAAAATTGAATGAGGTAGAAAGCCTGATTAAAGATTGCACCGGTCTCTTTCTCGATGTTACTTCAAATCAACCCTTAATTGCCCCGGGTGAACCGGTTCGGCTTTCTTTTGAATTGATTAACAGATCGGCTGTTCCTGTGTCAATAACAAATTTAACCTGTAGTAATCTTGGGTATGATTCTGCTTTTACACTTCCATTAAAATATAACCAACCAGTTTTATTTCAGTCAACACAAACCATCATGAGGCAGGAATATTCTGCTCCTTATTGGTTGGCCCAACCACATGCAAGAGGGTTATTTACAGTTAACGATCCGGGCCTGATTGGTAAGCCAGAGAACGATGCCGCTATTGAGTTAATAGCCAGAGTAAATATTGCGGGCGAGGTGCTGGTAATAAAAATGCCCGTTACATATAAATGGACCGATCCGGTAAAGGGCGAATTGAGCAGGCCTTTTGAAATTGTGCCGCCTGTGTTTGCCACGTTTACACAAAGTGTATATCTGATCAGGAATAAAGTATCTCAACCTGTTCGCGTTACACTCAAATCAGGTTCGCATAAAAAAATAACCGGCACACTGAAATTGGATATTCCTTCCGATTGGGTTTGTAACCCACACTCCATTACATTTAATTTAGAGCATGCAAATGAAGAGCAGGTGTTTACCTTTCAGGTAACCGGAGGTAAAGAAGAAACAGATGCACAAATCAAAGCAATTGCCGAAGTAAACGGAAAGCCGTACTCTCTTTCATACAAACAAATTCAATACGATCATATTCCTACCCAAACGTTATTGCCTCCTGCACAAGCCCGTGCGCTTCGCATTGATGCAAACAAAGAAGGTACGGTGGTGGGCTATCTGAAAGGAGCGGGTGACGAAATCCCGGTTGCTTTACAGAATCTGGGTTATGAAGTATTGGAAATGAAGAACGAAGAAGTAACAGTGCTCAACCTAAAGCGTTTGGATGCGGTAGTGCTGGGAATACGCGCTTTGAATACAAATGAGCGGATCGGATTTTTAATGCCAGTATTGCATGAATATGTGAAAAGCGGTGGTACATTAATTGTACAGTACAATACCAGCAACGATTTAGAGATAGATGCTTCAAAGATTGCCCCTTATCCACTCACGCTTTCGCGCGATCGGGTTACAGAAGAAGACAGCGAAGTTCGAATTATTAAACCGGATCACCCGGCACTCAACACACCAAACAAAATAACAGCAAAAGATTTTGAAGGGTGGATTCAGGAACGTGGCTTGTATTTTCCATCTGCGTGGGATGCATCGTTCGATGCATTACTTTCCATGAACGACAAAGGTGAGCCTGCCCGGAATGGAAGTTTGCTTGTGGCGCAATATGGTGCGGGGTACTATGTATATACCGGGCTTTCTTTTTTCAGAGAATTACCAGAAGGTGTTCCTGGCGCTTATAAATTATTTGCCAATCTGGTTTCGTTAGGTAAATCCAAAGCCCAATCTTCAACAAAAGTAAAATCGAAAGTAAAATGATAGAGGAAAAACCTCCGGTTTTTAAATCGTGGCGTAGCTGGTATGTGTTAATATTGGCGGTAATGCTTATACAAGTAATCTTCTATTTCTGGCTAACCCAACAGTTTTCATGAATCTGTTAGACTGGATTATTCTGTTTGGAACGCTTGCCTTTATTGTGGGGTACGGTGCATGGAAAACACGCGAAACCAAAAACATTGATGGTTACCTAAAAGGCGACAACAACCTGAAGTGGTGGATGATTGGCGTATCTATTATGGCCACGCAAGCCAGTGCGGTAACATTTCTATCTACACCCGGGCAAGCCATGGACGATGGTATGCGGTTTCTTCAATTCTATTTTGGATTGCCATTAGCCATGGTAATTATAGCGGTAACAATGGTTCCTATATATTACCGGTTAAAAGTATACACCGCTTACGAGTACCTCGAAACACGATTCGATTTAAAAACCCGCACCCTTGCTGCTGTTCTATTTTTAATTCTGCGTGGGCTTTCGGCCGGCATTACGTTGTATGCACCCTCTATTGTGCTTTCTACCATCCTGGGGTGGAATATTATTTTTACTACGATATTGATTGGATTACTGGTAATCATCTATTCCGTTTCGGGTGGCACCAAAGCGGTTAGTTTAACACAACGCCAGCAAATGACTATCATTATGGGTGGCATGCTTCTGGCTGGAATTATGGCTTACTACAAACTGCCAGAGTCTGTCTCTTTTACCGATACCATACAGATTGCAGGAGAACTTGGTAAACTGAATATTGTTACTACAGATTTCAGCTTAAGCGATCGTTTCAATATCTGGTCAGGTTTGTTAGCCTCTACTTTTTTATTTCTATCATATTTTGGTACAGATCAGTCGCAGGTGGCACGCTACCTCGGAGGCAAATCATTAACCGAAAGCAGAATGGGATTAATTTTTAACGGACTGCTTAAAATCCCTATGCAGTTTGTTATTCTTTTTATCGGAGTGCTTGTGTTTGTATTCTATCTCTTTAATCAACCACCTATTTTTCATAATCAAACGCTTAAAGAACGAGCTACCCAAACTACGTATGCCGACTCCCTGGCACATTTACAAATTGGGTACGATAAAATTTATGCCGATAAACAGATTGCTATTAAAAATCTGGTTTCAGGAATTCAATCCGATAACGAAGCAATAATTCAAACTGCCAAAACGGATTATTTCCAGGCTAAAAGTAAAGAGGATAGTGTACGGGCCACGGTTAAGCGTACAATTGCTGCTGCAGTGCCCGGTGCCAAAACACAAGACCGTGATTATATGTTTCTGAACTTTGTACTCAGCTATTTACCTCACGGTGTTATTGGATTGATCTTAGCTGTTATGTTTTCTGCGGCCATGGGTTCCATGGCAGGAGAATTAAATGCACTTTCATCCACTACTACTATTGATATTTTTAAACGATCGATAAAACCAGCGGGGAGTGATAAATTTTATCTTAATGCCTCGCGGTCATTTACGGTAATGTGGGCTTTACTGGCAATGGTTTTTGCTGCATTGGCCAATCAGGCCGAAAACCTGATTCAATTTGTAAATATTGTAGGCAGTTTATTTTACGGAACCATACTCGGTATTTTTCTCGTTGCCTTCTACCTTAAGTCGGTTAAGAGTAATGCTGTATTTGTAGCGGCAATTATTGGCGAGGCTTCTGTTCTCACTTGCTACTTCTTTTTTTACGAGGAAATTGCCTTTTTGTACTACAACATTATTGGTTGTGTGGTGGTAGTAGTGTTTGCGTGGGTCCTCAGAATTTTGGATAAAGAAAAACAAGATTGACAACCCTTACCTGCAAAGCGGTAAAGGTTGTCAACCTGAACATTACTTCAAAGTCTTCTGAAGGTCTTCGTTCATAGTCTGGTAATCGCGGTTACCAGCTTTTTGTGCTGCTTCCCAGCTTGCTTTAGATGTTGCTAATGCACCAGCCTTATCACCAGCCGTTTTTTGAATGCGTGCTTTTTGATACAAAATCCAGAATGCAGTAGGGTTTGCTTCGGCAGCCTTATTCACCCATTCTAATGCCTGCTTAATATCCTTTCCGTTCTCTAAGTAATAAACTGCTGCCTGAAAGTAATTATTAGGATTTACCTTTGTGCTGGCTTCAATCGACTTCATTACTTTGGAATCGTAATCAACCACAATTGTAAACTTCACCGAAGTATACTCCCATGCCAACTGTACTTTGGCACTCTTGCTATCGGCAGCAATATCGCCAATGTTAATAGTAAGCGTTTCTACCGGAGCCGTAAGTTTTTCTGATTTCACTTTAAAATTGGCAGCTTCTTTAGATTTATCGTAGCCATTGGTATTGCCACCCAGCGCAATGTCTTTGTACAAAGAAACGGTCCATTCGGTAGCACCGGGCCAGGTAAAAATCAGGTATTCACCCTTTGGTACGGTAATCCCTTCTACTTTTACTTCATCGCTGAAAGAAATTTTAGTGCCGGCATTTGCACCGGTGCGCCAGATGGTTCCGTGCGGATACATCACATCTTTCTCACCAAAAATTTTGCGGCCTTTAAGGCTGGGGCGCGAATAATCAATTTTTACATCTGTTAATCCCACAACAGTAGAAACCGATGCGGCCGGGCTGGGTTGCGGAGTCTGCACCTGGGCAGAAGCCGCTACACTCATCACGAATAACAATAATAATAAGGCATTTTTCATGGTAGTAGTTAATTTTGAGGATGTAAAAATAGAAGCATTTATACGTTTAAAAAATCAACCTCACTATCATTTAACAATTTTGGTACTACCCCCTGAATTTTATCAACAAAATAATGTTGTAACTATTGCCCGCAAATTGCTGGGCAAAGTATTGGTTACGTGCAAACAAGGAGAGGTTACGGCCGGCCGTATTATTGAAACCGAAGCTTACTCGTACAAAGAGCGTGGTTGCCATGCCTATAACAATAAGCAAACCCAGCGTAACGAAGTTATGTTTGCCAGGGGTGGGGTAGCCTATGTCTACCTGTGCTACGGAATTCACAACCTCTTTAATGTAGTTACCAATAAATCGGGAAGAGCAGAGGCTGTATTGATACGGGCACTCGAGCCTGTTGATGGTGTTGAAATAATGATGCATCGAATGAACACCTCAAAGGCCGTTCGCATTACCTCTGGCCCTGGAAAACTTACCCGTGCCCTGGGTATAGATCGCTCGCTAAACGGTGCTTCTCTTACCCATTCTGAAATAACCATACTGCATGAAAATGCAATTAATTCTAAAAATATTGAAGCAACTACCCGTATTGGCATTGATTATGCAGGTACGGATGCATTGTTGCCCTGGCGATTTTATTTGAAAGACAACGAATGGGTAAGCAAATGGTAGCTTTAGCATTCGTATTTTTAACCATCTATTTGTTCTGATGATTTTACGACTTACCCTTTCGCTGTTACTACTTTCAACGCTGGCCCATGCACAGTTCGACCTCGTAAACTCTGGTTACGATGAACAGAATCCAGTAATTAGCCCCGATGGAAAAACACTTTATGTTACAATAGCCAACCACCCCCAAAATATAGGTGGTGTAAAAGATCCTGGCGACATCTGGGTTTCTGTTTGGGCAAACAATGAATGGACCACTCCGGTACATGGCGGACTTGTATTAAACAATCGTGGGTATAATGCAGTGGCGGGGTTAAGCCAAAGTGGAAATGAATTGTTTTTATTTAATCACTATACCAAAAACGGAGACCTGCCCACCACGCAAGGTATCTCAGTCTGCATTCGTACCAATGCCGGATGGTCTGCTCCTAAGAATATAACTATTCCATACTTTAAAAATCGTTCTGAACACATAAGCGGCCAATGGCACGAAAACCTGCAAGTAATAGTAATGGCGGCCGAGTCGTACAATTCGCTTGGCGCGGAAGATTTATATGTTTCGTTTTATCTGGAAAGCAGATGGTCTGAACCCACGCATTTGGGTAATTTGATAAATACACCCTTACAGGAAATGAGCCCTTCGCTTAGTGAAGATGGAAGGTATTTATTCTTTGCTTCGAATGGAAGAAAGGGTGGTTCCGGCAGTTTTGATATTTATATGAGCGAACGGCTGGATGATACCTGGAAAAACTGGTCGATACCTGTTAACCTGGGTATAGATGTAAATAGCGATGGCCGGGAATTATATTTTAAGAAATTTGAAGCGCAAAATATCGCCCTCTTTACATCTACCCACAACAGCGATGGGTATGGCGACATTCGGGTATATCATGAAAAGTTACCCGAAGTACAGAAAGTAGATACTTTATTAAAGATTGTTGAAGCCAAGCGCGAGTATAAAGACGCAATTAAGCGGGTAACACTGTCGGGGCGTGTAACCAATTCCAAAACAGGTGTTGGCATACCAGCCAGAATTATTCTCAAGGCAGACTCAACCTATATTGCAGAAGCCCCTGCAAGTGGAAACTATTCCTTAGTAATTCCATCTACCCGCATCTATACTATTGAGGTGGATAGCAAAGGTTACATTAACCTGGCCGAGCGTTTGGATATCCATACGTTTGAATTGGAAACATTAGAAATGAATTTTAAACTTCAACCTATTGAAGTAGGTGCCTCTGTAAATCTGAAAAGTGTACTCTTTGAGCTGGGTACAACGGTGTTGCTGGATGAGTCGTATTCTGAATTAAATGTAGTGGTTGATTTTCTGAATGCTAACCCCCGTGTGGAAATTGAACTGGAAGGCCACACGGATAACAGGGGCGATCGCGTAAAAAACCTCCTGCTTTCGCAACAGCGTGTGGATAAGATAAAAGCTTACCTGGTAAGTAAAGGAATAAATGCTAAACGAATACGAGGAAAGGGATATGGGGGGTCAAAACCTGTAGCCACCAACGATTCGGAAGAGGCACGCAAACTAAACCGCAGGGTAGAGTTCCGCATTCTTAAAAATTAATCTTTGCGAATGATGTGCCCATCCGGTAAACGAAGCTACATAAGTGAGGCCCTTGCTACGGATGCATTAATTGAAGCACACATACAGTTTGAATACCGAACAGGCAATGGCCCGGTGGCATTTTATAAATGTGAAGACTGTGGAGCTTATCATCTCACCTCGAATGGGGTAATGAATACACGATTAGCTGAAGCATTAGCAAACGGAACTATAAAAAGGCAAAAGGCCGCTGCCGGGTGGAATGATAAACTTAAAAAAAGATGGTAACAAAAAAGTCCCGCAACAGCGGGACTTTTCGCATCAGTAATTTTTAAAACTTACTTGGCGTTCTTTCCAATTAATTTAGCCAAGTCGAACATCGACACCTGATTTTTGCCACCGAAAACTACTTTCAGTTTTTCATCAGCATTAATCATACGTCTGTTCTTAGAATCCTGCAAGCCGTTCTTCTTAATGTAAGCCCACAACTTCTTGATGATTTCAGTGCGGGGAACAGGTTTGCTTCCAATTACGGCACCTAAAGCCGCATTAGGAGTTAGTGCAACCATAAAGGCAGCATTAGGCTTGCGGGCCGACTTCTTCTTTGCGGCTTTTTTCGCAGGCTTCTTTGCAACTTTTTTTGCTGCCTTTTTAGCAGGTTTCTTAGCAGCCTTTTTAGCTGCCTTCTTTACTTTTTTTGCCATAGCAATAAATAGTGTTTAGTGGTTTCTTCCGAAGTATTTTGTAGATGTCCGGAATTGGGTTCAAATGTAATAAGTTATCTGAATTATTAAACAACTGTTAAGAATTTCCCATAGGGAAACGGCAGGTATTAGCACCAGGTTTACCCTCAATTGATCAGCACAAAATGAGACGCATTTCATTCATCTTGGTAGGCAAATTTAAGATAGCCTAAGTACTAAGAAGATCGGGTACCAACAGGTTATTACAACTCAATCCAGCCCCTGTAAATCCATTGTTCTTATTCTGAGAATTAAGCTAGATTCAAATAGAAAAGCAAGACGGTTTAGTTGTGTATTGCGTAGTGGAGGAGGCAGATTAATCGGTTTAACCTACTCACAGCTACACATCCAAACTTCGCGTAGACACTAATCGGTTAATACTTCAAGACTATGGTTTTTGAGTATCGCTGAGGTATTATTTTTTATTGAATAATGTTTGAATTTCAATTAGTTGCTACGACATGATTATCCCAATACTTGAAATAAGATTTTGAACTACGTTCGAAGCGTTTCATAGATTCAACAAAAAATAATGATGCTGAAATTTTGAAATAATCTGTTATTAACAATCCTTCCATTACCATCTTCGAACCGAACTAACGAAGCCTCCTTGTCTGTATCTCACTAACTTTTGTCTCTCTCGGTGTACGGCTATTTACGCTTTCGCCAGACAAGAGAATGGGTGCGTGTTTCCACTCGTTAATCGGGTGCTCCTTTGCCTTTATACATTCAACAGAATAGGGATAGTTTCTATGTGGAAAAAGTACTCCAAACATCAGCCGAAAGCCTATAAAAAATAGCCTAAAAAATTTCTGATTTTTTTTTTAAAATAGGTAAAAATTAGGTGCACTTAAGCCAAATCACCTGTCCGAACGATCAATCCTATACCCTAATATCCCTTGGCGGTATCATCTCCCCGTGTATTATCTGCACCCGCTTCTAGCTTTCCATCGGGGAGAACAAGTATCGCATCTACCCGGCCAATGGATCTGCGCGAAGTAATTTTATGTCCCATGGTTGTAAGGGTAATACTATCTTCTTTTGAAAACGTGCCCGTTTCGGGAATGATAACATCGGGTAACCATTGGGAATGAATTCGTTTTGCATTTACAGCCTCTTGCATACGCATTTCATGCTCTACCACATTTAATATTACCTGAAATACAGATGTTATAATGGTAGATCCGCCCGGTGTGCCTACAACCATAAATAGACGCCCGTCTTTCTCTACAATAGTTGGCGTCATTGCGCTAAGCATACGTTTACCCGGTTCTATTTTATTGGCTTCAGCACCTAAAACACCAAACATATTGGGCACACCAGGCTTTGCGCTGAAATCATCCATCTCGTTATTCAAAAAGAAACCTGACCCGGCCACAAGCACGTGCGAACCAAACCAACCATTAATTGTAGTGGTTACCGAAACTGCATTTCCTTGTGAGTCAACAATAGAGTAGTGTGTGGTTTCTTCCGATTCGTAACCGGCAATAGCACCTTCTTTAATTTCTATGCTGGGTGTTGCCTTATCGGGATCGAACGTACTCATTCGCTCATCATTATACTGATCATCTATCATCTGTTTTAACGGCACGTTATAAAAATCCGGGTCGCCCAGATAAATGGCGCGATCGGCATAAACCCTGCGTTCGGCTTCTGTCATTAAATGTATAGTAGCAACGGAATTATGTCCCCATTGGCGGATAGGATAGGGCTCTACCGACTTCAGCAACTGCACAAGGCAAACACCACCACTGGAAGACGGAGGCATAGAAATGATTTTGTAGTCTTTATAATTGGCCACAATGGGATCGCGCCAGGAAGCAGAATAGTTTTTCAGGTCTTCAAGCGTAATTAACCCTTTGCCGCGTTTCATCTCGGCAGCAATGTTTTCGGCTGTAGGGCCTTCATAAAATCCAGCCCGTCCATTATCCCGAATCAACTCCAGGGTGTGGCCCAACTCATTCCAGCGAATGGAGTCTCCGGCTTTCCATGCATCACGTATCAGAAATTCAGGCATTATCGTATTATACTTTTTTAAATCTTCCTGCATTTCATTAAACCAATTTGCTTCACGTTGGGTAAGCGTAAAGCCACCCAGGGCCAGGTCAATGGCGGGTTGTACTAAATCTTTCCAAGGTAGCGTGCCATATTTTTTATGGGCCTCAACCATACCTTCAACAGAACCCGGTACGCCTGAAGCAAGGTGGCCTTGCGTGCTTAAGTCAGGAATAACATTCCCGTCAGCATCAAGATACATATTGGTGGTTGCGGCAGCGGGGGCTTTCTCTCTAAAATCCAGAGTGGCGATTGTGCCATCTTTTAATCGAACCACCATAAAACCACCACCGCCAATGTTACCCGCAGCGGGAAACACCACGGCCAGCGCGAAATGCGTAGCTATAGCGGCATCAATGGCATTACCACCTTTTTTCATAATATCTATTCCCACCTGCGAAGCCAGCGCATGGGCCGACACTACCATAGCCGAATCGGCTATAAGGCCAACTACTTTTTCTTTTCGGGAAGTATTGCATGCAAGGACTATAATGGCCAATGGTAGAACAAAGAAGCGCTTCATAGAGTATCAAGTTGGTTTTATGGGCTTAAATGTATTACTTCCAAGCGAAGTTTACCATGAGCCTGAGAAAAGAAAAAGCTGCCCGATTAAAACTTAGTGTGTTAGACCACACCATTAAATTAATTGGCAAAAAATCATTTGATGATTTATATGTGGAAGAGATTTGCGCAAAAGTGAAAATCTCTAAAGTCACATTGTTCAAATACTTTCCGCAAAAGGAAGATATTCTGCTTTATTATTTCAGAATATGGTGCCTGAGACGAGCGGTAGAGTTCCGGGATAAACCCCGGGAAGGGGTAGCGGGTATTACCTATTTGTTTGATAAACTTGCCGAGGAATGTGAATTACATCCGGGTATTATACTTAGCTTGTTTGCTTATCTGGCAGATCTTAAGCGCCCGCCCAAACCGTTTCCCGTAAAGGTGGAAGAGAAAAAATTAATCTTTCCAGAGTTAAGAGATATTCATTTGGTCGAAATCCAATCGCTTGATCAGATGTTTGAGAAGTTTACGTTAGAAGCTATTTTCAAAAAAGAAATCACCAAAACAGCTTCCACACGCGATCTTACAAATCTCTTAAGTACAATTTTTTATGGCTCAGTAGTTACTGCCCACATTCAGCAATTAAGTCCGGTGAAATTTTTCTTTAGAAGAAATATTGAAATGGTATTGAGAGGGTTGCAATAAGGCTTTAGAAATTGGGCTTAAGGCAAATTTGCGGTTTGTTTTTAGCATCAGGGCAACCCTGAATTTATTTCATCCTTACCATCTTTGTGCGTTTGCGTTCAAACATGCGAATGTGACGGTTACCGACAGGAATATCAATACGGTAACGGTTGCCTTTAGCCCATACCTTGTGTGTACGGGGCTTAACCACTTTCTGTGATTTTTGCCCTTTGTCAAACAAACTGCATGACGAGGCTAAACCTAAAATAAGCAGAATAAAAAATCCGCGCTTCATTGCTGATTACCGAACTTTAAAAATAGCTTTTTATTTTGAGTTACGACACGTAAATTTCTTGCACCTATGAAAACATTTGAAACTTTAAGCGAAGCCATTGCCGACCTGAAAGCACGTGGCTATGTTCACGACTTCAACTTACAGCCGGAATGCATTGAATGCACCCCTTTAAACCTGAAGTTAAAACCAGTTGAGTTTCATGTTGACGAGGTGTACCGGTTTGAAGGTATGACTAACCCGGACGATAGCTCTATTCTGATGGCCATACAAACCACTACCGGTATAAAAGGGTTATTAGTAGATGCCTATGGCGTATATAGCGATTCGCTTAGCCCCGAAATGATCAAACGCCTTACCATTGATTCGCGTACTTCGTATTAAGGTAATTCTGGTTGGCGCATGCCTGGCTAACCTGGCCGTTTTTGCGCAGCAAAGGGTTCAGCTACAGGTTGAGACACACACTATTAAATCCGTTGTTATTGATGGCACGCGCTTTTCGTTCGATCGCCACGTGGCAACATTTGAGGTGAACGGGAAAGAGTATTCTGCCACACAATCTCCATTAAAAATTGAATACTCATTTAATCCAACTAACCGGGGTATAGAAGGCACTATTAAATTCATAAACACAACAAAAGAAGCGGTAACACTTTCTAATGTAGTACCCTTTAGTAAGTCAGATACCGAAGTTTACCTGACGGGTATGGGGCAACATCGCTTATCGCGAACGCATTTGTTTCTTCCGGGCAAACAACCCGTTAATGTAATTGTGCCTGATAATGCCTGGGAACTTGGCTATGCCGGAGTAAAAATAAACGCTGAACTCAACCTCTTTGCACTGGTAAGGCGAGATGCCAATAGTCTTGTGAAAGCCACCCGCAAAAGATTTGAGACCAGTATAGAACCCGGAGGTTCAGTAACTTACAATTTTTATGCAGACGTATATTCTGGCAATTGGCAAAACGGATTGCAGGTAGCCTTTCAACAACGGTTTCTGTATGATGTGGCCAGGTTTGATGATGCGCTTTTTAAACGAACCGATCTGGCCTGGATAAGAAAGGCTTATGTTATGCACCTGATGATGGCATGGGATAAAGATTTTTATAATGGTGAACGATTTACACTTACTGATTTTATAAAACGAGGCAAAACACTTTATGGTGGCGATGATGTGGTGTGTATCTGGCCTACCTGGCCCACGCTGGGTGTGGATCAACGAAACCAGTTTGATTTATATCGCGATATGCCCGGTGGGCTAACCACATTGCGCGGTGTTGCCGATTCCATACGGATGATGGGAGCTAAATTCTTCATTGCTTACAATCCGTGGGACGAAAGTACCCGCAGCGAAGGTCATCTGAAAGGATTGCGTTATTTGATCCAGGAAACATCAGCCGATGGCGTAGTACTGGATACCAAAGGAGAGTCGAGCAAAGAGTTGCAGGAAACAGCCGATCAGGTTCGAAACGGTGTAATTATGTATAGCGAAGGCATGGCCGTACCCAAAGATATGCAGGGCATCATCAGCGGTAGGGTACACAATGCACTGTACTATCCGCCACTGCTTAACCTTAATAAATTTATCCGGCCCGACTTTGCTATTTTCAGAGTAGCTGAAGTTTTTAAGGAACCTATTCAGCGCGAGTATGCCGTAGCATTCTTTAATGGCTATGGAACTGAAATAAATCAGTTTGCTCCGGGGCATCCTCAATGGGAGGAAGAGCAATACCGGTATCTTGGAAAAACCACCCGGATACTAAGAGAAAACACAACAGCCTTTACACAAACCTACACACCGCTTATACCTACTTTGCGCGATAGTGTTTGGGTAAACAAGTGGCAAGACTCCGCACATAAGAAAATCCTGTACACTATTTTAAGCTTTAATCCGGCAGGTTTTAGCAGTCTGTTATTTGAAATAGAAACATCGGGAAACCGGGTTATTGATTTGTGGAAGCACGAAGAGGCAATCGTAACTAAACGAAATAACAAACATTATGTGCAGGTAAATATTAACGGTTTCGATTCGCGTTTTCTTGGAACCAACAACGAGGGCGAAGTGAGTTGTATTGCGGTTTTTAATAAAGAGGTAAACTTTTTGGTTAACGGTAACAGGCTGGCAGGCCCTGCTTCCCGAAATGAAATTAGAATTTGGATGGGAAACCCGGATTATGAAAAACAACCCCTGATAATAAACCCCAATCAATCAATTGATCTTGATATCACAAAAAGTTTTGGTCGATACGAAGGCAAACTGGTTATTCAGGCTTTTTATGAGAACGAGCTTGTAGATGAACAAATTCTTAATCTAAAACCAGGTGTTCCCCGGCTTATCAGCAAAGAAGTAAAGACACCGCTTTCAAAGGAAGTACCGGCAGAAATGGTTCGTATTCCGGGTGGAGAACTAATCGTAAAGTTTACGCAGGGCGATGAGTTTATTCCTTACCCTAAAGAACAAGAAGGAGAAACGATAACACTCAGAGGTTTTGCTATGGACAAATACCCGGTTACCAATAAAGATTTTAAAAAATTTCTTGATAATACGCATTACAGACCTGCCGATACGCTCAACTTTCTGAAACACTGGGTTAATGGAAACATCCGGAAAGGTGAGGAGCAATTTCCGGTAACTTTTGTTTCGTACGAAGATGCCCAGGCGTATGCAAGCTGGGCGGGTAAACGATTGCCCACCGAACTGGAGTGGCAATATGCGGCCCAAACATCAGCCGGAAATGAGTGGCCATGGAAACAAGCACAACCCGTAACCCGCGAACAAACTTTTGTAACCGAAACCCTTACGGTAAAACGGATTAAAGGCATAAATCCTAAACATGCTAACCTGGGCGATGGTGCACTTTATCCGGTTGGAAAATACAAAGCTGGTGTTAATCCATTTGGGCTATTTGATTTATCTGGCTCGGTATGGCAGCTTACATCCGATGTTTACCAAAGTGGAAGTTACCGGTTTATCATCATGAAAGGAGGAAGCTACTTTAAACCATCTTCCAGCTGGTGGTATGTACAGGGCGGGCCCCGCGAACTTCATTACCGGCAGTTTCTCCTTAGAGTCTCGCAGGGTTTTGAGCGAAATGCTACAGTCGGATTCAGGTGTGTAAAAGATATGAACTGAAATAGTAGTGCCCCTGATGTTACCTTCTGTTAAAAAATTTGTTTTTGCGTTATCCATAACGGTGGCTTGTTTCTTTATTATGCGGCCCTTCACTCCGCTTAACATTGTGCAGTTCGAACTGGCTGGATCAGTTGAAGTAGCCGCAAAAATTATAAGTGAATGGACAGCGGAACAGATCAATAACGTTAAAGTCAGTATTTATCTTGATTTCGTATTTATTTTGGCTTACTGCGCAGCATTTATGTTTGCGTGCCAGGCTGCTTCTATTTATTCTGCCGTGCAGGGGTTAATAAGAATGGGTTCATCAATCGCCTCACTGGTTTGGATGGCAGGGGTATGCGATGCCATCGAAAATATTGCGTTGTTGAAAGCACTCGTTAAAATTTCTCAACCAAGTGTTTCTGTTGCTTTTTATTTTGCCACAATCAAATTTGCTATCCTAACCCTGGCATTACTTTTTGTGATGATCTGTGTTGCTATCGGGTTTTTACAAAAAGTAAAAGGTAACCAATAAGATTTTGTACATTCAAGTAAAATAAAATGCCTGTGAAACCCCGGTTGAAAATTGAAATGACACGTTTTGATTGGGCTATTGAGGTAGTTGGGTTTATGATATGGATAGGGGGGCTTCTTTTTCTGATACTTGAATTTGAAAATACGCCCGGCAGTGTTCCCACTCATTACGATGCCTATGGTAATGCAGATGCTTTTGGCAGCAAGAGTTCGTTGTGGTTACTGGTTGGCATTAGTACGGGGCTGTACCTGCTACTTACTGTGGTAGCTCAATACCCTCACACATTCAATTACCCAATCGCAATTACTCCGGAAAACGCAGAACGCCAATACACCATTGCGGTTAGAATGATGCGCACACTTAAGATTATTGTATTAATGATTTTTGGTTACATCCATCTTAACTCTATAATGAGCAGCAAGCTTGGTACCTGGTTCCTTCCGGTTATGTCGTTAGCCTTAATTGTAACAATGGGATTTTATTTTTATAAAGCTTTAGCTGCGCGTAAATAGCTGCCAGCACAAATAAATTATTGCACTGTTTTTTGCTTTGGATGGCGGTAGCACTATATTTGCAACCTCATTTTAAGGCCATAAGCTAAGATTTGAGGGAAAGGTCCGGTAGTTCAGCTGGTTAGAATGCCTGCCTGTCACGCAGGAGGTCGCGGGTTCGAGTCCCGTCCGGACCGCCAGAAAAGCTCTTAATCGTGCAGATTAAGGGCTTTTTCTTTTTCTCCGGGTATCGTCCAAAAATAACTCCCTTCAAAACCAGTACCGATACAGGCTGCCGCCTTATGCGTATTATCTGGCCATCAGTCACATAAACCATTTAGTAGATTCGTATTTAATGAGTACTTTCATCTATTGATATTGAATAGCCATGACCAATATTCTAATAGCCGATGATCATCAGATGTTTGTGGATGGCCTGAAATCTTTGCTGGAAGATGAGAAAGAAATTTGTGTGGTTGGTGAGGCAAAGAATGGGAAAGAGGTATTAGATTATTGCGAAGAAAAGCTTGTTGATCTGGTAATTATGGATATCAATATGCCCGTAATGGATGGAATACAGACATCCAGAGAATTATCGAAACGCCATCCGCTTATTAAAATACTCGGCCTTTCAATGTACAATGATCAGGATTACATAGCCGACATGCTACAGGCTGGTGCACTGGGCTACATTTTAAAGAATACAGGAAAAGAAAATCTGATTGAGGCAATTAAAACGATACAATCTGGCGAAAACTATTTGGGAAAAGAGGTAAGCGAAACACTGCTGAATGGTTTTATGAAAAATAATGCACTGGCAAAACAACTTCCTGAAAAACTTTCTGACAGAGAACTGGAGGTATTGGAGTCTATTGCGTCTGGCCTTACCACACAAGAGATAGGAGAGAAATTGTTTATTAGCAAGAACACAGTAGAAACTCACCGGAAAAATTTACTGTACAAGTTAAAAGCGCGTAATACCGCAGAGCTGATCAACAATGCATACAAGCAAAGACTGATTCGGTAATACAGCAAATCCCTATTTTCAGGGATTCCACTTTCCTAAAACAATACAATATTTGCTTTTGCGAAATACATTTCGTTTACGAACTTCCTGTGCATGAAGCATCTGTTAATACTATGGATAGTAAGTTGCCAGGCTTTTAATTCACCAGCTCAACATACAGTTGAAGTAGTAAAGGGGGCCATTGTAAGAGGTACAACCGATACAAAAAAAATTGCTTTGGTTTTTACAGGCGATGAGTATGGTGACGGCCTCAGTGCAATAACAAAGACACTCAACCAGAAAAAAGTTTTGGCCAGCTTTTTTCTAACCGGAAGATTTTACCGAAACCCGGAGTTCAAATCGGGAATTAAAACCCTGGTAAAAAGAGGGCATTATTTAGGTGCTCATTCAGATGCTCATTTACTTTATTGTGATTGGTCGAACCGGGATAGCCTTTTGGTATCGCGGCAGCAGTTTACCCACGATCTTGAAAATAACTACCGGGCTATGCGGCAATTTGGAATCGGAAAAAAGGATGCATCCTATTTTTTACCTCCATTCGAATGGTACAACGATACCATTAGTGCCTGGACTCAATCGTTGGGTTTTATGTTAATCAGCTTTACACCTGGCACCTTGTCGCATGCCGATTACACTACACCCAATATGCCCAACTACAGAAGCAGTGAAAAAATTTATGAAAGTATTGTAGCGTACGAAGAAAAGAGACCATCAGGGCTTAATGGGTTTATTCTGCTTTGTCATGTTGGAACGGCCCCTGAACGAACCGATAAATTCTATCTTTATTTAAATACCTTAATTGCAGAACTAACGCTACGCGGATACGAATTTTTAAGAATAGATAATCTTCTTAAAACAGAGTAACGGCACTTTTATAAACCAGGAATTTATGTGTGGATATACCTAAATACCAAAACATGAAAAAAATTATACCTATTGTTCTTTTATTCTCTTACTTCTACTCAGTTGCACAACCCGAACCCAGTTACATCCGGGTTAACCAGCTCGGTTATCTTCCACACGATGAAAAAGTTGCTCTCGTGTTTTCAAAAAAGCCAATACAGGAAAAATTTGATCTGGTACTGGTAAAGGATAATGCTAAAGTAGCGACACTAAAAACAATAAAAACCAACAAGCCCGGGTTTGGTACGTTTGATTATTACTATGAACTTGACTTTACCACGGTACAACAACCGGGTCAATATTTTCTAAAAGGTCAAAAAACGGGCGTAGTCTCACAGTTCTTTTCAATAGGTGCATCCACGTACCAGTACCAGGCCGAACATCTTCTTGGTTTTATGCGGCAACAGAGATGTGGTTATAACCCATACCTGGATATGGTTTGTCACGAACGGGATGGCCGTTCCTTCTATGGAAAAATGCCCGACTCCACCTTTGTTGATGCTAGTGGTGGTTGGCACGATGCAGGCGATCAGCTAAAATACCTGATTACATCCAGCTATGCCGTGGGCCATATGTTAGTAGCTTTTGAACTTTACCCGGATCGTTTTCTTGATCAGACAAATGCTTTAGGGCAGCCTTTTCCCAATGCTATTCCAGATGTATTAGATGAAGCAAAGTGGGGGTTGGATTGGATTTTAAAACTTCATGTAACGCCCGACCAACTGATTCATCAGGTGGCTGACGATCGTGATCATCTTGGCTGGAAAATACCGGATCAGGATAATTCGAATTATGGTTGGGGTAAAAATAGTTACCGGGTTGCGTACTTTGCAACAGGCTCGTCACAAGGGCTTAGAGAACATAAAAGTATAGCCACTGGCGTTGCTAATATTGCTGGCCGATCGGCTGCCGTTCTTGCTTTGGGTTCGCGTATTTGGAAAGAATACCTTAAAGACACACTCTTTTCAAACCAATGCGCAGCAGCCGCAAAAACACTGTATCAGCTTGGGTTAAAGCAGGAAGGATATCAGCAAGGAAATTCCTATGGAGCACCGTATCGGTACACAGAAGAAACCTGGGCCGATGATATGGAATGGGGTGCGGCTGAACTCTTTAAGTTGACGCGCGAAAAAAAATATTTAAAAGAAGCAAAGAAGTATGCCATAGCAGCCAATACGGTCTCCTGGATGAACAAAGATTCGGCTGCTCACTATCAGTATTATCCCTTTATTAATCTGGGCCATTATTCACTTTTTGAAAGTGTAAACAAAAGTTTTCAGGATACCCTGGCCGCTTATTATAAAAATGGTATTGATTATACCTATAAAAAAAGTAAAACCAATTCATTTGGTGTTGGAATACCTTTTATCTGGTGTTCAAATAATCTTTTAACAAGTTTGAACACGCAAATAATATTATATGAGAAAATGACTAACGATAAGACATATCATCAATTTTTGATTAACCAACGCGATTGGTTGTTTGGCCGAAATCCCTGGGGAACTTCCATGTTCACAGGTATGCCGGTTAAAGGCGAGTATCCCGAAGATGTGCACACCAGTATATGGGCTTTACGGAAAGAGATGGTTGCCGGAGGTTTGATTGATGGCCCAATCTACCGGAGTATTTTCAAAACGCTGAAAGGCCTGGTTCTTTATAATCCAGATGAATTTGCTCATCTTCAAAATCCGTATGTCGTATATCATGACGACATTGGAGATTATTCTACAAATGAACCTACCATGGATGGAACAGCAGGGTCAATTATTATGATGGCTTATTGGGGCGGTAAGCAAAATTAAACTTTTGATCCGATCCGGCTCAATCAAAACCACTAAGCGTTAAAAACAGTGATTGTTTCAAATCCCTATTTTCGGGGATAGCAGGGCATTGAATTAACTTAATATTTGTTTCTATCTGTTTTACAGATTACGAAATGAACATTTATATTTTAATATAGAGGCTGTATGTTTTTGATTGCAGACAGCGGATCATCCAAAACTGAATGGAGGTTAATAAGCGAGGATTCACAAATTTTAGCTCGGGTACAAACCGTTGGCCTTAATCCATATTTTTTATCGTACGAAAAAATAGTTGAGGTACTATATAAGACTATCCAGCCTCTAACCGAAACAGTTGACAATGTTTATTTTTATGGAGCCGGTTGCGGGCTAAGTGTAAAAGCTGAAATTGTTAAACGAGCTATTTTAGAAACCATAAAGGTTAAAAAGTCTTGCGAAGTAGAAGGTGATATGCTGGGAACGGCAAGAAGTGTGCTTAAAGATAAAAGTGGTGTTGCCTGTATACTGGGAACAGGCGCTAACTCGTGCGTCTATAACGGGCAGGTTATCACCGAAAATATTCCTTCGCTTGGTTATATCCTTTCGGATTGGGGTAGTGGAAGTGTATTAGGAAAAGATTTCATTTCATTGATCTTACAAGAAAAACTTCCACCCAGTATTCTGGAAGATTTCCATAATACTTTTCAACTTAACCGGGCCGGTATACTTGATAGTATTTACAAAAAATCTTTACCAAACCGATTTCTTGCATCCTTTGCACCCTTTCTGCTAAAGTATTCCGAAGAGCCCATGTGCCGGGAGATTATAACATCAAACTTCAGGAGTTTTTTTGAATACTATGTGTTACGGTATTCGAATTTGCCCGAACCCAGACGTATCAGTTTCACCGGCTCAATAGCGTTTAATTTTCGCGCTTATCTACATGAAGTAGCGGGGCAAATGGGTATTGCTATAGATGAAATTCAACAGAACCCAATGAACGGGTTAATCCGGTATCATACCAGCAATGTCATCATTCTTTAGGTTTTAAAATTTGCGATGAAAAAAAAACTGGTTTTTATTCTCCTGTTGGTTTTTAATATCTCGTGTACCGTACGGGCACAAACTTTTCCTAAACGAGAGTTACGTGCTGCCTGGATAGCAACAGTAGCTAACATTGATTGGCCCTCGCGTAAAGGACTGACTACACAAGAGCAAAAAGCGGAATATGTTCGAATACTTGACACCTTAAAGCAAGTTGGAATGAATGCCGTAATTGTACAGGTACGACCCATGGCCGATGCGTTTTATCCGTCAACATACGAACCCTGGTCTGAGTACCTTACCGGAACACAAGGATTACCTCCGCAACCGTATTACAATCCGTTGGCATTTATGATTGAACAAGCCCGGCAACGGGGTCTTGAATTTCATGCCTGGTTTAATCCGTACCGGGCCGGTACAGTTGAAAAGAGTGTGTTAGATGCCAACCATCCCATTAATAAAAACCCGGAGTGGTTCCTTCAGTATGGAGGTAAATGGTATTATGATCCCGGACATCCTGATGCACAAGCTTACGTTTTAGATGCCATTATGGAAACCGTAAAGCATTATGATTTAGATGCAGTACATTTTGACGATTATTTCTATCCCTATCGCATTGCAAATGTAGAGTTTCCGGACAGCTGTTCTTATTTTGAATATGGAATGGGATTTGAAAATAAAGATGATTGGAGGCGTAACAATGTAAATACTTTTGTTGAAGCGTTATCGGTACGAATCAAAAAAGAAAAGCCACATGTAAAATTCGGAATTAGCCCGTTTGGAGTATGGCGCAACCGCGATAAAGATGATGATGGATCCAATACACAAGCCGGACAAACCAATTACGATGACTTGTTTGCCGATGTTGTATTGTGGCTGAAAGAAGGATGGATCGATTATGTAACTCCACAACTGTACTGGCACATTGGTTTCGATAAGGCTGATTATTCAATATTGGCAAAGTGGTGGGCCAATCATTCCTACGGAAAGCATGTTTACATAGGCCAGGGTATTTATCGAATTGGTCAAAATGGATGGAAGAATCCGGATGAAATTGTTAATCAAGTTAAATTGAACAGAGCGTACGCCAATGTTAACGGGAGTATGTACTTCAGTGCAAAATATTTTTTGAATAACACTGAAAATATAAATGAAAAGATGAGAGAGATTTATCCGTACCCTGCACTAATTCCAAAAATGGATTGGATTGATGGGGCAGAACCACCGCCTCCAATTAGTGTAACAGCAAAAGGAACACAAGGGAACGGTATAGAAATTTCATGGCAAGATTCGGTAAATTCAGGTAGTTCATATTATGCCATTTACCGGTTTGATGAAATTAGTAAACCGGATTTCAACAATCCTCAAAATCTTAAAGCAATTGTTCAGCGAAAGCCAAATACAACTCAATATTGGATGGATATAACAAGTAGAAAGCGAAGCAGGTATAGCTATGCTGTTACCGCAATAGACCGGCTTCATTTTGAAAGCGACCCAAGTTCTTTTGTATACATTCAAACGCGGGCTAAAAACAAAAGAATAAAACTACTATAGTTAGCTGGCACGATTTCATCGGAAATCGTATGGGTAACCTAAAGAAGCTATTAGTTTTAATAGATTCAGTGAATTTTCCAAATCACCATTTTCAGGGATTGAATTCTATTCTTAATGCGGAAAATTTGGTAATACAAAGAAACTACCAAATCTATAATCGTTTTTATGATTAAACCAGAAATAAACATCGTAACCAAATGCATACTAAAATGGCCTGATAAATCCGTTGCAGACAAGCCAAAAGAGCTGTTTGCTATTCTAAGTACCACCAAAATCACTTAATAAAAACACATGAAAAAAATTCTACCACTATGTTTATGGATTATAGGGCTTCTCCTGGTCCATAGTCCAATGTTAGCTCAAAACAACACGGTTTCGGGTACCGTTTTGAGTGCCGCTGACAATACCCCGTTACCCGGGGTTACAATTGTTTTAAAAGGAAAAGCAATTGGAACAGTTACAGATGCGAACGGTAAATTCACAATCCAGGCAGACCCAACCGATGTTTTGCTTTTCAGTTTTATTGGTATGGAATCTTTTGAAGCTCCAGTAGGTAGTACAAGAGATTTTACCATAAGGTTGAAGGAGAGTGTAGCTAATCTGGAAGAAATAGTAGTGGTTGGATATGGCGCTCAGAAAAAGACTAACCTGACGGGTGCAGTTGCATCAGTAGATACCAAGATGCTCGAATCAAGACCGATTGCCGATGTGGGTAGAGGCTTGCAGGGAACAACACCTGGGTTAAGCATTGTAATACCCAGCGGAGAAGTAGGTTCAGATCCATTAATGAAAATTCGCGGTCAGTTTGGTTCGTTTGAAGGTGGGTCTTCACCGCTGATTCTTTTAGATAATGTTCAGATTCCATCCATTCAAATGATTAACCCCGATGATATTGAATCTATCTCTGTATTGAAAGATGCCGCTTCGGCCTCTATTTATGGAGCTAAAGCTGCCTTTGGAGTAATATTAATTACTACCAAAAAAGGCGCTAATACAGAGAGTATTAAGGTTTCTTACTCTGGCAATCTTTCCTTTCAGAATATTTCTAAGAAAATGAAAATGGGAGGAATTGATGCCATGGAGTACTCGTTGCTTGCGGCCGAACGTGTGGGGGCTGTTAGTACCGGTGCTTTCTGGAGAGTAACCCGCGAAGGGTACGAAAACGCATTAGAGTGGCAGCAAAATTATGCCGGCTCAGTAAAACCAAACGACCCTATGTTATATGGACGCGATTGGTATGTGGATGCCAACAATGCAAAAGTAGGTTTACGGATGTACGATCCATACGAATACATGGTTAAAGAGTGGACGCCAACACAAATACATAATTTATCGGTGAGTGGTGCAAGCGGAAAAACGCAATACAATATTGGCTTTGGTATTCTGGAACAAAGTGGAATGCTGAAGCCTGCAAAAAAAGATAATTTTGAACGCTATAACGGATCAATTCAGTTAAGTACAGAAGTGAACCGGTGGTTAAAATTTAATACCGGAACTATTTTTTCAAAGCGAATCAAGAATTATCCGTACGCAACAAACTCAACAACGGCAGATCCCTGGCTATACATTTATAGATGGGCAGCAACCTATCCTATGACCACCGAAGATGGTGATCCTATCCGTAGCCCAGCCTCTGAAATTGCAGCCGCCAACACCGCTTTTCAGGAAACAAATTATTCCAGTGTTAATGGAGGCTTTACCATAACACCCACTAAAGATTGGACTATTAAATTCGACTACACACATGCTAATCAGGAATTCATAAATAAGAGACCCGGTACACGCTTTACAGGAAGAGACTCATGGAGTGCCGCGGTTCCAAAATTTGACGAAGGAGGTAACCGTATTTATGTGAACAGTGCAGGCCAGGTGGTTCCATCAACCGATCCCAATGCCATGCCAGCATTCAAACTGAACCAACTTACCTATACAGGTCCGGGTGCAAACCCAGACCACGTTTACCGAATTGCCCAGAACGATAAATGGAATACGATTAACTTATTTTCAACCTACAATTGGAATCTGAACAGCAGCAATACCTTCAGGTTTATGCTTGGAATGAACAGAGTAGCATATGACCTTGCCAGCAACTGGTCTCAGTTAACACAATTAACAGATTATCAAAACCCACAGTTTGGTCTTGCCACCGGAACACCCACCGTGGGTGGAGACGAATACTGGGACTCTCAGTTGGGATTTTTTGGGCGGATTAATTACAGCTTTAAAGAAAAGTACCTGCTCGAAGCAAATCTGCGTCACGATGGAAGCTCTAAGTTTCCAGATGATTTGAAATGGAGATGGTTTCCTTCATTTTCAGGAGGCTGGCTGGTAACAGAAGAATCGTTTATGGGGTGGAGTAAAAGTTATCTGGATATGCTTAAGCTACGTGCTTCCTGGGGAAGTATTGGGGATCAGTCTGTAGGAAATTCACTCTATGTTCCTACCATGACAGGCGGATTTAACAATTGGCTTATTGGTAACTCCAAGCTTTATCAATTTGGAACTCCACCTTCAGTTTCGCAAGCTATTACCTGGCAGGATATTGCTACACTGGACATTGGGTTAGATGTTAGGGTGTTAAAAAACTCTTTAGCAATTTCATTTGATTGGTTCCAGCGCGATACACGTAATATGATCGTGCCTCAGGAAGGTATACCGGCAACCTACGGTACAGGTGCCCCAAAAAGCAACCTGGGCGATTTGCGTACAAAAGGATTTGAACTTCAGTTAGACTATATACATGAATTTAGTAATGGATTACAACTCAACTTTGTTGCAACATTTGCAGATGCGGTAACCAAGATTACTAAGTACGGAAGCGCAGAAGGTATTTACTCAAACTATGTAGGCAGAACCTATGGTGAGATTTGGGGGTACGAAACAGATCGCTTGTACCAGGCGGCAGATTTCGTGTATGATGGTGGCGGAAACTTAGTAACAACTGTGGTAGATGGCGTTACCATTAACCAACTGGCAGATGATAATGGAGCTACGCAAAATGAATTGCAAGGTGGAAACTTCCGGTTTGGCCCTGGCGATGTTAAGTACAAGGATCTGAACGGTGATGGCTTGATTAACGATGGTAATGCTTTATTAGACGACCACGGTGATTTAAAAGTAATTGGTAATTCAACCCCACGGTTTGAGTATAGCTTTAGAACCAGCGCCAGCTACAAAGGTTTTGATCTTAATATCTTTTTGCAAGGTGTGGGTAAACGTGAAGTATGGGGAGAAGGATTTTTGGCAATTCCAGGGTTTCAGGCATCAGACGGTGCCACACCTCAAGCTTTTGCCGGAAATTTTTGGAGAGAAGATCGCACAGATGCTTTCTATCCAAGACCATATAACTTAGCTGGTAGCAGCCGCCTTTATAATATGCAACCACAAACAAGGTACTTGCTCGATATGTCATACTTGCGTATTAAAAACATAACGTTTGGCTACACGCTACCACAAACGCTTACACAAAAAGCAAAAATCAACAAGCTACGTGTGTATGGATCGTTAGAAAATATTTTCACGTTCGATAAACTTGGCGATCTGCCAATTGATCCTGAAGAAATTGCAGGGTTTTCAATGTGGAATTCATCCAATTACAACCTGTCGCGTACGGGCGTAGGTATTCCAACTTTTAAAAGTGCTGCACTTGGAATTCAATTGAGCTTCTAAAACATTAAAAACATGAAAAAGTATATAACGATTTTTTTGGTGATAGTGGTCTTAAGTAGTTGTGAAGATTTTCTGGACAGACCCCAATTAACACAACTTAACGACCAAACCTATTGGGTATCAGAGAACAACTTGCGCCTGTTTTCAAATGGCTTCTATAACAACTATTTTATTGGGTATAATGTAGGCTTTACAGCAGACTATACACCTGTGCGCGGTTATACCTTCTCTGATGATTTGAGCTACGCTGGTAAACAGGCAAATTTTGAAACGCAGGCACCCGCTTCCCGATCATCAGTGAGTGAGGCCGCTGCCTGGCTTGGTTCCTATTCGGGTCCAACCTGGGATTTTGCATGGGTAAGAAAATCGAACTTGTTTCTTTCGCGAATTGAGGGTATGAAAAACACTTACATTAATGATGAAACATACAAACACTGGAGTGCGGTGGCGCGTTTTTTTAGAGGGTTTGAGTATAGCCGGTTAGTAACTGTTTTTGGTGATGTACCTTATTTTGATCGCGAGATTGGAGACAACGAGTTGGATGTATTGTACAAAGACCGTGATAGCAGAACGGTGGTAATGGATAATGTTTTTGATGACTTTTCTTACGTACTTCAAAATATGCGCACTTCCGATGGAGGAGCACAGAATTTGAACAGGTACATCGCTGCTGCCTTTATTTCACAGTTCATGCTATTCGAGGGCACCTGGCAAAAATATCATTTGGGCGACAATGCAAAAGCAACTAAATACTTAGGGCTTGCCGTTCAGGCAGCAGAGGTAGTAATGCAATCAGGTAAGTGGTCGTTTGGAAGCGATTTCCGTAGATTGTTTGGCTCTGAAGATTTAGCGTCAAACCCTGAGGTGATATTGTATCGAAAATACGATGCGGCATTAGGCGTAACACATTGTATTGCGTCCTATTCAAACATTACAGAAGGACAGGCCGCAGCTGCTAACCTGGATTTAATCCGTTCATTTATTGCAAAAGATGGCCAGCCGTATCAAAACTCAGCAGTACCAAATGCCGATCAGTTTGATATAGCCAACCTGATTGTAACACGCGACCCTCGCTTTGAGGCTACGTTTTGGGATGTGCCCCGATCACAAGCTTCTACGTTGCTGTATTCAGATAAGTTTATTGATCGGGTAGGCCCAACCTTTGCGGGTGGAAGCTACCCTCCAATATATGGTTCTAATACCAACACGAACGATGCACCGGTTATACGTTTGGCAGAAGTTGTATTGAACTGGATTGAGGCTAAAGCAGAATTAGAATCATTGGGCGGGTTAGCCGTTACGCAAGCCGATATCGATGCATCTATTAATGCTATCCGAAACCGTCCGTTAGATGCGCAGGCCATCGCAAAGAATGTTACTAAAACAGCTCCACTATCACTTGCCTCTATTCCCAACGACCCTGCCCGCGATGCAGACGTTCCTGCTTTGATTTGGGAAATACGCAGAGAGCGGAGAATGGAATTTGTATTTGAACATACCCGACTGTTGGACATTAAACGCTGGAAAAAAATCAACTATATGGATGCTGCAGTAAATACCGACCTTTTGCTGGGGCCATGGGTTAACTTTCAAACAGAATTTCCTCAATGGTTGATAGCATCAAAAGTAGGCAAGTTGAAAGTTGAAAAGGCAGATGGCACTGTGGTTACGTATGATGGTGCAAATGGTGCTGACATGGTTGGTTTCTATATACCCGAAAATGTTTCAAACCGCGATCCTTTTTCAAACCGGGTTTATATGGCACCAATAGGAAACAATGAAATCAGTCAGTATGTAGAGAAGGGTTTTACGTTAACACAAACTACGGGTTGGTAAAACCTCTTTATGCATAACGGCAAGGTTTAATCGTGTAATAAAAATTTGGTTAAGTGGATCCCCTCCTTCGAAAATTTTTCGGGAGGGGTTTCCTTTTTATATACCCGGTAATTTCGATTGTTCATTTAATCTAATAAATTATAATATTTGTCTTTCTCTAGAAATTCATGAATACCTACTTGCGTTACATATTATTAATAGCCTGTTTAAGTTCCCAAATTTCCATACAGGCACAGGAAAAGAAAATACCCTACGAAACGTTCCTTTCTCATCCATGGGTCGATTCTGTTCTTCAATCGCTAACACCTAGTGAACGCGCGGCACAATTAATTATGGTAGCTGCGTTTTCAAACAAGAACAGCGATCATGAGTTAGAAATCAGCAAACTAATTGAAAAGCAAAAAATAGGTGGGCTTATTTTTTTTCAAGGTGGGCCCGCACGCCAAGCTAACCTTATCAATCAATATCAAAGAAAATCGAAAGTTCCATTGCTGATAGCGATGGATGCTGAATGGGGCTTAGGCATGCGGCTCGATAGCACCATTAGTTTTCCGTATCAAATGACATTGGGCGCAATCCAAAACGATGATCTTATTTACCAAATGGGGCTCGAAATAGCAAACCAGCTTAAAGAGTCAGGTACTCAGGTAAATTTTGCTCCCGTGGCCGATGTTAATAATAACCCGTTAAACCCTGTTATTAATTTCAGATCCTTTGGTGAAAATAAATATGCGGTTTCTAAAAAGGCAGCTTCGTATATGCGTGGTCTTCAAGATGGAAAAGTATTAGCTACAGCAAAACATTTTCCCGGGCACGGAGATACAGGAACTGATTCGCATTATGCGTTGCCGCTGATCAATCACACAAGAGAAAGATTAGACTCATTGGAATTGTATCCGTTTCGTGAACTAATACGACAGGGAATAGGCGCCATAATGGTGGCTCATCTTAATATTCCTGCTTTAGAGCCAAAAGAAGGCCCCTCTACACTTTCAAAAAAAATCATTACCGATCTTCTGAAAAATGAATTAGGATTTAAGGGTCTTATTGTTACCGATGCAATGAACATGAAAGGTGTTACCCAGGGAAATACCCCGGGCGTAGTGGATAAGGATGCACTATTGGCCGGTAATGATTTGCTGGAATTTACCGAAGATGTACCTCGTACAATAGATGAAATAATGAAGGCTGTAAAAAATGGTTTAATTACTCAAAAGGAAATTGACGACCGGTGTAGAAAAATATTAGCCATTAAATATTGGGTAGGTCTGGCAAATTGGAAACCCATTGATCCCCGATCCGTAACAAAAAAAATAAGTACTCCTAAAGCCCAGCTCTTAAATCGTAACCTTACCGAGGCATCGCTTACCGTACTCAACAATAAATACAATTTGTTGCCCTTAAANNGTTCGTTAGGATTATATGCCAAAGTGAATCACTTCTTTATACCGAATAACGCTACTGCTAAATATGTTGATTCAATAAAAAGTGAATTAGTAAAGTACAACCTGATTGTGACGGGCATACATGATAATACCTTACGCCCATTAAACAAGTGGGACGTAACCAATCCGGTTACTGAACTTATTGAATGGATAACCGTGCAGAAGAAATCTGTTTTTGCAGTTTTTAAAAATCCATATGCGCTGGATAAAATCAAAAGTATTGAGCAGGCGGATGCCCTGGTTGTTACCTACCAGGATAATGTGAACGCAGAAGAGCTTACGGCTCAATTGATTTTTGGCGGGGTTAGTGCAACAGGACGATTACCCGTAACGGTAGGAGCAAAATTCAAATCGGGCGATGGCCTTGATGTAAAGGGAGATATTCGTTTTAAATACACGTTGCCCGAAGATGCCGGAATGGACTCAAAAATTCTGAATACAAAAATTGATTCATTGGTAGGGCAAGCCTTAGCGGCACATGCTATACCGGGTTGCATGGTGTTGGTGGCAAAAGATAAAAAGATAGTTTTTCATAAAGCATATGGTTTGCAACAATATAACGATAGCACAAAAGTAAAATTAGATAACCTCTACGACCTGGCCTCAGTAACCAAGATCAGCACTTCTGTGCCCGCGTTAATGAAATTGTATGATGAAGGAAAATTTTCGTTAGATGCAACATTAGGTGATTACCTCCCTGCTTTTAGAAGATCCAATAAGTCAGATATCCCCATGTATGATATTCTGACTCATCAGGCAAGATTTCAGGCGTGGATAGCGTTTTGGAAAAATACGATTCGGAAAAACGGAAGCTATAAGTGGCACACCTTTAAAACGGATTCATCAGCCCAATTCCCAATTCGTGTTAAAGGTAATATGTACCTACACAAAAATTATCCTGACAAAATGGTGAATGAGATTCGTAAATCGAATCTTATTGCGGAAAAGAAATACTTGTATTCTGATTTCTTCTTCATTCTGGCACCGCGTGTTGTAGAAAGTATGATTGATCAGCGTTTTGAACAATATTTGGATGAAAGTTTTTACGCTTCTTTAGGTGCGCCCTCCATAACATTTAACCCTTTGAAAAAATACCCGATCAATGCTATAATCCCAACCGAAAACGATTATAACTTCCGTCATCAACCCATCTGGGGTACTGTGCATGATGAGGGTGCAATTATGCTTGGGGGAGTATCGGGTCATGCAGGACTATTTGCTAACGCAAATGATCTGGCTAAACTTATGCAGATGTTTTTGGATAAAGGAGAATATGGCGGACAACGCTATATCAACACCAATACCTTTACAAAATGGACAACAGTTCAATTTCCGGAAAACAATAATAGGAGAGGGCTTGGGTTTGATAAACCTAACCTGACCTATTTAGGTGAGAATAATAATGCAGCAAAAGATGCCAGTGCAGAAAGTTTTGGTCATACCGGATTTACAGGCACTATGACATGGATGGATCCTGAAAACGGATTGTTATACATCTTTCTGTCAAACCGGGTAACACCCACGCGCGAAAATACCAGGTTGTATCAATTAAATACCCGTACCAAAATACAACAGGTAATGTACGATGCAATCATAAAATAAATGATTACCGCGAAAATGTGTAACGATAAAAACCACCACCTTTATCCCAACAGCAAATAATAACGGTTAAACCATCAGGAGAAACCGTAATGCCACGTGGTTCTGCACCGTTTAGTTCAGGAAGTGGAAGCGTCCACATCTCGCGTTTATTGTCATCGCGGAAATGAAGTGTAGTAGGTGTTACACCACTGCTACGAACAGCAAAATACGATTTTCCGGCCTGCGTGTGTATTGCATTGCAACCAGCTGCCAGGCTTACAATATTTTCTTTTTTATGGTAGTTTGTTCCATCATTGCTTTCATAAACCTGAACAAATGCACTACCGGGATCTGGAAAGTATAACGTACGGGCATCTTTTGTCATATCAAACGTGCGGGTAAGTACCCGGCCGTTTAAATCAATGGTACGAAGTAACTCAAACGTATAAGGGGTTGTGGTACTTTGCCTGAGTACATAATTTGGATCCTCAGCAAATAGAGACATAGCATAAACTTCGCCATTACTACTACTACGCGGAGTGGTAATTGCTCTTGCGCCTTTTGGTGCTTCCCAATAAGCAATACCCTCGCCTGTGGTTGCATTAATTTTTAAAAGTATACGATTGTTTCCGAGCAATATGTTTCCATCAAGGTCTAACCCAATTCCGTTAATTGGCTTTAAAGAAAAGTTAGTGCCATTTATGGTTACGGCTGTTAGCGGTGAAAATAAGGCATCTTTGCCTGCTGGCGTTTTTATTGTTAATGTTCCGGTGTAATCGGCAAGCCATATTTTTCCTTCTTTATCCCAAACAGCGCCACTTCCAGCTCCTGCGGCATTTTCTATTTTTTCAACTGTATATCCGGGCGGTTCTACTTCTATGTAATCGTCAGGTAATTCTGTACTCTTTGTAAGATTAAGCTGTGCATACTTACCGTTAGAACGATATCGTCCATCAGAAGTTATTACCCGATGAAAAAATGCTTGCGGGGCAGGTTCTGCATGGGTAAGTAAGGTGTACCAATCCTTTTCTTTACTCTTAAAATAATTTTGACGACCAGTATTCTTTTGCATGATAACTTCTTGAAATAAGCTGTCGCGGGCGAGTTGATAGGTGTAATCGATAAAATCTCCATCCAGGTCAAAGGTTGGTGTCCAGGCAATGGTATAAAGTGCCTCAATGTTTCTTACGCCATAAGTATTCTGAGGTTGATGTGAGGTTATGGTTGAAGTATGCGGAGCTTGATTCCCTTCACTATAGACCTGGGCACGATATAATTTTTTATTATTATTTTCAATTATCACAAACAAAGATCCTGTTGCCAACAATTCGCGAATGTTTTTAGTTACAGGCACCTGACCTGATAGTGTAAACCCACGCTTTCCACTTTTTTTTAATTGTAGCGTGGTTAACACACTACCCGCCTCGGTATGTTTGCCAACACACAAAGATGCACGACTGGTGTTGCCTTCAATTGTTTGAATAGAGTTGATCGCACCTTCAAGTATTACTTGATCGTTTGAAATACGCACCGTGATATGCCCTGACGGAATAGCATTTTCATCAATAGATAAAAAGGTTCCGGTTCCTTTTGTAACATAGGGCAGATCGTAGCGTAGAATGGTTCCATTTACACCTGTAATTGATGAGGGTAATTCTGTATAATCAAATACCTCCATATTTTCGGGTTGGTCTTGTTTGATTTTATACGTGGTGTATACGATTGTATCGCGTTCAAAAAACATATCGGCTAAGGTTATCGTATTAACCGGGGCATCGTCACGGTTAAGCCATCTGCGTGGTCCCGATCCGGCCGCACCGGCATTGAGTAGTTCAAGTGCGCCATTTTTTCCAGGAAAGTAGGCATGGTGATGGCCGCTAATGTAGGTTCGTACAGTATACTTTTCAAACAAGGCCTGAAGGTCACCGGGCGAATCCAGGACATTACCTCTGGAGTCGCGTTCTTGCGCAACACTGTAAAGAGGAATGTGGCCGATGGCCAACCTGATTTTAGCCTGTTGAGCCTGAGAACTTTTGAGTTGCTCTTCCAGCCATTTCATATTTTCTTTTGAAAGGGTGGATGAAGATGCATCAATGGATACAATAAAAGCATCACCCTGTTTAAAGGAATAATAAAAAGGAAAGTGTTGCTGATCGATGAAATTAATGCCTGTTAAAGTTCGTTGGCTGTTCCAGTATTTTAGGGTGTACGCTCTTTCCTGGATATAGGAAGCAGCGCCATCATGATTTCCGATAGTGAATGCGAAGGGGATATTATTTTTTTGCAATGGTTTTAAAATATGGGTATCAAAACCTTCCCATATATTTTTTATAACCACCGAGTCTTTAAGCCCCATTCCTGCCACCATATCACCACCACATAGTACCAGATCGGGCTTCCAAATTCTTGGCAGCCGGTTAATGATACTATCCACCTGCCACTCATAAGTGGCCGCTCCCAATCCTGAGTTTAAATCGCTTATTACAGCAATACGTAAATCGCCTCGCTTGGGAAGTTGCGGGTAAACTTCATGGGCTACTAACCGTATCGCATCGGTAATAAGTTTGTTTTCAGATCCATCTCCAATTACCTCTATATAATCAGTTGGTTGAAGTATAAAATTCCCCAACACATTCCATTTCCCACTGGTTGCCAAATCGTGCTGCAAAACACTCAGTGTGTCAACCTTATTACCATGGTGAAGAATATAACGCGCCTCTGCGTTACTGGTATCAACGGTCCACCAGGCTGCAAGTTGATAATACCCACTTGCTATACGATCAAATTTGTACAGAGCTTTGTTGGAAAGATTTGCAACTGAATACCTGGATTTAGTATCACCATAATAATTATTGTGGTTAGTGTTTTTCCACACACCTTCTTCGGTATAATCAGCATCATCGGTGTCAATAACAATTAATTTTTTTTCAACCTCAGATTTATTGTGTGTAATAATCAGGGCGCTTGCGTTTTTTCTCAAACTATTTCGGTCTCCTGATGGTTTATCTACAGGAATATTGACAACCTCATTAGCCGCAATCATAGCAGAAGAACCACCACCATCTAAGTTTACCGCTTCGTAGCAACCAATACTGTTCATAATGGTGGCAAGTTCCTGCAAGCTAACACCCACACTGGCGGCCTGCCGGCCATCTACAACCATCATTATAAGGGTGCTATCATTTTTATACCCTATAGCCGTACGCGGATGGCGGATACTGTGCGAAGCACCAAACCCTTCTGCCTGATCGGTAACCCGAACGATGCCATCTTTAAGTAATACGGGCCCGCCACCCACAGCCTGGCTGGGATGCCAGCGTGCTTCATTCCAGGATTTACTAAGTGTAGGGTTTATGGGGCTTGATAGCTTGAATAGAGAATTTCCATTTGTGTGTGCCCAGGTGATTTCAGGTTTTCCATCTACAAGTCCAAAAGCACCCCGGGTTACATTTTTATTTCTGTCGGGCGATATTAAACGCCCATTGTCTACCAGTAAACTCATGGACTGCGAAGCCGAAAAATAGCCACCATTAATAGCAATAATTCCATTGTGTTCCTGATAGGCCTGCCAGGTGGTTTGTCTGATTTCATTACTTCCTTTAGCTAACAAGGTTAGTAAGGGATCGTTGATATTGAGAACAGCATAAACCATACGTACCCGGCCGCCATCGGTTAATGTTCCGTTGCCTTCATAAATTCTTATCGATTTTGGCAACAAAATGTTTAAGTCTTCGCGGGGTGCCCAATCGATTTTAATTTGTGCAGAAAGATGCTGAGCCAAAAGCAAAACAAGGGATAGAAATGAATACGTAAATCGCATAGATTGTAGGGTATGCAGAAATCTGTTTAAAGATATCCATTATACAATAATGCATAACAGTGATTTATTGAAATCCCTATTTTCAGGGAAGTAACACAGTCTATGTATAGAGTAGTTTCTACTCAGCGCAAATCAGATAAACTTGCATAAATAGGTGTGGGTAAGTATTGAAAAATAAACGCATCAATATTATATTACAGGTCGCACGGCAAAAAAAATAAGATGGAGGTACCCGTACTTGAACTAAAATCAAGCCAACAGATGCATTCCGAAATGGAGAGCCATCAAAAATTGCTGGAGCACGTAACCCAAATTGCGAAGAAGAAGGAAAGTGATGGTTTGCGCGGAGTTGTTGTTTCCGGGTATATCGGAACAGGGAAAACTTTTTTTGTTGAAAATTTCTTGCAAACACTAGAGGATCGGTACGTTGTTCTCCCGGCTCGTCACTACCAGCAACACGAGGGTATTCCTTATTATGGGTTTAAATATGGTATTGCAGATTACATAAGTAAGATCTACAATACTTCTTCAAAAGACGAGTTTCAACATTTCTTAGAAGCCCTTAAGAATTCTTTAGGAGACAGCTTTCCGTTGTTGTTAGACTACGTACCTGAACTTTCTTTGATTTCGGGGGTTAAATCCTGGTCTGCCCAACGGTCTTTGCTAACTATTGAAAACCAACTCCACTCACTTTTTAAAGATTTCTTTGAGTTTGTTACAAATTACTACAACAAGTCTGTTCTCTTTTTTACAGACGATTTACAATGGATTGATGCCTCGGGTATTAACCTGCTTAAATACCTGTTGTTAAATGTACCTCCCGAAAAACTAATCTGGATAGGAGCTTTTCGTGCGCCCCTCAGCAACCAAAGTTTTTTACACCAGTTTGTTGAAGAACTACATTTAAAAAGAATGTTAATTGAAAACATTGTACTGCAGGGGCTTTCGCGCAGTGAAGCAGATAAATTCCTTGCCGGGATGTTGGGCGGGCTATGTAATCAGAACCTGAGCAAGGTGTGCTATAAGCTAACCGATGGCAATCCTTCGCATTTGCAAGCCCTGGTTGATAGTTTAAAACAAAAAGAACTTGTTACTATTCAGGATGGCGAGTGGACTTGCGATATCAACCTGATTGAAGAACTGTATGGAGGTAAAAACCCTCAACGCATTGTGTTGGAGAAAATCAAAAAACTTTCGGAAGGAGCGCTTGAAATTATTTATCTGATTGCCTGTATAGGCAGGTTTAATAAAGACATTCTGTTGAAGTGGCTAAAAGGGAATGCAACAGTAATGAGTGCCCTGCTGAATGAAGCCTCCAAAACAGGATTACTGGAACAAGATGAAAAAGAAATACGGTTTGCCGAAATGCATATTGGTGAGTTGATCTATAACGATCTTTCAGCAACGCGCAAATCGGCCCTGCATTATTCACTGGCTGAACTTTTCTATTCGATGGGAATTGAAAGATTAAGTACTGCTAATATAGTTTTAATGACTAAAAGTTATAATCAATCGTTAGAGCAAGTTAAACAAAATGGAGAGTTTGAGAAGGCAGCGTTACTCAACTACCAGGCCGGAAAAATTGTAGAGCAGGACAACTCATTAGATCAGGCCCGGTACTTCTATAAAATGAGTGCGGAACTACTTAGTGAATGCGCATTTGGAAAAGTACGCGAACATATATATGCCGTGTATATGGACAGAGCCCGGATAGAATATTACCTGGGTGAATACGATCTGGCCGAAATTCATTTAGATTATTTACTTGAACGTATTACTAACCCGTTAAAAAGAGCGAAAGCCTTTGAACTAAAAATTACGATCAACAACCATCTGGGGCGATATCAAAAAGTAGTACCTATTATAAAAGAAATATTAGCAGAACTTGGTCTGGAGCTTCCGCTGGAAGAAACCCAACTGCTGAACGAGTTAAACCGCTTAAGAGAAATACTCCATGATCAGGAGCAGGGAAAGGATACTCAGGTATTGAGTAATGCCATACATTCTGATTACAATGAAGCCATTATTAAACTCTTGTACGTAGGCGGAATGGGCATACATCATACCTCAGATGTGTTAATGCGCTGGGCCGCCCTGCAAATTATGTTACGCCCTGTAAAAAACAATATCTCTGTTGTAAAAGCAATCGGATACGTTTCATATGGACGAATGCTGATCATTTCGGGCGATATTGAAAAGGGGTATGATTTCGCAGTGAAAGGCGTAAGGATAAATAATGAACTGAAAGACATCAGTATGAGATGCCGGGTATATGGGGTATTCGCATTTTATATTCAACCTTGGAAAAAAGCGTTTATAGAGAGCAAGGCACTGCTGGATGAAGCGATGCGCGCGGGTAAAGAAGCAGGAGATCTTATTGGAACCTACATCCTGAAAACCCATACGCTTAATCTTCATCTTATTGCAGGGCTACCCTTACGGGAATTGGTTCAATGGGACTTTGATGAATCGTACCCCGGAACAGAATTAACATATTACATTACACTCTACCAAAAAAACCTGGTTCAGTTTTTAAAAGGAGAAACACCGGTTTTCTCGATGCCCCGGCAACACCCATCATCGCTGGCTGCTAAACTAACCTTGAAGGAAGAAAAGTTTTACAGACATTATGTTTGGGGTAAGTATTATTTTCTTTTCGGCTATTACGCACTGGCGGCAGACATGGCCAAAGAGGCACATCGCAACAAAAAATTACAGGAAGGATCGCCCTTATTACCAGCCAATCTAATGACCTGGTTTTTGTCAATTACACAGAACTGGAGCAATCACGCTCCCAACCTGTACGATGGGCTAAAAAGGAAAGTGAATAAAATTCTTAAATCTTTTGATTTCTGGCAACAACACTCTCCTTTAAATTATACTCCGGTTTATCAGCTACTCTGTGCCGAGTGGAACCGTATTCAGGGAAATGACACAGCTGCATTTGCATTATATCACGAATCGCTTAAAGGCGCAGGTGATAATGTGTACCACCGGGGTATAGTACACGAGCTCTTAGGAAAATATCTGTTAACAATCCAATCAAAAAAAACCGAGGCAGCTGAACATATCACAAATGCCATTAACAGCTTTCGCGAATGGGGAGCAATTGCAAAAGCCAGGCAACTTTCTCAACAGTTTCAATCTATACTACCAGAAGCATATCCTTCTTATCAGGAAATGGACATTGAAACCATTCAATATGAATTAAGTGGCGACCTTGAGGTATCATCATTAGTAAAAAAATTAATGGTGTTGCTTTTACGTATTTCAGGATCAACCCATGTGGTTGTTGAATTAATTGATGCCTCGGGAGAGAAGATACTATATGATGATCTGTCTTTGTTGAATGGAATAAAAAATAGTACCAAAGAAGAAATTAAAGCCAGCATTCCGGCCAGTATGATTTTGCTGGCACTTAAATCAGGAAACCTGATAGTTGTTAATGATCTGGATGCCGAAAAAGTATTACGGCATCAACAATCCATTTACGATCGGGGAGTTCAATCGTATATGATCCTGCCCGTAACAATAAATGGCCACCTTCCCATAGTAGTTTACCTGGAAAATATATTTGCTAAAAACTGGTATGTAGAAGAGCGGGTAAAATGGGTGCGTATGGCTGCCAACCAAGGGGCTATTATTTTAGAAAATGCCCGAACCCATGAACAATCCATAAAGCTTAATGATGAGATCAGGAAGGAGATGGCCGAGAAGGAGCATTTAACATCTGTACTGGAAGCACAGAAAGATGCCCACATGAAAGCTCTTGTTTTAACACAAGACAACGAACGTAAGCGCATTGCCAGCGACCTGCACGATAGTCTTGGATCTTTACTTTCCAGTGTGCGCCTTCGCTTTAATGGGTTACAGGAAACATTTACCAAAAACGTCCCCGAAAAGGCAGTTAAGTTTAATGACACCTTAAGTTTATTAGACGATTCTATACAAGAACTGAGAAAGATTGCCCACAATATGTTACCGGTTTCACTAAGCCGGTTTGGGTTAAAATCTGCACTTCATACTTTTATTCAACACATTAACCTTTCTGAGCAATTAGATGTAGATCTGCAGATGCTGGGGTTGGAGGAGCGATTGCCCGAATCAATTGAAGTGGTGGTTTACCGGATTTGTCAGGAACTGGTTCAAAATGTAATTAAACATGCCAGAGCTTCGCGTATGCAAATCCAGATTATCCATCATCATGATTCGCTTAATATTATTGTAGCCGACAATGGAAAAGGGATGGATACAAAACATATAACCCCCGGATTTGGGTTTGAAACCATCCGTTCTAAAGTGGCATTATACAACGGAACCTTTGAAATTGATAGTCAGCCCGAAAGAGGCTCCATGGTTTTGGTTGACCTCATTATTAAAGATACTGATTCAAAATTGCCTTAGAATACCCGATTCTGTACTCCCCGTATAGCCCGATTGCTTGCTTACTAAAACACGTGGGAAGCCATAATTTAGCCACTTTTACCCTTAAATCATCGAAAACGATTGCTCCCAAACGGTTAAAATGCTGTTTCGACCTGAATAATAGCCGTTTAACTGGTTTTAGTTTAAATACCCTTTGCTTGCCGCTACTTTTGAACCATCAAATTTTTTAGGCTATGAACAAGAAACCACTTTTTCTTAAAGGTCTGCTGAATGCCCTACTGATAGAAGCTATCATTCTGGCCCTCATCATTCTTTAGAATTAACTTCCCAATAGCATAGAATCCTACCGGGTATTCCCGGATAGGATTTTTTTATTTATGCCGTTCAGAAATCACTCATATCCTTACATCAAAAAACGCTATTTCAAAAATCTGCTAAATTTGTATCCTTGTTTTAAACTAACCCAGGGCAATGAATCTTTTGGATTTTGAAAAGCCCATCGCAGAACTAGAAGGGAAACTGGCCGATATGAAACATCTTGCTAACGATAGCGATGAATCGGTTAAGGGAGCCATTCAGGCGTTGGAGAAAAAAATCACCGAATTAAAGAAAGAGACCTTCGATAATCTTACCGGCTGGCAACGCGTGCAGCTTTCGCGCCACCCCGACAGGCCTTATACCTTAGATTATATATACGAGATCACCACCGATTTTATTGAACTGCATGGCGACCGTTCCGTAAGTGATGACAAAGCCATGATTGGTGGCTTAGGAACCATTGACGGCCAGACCTTTATGCTAATTGGCCAGCAGAAAGGCCGCAATACCAAACAACGGCAGCTACGTAATTTTGGAATGGCAAACCCTGAAGGGTACCGAAAAGCTCTTCGGTTAATGAAACTTGCCGAGAAGTTTAATAAACCCATTGTAACATTTATCGATACTCCAGGGGCATTTCCAGGCCTTGAAGCCGAAGAGCGGGGCCAGGGCGAAGCCATTGCGCGTAACCTGAAAGAAATGTTTATGCTTAAGGTTCCGGTTATCTGCATTATTATAGGAGAGGGGGCTTCCGGTGGTGCATTAGGTATTGCCATTGGCGATCGGGTACTGATGCTTGAAAACTCCTGGTACTCGGTAATCTCGCCCGAAAACTGTTCGGCTATATTATGGCGTAGTTGGGATTTTAAAGAACAAGCTGCTGAGTTACTAAAGCTGTCATCAAAAGATATGCATGCTCTTAAATTGATTGATGGCGTAATTAAAGAACCCCTGGGTGGGGCGCATACAGATGTAAAATCGATGGCAGCTGAAGTGAAGAAAGTAATCGTATCGCTTACAGCAGAACTAAATAAACTATCGCCCGAAGAGCGCATCAATCAACGAATAGAAAAATTTACCTCCATGGGTGTAGTTAAAGAATAACATCCTAAAATTCAGAATATAAATCTAAATTGAGGTCGTGTTAAACGACCTCTTTTTTATTTAAACTCCTATGAACTTACACGTAATTAATACCGGTTTTTTTAAGTTAGATGGTGGAGCCATGTTTGGTGTGGTTCCTAAATCAATCTGGCAAAAAACAAACCCACCCGATGAACGGAACCTCTGCAACTGGGCCATGCGGTGCTTGCTGGTTGAAGAAGGTAATACCCTTATGCTAATTGATAATGGCTTAGGCGATAAGCAAGACGAGAAATTTTTTAGTCATTATTTTCTAAATGGAAACGATTCGCTCGAACACTCTCTTAGCCGGGCCGGTTTTTCAACGAGCGATATAACAGACATGTTTCTTAGTCATTTACACTTCGACCATTGTGGCGGTGGAATAAAAAAAGAGGGAGATAAACTGATCCCAACTTTTTCAAAAGCAACCTACTGGTCTAACGAAGAACATTGGCAATGGGCCACAAAACCAAATGCCCGCGAAAAAGCGAGTTTTCTCAAAGAAAACATTTTACCCATACAAGAGAGTGGACAGCTTAAATTTATCAATGAAAAAGAAGGACATAGCAACCTGTTTCATTTCATGGATATCTTCTATGCATCGGGCCATACCGATAAAATGATGATTCCTAAAATCAGATATAAAAGTTATACAATCTGCTTTATGGCCGATCTGTTGCCCTCTGTGGGGCACATACCCTTGCCCTATGTAATGGGTTACGATACACGGCCTTTAATTACGCTGGAAGAGAAGGCTGCCTTTTTAAATGAAGCGGCCGATAATCAGTACATTTTGTTTTTGGAGCACGATCCGGTAAATGAATGTTGTACAGTACAAAGAACAGAAAAGGGTGTGCGCCTGGATAAAACTTTTGCATTAAAAGATATTTTATGAAGCGTGGCCTGGTCTTATCGGGTGGTGGTGCACGAGGTATTGTACACATTGGTGTACTTAAAGCACTTGATGAAATGGGCATTACGTTCGATTGCATTTCCGGAACAAGTGCAGGCTCTATTGTAGGCGCACTTTATGCAGCTGGTCATAAACCCGATAGCATATTCGATCTTGTAAAGAACCTGAGTGTTTTTAAAGCCGTTCGGCCGGCCTTTGCATGGACTGGCTTGCTTACGTTAGATGGCCTTAAAGACGTGTTGATAAAGAATATTCCGAATAATGATTTTAATAAACTTAAAATCCCCCTAACAATTGCGGCAACAGATATTAAGAATGGACAAATACACTATTTCAACAATGGCGAATTAATTCCGGCTGTACTGGCATCCAGCAGCATTCCAGCTATTTTTAATCCGGTGCATCTTAATGGTAAATTATATGTGGATGGTGGTATACTGGATAACTTTCCCGTAAAGGCAATACGCAACCAATGCGATATAGTAATAGGTTGCCACTGTAACCATATCAGTTCTAATTTTGATGTAACCAATATTAAACTTGTGGTAGAACGAAGTTTACTTATTGCCATACATGCCAATACGGAAGTAAGTCGTAGCTTATGTGATGTGGTTATCGAACCACCCGGTATGGACCGTTTTAGTAGCCTGGATTTAAGTAAAGTGAACGAAATATTTGAGTACGGATACCGATTTACAAAAGATAATTTTTCAGCTGCAACCTTTCAAAAAATAGAGGCATGACTTCTTCTGATTTCAAAAACGAGATTCTTCAAGGAATTCCTGATACCCTTCCCGAAAAAAAGGCATTTGATGCAACTGCCAATCACGCTCCCAAACGAAAAGATATTTTATCCAGAGCGGAAAAAAAACTTGCAATACAGAACGCCCTCCGGTATTTCCACCCAAAACACCATGCTGTACTGGCTCCGGAGTTTCTGGAAGAATTAAATTCCTATGGCCGCATTTATATGTATCGATTTAGGCCTGAGTATAAAATGTTCGCACGGGCTATCGAAGCCTATCCGGCAAAGTCGTTGCAGGCTGCAGCCATCATGCTCATGATTCAAAATAATCTTGACCCTGCTGTAGCACAACATCCGCACGAGTTAATCACCTACGGAGGCAATGGTGCCGTATTTCAAAACTGGGCTCAGTATCTGCTCACCATGAAGTATCTGGCTACTATGACTGACGAGCAAACCCTGCACATGTATTCCGGTCATCCTATGGGTTTATTTCCATCATCGAAAGAAGCGCCACGCGTAGTAGTAACAAACGGCATGATGATTCCCAATTATTCTAAACCTGATGACTGGGAAAAATTTAATGCACTGGGTGTAACACAATACGGCCAGATGACTGCAGGAAGTTATATGTACATAGGGCCGCAAGGTATTGTGCATGGCACTAACATTACCATCTTAAATGCCGGAAGAAAAATTTCAAAACAAGGTGAGGGCCTGGCCGGAAAATTATTTTTGACTTCCGGGCTGGGAGGAATGAGCGGGGCACAACCAAAAGCCGGAAATATAGCAGGCTGCATTACGGTGGTAGCCGAAGTTAATCCAAAGGCAACTCAAAAAAGACATGAACAAGGCTGGGTAGATGAAGTACTTGCCGATCTTGATAAACTTGTTACCCGTGTTCGTGATGCAAAAAAAAATAAAGAAGTTGTTTCCATCGCTTATCAGGGTAACGTAGTTGATGTTTGGGAAAAATTTGATAGCGAAAACATTTTTGTTGAAATAGGTTCAGATCAAACATCACTTCATAATCCTTGGGCAGGAGGTTACTATCCTGCCGGATTGAGTTATGAAGATTCTAATCGTATGATGGCTGCCAAGCCCGATGAATTTAAAAAGCAAGTTCAGCTTACCTTGCGCAGGCATGCTGCCGCAATTCATAAGCATGCGGTTAAAGGAACTTACTTTTTTGATTATGGGAATGCCTTTTTGTTAGAAGCTTCGCGAGCTGGTGCCGATGTAATGGCAGCAGATGGAATTACTTTCCGGTATCCTTCTTATGTGCAGGATATAATGGGACCCATGTGTTTTGATTATGGCTTTGGGCCATTTCGCTGGGTTTGTACATCTGCAAAAGAATCTGATTTAGACTATACCGATAACCTTGCTCATACAGTTCTGGAAGAAATTTATGCTAAGGCTGATAATCAGATTAAAGGACAACTGATGGATAACATGGAGTGGATTAAATCGGCCAAAGCAAATAAGCTGGTGGTTGGTTCGCAGGCCAGAATCCTATATGCTAATTCAGAAGGAAGAATAAAAATTGCCGAAGCGTTTAACCAGGCTATTCGCTCGGGAAAAATAGGACCGGTAGTGCTGGGGCGCGATCATCACGATGTATCCGGTACCGATAGTCCGTATCGCGAAACATCTAATATTTATGATGGTTCGCGTTTTACGGCTGACATGGCTATTCATAATGTAATAGGCGATTCGTTCAGAGGTGCTACCTGGGTCTCTATTCATAACGGTGGCGGAGTAGGGTGGGGCGAAGTGATTAACGGAGGCTTTGGCCTGCTGCTGGATGGAAGTACCGATGCCGATCGAAAGCTAAAGAACATGCTTTATTTTGATGTGAACAATGGAATTGCCCGCAGAGCATGGGCACGCAATTCAGGTGCGCTTGATACGATCGAAGCAGAGCAATCAGATACCCTGCAGGTTACTATTCCATATCAGGCCGATACCCAATTTTTGGATCGGATAATAGTATGATGCGCCCCATCTACATATTGATTTTTAAATTGATGGGCTGGAAAGTAACAGGCGCTTTTCCAAATAACTTAAAAAAATACATTATAGCCGTTGCACCCCATACCAGCAACTGGGATTTTCCAGTAGGTGTTATGGCCCGAAGTATTCTTGGCTTGCAGCGAGCAAGGTTTCTGGGCAAACATTCACTTTTTAAACCACCGTTTGGATGGTTTTTCAGATGGCTGGGCGGCTATCCGGTAGATCGATCCAATAAACATGATATGGTGCAACAAGTGGTTGATATTTTTAATAGCCATGAGGAATTTATTTTAGCGCTGGCTCCAGAGGGTACCCGTAAAAAAGTAGATAAGCTACGTACAGGATTCTACTATATAGCGTTAGGAGCTAAGGTTCCGATTATACCATGTGGTTTTGATTTTGCCATAAAACGAATTGTAATAGGAGACGCCTTGATGCCCTCAGGAGAAATTGATAAGGATATTCATCAACTAATCGGGTTTTACAGTAAAATAAAAGGCAAAAACCCCGAGTTAGGAATATTGGCGCAACAGTAGGGGTTTTTTTTTCGTAAATTGTCTTAAACCAAACCTTATACTTTATGAAAAAGATCGTTGTTACTGTAGTAGCAGTTCTACTTACTGTTACCGCGTTTGCTCAGTTTACAAACCAGGGCACCTTACTGTTAGGAGGTTCAAGCAATCTTGGATTAAGCTTTCTATCTGAAAAATTTAAATTAAGTGGGGGCGATTTTCAGGATGGAGATAAAATAACATCCTTCAATATTTCTCCACAAGTGGGTTACTTTGTAATCGACAATCTGGCGGTTGGAGCCGGTTTAGATTTTAATTCAACAAAATTTAAAAACGACAACTCACAATTAACTTCCTCCACCATAACATTCGGTCCCTTTGCGCGTTATTATTTTGATAAATTCTATGCTGAAGGTAATGTAGGTTTCGGAAGCTCGAAATCTGATAGTGGAAACGGTGAAATTAAAAATACCCTTTCTGCCTGGAGTATTGGTGGCGGGTATGCTCTGTTGCTTAGCGATGCGGTAGCCATCGAACCTCAGGTTGGTTATTTGTCTTCTTCTACTAAAGATCAAAGCGATGGAGTAAACAAGCATTCCGGTATCTTCATTAGCCTTACGTTATTTGTATATCTTTCAAAATAATCTATTCGTTGGCCTGTTATTTGTTAACCTGATTCTAAAATTAACTGTATGAAAAAAATTATTGCTTTCATTTTTGCTGTATCTGGTATTGCCTTAGCCAATCAGGCCCATGCGCAGGCTCATTTTGCATTAGGAATAAAAGGCGGTCCTAATTTTGCAAAAGTAGATGTAAACGATCCAGAAGCTTCCTGGAAAGGAAGAACTGGATTTCATGGTGGCGCTTTTGCCTTAATTAAGCTCACTAAAATCGGGATTCAACCTGAGCTCTTATTTTCACAACAAGGCTCTAAGATAAAGTTCAATTCACAGGATTATGATGCCAATTTTAGTTATGTGAATATTCCTGTTATACTAAAATTGTATACCGTTGCCGGTATAAACCTGCAGGCTGGGCCGCAATTTGGTTTCTTAACCACAGCTGAATCTGATTACAACCCGATTACACATTCACCCCAAAATGGTACAGATTTAAAAAATGCGTACAAAAAATCGGACCTTAGTTTGGCCTTGGGCGCTGGTTGGGATTTGCCCTTTGGATTAACAATAGATGCACGTTATAATCTTGGGTTGTCTAAGATTGAAGACAATCCATCTTTGGAAACCACTAAGAACCAGGTGTTTCAGGTTTCAGTTGGGTATAAACTGATTAAAATCGGTAAATAAGAGTAAATGACTCAAAAAAAGGCCGCCTTCAAGCGGCCTTTTTTTTTTTATGCAAAGCGAATAATTTCGCGGGCCATGAATTACCCGGAGACACTTGCTTATCTCTACAATAACTTGCCAATGTTTCAACGGGTTGGGGCAAGTGCGTTTAAAAAAGACTTAACCAATACCCTTGCTTTGTGTAAAGCATTAGGTAATCCTCACCAAAAATTCAAAAGCATTCATATTGCCGGTACAAATGGAAAGGGCAGTACTTCGCATATGTTGGCGGCAATTCTTCAATCGGCAGGTTACAAAACCGGGCTTTACACATCTCCGCATCTAAAAGAGTTCACCGAGCGAATCCGGTTAAATGGAAAAGAAATAGGCCGTGATTTTGTAACAGACTTTGTAGAACGAGTTAAACCACAACTTGAGTTTATCAAACCTTCTTTTTTTGAAATTACGGTGGCTATGGCATTCGATTTTTTCGCATCAGAAAAAGTTGATATCGCGGTAATTGAAACCGGGTTAGGCGGAAGGTTGGATTCTACTAATGTAATTACACCTGTACTTTCTGTTATTACCAACATCAGTTGGGATCATATGGATATGTTGGGCGATTCATTACCAGCTATTGCATACGAAAAGGCAGGAATTATTAAACCCAACATTCCTGTAGTGATAAGTGAAACACAAACCGAAATACAGCACGTATTCGAATCAAAGGCATTAGAAACGAAGAGTAAAATTATTTTTGCCGATAAACACTATCAGGTTCTTAAGCAAGAAGAAAAATTTGAAATCAATAATTTGGGACACTGGTTTATACTCGAGAGCGATTTAAAAGGCTCTTACCAAAGTAAAAACATAGCGGGTGTATTAACAGCAACAGACGAGTTAAGAACACTAGGCTTTACTATTCCTGAACCATCTGTACTAACCGGGTTAAAGAATGTTACAGCCCTTACAGGATTAAAGGGCCGATGGCAAATACTTAGTAATGCACCGCTAACCATTTGCGACACCGGGCACAATGAAGCCGGTATCCGTGAAATTCTTAAACAATTAAACGATGTGAATTTTAAAAACCTTCATTGGGTATGGGGAATGGTTAAAGACAAAGATGTTTCAAAAATTATTAACCTGCTTCCTAAAGCAGCTCAATATTATTTTTGTCAGGCAACTATTCCGCGGGCCATGGATGCCGCTACATTAGCACAATATGCTAAAGCCGCTGGACTGAACGGATTAGTTGTTGCAGATGTAAACGAAGCGATACAAACCGCCAGAAGAAATGCGGCAGCAGGTGATTTAATTCTGATAGGAGGAAGTACTTTTGTGGTTGCTGAAATTGATAATTTGTGAAAAGTAAGTTAAAGCGATTTGAAATTATTTCGAACCGGGAAAATGTAATAGAGCCGGGCAAAGAAATATTTCTTAAAATAAAAGGAAAGTGGAATGTTGATTACTTTAATCGCGATAAACCAATAACGCTTGAACTGGCCTGCGGACGGGGTGAGTATTCGGTAGGTATGGCAAAACTGTTTCCAGATCGTAACTTTATTGGTGTAGATAAGAAAGGCGACCGACTTTGGAAAGGAAGTACCTGGGCAGTTGAAGATCAACTTAACAATGTTGCTTTTTTGCGAACTGAGATTTTGTTTATTGAAAGTTTTATCGAATCAGGCGAAGTGGATGAAATCTGGCTTACGTTTCCAGACCCTCGTCCAAAATTACGAGATGCCAAACGCAGGCTTTCCAGTAGCAGGTACATTGATATGTATAAAAAACTGTTACGGCCAGGTGGCTACTTCAGATTTAAAACAGATAATACTGATCTGTTTAATTTTACTTTAGAGGAATTAGCCTTACGGAACGACCTGGAAGACTATCAATTTACACACGACTTGTATAATTCTAACCTCCGGCCCGAGTGTTACGATATTAAAACCCGCTACGAAGAAATGTTTGCCGCCAAGGGTGAGAAAATAAAATATTTACGCTTACGATTTAAGCAATAACATTCTGGTAACGTACCCTTTACTGTAGAGTAACAATCTGTTCTGAATTTTGCAGCAGAACAGATGGGTAAACGAAAGCGCGAAGTCGAACTGGTTATCATCTCAGACACACACCTGGGCACCTATGGCTAAGCATACAAAAAAAAACATATCTTGATATCTCGTTTGAAGATGTGGCAGGTAAAGCGGTGGAAAAAGCAATAGGAAAATTTAAGGACTAATCCACCTCCAGGCGCTCCAGTACATCAGCAAGTGGCGTATAATCTTTAAGCCCTGGCCTTTCTTCTAAACCACCATGAAGCTGAACACCAGAAACAGACCAGTCAAGAATTTCATTCAATGCATAAGGTGTATTGTTCAGATCAATCAGCACAGGAAACAGACGCTGAATGGTTATAGCTGTTAATTTCTCTGATTCGGTTGTGCCAGAGAATCCATGCAGAATAATAGCTTCAATCCTTTCGCTATTTGCTTTAAGTCTGGCTTCTGCTGCTTTCCATTGATGTGCTTCAAGCTGCACCATCAAGGTTCCGGGTAAAAGTAACGCCTCGTCTAATTCAGATAATGAACATTGCCAAATCCGGGTGGGGTAATCTACCAATACCGGCCAGGGTTGCGCCCCTAGTTCAACAACCCATTGTGGCCCCGAAAGCCAACCGGTAATTTCAGAAAACAGAGTCGGGTTTACTTGTGCTGCCGGAAAACCGATCCAATCCACACCCATACCCGCACAATAACGTGCATCGCTCAGATTTGTAATGTTGGCAGCTTTTACTTTGGTTACTAACGTCATGGCTCAAATATCAAAAAGAAAAAATAACTTTGGAATGAAATGAGGTACGGTTGTTTACTTTTAATTCTGATGTTGCTGGCATGTGACGATAAACCCATTGGTATTGACTTAGGTACTGATTTTTTTCCATTGCGAACCGGCCGGCAATGGTCTTACTCGATCGATAAAACCACCTATAGTTATTTAAACAACCCTGCCGAACAGCATTATGAGCTAAATATTAAAGTAGCCGACTCATTAATTACAGACGGAAGCACAACCTACTCGCTTATTATTTCCACCCGAAACAGTAGTACAGAACAATGGCAGATTCAGGAATCGTGGTCGGCCCGTATTTTTGGTAATCAGGTAATACAGAACGAGAGTAATATAAACCTAGTAAAACTTATATTTCCGGTTGGGCCTACTACAAGCTGGGACGGAAATCAATATAACAACGAGCCTCCGTTTCTGGAAAACTATCAAGCTACCCCCAATCAACTTTTGTGCCGCATAGAAAACTATAATCAGCCAAAAGAATTAGAGGGTGGGCTCAATTTTGAGCGTACACTAACCGTTGTAGTAAGTAATTTATCTGACCCGATTATTGGACAGGATTTACAAAAAGAAACGTATGCACGGGGTGTTGGACTTATTCAAAAAGAAGTTTCTCAAGTTGAGTTTTGTAACCAGGGCAATTGTACCGGTCTTCGGCAAGGTGTTCGCTATATACAAACCCTAACCAGCTATGTTCCGTAATCTGCTGGTGCTGTTTTGTTTTATTTCGTTTGGTACGGTTGCGCAAACAAACCGGTACTTTGTTTTTTTTAAAGATAAAACCGGAACCCCTTACACCATTGCCCAGCCTGAAGATTTTCTGAGCGCTAAAAGTATTGCCCGAAGACAAAGTCAGCAAATTATTATTACCGAAACAGACCTGCCGGTTAACCCTGCCTACATTCAACAACTAAAGGATATGGGAGTTGACACATACTATACTTCGCGTTGGTGGAATGGAGTCTTGGTTGAAGCCGAAGTATCTGAAGCTACCACCATTAGTGCCTTACCCATAGTTGATCAGGTATTACTGGTAGCGCCTGGTAATAAATTTTCTAATGGACGCATTAAGCGAGTAAAGCGCAGACTCAATACAGCAGATCAACCCCTTGCCAACGCTACCCAACTTACACAGCTGGGTATACCCGCTATGCATAACAATGGAAACAGGGGAGAGGGAATTTCAATCGCAATTTTTGATAGCGGCTTTCAGGGCGTAAACGTAACAGCGCCCTTTTCATTGCTGAATACTGAAAATCGTATTAAACAAACATTCAATTTTGTAAGTAATAATGCAAATGTTTTCACAGCCGATGACCATGGTACCGAAGTACTTTCTGTAATGGCAGCTTACATGGAAGGCACCTATGAGGGTGGTGCTTATCTGGCTGATTATTATTTATATCTGACCGAAGATGTTTCTTCAGAGTATCGTATTGAAGAGTTTAACTGGACATTTGCAGCCGAAAAGGCTGATAGTGCCGGGGTTCAGATAATTAATTCTAGCCTGGGCTATAACCTCTTTGATGATGAGGGGATGGACTATACCAAAACTCAACTGAATGGAGAAACAGCCTATATTACGCGTGCTGCACGCATGGCTATTGAACGTGGAATATTGGTGGTTTGCAGTGCCGGTAACGAAGGCAACAACGCCTGGCAATTGGTTACACCACCGGCCGATGCGTCTGGAGTTCTGGCTGTAGGATCGGTAACAGCCGGTGGAACACGCAGTCCCTTTAGCTCGGTTGGCCCAACCGAAGATAACCGGATTAAACCAGATGTAATGGCATTAGGTTCGGGCACTGTGGTTATTCGTGCAAGCGGAAATATTGGAACCGCTTCAGGTACTTCGCTGGCAAGCCCGGTGGTAGCAAGTTTGGCTGCCGGTGTTTGGCAGGCTTATCCTGATTTAACAGCTCAGGAAATTTATGAAGTACTTACACAATCAGCCAGCCAGGCCACTTCGCCCGATCATTTTCTGGGATATGGAATTCCTAATTTTGATGCCGTAGTTAATTACCTGAAAGAACCTGAGCCCGACCATGCCTGGATATTATTTCCAAACCCCGTGGTGGGTAATCGCTTTCAGGTTCGGATTGATGAAATTGAAAACCCGGTAACGCTTACCGTGTTTGATAATAAAGGCGTGCGTGTGGCCGAATCGAGTATTCAAATCAACTGGCAAAATAACCCGTTCGAATACGACATCGCTCATCTGTTAACCGGATTATATTTTGTTCGTATTCAATCCGGCAACCGGCAAACCACATTTAGGGTAATGAAACAGTAAGGGGTAATGCCACAACTGTGTATCTTTGCGGCACGTAAACACTTATTTACATGCCTATTATTGCTCCTTCTATTCTGGCCGCTGATTTTGCCAATCTGCAAACCGATATAACCCTTATAAATGAGAGTGCAGCCGATTGGATTCATGTAGATGTAATGGATGGCGTGTTTGTACCCAACATTTCGTTTGGAATGCCCGTAATTAAAGCCATTAAGAAGCATGCAAAAAAGCCGTTGGATGTACACCTCATGATTGTACAACCCGAACGATATCTGGAAGAATTTAAAGAAGTGGGTGCAGACATTTTAACCGTACATCTGGAAGCAAGTACTCACTTGCATAGAACCATTCAGCAGATAAAGGCTTTGGGTATGAAGGCAGGAGTAGCCATCAACCCACATACTTCTGTATCGTTATTGAAAGAAATTGCTGCCGATATTGATCTGGTTTGTATGATGTCGGTTAACCCGGGTTTTGGTGGCCAGAAGTTTATTGAAAATACGTATGCCAAAACTGCTGAACTGGCTGCTTTGTTGAAAACAACAAAATCATCTGCTAAAATCGAAATTGATGGCGGTGTAAATCTGGATAATGCCGCCAAACTTTTGGCTGCGGGAGCCGAAGTGCTGGTGGCTGGAAATTTCGTATTCACAGCGGCAAACCCAAAAGATGTTGTTCAACGTTTAAAATCACTTAACTGATTTGAACTTTTACACATGCGAATAATTTATGTTTTTTTATTTTGCCTAGTTTCGGGTTGTGCTCAAACCGTTTCTCGTGTTGATCCGGGACAACAAATTGATTTGAGCGGCCGATGGAACGATACCGATTCAAGGCAAGTAGCAGATAAGATGGTAGCAGAATTATTGGGCAGTTCCCGGTATCAGGAGTATGCGAAAGAATTAGGCAAGCGCCCGGCTATAATTGTGGGCTTAATCCGAAATCGCACCAGCGAACATATCGATGCAAACAACTACATCAAAAAAATTGAAGTAGCAATTTTTAATTCCAATGTAGCCGATCTGGTTGAGTCGGATACCTTTCGGGATAGACTAAGAGAAGAACGAGCGCAGCAGCAGGATTTTGCTGACCCGGCCACCATAGCCCAATGGGGTAAAGAGGTGGGCGCTAACCTGGTGCTGTTTGGCGAAATGACCTCCGAAACAGATGTGCTCAATAAACAGCGCGTAGTTAATTATGTTACCACCTTATTTCTTACCGATATGCAAACCAACAAACGCGTTTGGTATGGGCAACATGAAATAAAGAAATACATTCGTAAATAAGGTGCTGTGTTCAGCAGAAGCAGCATAACGAATGTGGCGGCCATAACACTGGTAGGTATAGTTACCTCGTGTGCAACGTATTATCAGGCCAATCAATCTTTTAACCAGGATTTTGAACAAGGTAATCTGCAAGCGGCATTAGCTACCCTGCAAGCCAATACCAAAGAAGCAAACAGCAAGCGCGAGTTTTTATATAATGTAAATAATGGACTAGTGCTTTCTATGATGAGCCGGTATCAAGAAAGCAATGCATATTTTGAAAAAGCCTTTTTGTTTGGTGAAGATTACCGGAGAAACTATTTGAACGAGGCGGCATCCTACCTCACCAACCCTAATGTTACTACCTACCGGGGCGAAGACCATGAACACTTAATGTTACTGTACTATAAAGCCATCAATTACCTGAAGGTAAACAATAGTGAAGCGGCTTTGGTAGAGTGCAGAAGAATAAATATCCGGTTGCAGCAATTGAGCGACCGTTATAAGAATGAAAATAAGTTTCAACGCGATGCATTCATTCACACCTTGATGGGATTGATTTATGAATCCGATAAAGATTATAACAATGCTTTTATTGCCTACCGCAATGCGGTTACCATCTACGAAGAAGACTATGGCCGGTTGTTTAGTATTACCATACCCCAACAGGTTAAGATCGATTTACTTCGAACAGCCCGGCTATCCGGTTTTACCAACGAGTTTGAATTCTACAAAGAAAGGTGGGGGATGACAGATTTTGATCTTCCCCCGGCAAGTGATGCAGAAGTAATTTTTTTCTGGCATAATGGACTGGCCCCTGTAAAAGCAGAGTGGGGGGTAAATTTTGTAATAGACAGACGCGATAACTGGGTTTATTTTCAAAATCAGGAGTTAGGCATCAATTTTCCTTTTTCGTTAGAGAGTTACGACAACAAGGAAAAAGACGGACTAGCCAGCCTTGAAATTTTCAGAGTAGCATTTCCCCGGTATCTGGAACGGCCCGAGTACTTTCAAAGCGCTAGTATCTCGGTAAATAAAAACGAACAACCCTTGTTTCTGCTGGAAGATGTAAACAAAATTGCTTTCAAAAGTTTGCAACAACGTATGCATCTGGAATTCAGCAAAGCGTTAATCCGGGTAGCGTTGAAGAAGGTAACGGAACATCAGGTAAAAAAGGAAGACAAAACTCTGGGTTCGGTTTTGGGAGTAATAAATGCAATTACCGAAAAAGCAGACACCCGAAACTGGCAAACCCTTCCGCACAGTATTTACTACACACGCATTTCTCTTCCGCCAGGCCAAAGCACAGTAACCCTAAATCTGAAAGAAGGCAACCGGCTAACACCCCACCATTTTACCTATAATCTAACTCAAGGGCAGATACTGTTTCATACCTTCACTTCGTTAGAAAGCCGATACCCGAATTATGGCGCATACTGATTTTCAGTTTTACCATCCGCCCAAGCCTGTTATCTTTAAGGTTTTAAATTCAGCGTTCTGAAAATAATCTTCCGCATATATCTTCCCCTGATCCTGCTCTTTGTTGTACCGGATCTTGCATTTGCCCAAGACGATGAAAAGCCCACCTTTCCATTAGAAACCATTTATGCCGAACGTAAACCTAACACCATTCGTAAGTTTTTAACGCACCTGCATTTCGGTTTCAGCACGGGCTATGGCAACACCTATATGAAGCATAAGCTTGATAATTTTGGAGTTTTTCAACGGCCCGGTTTTGCCCCCAGAATTTTTCAAACCGGCAGCCCGCTAGATACAACGTACACCAATTGGGTAAATCGCGTTAGTCGCGATACGTTAACACAAACACCGGCCAGCTTTCTGGTTACAGGCGATACTGCCAAGCTTGGTTTTAAAGGCAAGGGCAAGAATATTCCTTTCAATGTTAGTATGCACTATGAATTTTTGAAACGCTATCGTATTGGCTTGGGCTACAGTTACGAGTACCTTACATTAGGTGAGTTTCAGCCGATATCATTTAAGGATAGTATAGGCACCTTCAGGCCTGGCCAATACCGGGGCTGGATGCGCAAATTTTATGGATATGCAGGAGTCTCATTCTACCGAATCGACAAGTTTTTGTTTACGGGCGATTTACAAGTGGGGAGTTATAAACCAAAACGAAATTTTGATAACAGCTTAATTAAGAAGGGCATCTATTTTAATCTGGGTGTAACAATTGAACGGGAACTTTCAGAAAACCTGCGCCTTTTTGTAAGACCTTCGTACGATTTTAAACGGTACACCCTGAATGTTGCCAACAATGGAAGTTCCATTAAACACCGAATGAATGCCGCCTACTTACAGGTTGGCTTTTCTTACTCCATTCCTGAACTGCCCCGGTGCTTTCTGAAAGATTGTAAGATTCAGATTAACCATGCACACGGTAACAAAGAGTACCGTAGCAGAAGGCATCCAATCTACAAGAAACAAAATCCGGGTTATGGCGAAAACCATCCTACGCTAATCAAATACAAGGGCAAGAATAAGCGGAAACTCAACCCGTACTAACCAGCTTTAAAATTGGCTTTAAAGAGTTAAAAAAACCGGTTTTTGGCCTGCTAAAAAGACATCTTATTTCCTAAAATTATCTACCTTTCGGGCCTGATTTTTAGCGCTGCAAAAGCGGTTAGAAACAACTACTTAAACAAGAAAATCTGTGGCTGACGAAAGCACGAATTTGCCCGAGCGGCAAAATATTATTCCCATAAATATTGAAGACGAAATGCGTGGTGCCTATATCGATTATTCGATGTCGGTAATTGTTTCACGCGCCCTTCCCGATGTACGCGATGGCTTAAAACCTGTACACCGGAGAGTTCTTTATGGAATGTTGGAACTGGGTGTTAATTACAATAAACCGTATAAGAAATCGGCTCGTATTGTGGGGGAGGTATTGGGTAAGTATCACCCGCATGGAGATGCCTCAGTTTACGATACCATGGTACGGATGGCCCAGGATTGGTCGTTACGCTACCCGTTGGTAGATGGCCAGGGAAACTTTGGTTCTATAGATGGAGACTCGCCCGCAGCCATGCGTTACACCGAGGCCCGGTTGAAACGGCTGGCCGAAGAACTTCTGTCAGACATCAACAAAGAAACGGTTGATTTCCAGCCAAACTTTGACGATTCATTAACCGAACCAACCGTATTGCCCGGTAAAGTACCTAACCTGCTTATTAATGGTTCAAGCGGTATTGCCGTAGGGATGGCCACTAACATGGCACCCCATAACCTTACCGAAGTTATTGAGGGTATTTGTGCCTATATCGACAACCGGGAGATTACAATACCAGAGCTGATGAAGTTTATTACCGCTCCTGATTTTCCAACCGGAGGGTTAATTTATGGGTATCAGGGTGTGCAGGAGGCTTTCCTTACGGGAAGAGGACGTATTGTGGTTAGAGCAAAGGCAGAAATTGTAACCAACAGCAATGGGCGCGATCAGATTGTGGTAACGGAAGTTCCCTATATGGTGAACAAAGCACAGATGATTGAGAAGACCGCAGCCCTTATTAACGAAAAGAAACTGGAGGGTATAAGCGATATACGCGATGAATCTGACCGTGAAGGTTACCGGGTGGTTTACGATCTGAAGAGAGATGCAATACCTAACATCGTCTTAAACAATTTGTTTAAGTATACACAGTTACAATCCTCATTTGGAGTAAATAACGTTGCTCTTGTAAAAGGCCGCCCGCAAACACTTAACCTGAAAGACCTGATCGTTTATTTTGTGGAGCATCGGCATGAAGTGGTGGTGCGCAGAACAAAATTCGAATTAAATGAGGCTGAAAAACGCGCCCACATTCTGGAAGGTTACCTGATTGCACTCGATCATTTAGATGCGGTAATAGCATTGATTCGCAATTCACGCGACCCTGAAATTGCCAAGGCTGGCTTAATGGAGCAATTCAAACTTTCAGAAATTCAAGCCAAAGCAATTCTGGAGATGCGTTTACAACGCTTAACCGGACTGGAGCGCGAAAAAATTCAAAATGAATACAATGAGGTAAAAGCTCTTATTGAAAGGCTTAACGAAATTTTGTCAAACGAAGGTGTGCGCATGGATATCATTAAGGACGAACTTAATGATATTAAAGAACGCTATGGCGATAAGCGCAGAACGTTGGTGGTTCACAGCGATGATGACATTACGCTGGAGGACATGATTCCAAACGAGGAGATGGTAATTACGGTTTCCAACCAGGGTTACGTTAAACGTACCTCGCTATCAGAATATCGTACGCAGGGGCGGGGGGGTATTGGTTCTAAAGCAGCCGCTACAAAAGAGGATGATTTTACCGAACATCTTTTTATTGCCCAGGCTCACAACTACCTGCTCATATTTACAGAACAAGGCCAGGTGTATTGGAAAAAAGCCTACGAAATTCCAGAGGGCACCAAAACTTCAAAAGGAAGAGCCATTCAAAACCTGTTAACCATACAGCCGGGGGATAGGGTTAAGGCTATTCTTAATGTAAAAGATCTGGTAGATGAAAATTACATTAACAATACATTCGTGATTTTGTGTACCGAAAAAGGTACCATCAAGAAAACTTCGCTGGAAGCTTATTCGCGGCCACGCGCCAATGGCATTGCCGCTATTACCATCAACGATGGCGACCGCTTGTTGAATGCGGCCTTGACAAACGGAACAAACGACATTATCATTGCCAAAAGTGAAGGCAAGGCAGTACGGTTTAATGAAGCGGATGTACGCCCTATGGGCCGAACCGCTACCGGGGTGCGCGCAGCCACGCTAGAATCTGATGAAGACAAGGTTATTGGTATGGTTTGTATTAGCCGGGCAGATGCCAACCTGCTGGTGGTATCAGAAAAGGGTTATGGCAAACGTTCATCTATCGATGATTATCGGATTACCCGCAGGGGCGGGAAGGGTGTTAAAACAATTAACATTACCGAAAAAACTGGCAAGCTTGTTGCAATCAAGGAGGTAGTAGACAATGACGACCTGATGATTATTAACAAGTCGGGCATTAGTATACGCATAAGTGTAAATGAACTGAGGGTAATGGGCCGCGCCACACAAGGTGTGCGGTTAATTAAACTGAATGAGGAAGATGAAATTTCATCGGTAGAGAAAATTCAAAAGATAGAAGGAGAGACAACTGATTCTAAACCTGAAGTTGAACCTGAACAAAATTAAAATAGAACTAAACCTTAATTAGAAAATGAAAAAAATAGTTGTGTTAATGTTTGGGGTTTTACCCTTTGTGGCCTTTGGTCAGAAAGAGATAAAACCCAATGTGGCCAATGCCGAAAAAGCATTGAAAGCAGGCAAGATTGATGAGGCCAAGGCTATCATTGATATAACCACTGCCAGCCAGGAATTTATGGTGGATAAGAAGGGCGCCCCGTCAAAGAATGCGGCTAAAGCATGGTTTTTGAAAGGTGTAATCTATGCAGCCATAGATACCACCAAAAACGAAAAATTTAAGTCGCTGGCACCAGAAGGATTTGCAGTTGCAAAAGAATCTTTTGACAAAGCTTTACAAATTGATCAGGATAAGACTCCGGCTTTTCTTACCGATGCTGCAGGGTTTCCATTAATGAACGACCAGGTGAATGCATTCTTAGCTCAAAGCTATTTTGACAAAGCCATTAAAGCGTATCAGGATGATAAGGATTATAAACGTGCTTTTGATTTTACTGAAAAAACTATGTATTTCATTCCACAGGACACTTCTGTCTTGATGAATGCGGGTGTATTTTTTGCCCCGGCCGCTGAAGAATTCGACAAAGCAGTTAGCCTGATCAAGCAGTATCATGCCAAAGGTGGTAAGTCGGCCGATTCGTACATTGTATTGGTAGATATTTTCTACAATAAAAAGAAAGATACTCAGGAAGCCATTAAACTCCTGCAGGAAGCCAAGAAAGCAAACCCTACTAACAAAGATTTTGCACAAACGGAGTTGTCTATCTATTTGAATGACAAGAAATACGATGTGGCCAAACAAATGGTAGAGGCATCGTTAAAAGAAGACCCTAATAACAATGATCAATTATACCTGCTGGGAAGACTTCAGCAGGAGATGGGAGAGTCTGAAAATGCAAAAAAGACATATTCAAAAGTATTAGCAGCAGACCCCAAAAATTTCGATGCCGCTGCAATGTTGGCCGATCTGTATTGGAAAGATGCAAAGGTGGAAAAAGATAAGATGAGTGCATTGGGTAATTCAAAAGCTGATCTGGCAAAGGCGATGGAGTTAGATAAGATTTACGTTGAAAAACTAAAAATAGCACTGCCATACGTAGAAGCCTGCGAAAAAATTTCGCCTGATGATGTTAACGTATTGTATAGCTTGTTAACTATATATGGTGACCTGGATATTCAAGCCAGCGCAACGCGTGTAAAGAAAAGATTAAAGACTTTGGGTGAAGAGGTAGATTAATTTTCTTATTCAAAGCAATAAAAAAGTCCCGGTTTAAATCGGGACTTTTTTTATGCATACAAAGTTGCTTTTTGCGCGGTTATAGATTCGTTCTCTATATACTCATCATACGTCATCAGCCTGTCGATGCTGCCTTTTGGTGTAATTTCAATAATACGATTGGCTACTGTTTGGGTAAACTCATGATCGTGAGAAGTGAATAAAACCGCCCCGGGAAAATCTTTTAAGGCATTATTAAATGCAGTTATCGATTCCAGATCAAGGTGGTTGGTGGGTTCGTCCAGAATTAATAGGTTAGCTCCGGCCAACATCATACGTGAAATCATGCAGCGTACTTTTTCTCCGCCCGACAAAACATTACATTTCTTAAAAACCTCTTCGCCCGAAAAAAGCATCTTACCTAAAAAGCCACGGATGTACACCTCATCTTTATTTTCATCGGCAGCAAACTGGCGCAGCCAATCCACTAAGTTCTCGTCCGATTTAAAATAGTCTTCGTTGTTTACCGGTAAGTAGGCGGGTGTAATGGTTTGTCCAAATTTGAATTCGCCTGCTTCGGCCTTTAGTTCACCAATCAGGATTTGAAACAGCGTTGTAATAGCCAGGCTGTCTTTACTTAAAAAAGCAATTTTATCGCCTTTGTTTACAAAAAAATCGAGGTTCTTGAACAGTGTTGTTCCGTTAAGAGAATGCGTAAGATGCTCTACTTGCAATATCTGATCGCCAGCGGTTCGCTTTTGCTGAAAAATAATAGCCGGATACCTGCGTGTAGAAGGTTGTATGTCATCAACATTAATCTTTTCTAACAGTTTGCGTCTGCTGGTTGCCTGTTTCGACTTAGAAGCATTTGCGCTAAACCGTGCAATAAACTCTTGTAGTTCTTTCTTCTTTTCTTCGGCCTTTTTGTTGGCTGCCGAACGTTGTGAAAGTGCCAGTTGACTGGATTGATACCAGAATGTATAATTTCCGGTGTATAATCGAATAGCTTTAAAATCAATGTCCACCACATGGGTACATACTGTATCCAAAAAATGCCTGTCGTGCGAAACAACAATTACCGTATTCTTAAACTCCAGCAAGAAATCTTCCAACCAGCCTATGGTTTGCAAATCAAGGTCGTTGGTAGGTTCATCCAGAATTAACACATCGGGGTTACCATAAATGGCTTGAGCCAGTAAGACCCTAACCTTAAATGCACCACTCAATTCTTTAACCAGTTTGTAGTGATCTTCTTCCGGAATTCCCAAACCACTTAGCAGGGCTGCGGCATCTGATTGTGCATTCCAGCCGTTAAGTTCTGCAAATTCGGTTTCCAGTTCTGATGCACGGATTCCATCGGCCTCAGAAAAATCGGGCTTGGCATAAATTGCATCCTTTTCCTGCATCAGGTTCCATAACCGGGTATAGCCCATCATTACTGTATCCAGCACGGTTATTTCATCAAATTCAAAGTGATTCTGTTTAAGTACAGCCATGCGTTTACCCGGATCCAGCGCAACCTGCCCGCGGGTAGGGTCAATCTCTCCCGAAAGTATTTTTAAGAATGTGGATTTACCGGCACCGTTTGCACCGATTACACCATAGCAATTACCCCCGACAAATTTCAGGTTTACCTCATCAAACAGTACCCGCTTGCCAAACTGAAGCGATAAATTATTAACCGAAATCATGGTATTTCAAAAATAAGAGCGCAAAAGTAATCAAACCCAGCGAATGTAGGGCAGGGTTGGCGTAACCTGTAGACTTTCGGTATTTCAAGTAAAATAGAATGGATAATCTTTATCAGTTGTTTTCAGTAACCGGAGGAATCCACGGCAGGGTGGTATGCCGGGTAAAAAGCAAGTCTGGCCGGTGGTGATGAATGATTTTCTTGCCGGATCGGTTTGATTATCCGTTGCCTCAGATTGAGTTTATTAAATTATCTTTAAGCAATTGTTTTATAAAATATTAATCTGTGCCGTTGATGAAGAGATTGAAGTTTGCCCAGCCTCTGGTTATTGCATGTTGTTTGCTGCTCTTCGCTTCTTGCGACCCTTTAGATGATACCCGACCCGTTACAGACGAGGGCATTGTAATTAATGAGATCTACGCTTCAGGTGAAGATTGGGTAGAAGTTTATAACAACCTGGAAACCAGTGTAAATATTGGGGGCTACTTCATTTATGATAATGAAGCATCCAAGTACACGGTTCCGGCTGGCACAACCGTTCCTGCAAAGGGATTTCTGGTATTTGTTTGTAACGATCTGGCAACTGGTTTAAATACCAATTTTAAGCTTACTTCGGCAGGAGAGACGGTTTACTTTGAGAACGCTGCCGGAAAACTGATAGACCGGGTGGAGTTTCCGGCCATAAGTGCAGGGCAGAGTTATGGCCGTTACCCGGACGGATCGTCCAACTTTGCGATTTCTGGAACGCCCACACGAGGGGCTACAAATGGCGGAAGCCAAACACCTGCCATTCTGAGTACAACCCGCGAGCCAATTGTGCCTGGGTTTAATGAAACCGTTACCATACGCGCTACACTGGTAAGTACCCTTGGTTTAACCGGAGTAAAAATCTACTATCGGTTTAATGGCGGAAGTTACACGTCTGCAACAATGACAATACAAAGCGGTTTATACACGGCAACGCTACCCGCGCAAACTGTGGTTGGCAAAATGGAATATTACCTGGAAGTAGAAGGTAGCAATGGATTAAAATCGTATGAACCGGCTACCGCACCCAATAAGGTGTTAAGTTATTTATTGAACACAGACCCGCTTCCGCAACTCTTCATCAACGAGTTTCTTGCCGTTAATACATCCTGCTGTGCGGATAATTCATCTGGTACAAACGAGTTTGATGACTGGATTGAAATTTACAATGCCGGGGCAACCCCGGTAAACATTGGTGGAATGTATGTGTCCGATAATAAAGCCAATCCATTTAAGTACCAGATTCCGAATGATCAACCATCATTAACAACTATTCCGGTTGGTGGGTTTTTGATTATATGGGCCGACAACCAACCTGAGCAAGGTGCTTTGCATGCCGATTTTGCTTTGAGCAGTGCAGGGGAGGACGTAGGAATTTATTATATTGATGGCCGCACCATTAATGATTATACGTTTGGGGCACAAAGTGAAAATGTGTCCTGGGGAAGAACCACTAATGGTACTTCCACGTGGAAGTCTTTCAATACACCTACACCGGGGCAATCCAACAATTAACCAGAAAACTTTCTCATGCTCGAGTTATTTCCCGATCAGCCTGTTTACGAATATCCTCAACTCATAAACATAACGTATTCGTTTCTGTGGGCGTTTGTGCTGGCTTCTCTTATTGCCATTACACACAAATTAACCTTTACAGGCGATTACTACCCTAAGAATTTTTTTCAATCGCTGGTTTTAGGTGCAGTGGTAACTACGTTAGTTATGATGGCTATTGGCGACAGCCTGGCACGCGGGTTAGGTGTGTTTGGCGCAATGGCCATAATCCGGTTTCGCACCCGTATTGATGACCCACGCGATGTACTATTTTTATTTGCCGCGCTGAGCACAGGGTTAGCTATTGGTGTGTATGGGTTTACGATCTCGTTTGTTGGGGCAATCTTGTTTTGTCTGGTAGCTTTTCTACTTCATCTTTCGCCCTTTAAGAGCTATGCACACCATAATCATCTGTTTTTTTCGTTGGCCGGTTCAGATAAACTTGAAAGTGTGCTTACGCTGATGGGGGAGTACTGTACCCATTATCGATCCATTGCAATGTTTGTAACCAAAGAGAATGTTCTTCGCTACCACTATGGAATAACCCTTAAAAAAGGTTTGTCGAAAGAAGAGCTGATGCAGCGGTTGCTTATCCTGGAAGGCGTGCAGCACCCTAAAATATCTTCAAACGAAATTGAACAAGCCTGATATGCGAATCAACTGGTTCTATTTGTTAATCGGTATAATATTCCTGGCAATGTTGTTTATCAACGTGCGATACTTTCGCGGAAGCGCGGATGCGACAATCGGGATGGCTCAATCTATTCCATACAAAATCAATTCAGAAAAATCGGCACTTGTTAAATCGGTGTTGGTAATTGCCGGTATGCAGGTTAAAGAAGGGGATACCCTGATAAAGTTAACGAGCCAGGAGCTGGAAATTGAAATTGCGAAACTCAGTAACCGGGTTGCTGTTTTAAAATCCGAACAAACCGAAAAAGCAAAATTGACTGAGGCTGAGATTGCCTACATTAAGGCAGAGAACAGTATTAGTTTGGAGGAACTGGATGCCGAAATTCTGCAAATAGCCAGCGAACTGAAATTGAATGAAGACCTTACCCGCGAGTTTGTATCTGCCGAAAAAAATCAGAAAGAATCACCACTCGAAATCAAAATCAACTCGCTGAAACAACAAAAACAAAAACACCTTTTGGCCCAGGAAATTAAAATCAAAGACATCAGACAAATACGAGCTACCGAACAACTTCAGTTGCAAAACCAGGTAGCATTATTGGAAAGCGAATTGACGTTAATGGAAAGCGAACGAAAAAGTCTCATCAAAATAGCATCGGCCCCCGGGGTAATTAAGAACGTGTTTATAAAAGATAATGAACAGGTGAGTTCCTATACGCAATTACTGGAGATTAATCCCGTAAGACCCACTACGGTAGTCATTTATCTGATTGGCAAGAGGGCTGATCGTTTTCCGGTTGGCGCTCAGGTTACCGTTTCATCGTACGATCAGGTACGCAATACCGTTACAGGAAAAGTTATTGGTTATGGATCCGTTATTGAACTTCCGCCTGTACTTCAAAAATCTACCGCAGTACGAGCATTTGGACAAGAAGTGTTTATTGAGATCCCGGATGATAATAATCTCGCCAATGGCGAAAAGGTATTGGTGCGATGATGAGGCTCTTGTGGATGATATGTGTGCTGTTTAGCCTGAGTGCCAGGGCACAGGTTACGGTGGGAGAATTTTTAAACTCTGTCTTTGAGGAACCCATTCTTAAATCGTTTGAAGCACAGGCAGAATATCTGAATAATAAAAGTGTGTACCGGTTAGCACCTATTCAAAAACTTGAGTTCAGAACAGAAAGCAATCAACTGGACAGAACCCGGCAAGACTATGGATTGCGCATAAATCCTGCTAATCCGTTTGAAGTGAAACGGACCACACAGTATTTTAAAACGTACCAGGAGTTGCTTTACCTGGACCGCGACCGCACGCTGAAAGAATTATTGTATGCACGATACCTGGTTATTATCGGCTGGGTATATTATCAGGAAATACTGGAGTTGAAAGAAGAGGATAAGAAGACAACTGAAAAGCTATTGGCCATTCTGGAAGGACAACGGTTTTCCGGTCTTTTCGATGCAGAAGATTACATGGAACTGAAGATGGAGCAGGTAGATAAAATAATTGAAGTAGAAGAAACACTTTTTGAAATCGACAATCAGAAAAGGAGCGTAGATGCGCTGTATAATGGAGCCCGCTTAAAATCAGTAAGTTGGCCGGTGAGTACATTAATTTCGCTCGAGCGATTAGAGGTTGTAGTTGACAGCCTGTTTAACCTGAGTGCACGAGCGGGCGAAGCTGCGTATCGCGAAAAACAAATTGATCTGGCAAAACGTGAGTGGCAACTGGAAAAATCAAATATTAATATGGGGTTTCTGCAAACTGAATACCAGGAGAGACGCATTGCACAAAACCGGAGACCCTGGAGTATAAGCATGGGCATAACCATACCCGTATTCAATCCCAATAAGGGTGATATGACCAAGCGCAAATTAGAAATGCTGGAAGCCGAGGGAGAGTTTAATGCGGCCAAAAATGATCAGCTTGCAGGGCGGGAGATTAATCGTGAAAAAATTAAGAGCCTGATAAAACGTTACCGCGATGTGCAGACGATGGTACAAAGCCTGAATGTAGGCGCGGTGGCTGCTACGTTACAACAAATAAAAGACACCAACCCGATAGCTGTAGTTCGCATGCAAAACAACCTGATTAAACTTAAGGTGATGGCGGCACGCCTGCGGCAAGAAATCTACCTGGGGTATCTTGATTTTTTAAGTTATGCAGAAGTACTGCAACAGCAGCCAGTAAAAAACTTTCTGGTTAATGATTTACAGATAATTGCTAAACCCTGAGATACCCGAAGCTATGGGGGCACAATTAAGAATACTACTTAACATAATATAAATTATATAACTCTTGCCGGGCTATCACGCCTTGGCGTGACTGTCCCGCAGTCCGGCCTCGCTACTGCCAACCCGTTTTGGCCGGTATGCTCTATGATATTTTCGATAGTTACTTTTTAAGGGCTAAATTTTAGTAAACACTAAAATATTGAGTTTTTAGTGTTTAGTATTAAAAATCCTGTAAATTTGATAACTAATCGTGGGTCAAACACTAAAAAGGTTAAAAAATTATGCCAGAAACCCTCTATCAAATAAACACAGACCGCAACGTACCTTGGAATACACTGCCTATACTGCCAATTCACGAGGGCTTATACAGAACCACAGAAATCTATGAAAGATTGGGTGAAGCTAAAGCAGCGCTGGCGAGATTACAGGGCAGAAGTGTTGTTATCCCCAATCAAGGATTATTAATTAATTCAATAAGTCTGCAGGAAGCAAAAGCGTCAAGTGCCATCGAAAATATTTTCACCACCGATGACGAGTTATACAGGGCATATAGTGAGAAAAATACTGGAGCGACTGGAGCATCAAAAGAAGTTTTACGTGCCCGTGAAGCTTTATGGACAGGATATCATTACCTCCAGGAACAGGCTGCCTTTAGCGAGCAGTATTTCATAAAAGTGTTCCAGGAAGTAAAACAAACAAAGGATGAGATACGACCAGATTTTGCCAACTCAACTATTAAACAAAGCGGAGATGGACCCAATGCCGGCCAAGTTGTTTATACGCCACCAAAAGGCATTGGAGTGATTAAAGGAAAACTTGAGAACTTAATTGAGTTTTTAAATAATGATGAACTATATAAGATAGATCACTTACTCAAAATGGCAATTGGGCATTTTCAGTTTGAAGCGATACATCCTTTCAGAGATGGAAACGGGCGTACAGGAAGAATATTCAATATCCACTACCTCACTAAAAAAGGATTGCTCGATCTGCCAATTCTTTTCCTAAGCCGCTACATCATGGATAACAAAGATGAGTATTATTCCGGACTAATGGGTGTATCGCAGCGAGGTGATTGGAAAACGTGGCTGCTTTATATGCTTAGGGCCGTTGAAGTCACGTCCACTATTACTTACCAGAAAATAAATGATATCGTCTCTTCTAAGGAAGCTATCTTGGAACATATAAAAAAGGAAGCAGGCAAAATCCGAAAACCTGAAGATCTGGTTGAAATGATCTTTACACAACCGTTTACGAAAGTAAAACATTTACAAGAAGCAAAAATATATTCAGAGACCACTGCAAGGGATTACTTGAATAAGTTAAGCGATATGCAGGTATTGGAAAAGAAAACCATAGAGGGTCATCATTACTATCTTAATCACGAATTATATAAAATACTTTCTGAATAAATTCACAGCTATGGCTCCTATTGTTCCCAAACCTGCACCGCCACCCATTGTCAAGCCGCACTTCCCCGCCTCCCGATAGCTATCGGGACCAAAGCCTTTCAATAAGTGCCGCTGCCCCAGCTTGTTGTGGAAGAGAAAGATTGTGTTCTGAAATGCCCGCGCTTAAAAAAACTTTTTATGAAGATTGGAGTAAGGCCCGGATACCAAAGCTATGTTATACCATTACGCAATACCATTATATAACTATTACCCGTAATCCCAATAGCAATAAGGACACAACAACTTATTTATAGAGCAAGTATTTTTTTCGCATGGTTTTATAATTACTCAACCCGGGCTCCCAACTGGCGCGAATCTCTGCTTCCGATTTTCCATCCATCAGTTGTTGTCTGAACGATGCCACTCCAATAAGTTTTTCGATGCTTCCCATTTCTTTACTCAATTTCGAATCGAAAAATTTTTCTTTAAAAGGATAGGCTTTATAAAGCTCCATAATCCACTGAAAATTTATTTGCCCGCTTTCGCGAAGCTTACTCACATCATATTGCCGAAGGTCAATTCCATAACAGACCTGATCCATGTGCAGGGGTGTTTCGGCCATGCCTTTAATGCTTACAGGTGTAAATGAAAAATCGTAAATGCCTTTCAACTCGGGACTTCCCAAAACAGTAAACGGAAAATATGTACCACGCCCCAGGTTGAGGTAAGTTCCTTCAAACATACACGTGGATGGATAAAGCAGCACAGCTTGTTGTGTATTCAGATTGGGCGATGGACTTACGGGTAATGTGTAGGCCATGTCGTGCGTGTAGTTGGCTACTTTAACAATTTTCAAATCGCACTTAACTTTGTTTGTAAGCCATCCTTCTCCATTTGCCATCTGTGCAAATTCTGCTACGGTTAAACCATGTGCCATCGGTATGGGGAACATACCAATACCTGATTTGAATTGCATATCAAGAATGGGTCCGTCTATAAGATATCCGTTTGGATTGGGTCTGTCCAGGATAATCAACGTTTTTCCATTTTCCTGACAAACTTCCATTAACCGCGCTAAGGCATTGATGTTGGTATAAAACCGCACGCCCACATCCTGCAAGTCGTAAATCATAATATCAACATCGGCCATATCTTCCTTTGATGGTTTGTTCTTTTTACCATACAATGAAATGATTGGAATTCCTGTTTTTGCATCTGTTTCGTCCTCAACTTTTGCACCCGCGCTGGCATTGCCCCGAAATCCATGTTCAGGGCCAAACACTTTTACCACATTTACACCAAGACTTATCAGGCTATCCACCAGGTGTGTTTTACCAATGATAGTAGTGGGATTGGCGAGCAGAGCCACTCGCTTTCCTTTTAGCCAGGGCAAATACTGATTTAACTGCTCCGCTCCTGTAACAATTTTCTTTTTTTGAGTTTCATTTTCAGGCACTGGGACTGCCGAAAATAAAATAGCAGTAGAAATTATTAATAAGAAACTTTGGATGCGCATTATATTTAAAGGTTTGGCGTTGTATCCCAAATTTAGTGCACTTGTTTAGAATTCAAATTAATTTAACCCGCTTCACAACCTGAGCTGCGAGACTCGTGTCCACATTGTAAAATAGGTTATCTCGGTTATAACGCACACTCCACCAACCAATCCCACGGATAAGGCGCACCTAATCCTTTTGGTGGCTCGGCAATTTCAGTGTTCCAGTCGTATTCTATTTTTTCAAGCTTAGTGATTTTAAAACCTGCACGGGGTAATATTACTTCCAACTCACTGGCAGCGTAATGCTTGGTGGGCACGGTATCAATATACACTATGCCTTGTACCATATCGCGCTTGCTGCCTTTAAAGTAATGAAATTCATGAGCAGGAATATCAGCAGCCTTCACTCCTTCCCTTTCATAAAGTTGTATTAATTGCCACGATGAAAACAGCGCTGAGTCTAACGAAGGTAACACAAACAAAGCCGTACCACCGGGTTTAATTGCACGGGCGATGTTTTTAAAAGCAATTTCATTTTTCTTCAGGTCGGGGAACATTACTACGTTGCAGCAAAAGGCAAAGTCGGCTTTGGGTACTTTCAGTTTGTGTGTAACATCATGCGTTTTTAACGTTACGTTTTTATAACCGCGCGCTGCGGCCTGCTTTAATAAACTTTTGGAGATGTCCAGCCCCAGCACACTTTTAAAGGCGGGTGAAAGAAGCGGAAAAGATTTACCATTGCCGCAGCCAAAATCAATAGCCGTTTTATTTTGCGAAGCATGTTTGCTGATGTAGCGCGGAAGCTTTTTGAATTTATCGCTCGCGTATACATCAAAAATTTCCGCGTTATAATCCGGTGCCAGTTTCTCCCAATGTCTTTTCTCGTTCACGCTGTATTTAATTCAAAGTCCTGCTTACAACTTTCAACTTTCAACTTTTAACCAACAACTTTCAACTTTCAACTTTTAACTCTTAACTCTAACCCGCTCGTTACCTGCTTTACAATTTCACCCATCGGTCTTATATCATGCACATGCTCAATAGCCGGGCCCGCGCACCACACAGTTTTATAAGTAGCACCAAAGGCAGCTTTCTCTATCTTTTTCATTCCCTTCCAGGCAATCAGAAGTTTTACATATTTTTTCAGGCGTTTGTTTTTGTTCAGCAGCCGTTCAAACCAGGTAGCTTCAGTACCTAATTGCTGAACATACGGTGTGTTAATAACGGTTAAGGGAGAGCCTGAGAGTTTAGAAGACATAACAATATCTTTTGCTCCATAGTCAATCAATGCCTGTTTATAGTCTTGCGAAATACCAGCTTCATGGCTGGCCATAAAAATAGTACCAACGGATACTCCGGCTGCACCCCAACTTATTACTTCTTTCACATCTTTTGCAAAGGCAATGCCTCCGGCCGATATAACCGGAATTTTGCAATGGGTTGTAAGCAATGTAATTAATTCTTTAGGCGAAATTTTTCCGGCATGCCCGCCTGCCTGATTGTTTACAGCAATCAGAGCATCTGCGCCAAGGGCTTCCACTTTTTTGGCATAGTCCAGATCAACCACATCGCAAAATACTTTTATGCCTGCAGGTTTACATTGTTCAATTACTTCCTGTGGGCTGCCCAATGACGTGATGATAAAATCAACTTTCAACTCAACCAATGTTTTAAGCTGGTCTTTATACTTAAAGTTCGATTTGTTTACGATCAGGTTTACACCAAAAGGTTTGCTGGTGTAAGCTTTTATTTCATTAATTGCATCGCGCAGTTCCTTATCGGTACGATAGTTTAATGCCGGAAACGCAGCCGTAATACCATTGTCCAGCGCGGCTTTTATCATTTTGGTGTTCGAAATCAAAAACATGGGCGCAACCAGAATTGGATACTCAATGTTCAACAGTTTATCAAGTGTGGTTGCCATTGGGTTTTCGTTTGGTTTTCCTTGGGTGTAAGATCACAAAAAATCATCCGGAATGAAAATTAAATATTAGCAGAGAGGTTTTCCGGTTCACCCTACAAAAAATAAACCCACCAGAGTTGCTCTGGCGGGTTAGATTAAAAACCAACATATAGTAACTAGTTCATAGATTCCTTCAGTAACTGTTCCAACTCGTGAAGGGGTAATGGCTTTTGGATGCACTTTTCAAAGCCAGCGTCAATAGCCAAAGCATTGTCGTTCTTCTGGAGCAGCGCGGTCATAGCAACAAATTTTGTATGCGGCAGCGTATGCTTCAAAGTTTTTACCCATTCAATACCACCCTGGTGTTCATGTATGTGTAAATCAATAAACAGGATATCCGGATTAATCTCCTGTACCTGTGTTCTTCCTTCTTCATGGTTTTCGAAAATGTGTGCATCTACCTCGTAAGGCTGCAACCTAAGCATACGGTCGTAAATAAATCGGTTAATAGAGTCGCTTTCGAACACGCCTATTACTAGTTTCTTTTTCATGATTATGCATATAATGCATAATCATGCCACCCTGTAAAACACCCTTTTTAATAGATTTTAAAGGTTTTTTAGTACTAATTCATTCCGGTTTTGGGATAAAAAAACCAAAATCGGGATTGTTCCTATTTCCTTATTTATGTAACCATTTGTGCATTAAATCGTATTGTAAGGCGTATCCTGAACAAACGAGAAACTACCATTCTGAATTTTATTTTTTAATCTTCTTCGGTAGCCATTAATAGTTCTGATTTTCCTAAACCCAACCATATAATATTTTTTGGGATAGTTAGCAGGATTTGTATTTATGACATGGACAACATTATATATTAACGGGCGCCCCGGTTTTAAAGAGGCAGTTTTACATAAACTGGCCATCACCAGCCGCTTTTATTTGCCTGGCTCTGCCGATTCTGAAAATGATCTTTTGCTGTATTGGGTTGATAACACCCTGCCTTTACGTGATTTCAAAAACGAGATCGGAAGCAAACTTATTTTTAAGTATCGTTTACAGTTTCATTTCTCCGTGCCTTCAGAAAACCGGGACTCATCTAAACTTACGGTACAGGAACAAGCTCTGGTTAAGAAGATGTCTGTTTGGGAAGAACAATACCGCCATAGTGCCTGAAAATTATATTACCCTCTTCCAGCCTCTGTAAAAGCCAAAAAATCAATACCTTTAAGGTCAAAACCTCAACCTTAAACCGAATATGGCTAACGTGTATAGGCGTCTATTCAGTATCGCAATCCTTTCTATCCTTTCTATCCCCCTTTTTAGTCAGCAAGATTCTATCGCCCTTTCAGAGCAATACTACGCGCAAGGAATGGAAATCTTTGACTACGAGCATCGCAAAGTAGCCACCGAACTTTTCATGCTGGCAGTACAGGCCAATCCGAAAAGTGCCAAGGCTCAGTTTATGACAGGCCGGTCTATCATGCTTACCGTACGCAAAGAACTTTCACTCCAGTATTTCAGAACGGCATATCAACTTGATCCTAAAATAGACGTAGATATACTGTACTACCTGGGCCAGGCCTATCACTATTCAGAAAAATTTGATAGTGCTATTGTGTTATACGACCGATACAACCGCTTATTGGCGCGCTCATTAGACTATGAGAAATCAAAGAAAATAAATGAAGTAAACCGAAAGATTTTTGAGTGTCATAATGCTAAAATTATGATAGCGCAACCCGTTGACGTTACAATTTCACATTTAAGCAATAGCATTAATTCTGAATGGCCCGACTATGCACCCACAATTAATGCAGATGAAAATTTTATGGTTTTTACCACCCGAAGACCTGAAGAAAACTTAAATAACCGATTGGCATCTGATAACGAATATTATGAAGAGATTTTCTTTACCAAGAAAGTAGATGGTGAGTGGATTCCGGCCCGCAACCTGTCGGGACCATTAAACAACAGCTATCACAATGCAAGCATTAACCTTTCGCCTGACGGAAAAGAAATGTTGTTATACCACGATAGCAATGGAGGCGATATTCTGATAGCGTTTCTAAAACCGGATGGTACATGGACTAACCCGGAAGAAATACTGGAAATCAATACCGAGTACATTGAAAACTCAGCAACCATTACGGCCGATGGAAACCAACTTTTTTTTACCAGTAACCGCCCCGGGGGCTACGGGGGTACTGATATCTACGTAAGTACAAAAGATGCAAGAGGCCGTTGGGGAACTCCGCGCAACCTGGGGAGTACGGTTAATACAGATATGGATGAAGATGGCGTATATGTTTCGGCAAGCGGGCGGAATTTATACTTTAGCTCCAATGGTCATGCAGGCATGGGCGATCTGGATATCTACCGTAGTGTTTTTAATGCTGAAAAAGATTTGTGGGAAAAACCAATCAATATGGGGTACCCGATCAACTCGGTCGAGAATGACATTTATATTGTGCTTACCCGCGATGAAGATTTTGCCTATATCTCTTCGGTAAGGCCGCAAGGAATTGGCGAGCAGGATATTTATAAAATTGATATCAGCAAATGGAAAGAACCGGCCTACACACAACCCGATTTTGCAGATGCTGTATTGGCAATGGAAGATCAGATGCCATTGTTTGGCAGTCGCCCGGCCCAACCTGATAAAAAGAATGAGTCTGTCGTTGAAAAACCCCTTACGCCCGCCAGTGTTGATTTAACCGTGTATGTAGCAGAAGGCGATACAAAGAAACCTTTATCTAAGGCTCAGGTAAAACTTACTTCGGCAGGCACAGAACTAAATCTGTCCGAAACAAAAACGGGTACGTATTTTTCTAATGTTAAAAATAAGACCAATGGTGTGGAACGGTATAAACTTTTAGTATCAAGCCAGGAATACATACCTTATTCTTCTACTTACTTGTTTGGCCCGGGCATGACAACCGCATTTACTGATACCATTTATCTGGATAAGATTGCCGTTAATTACAGACGCACGCTTAATGTTTACTTTGCTCATGATAGCGATGTACCCAAATCATTCGAAGATATTCTTTACCTCGAGCAGATTATGAAAACTTCGTCAACTATAAAAGTAGAGATAAGCGGCCACACCGATAATATTGGATCTCATACCTACAATGTAGGATTAAGTAGCAGACGGGCCATGGCAGTAAAGAAACATCTGGTTAATGCCGGCATCGAAGAGAGTCGTATTACAGTTGCCGGTTACGGCCCCGATAAACCTATTACCGACAATAAAACCCGCACCAATCGTCAGCTTAATCGCAGAACTGAGTTTACAATCATCGAAAAATAATGAAGAACAGCCTGCGCAAATGGTTAGCCAGGCTTGGCATACTTATTATAATAATAGCCGGTATTTTTGTAAGCATCGTTGGCCGGATTGATCGAACCCCTTTAGCTAAACAAGATTTCTATACACGCATGATGTCGAAACTGGCAACAGAGAAACCAGCCGTATATCCTGCTTTACAACCTCTTTCAACTGCATGGAGTAAAGTAAACATTACTCCCTCCTACCCTATGCCCATGGCTGGCTATCGCAGTCGGCCTACTTTTGAAAGTGTGCATGACTCACTGTACGCACGCGTAATTGTTATAGACAACGGAAATTCTGAAGCCATTCTGATAAGTGCTGACTTACTCATTTTTCCACCCGCGTTAAAAGCAGAACTTGAAATTCAGTTAGGATCTACTACTAAACCATCATTTATATTTTACAGTGCTACACACACTCACAACAGTGTGGGCGGATGGCATCCTGCATGGGGAGCTCAGTTTGCTGTTGGCGACTTTCATGAAGTGTGGCTAAAGTCCACAGCTTCTGCTATTGCCAATGAAATTATAAAAGTTAGAACCCAGTTTAAACCCTCGCAAGCGTGGTATTGGCAAACTGATGCAAGCCCCTATGCCGCTAACCGACTTAAATCAGGTAGCCCGTATGATGGCATGTTACGCGGGATAAAACTTTCGCGCGCAGATAGTACGCATGCTTTTCTGGTTACATTTAGTGCGCATGCAACCAGTATTAGTAGTAAAAGTACAGCCCTATCGGGCGATTATCCGGCCGCGTTGATTCAATCCATTGAAAGCAGCAAAAATAACTTTGCCATGTTTATGGCTGGTATGGTGGGTAGTCATCGATTAGATGGTATAACCGAACCTGAATTTGATGGTGCCGATCAGGCTGGCAAAATTCTGGCCGCTAAAGTTCTTCATCCATCCATGCAGGAAAAGCTGATTACATCGGAACTGAAAACCATGCACATTCCTATTGAATATGGAGATGCACAACTCCGGTTGAATAAGAACCACAAACTTCGTAATTGGTTTTTTTCGATGGCACTTGAACCCCTGCAGGGCGAGCTTACCTACTTACAGGTTGGTAATGTCTTGTTATTGGGCACACCGTGCGATTTCTCGGGTGAAATTTTTGTAACGCATAACCTGGAAGCTGAAGCCAGACGATATAATAAGCACCTTATCATTACCAGCTTTAATGGAAATTACACAGGCTACATTACTGAAGATGCGCATTACGAAACATTGTTACGCGAAGAAGTAACAACCATGAATTGGGTTGGACCTTACTTTGGGCAATACTATTCCGATATGATAAAGAAGGTAGTTGCGAAATAATATTGATACGATGTCAGAGTTGAATTTCAAAAATCCAGAAATCAATAATCACAAATCACTACAATCACAAATCACTAATCAAGCCGGCTTCCCACCCTTCTTTCCCCGGAAGGGTTTTCTTCTAAAGTTCTTTTTATTACCACCACCTTTATTTCCACGAGGTTCGCTCTTTCGGGTTTCTGGTGAATAAACAGGACCTTCACCAAGTTCTGGCGGTAAAGTAATCTTAGGAATATCTTTTCCGATCATGCTTTCAATTCGGAAAAATTTACGTTGATCTAAATCATTAATAAAAGTAATGGCTGTGCCTGTTGTAGCGGCTCGTGCGGTGCGACCAATACGATGTATATAATCCTCCGGATCGGGTGGCACATCGTAATTAATAACCAGGTCAATCCCCTCCACATCAATACCGCGCGAGAGTACATCGGTTCCAATCAACACATTGAGTTGTTTATTTTTAAACTCACGCAGAATATGCTCGCGTTCAATCTGTTCAAGATCGCTATGGATAGATTTGGATTGAATACCCAACTTGTGCAGGTTACGATCTAATTTCTTTACGTTTTCTTTAGTTGAAGCAAAAATGATTACACTGTTAAAGCTCTTATCTTTTAAGAGTGCATCAATCAGCTTTTCCTTTTGTTCGTTATACACCACATAAGCCTGTTGCAGAATGCCTTCAGCCGGTTTTGAAATGGCAATGTTAATTTCTTGCGGGCTATTTAAAATACGCGTGGCCAGCGCTCTTATTTTGGGTGGCATGGTTGCCGAGAACAAAAGCGTTTGGCGTTTCTGAGGCAGCTCTTTAATAATACGAATGATATCTTCATAAAAACCCATATCCAGCATCCTGTCTGCTTCGTCCAGTACTAAATGCTCTACCTTATCGAACTTTATAGTGCCCATTGCCATTTGTGCAATTAGCCGACCTGGGGTTGCAATAATAATATCTACCCCGCCCTCCATGGCACGCTTTTGCTGATCCCACGTAGCGCCATCGCCACCTCCATAAATGGCAATTGAACTTACTCCTAAAAAATAAGAGAAGCCTTCAATCTGCTGATCGATTTGTTGCGCCAACTCGCGGGTAGGAGCAATAATTACTGTATTGAGAGTTGAGTTCTCTTTGCTTACGATATTGTTCAGAATAGGAAGCACGTAAGCAGCCGTTTTACCTGTGCCGGTTTGCGCACAGGCAATCAAGTCTTGTTTATTCAGGATAACCGGAATGGCCTGTTCCTGTATGGGGGTGGCTTTCGAAAAGCCCATGGCATCCAATCCGTCAAGCAAACGGGAATGAAAACCAAACTCATGAAATGTCAAGTGTGGATTGCGTTTAAAAAATGAAACATGGCGCAAGGTACAATAAGTTAATCAACCCACCGAATAACAGAAACTTTAGCAGGAATGTGGTATTTTGAGGGCTGTTATGACAGAAGATAAACACTACATCCATAGCATTGCAGTAACCGAATCTGATATAGATACCATGGGGCATGTAAACAACGTAGTTTATCTTCGGTACGTACAAGAGGCGGCCACTGCCCATTGGCTTGCAAAAGCTTCTGAAGCGGTAAAGCTTTCTGTATTGTGGGTGGTACTCCGTCACGAAATTGATTACCTCGCTCCTGCTTTTGCAGGCGAAATTTTACACGCTAAAACCTGGGTAGGTGAAACAGCCGGTGTAAAATCAGTTCGGTTTGTAGAGATTACCAATGCAGGAGGAAAAACATTGGCTAAAGCCCGAACCGTTTGGTGTATGTTGGATGCGACAACGCTAAAACCAAAACGTATTGAACCCGGAATGATGACAGACTTTATCTGAATATACAGAGAACCGAGTTTCGTGTGGTCAAAACAACGAGGAGTGTTCGAAGTGAAACGCTTTACTGAGAAGGAAAGCAATCAATTATAAATGAAGAAAAAATCTCCGGTAAGCGAATTGTTTTCCCACGGAATTTGCCGACCATCAGATTGTAAAGATACTTCTGTGCGTACACGCTTAAAAACTTCTTCCAACGTAAGCCCGGGTGTGTCGATGTACTTTAAAAGTTTGGATGTGTATAAGCCATTCCGGCCATCACCATCGGAGGCAACATCGCCCGGGGCGGTGGCAAAGGCAATGATCGAACCTTGCTTTGCCCCTTTCGGAGGATCCATCCTGGTGATCCCTTTTTCTTCCGAGCGTGAAAAACTGCGGAAGGGGCTGTTGCGACAGGCATCGAGGATTATAATGTTGATACGGTTATTCGAATACTCCATTACACGCAACACAGTTGCTGCGCTAATACACTCTTCAGCCACTTCGGCTCTCATTTCAATATTGGCATCAATAGGCACTAAATAATTGATACCATCTACCTGAAGGCCATGGCCGGAGTAATAAAACAAACCCACACCACCCCCATTTATTTCATCTGCAAACTCCCGGATGGCATCACGCATATCGGTGCGCGAGGCGTTTTGTTTAAGGATAACCTTGAACCCTTTTTCGCTTAGTGTGGCTGCCATGTCTAATGCATCATTCACGGCATTTTTCAATGGGCCGGTTTTATACGAACTGTTTCCGATAACTAATGCTGTTTTCTTTTCGTTTTTATAAAGCTGGACATCTGTTTTCAATGTAAGTGAGGTGGTTGCGGTGTCCTTTTTTAGCGTAGGCGTTATGTTCACCGTAATGGGCTTGCTTTGCCCTTTAATGATTTGCTGGCACGTAGCTTCTTTCCACAGGAAAAAGAATAGAAAACAACAAACTGAAAAAATTAGCTGAGATTTCATGAATATAAAGCTTACCCAAATCTTTTTTTCTCTCAAATTCACTAATTTTATTTACCCTTTACCTTATGTATGCCCGTATCCTTTTCCTGTGTTTTTTTACATCAATTGCCTTAACGGGCAAAGGTCAACAGATCACGAATGTAATACCTCAGGCCGTAGGCGACAAGATCATCGTCCATTATGATATCGAAGATACAAAAGAAAATCAGGTGTTTGAAGTTGCGTTGTACTCATCGTACGATAATTTTCTTAAATCAATCCTCAGCGTAAGCGGGAATGGCGTGGGTAATCAGGTTACAGGTGGTTCGGAACGGGTTATTATCTGGGATGTGCTCAAAGACCTGAACGAACTGAATGGTGAATTTTCGTTTGAAGTACGTGCCATGGTTAAGACCAGGGTGATTGAAATAAATAGTACGACTACGGTGGCCTCGCGCAATCTGGCTATTGCCAGTAAAGACGATGCCTACCCCATTATTGCCAGTACGCTTACCGATTTTATTAATGAAGCAAAAGACCTGAAAGATGCCTTCCAGTTTTTAGGCATACAGGCTACTGAAAGCCGGCAGGCGCTCGCTAAATTATCGGATGCTCTTGAACAATATAACCGTGCCTTTGAAAAACTAAATAAAGAGCGCCTTACGTTTGAAAAGTATGTTAGCGTTTTCTGGCACCGTGATGTACTTACACTGGAGTTTAAAAATGTAATGGACTATGCTCTGGGCGATTTACACAGTGTGAACATTCTTACGCTCAACCAAAAACTTTCTACCATAAATGATATTGTTAATGCGCGTATCAAGCGGGCGGGCGAAGCTAAACGCGAACTCGCCAAAGACATTAGTGAAGAAATACCCCGGTTAGACAAACAACTGTTGGAACTTGAACGGAGAACAAACCGCATACTGTACAACCTTAGCCAGGATTGAAATAATGTAACCGTAAATAAACTAAAGACACATTGGCTTAGGCGGATATAGAAATAAAAAGAAATAACAAATAACGTGATGCCATGAAAACTTTACTTTCAAGGATATTCATTTTCCTTTTACTCATGGGTTTTTCAACCTGCGATGAACCCGAGAAACCCAAACCTCAAATTGAAACGGTTACCCCTACGCAGGGAGTTATTGGTGATGCCGTAGCATTAAGCGGTAAAAATTTCACATCGGCTACGGCTGTTATGTTCGGAAGTATTTCTTCTGACATTGTTACGAAAACCGATACAGAAATACTTACAGTAGTGCCTGCGGGCTCATTACCGGGCTCAACGGTAGTATCAATTAAAACCGATAAGCAAACCTCGAATGAGGTTGCTTTCACTGTTCTTGAAAATGTGCCCGAAATAACATCGATTGAACCATCGAAGGCTTCTTCGGGGATGGAAATTACAGTAAAAGGAAAATATTTTGGATCAATAACAGCCGTTTCGTTTGGGAGCACGCAGGTTACAACGTTTGTTTCTAAAAATGATGCGGAAGCAAAGGTGGTTGTTCCTGCAGGACTTGCATTAGGCGCACTGGATGTAACCGTTACTACAGGCGGGGGTACTTCTGAAAAATCAACGTTTATTGTTTTTGGAAAACCAGAGGTAACCTCTATAACTCCCGTTATTGGTCCTGTTGGAAAAGTAGTAACCATTAAAGGAACAAACTTTGACGAAGTAAGCGGAGTTTTCTTTGGTAACGGCTCCGCTCAATTTACGGTGAAGAGTTTAATTGAAATTGAAGCTACCGTACCGGCATCTGCTACAACCGGAAAAGTGAAGGTAGTTACACCGGGAGGCGAAGCCCTGAGTGCGGATAATTATACGGTGAAAGATATTCCTCAGATTACCAGTTTCACCCCAGCAAGCGGAGTGGTTGGTATAAACGTAACCATCAACGGAAGTAATTTTGATGCGCCCAATCTTGTTGTGAAATTTGGAACAGGAACTGCCTTAACCATAACATTAGATAATGCAGGAAAAATTACAGCAAAAGTTCCGGCATCGGCCACCACCGGAAAAATAACCGTAACCACTGCAGCAGGGTCAGCTACCAGTGCAACTAACTTTACAGTGATCGGGGCGCCCACCATCACCTCATTTACGCCCGCGAGCGGATTGGTTGGGACTCAGGTTACTATCAACGGAACAAACTTTATTGGCGTTACTGAAGTGAAATTTAATGAAACTCTGGTTGTTCCTGCGAATTACACAGTAGTGTCGGAAACACAAATCAAGGCCAATGTACCCACCGGTACAACTTCGGGCAAAATATCGGTAAAGGCAGCCGGAGGCACGGCTCTAAGTGCAAGTAGTTTTACAGTGAGTGTGCCCCCTGCCATTACAAGTTTCTCTCCCGATAAAGGCCAACGCAATAGTGATGTGGTAATCAACGGCACCGCTTTTTCGGATATCACCTCTGTAAAAATAGGTGGTGTTGAACTTGGAAGTGCTAATTACACTGTTAATTCAACTATAAAAATTACAGCTAAAGTAACGGCTGCTGCTATTACCGGTAAAATCAGTGTAGGCAATGCTGTTGGCACAGCCACAAGTGTTAATACGTTCAGTGTCTATCCTTACATTGATGCCTTTGATAAAACCACACTTGCTGCTGGCAACGAGCTCACTATAACCGGAACAAATCTTGGTGGTAGTAAAGTGTATTTTAATACAACCGAAGTAACACCCTCTTCAAATACAGCTACACAGATAAAAGTGAATGTACCCATCAATACAGGTGCTTATAATGTATCGGTGGCCAACAGCGTGGGCACATCCAACATCAAAACGCTTACGGTAACCAGCCCGATTGTTCTGACTGAACTGATCGTGCCATCAAACATAAAAGGAACATTGATTATGCTTTCGGGTTCAAACTTAACCGGGGCAACTAAAGTGTGGTTTGGTACTACATCGGCCAATGTACTTACCAGCACAGCAAAAATTGTTACAGCCATTATTCCAAATTCGCTTACAGTTGGTTCGTACAATGTAAAAGTGGAAACGCCCAACGGGTATAGCGGCATTAAGCCCTTTAGTTTGGTGAATACACAACCCACACCACCTTCGGGGCTTACTTTAGTGAATGGCGTTCCAGTAGCCGGACTTCCTGGCGGATATGTTCCCCCGGTTTCAAATCAATGGACAAACACCTCAGCACCTTCAGAAAAAGTACAACTCAATGATGAATCGAACGGTAAACTCTCTGCCTTTATATCAGGTGATGGATTTCCGGATGAACCTAATGGGACTTATGACAAAATCAATAATTACATCGAGTTCACCATGCGGGGTGTGCACTACATCGGTATGTGGACTACACCGACTAATTACAACGCAGGTGCTGGCGTCTATTGCCTGAATCACCTGGTTTTGATTTCCACACAGTCGGGGAAACAACTTATACTGGAAGTAGAGAATTTCAGTTGCCCTTAGTATCAATTAAAAACTAACCCGTGTATATACGTTTTATGCTGAGGTACGCTTTGTTACTAATAGTTTGTGTTTGCTCAATTACCATGACGTTCGGGCAAACCAGTAATAGACATGCTAAGTATGATTCGCTGCTGGTGGGCGATCGCATTACTCCTGCGGTATCATCTGTAATGATGCCCCGGACTTATACCGAAGCTATTGTGTATAGTTCAGTAATCACGGCTAACTCTATTTTTTCTTCTACGGGCAACAAATTCTATTTTGTTCCACCCGCGAGGTCATCATATCTGTTTAATACCTTGCAAATTACACATGGTGTCTCTGCTGCATCAAGACTTAACGTTGGGCTTGATTTATCGTATCGCATCGGACGGATGGATGCAGACCCCGAAAGTTCGCCTTTGAAAGTGATGGGAAATAGCAGCGAGAACCTTATACAATATGAACGTGCATTTACTTCAGTAGGACTGAGAACTCGGTATGTTCCGTTTGCCAAAACTTCCAATTTTGTAGTGCAGCATACATTTTTTATACCGATAAATCCAACGTCATCGGAAAGTGTGTTTTTGGGTAATAACCGGTATGCGTTTAACACGCAGCTGTTGTACAATCAATTGCTGGGAAGAAAATTTTTTCTCTTTGGCCAAGCTGATATATTCGTCAGGTTTAAAAGCGAAACCAGTAAAGCCGATTTAACTATACCCGTTAATGTTTTCGCTACGTATTTGCTTTCCCAGCACTTTTATCCATTTGTTATGATTGGCCAAAGCAGAAACAAAGCAGAGAACAATACAATTCAATCATACATTGCAGGTGCTGGTTTGCAATATCAGATTACAAGCATGTACACACTCAACTTTTTCTATTACGATTCTTTCGCAGGAAAAAATGCAGGCGTGTGGCAGTCTTTTAATCTTGGTATAAGAGGTGTATTCTAAATTCCCCCAAGTAAATCTCTGCGCCAATAAAAAATAAGTTTTGTCTTAATTAACTTACCTTCTCAAATTTATTTCATGAATAGATTTTTATTGATCCTTCTGGTATTGGGGGTTTTCGCTTGTCAGCAGAAAAAAACAATCGTTAAAAAATCCGGCAACCCGGTATTGGAAGGCTGGTATGCCGACCCGGAAGGGATCGTGTTTGATAACACGTATTGGATTTATCCCACCTACTCTGCACCCTACGAACAGCAGGTTTACATGGATGCCTTTTCATCGCCCAACCTAGTAAACTGGACCAAACACGAACGGATAATTGATACCACTGCTGTAAAGTGGGCGAAGCGCGCCCTGTGGGCTCCGTCCATTATCCGAAAGGAAAATCACTACTTTCTTTTTTTCGGTGCGAACGATATTCAAAGCAATGATGAGTACGGTGGCATCGGCATTGGGGTATCGGATAAACCCGAAGGGCCGTACACTGATTACCTCGGCAAGCCTTTGGTAAGTCAGTTTTACAATGGTGCACAACCTATCGATCAGTTTGTGTTTAATGATAACGGCACGTACTACCTGATTTACGGAGGGTGGCGTCACTGCAACATTGCTTTGCTTAGTGCCGATTTCAAATCTATTGTTCCGCAGCCCGATGGTTCTGTATTTAAAGAGATAACACCCGAAGGTTATGTAGAAGGGCCTTTTATGTTTAAGCGCAACAACAAATATTATTTTATGTGGTCGGAAGGTGGCTGGACAGGCCCTGATTACAGTGTGGCTTATGCAATTTCAGATAGTCCGTTAGGGCCGTTTAAACGCGAAGCTAAAATATTGCAGCAGGACTCAAGTATTGCTACAGGTGCAGGGCATCATTCGGTAATTAACAGGCCGGGCACAGACGAGTGGTATATTGTCTATCATCGCAGGCCACTTGATCAAACCGATCGCAATGCCAGGATTGTATGTATTGATAAAATGGAATTTGATTCAGCAGGCAGGATTCAGCCTGTTAAAATTACATTTGAAGGAGTAGCGCCTGCTCTAATTGTGCCAAAATAAAAAACCCCCCGATAAAATCGGAGGGCTTTTTCAATTTGAAAAATAGTTATTAGTTAGCTACGCGAACGTTAACTGCATTCAAACCTTTTTTTCCTTCCTTCAGTTCAAAAGTGATCGCGTCATTCTCACGAATCTGATCCACTAATCCTGACACGTGTACAAAGTACTCTTGTCCTGTTGATGTTTCTTTTACAAAACCGAATCCTTTGGTTTCGTTAAAGAATTTTACTGTTCCTTCTTTCATTATGATTTGTTAATAATTGTTGGTGCAAACATACAGATAATATCCGGAATAACAGTAGGTTAATTAAGCTGCACGCTTCATCCCTTCCAGTGTTACCTCTTTTTGTTTTGCCAAACGAATTACTCCTATTTTATCTAAAGCCAGAATAATATAATAGGTGGGATCGATTTCGTGCCAACGAATTCCGCCAAAATTTGCCCGTGAACCAAATTTATGATGGTTGTTATGGTAGCTCTCTCCCATCATCAGAACATCAACAGGCAAAAAGTTTTTGGATGTATCGCGCACTTCAAAATTGGTATATCCATACTTGTGTGCAAACCAATTAATAATGGCACCGTGTATGGGGCTCATTAAAAATTGCAAAGGCAACAACAGCCATAACCACCAAACAGTAGCAAACTTTACATAAAACGCTATATACAAAGCACCCCAGAAAATACGCGATGGCCATGAACGGGCTATCTTATCGAATGCATCCCAACGGGGCACTCCTTCTGTAAAGCGTTTATCCGGAACCATTCGCCCACTGGCAATATCCGAATAAATGGTTTTGGTTTTCCACATCATGTTCCAGATGGTTTCATCGTACATGGGTGAATGTGGATCATCTTCGGTATCGGCAAAGGCATGGTGCATGCGGTGCATGGTTCCATAACCAAATGGGCTTAAATAGTTTGAACCTTGAAAAACCCAGGTAAGCACAAAAAACACCTTCTCGGTGAACTTGTTCATGGTAAATGCTTTATGCGAGGCATACCGGTGCAGAAAAAATGTCTGGAAGAACAGCGAAAGGTACCAGTGTGCTACAAAAAAAATCAGAATCTCTTTCATTGAAATAGGTTCGGTTTGGTAATTAATGTTTTGAATAGAGCCAGTTTTGGCCTATTACCTTGTAAGACCGGGCCATTCATGGTTTGTGACAAAAAAGAACAAATTATTTTTTACCTGAAAGGGCCTGGGTAACATCGGCCTTTAAATGCTGGATAAACTCTTGGGCATCTTCCAGATGGCAGGCTTTTTTAAAACTTTCAAAAAGGTGCGAAGTATCGGGTAAGCCAATATGAATTTTACTCTTTTCGGCTTCTAATTTCTTACTGGCACGGCTAAACAACTGGCGGCAATGCTCGGCTTTTTTGTTTAGTACTTCCTGAATTTCATGATAATCAAAATCGAAAACTTCGCGCAGCAAATAGGCAGCACGCTCAAGCGGCTCCAGTTTGGTTTGAATAACCTTGAACGCTGCGGAAAGCTCCTTTTCTACATCAATATGCGAAAGGTCAATCTCCTTAAACTTACCCACCCAATCTTTAACACTTACCTGGTCCCAGTTAATGAAGCGGGTTTTCTTTATGGTTTCAAGATGTTTAAGGCAGTTGTTGGTTACCGCCCGCATCAGGTATGCTTTTGTATTTTCGATTTTAGTTTGATCAATCGTAAGCCACCGCGCAAAAGTTTCCTGCACAACATCTTCGGCATCTGCTTTACAACGCAACAGGTTGTAGGCAATCTGGTGCAACAGGGGCTGATATAGCGTTATGGTCTGAGTATGATTCATACAGGAATTAACAGCACAAAAATAACGTTAATTCCGCATCTGATAACAAGGTTTGATTTAAGCGGTAAACAACGCTTGAATCTCGTCCTGAAATCGCAAAATTCTCGCTTTTTTTTTAAATTCAGGTGTTTTTTGGTTGTTTCTGGTTTAGCTTCAATAACTCCCTCACCACGGCTCCGGTGTTTTTTTTACCACCGGCCCACCAACCGGTATTCAGAACCTATGCTGTTTGACATTTGTAATGCGATGTCGTTTAGTTAATATCTCACCCCTTCGGGGCTTTCGATAGCTATTGGATTGCCTTCTACAATCTTATCATCCCGAAGGGATGACAGGATTATAGAAATGTCATGAGACACAAAGCAGAACCCCGAAGGGGTGACACATTTGTCCTTAAACTAAACGACATTGTATTTGTAATGGCGAACGACAGATTAAAGAATTTTTTTTCTTGATTGATGTTGGTCGCCTTGAGCAACATCTTTTTACTAACCTTTCTTCTTGTTGGTTCCCCTCGCCCAGGTTGGTGTTGTGCGGTAGGCATGTGTGTTGATTCACCAACCTGCAAGATGAAAGTTGATAACAGGTTAGTTTCAAAATTGTTGTTGGTGAGCGTATGCTCAAACCCTCGCACAAACACCAACAACGGCAGAGTAATTTTTATCGAACACAATAATGCTTACAAAGGCGCAGCGTCCCCGAAACGGGAGACACTGCGGGGAAGGCAGTATAAAAACTTACCGTAATTCCTATCACTCGCATCATCGCCAAGCGGATCGTTGTAGGTAACAGGGTCGTTAAATGCATAGTTATACGGTGTTAAGCTACTGTACTTACCGGCCATAGGGTCCACGCTCGTCATTCTGCCTAAAGCAGGATCGTACTCTCTAAAAAACATTTCGTAATTACTTGTAGTCTTGTTCAACTCGCTACCGACATTGTAAAGAAAGTTATTCCCAGTTGTATTTTCTCGTGTCCACGAGTTAGCGGTGTTCATACCAAACGGGTAATATTCGTTGTACTGTATCACGTTGCGTTTGGTATGTGTCATTACTACATTATCAAACAACTTATTACCTCTACTCCACTACAAGTTTAATTTTGTTCGACCAAAAACGACCAATATAAACTTTGGCATTATGAGTCTTTTCATCTTCTTTAATGAGACTGCTATCTACTTTATGGGTAACATTCGGACTTTGGGAGTAGATCAACTTAACCTGATAATTTCCTGGTTCAAGATCGAAGTCTTTAAAATTAATATTATGGACAAACTCAAAGGATTGTCCAGCATGGATTACCTGCTTTGCGGTACGATATTTCTCCCTTGATTCTTTTTGCTTTAACTCCATAAATTCTGAAGTCATTGCTTTGTAATTTATATCATCAGAAATATACCTTGCAGAGCGAATTTGCTGATTAAAAGTATTGTATACGAACACATGTACCCCAGCAATAAAAATAAGCTTACGATCATGTAAACTATCCTCCTCTGTTGCTAATTGAGGTGAAGTCAGAAAGTTATAAAGCATATAGTTTTCTTTTGTTGGATTGTTCAGTTTAAAAGTAATATCTACGCAGGTATTTATACAAGGCTTACCAAATTTTGGTTTAGTGTGTCCAATACGAAGTTCCTGATTTAACAATTCAAGTTGGAGGTTACTAGTGTCATTAGTACAATTTATGAGTGAAAAAAGTATAAGCCAACCAATTATTATCGATTGTTTATGGAAGTCATATATGACTCTGCCCAAAGCAGGATCGTACTCTCTAAAAAACATCTCGTAATTACTCGTGGTCTTATTCAACTCGCTACCGGCATTGTAAAGAAAGTTATTCCCAGTTGTATTTTCCTGTGTCCACGAGTTAGCCGTGTTCATACCAAACGGGTAGTACTCGTTGTATTGAATTACGTTGCTCTTGGTATGGGGCATTACTACATCATTCCCGCATGGGCGGGACAGGCTAAAATACACATCTACCAAGGTAGCATTTTCATTGCTCACATACATAAACACGTAGCCTTCTTCTTTGGCAGTATATTCCCGCATCATAAAATCATGCGCTATTACAGGGCTTACGCCCACCATGTAGTTCGACATTTGTAAATGTCGAACTACAGATTAAGGGATTTTAAAAATCCTTTTCAACTGGATTCGGGATTACAAATCCCGAATAGCTTGCTTGTAACCTTTTTCTGACTGCATTGTAAGTAAATAAAAAAACCTATGTTCAAGTACAACACCAACGCCCTGACGCGTGTCCGAACGAGCCAGAAGAATAGGGGATTTTATCCCTGCCAAAAGTGTATATTTGGGCTATGGTAGAAGCGCTTAAAAGTAAAATACCGGTTGTTATACCATTGCTTAAAAAGCATAAGGTAAAGCGCGCCTATGCTTTTGGTTCGGCTGTAACAGGCAGCTTTGGCACAGATAGCGATATTGACATTCTTATCGCATTTGATGATTCGCTCGACCCGGTAGAGTACGGACAACATTACTTTGAGTTAGCGGAGCAATTAGAGCAGCTTTTTGAGCATCCGGTTGATCTTATAACGGAAGCCTCTCTTAAAAATCCATACTTTATAAAATCACTTAACGAAACAAAAGTGCCGCTTTATGAGTGATTCGATCAAAAATCACTCACAGACATTCACATGTGTATTGACGGCATTTATTATCACCTTCAGGGCAGGCGGGATTTTAAGTGGTATGCTGAATCGCTTACGGTAAAACGTGCTGTAGAACGAGAACTCAGCATAATCGGGGAAGCTGTTAACCGGGTACTTAAAGAAGATAAAAACATCGGCTTAAGCCGGGCAAAAGAAATCATTGCATTTCGCAACAGGGTTATTCACTCTTACGATGCGGTAGATGATAACCTCGTCTGGAAAATTATTATGCATGATCTTCCTGTACTTCATCGGGAGGTCCTTGCTCTTTTATAAAATCAATTCCCAATCGCCTGCAACGCAGCCTTTCTCGCTCAGGTTGGTGTTGCGTGGTAGGTAGGTTGATTCACCAACCTGCAAGATGAAAGTTGATAACAGGTTAGTTTCAAAATTGTTGTTGGTGAGCGTATGCTCAAACCCTCGCACAAACACCAACAACGGCAGAGGGAATTAGCAAAAAACGCTTTCAGTTAAATACCATGTTATTGTTGGTAGCCGGCCAATAATCCTGGTTTTCACACAAAGTGATTTTTAAAATCGAATTTATCCGGATTCGGGGCTACAAATTCAGAATAGTTTGCATGACATTTAATTAACTTGTCTTCGGTTTCAAATTTTTGACATATGATAAAATTGATAATCATCTCAGTTATTATAGGTTTTGTTGCTCATACCGTAACAGCTCAAAACAACGTTGCGGACAGCCTGTATAACAAAAGTAAAACGTTTTGGTATAACAACAGGGACAGCGCCCTTTATTACCTGCAGGCTGTGCTGAAGGTTTCTGTGGAAACAAATTATGCCAAAGGCGAAGCAAATGCCCTGAAAGGATTTGGTTTTTTGTCTAAGTCAAGCACAGAGAGGCTGCAACATTATTTGCGCGCACTTGAAATCAGGCAGCAAATAAATGATTCTGCAGGCATTGGCATTTCACTGCATGACATTGGAACCGTTTATAATGCACTGCACGAAGCAGAAAAGGCAGTGGATTATTATTCGCGGTCTTTAGAGATCAAAAGAAAAATAGAAGACTACGGAGGTATCGCCCTATCCTTGATCGCATTAGGGCATATACAACAGGGCAACGGAAACTTTGAAGGCGCACTTGCTATGTATAAAGAGTCGTTGCTGTACAGGTTAAAGGAGGGCGAAGCAAACGGCATTGCTTTTTCGTACATCAACATGGCCGATGCATTTATAAACCTGAAACAGTATGACTCCGCCCTTTTTTATTGTAACCTCGCTGACAGGGGATTTGCAGAATCAAAAAATACTACTGTTGCTGCCTTGGGGTGGGTTACCTCGGTGCGCAGTAAAAGTTACCTGGGGGCCGGGATGCTGGAGAAAGCCTTTGATGAATTAAAAGATATTGAATCATCAAAATCCAGGCGGACCCCAAATAATATCCTGTTGCTGGTCGAAATCTATGAGCGGAAATCTGATTTTAAACAGGCTTTATTCTATCAGAAAAAATGGGCTGAAGAAAAAGCCCTTCAACAGAACGATGCCGATAAAAACGCCACACGCGAACTGGTTGCAGACTATGAATTCAGGATTCAACAAGCGGAACTGGAAAGAAAAAACGAGCAATTACGCATTGCGAAAAGACGCCAGGATAATTTGCAGTTCATGGTCATAGCCATTGCTTTGATTGCCGGGTTTATTTTCGTTATTTCTTTAAGGAAGCAATTCCCGCCAAGGGTAGTAGATATGCTTATGTTTGTCGGTTTCATGACCCTGTTTGAGTTTCTGATCGTGCTCATTGACCCGGCTTTGCAGGAGGTGAGCGGTGATAAGCCTGTATTTCTTTTACTCGGCAATACAGCAGTAGCATTGGCAATTGCACCGCTGCACAGTTTTACTGAAAAGTATTATAAACAGAAAGTAAAACCTCAGTTACACCGTGTGAATGGAAACGAAATACCAGGCACGCCATCCGCTTTGGGCGATACCTGATTTTAGGGTAAACACATACCCTGAGCTAATATTGCAATCTCAGGTTTCTTCAATATGCTGGCTCAGCAACCATTGCTCTGCTTCAATAAAATCTTCAAAAACTTTAATAGTAAACCCGCGCCTGGCGCTTACCTCCTGCCAGTAACTTGCAAATGGTCTGTGATGTTCCCTTCTCAGCAGTGTCTCCCGCTTCGATTTCTATGGATCAAACAA
>DEIA01000023.1:0-14395 GCA_002352225.1 Flammeovirgaceae bacterium UBA2786
GCATGTGCGGGGTGAGGCCTGATTTTGTCCTCGAACTTCACTCGGTATTGTTTTTAATGTTAGGTTCAGCAAACGTGTCCCAAACCCAGGTGGATTTTATGCTACAAAGATGAATACAATCTACCTATTGTAAAACATTGATTATTGCGTATTTTTTTTGTAGGACAATGCCCGTGCAATTTGTTTCGCTCCTACCTTTGCACATCTAATTTGTGCTATGCCTGTAAATTTTACACCTGGTCCCTCCCAACTTTATTTTACTGTAGAAGATCACGCACGTAAAGCGTTCCGCGCGGGAATTCCTTCCATATCGCACAGAAGCAGTGCATTTGAAAAAATTTACCAGCAGGTTGTTGAAGGTTTAAAAGAGTTGCTGGAAGTTCCCGCAGGGTTTGAAATTGTTTTTGCGGCTTCGGCCACCGAAATTTGGGAACGCAGCATTCAAAATCTGGCAGGAGAATCTTCCTTGCATTTTGTTAACGGATCATTCTCTAAGCGCTATCACGAAATAGCAACCCAGCTTGGCAAACAAGCCAGTAAAATTGAAGCAATCCCGGGTGAAGGATTTAGTCCGTATACACCAAGTGGCTCTCCGGAGGTTATTGCGCTAACGCATAATGAAACCAGTACGGGTGTTTCGCTTCCGCTTGATTTTATTCATTCATTCCGCAGCCTTCATCCCAATGCTTTAGTGGTGGTAGATGCGGTGTCTTCCCTGCCTTATCCAAAGTTTGATTACACAAAAATTGACTCCGTNNAAAAAAAATCAGACACCCGAAACACCCAATGTACTGGGTATTTATTTGCTCAGTCAGGTAGTGGCCGACTTTCTGAAGCGTGGTGTGCATACTATTCGTAAAGAAACCGAGTACAAAGCCGCTATTCTGTATCAGGCTTTGGAGCAACATACACTGGCTAAACCATTTGTGCAGGATGTAAAATCCCGGTCTCAAACTGTATTGGTTGCCCAAACCGGAGATTCGACCAAAGCAATTACTAAGCACCTGGTTGACCATGGTTTACAACCCGGTGACGGTTATGGTGATAGAAAAAATGCACAACTCCGTTTTGCTAACTTTCCCACACACTCAAAGGAAACATACGAACTGCTGGTTGACGTACTGGAAAAATTCCAATAGAGATTAAACCTTGTTGTACCTTTAAAGTCAAAGAACAAAACCCAGGCTTCCCTTGGAAGACAAAGACCTGCTCCTGAAAATCCGTAATACTGAAACCCGTAACTATGGGTTTAATCTGTTAGTGCGCGCATACCAGCAGCGGGTATATAGCCATGTACGCAAAATGGTTATTGATCATGACGATGCCGATGATCTTACACAGGAAGTTTTTATAAAAATTCATAAAGCCATTGATGGTTTCCGGGAAGACTCACAACTCTTTACCTGGATTTATCGCATTGCCACCAACGAGTGCCTCACCTTTCTAAATAAGAAACGCAGACGCTTCTTTTTGCCTATTGAAGATGTGAGCGGCAAATTAGCCGGCAAATTAGATGCAATGCCCGAATTATCGGGTGATGAAATTCAGAAGAAATTGCAAAAGGCGATCCTTACCCTACCCGATAAACAAAGAGTGGTATTTAATATGAAATACTTTGAGGAACTTTCATACGAAGATATGTCGCAGATAACCCGCACCAGTGTGGGTGCCCTGAAAGCCAGTTATCACCATGCCGTAAAAAAAATTGAAGATTATCTTAGCGCCTGATTAAACCTTGTACCGATTCTAAAGTCATAGAAACCGAAAATGAGAAAACTGGAAGACATACCAAAAAAAGATCTTTTCAAAGCGCCAGATGGCTACTTTGATAAACTACCGGGTATTATTCAAACACGCGTTGCTAATCCTGAGCCTAAGATTATGTGGCTTCCGGTTCTAAAATTTGCATTGCCTGTACTAGCCTTGGTAACCATAGGTTTTTTCTGGTTTTCTAACCCAACCCTACAGAGCTTTGAAAACGAATTAGCCGATATAAATACTGAACAATTGATGGCATACCTCGATAATACAGAAGTAGTATGGGAAGACTCTGAAATGGTTGAAGCCTGGGATGAAAATGATTTAACTGAGTTTGAGGATCGTGTGTATTCAACCTTTACAACCGAAGGCAGCGAACTCGATTTACTGGATAAAATTTTGGATTTAGAAAATCTCTAAAAGAAACACAATGAGAAAGCTATTGATTATGGCCATGTGGTTAGCGAGCAGTTGGTGTGCACTGGCACAAGACCAACCCGAAGCTGAACAAGATCCCAAAGTTCTTGAAAAGATTAATGCTTTGAGGATAGCCTACATTTCAGAAAAACTGGGCCTAACCACCACGCAGGCAGAAAAATTCTGGCCCGTATATCGGGAGTTTTCCGATAAACGCAAAGACCTGCGCCAGGAGTTGATTGGTGCACGCAAACAATTGAAACAAGGAGAAGATCCGGATAAAGACGCGGCATTGATAAAACTTGGGCTGGAATTAAAACAACGCGAACTTGATCTGGAAAAAACATATTCAGACAGGTTATTAAAAGTAATAACGGCACAACAGATTCTGAATCTGCGAAAAGCAGAAGGCGATTTTCAACAAATGATACGCGACCAGATACAACAGCGAAGAATGATGCAACAGCGCAATGAGACTATTCGCGAACGAAATCAACGATTGAAGCAACAGCAAAAGAACTAAACCCAATTTTGTGGGCCTAAAAAAAATCTGGCTTGGCCTTGTCCTCGTTTCAGTTTGTACGATTCCGGCCCGGAGTCAGCAAACTGATTCGCTGCTTTTACACGATCCGTACATAGCCGAGTTAGATTCCCTTATTGCCAGTGGCGATGCCGGATTTCTATCACTACTTGATAGTTTAGTTAACCTTCCCACACCGGCAATAAAATCGCAAATGATTATGCGGTTGGGCTACAACAGTAATGTTGTATCGGCCAGCCGTACTTTAGGGTTTAATCAGTTTGGCGCAGCACCCGGCCTATCCTATTATCATAAATCTGGTTTATATGCCGACTACACCGGGTATTGGAGCAAAGAATACGACCCACAATATTACCTTACGGTACTTTCGGGTGGGTATATGAACAGCCCTACATCATGGTGGTCGGTAATGGCCGAGTATAATCGATACCTGTATTCCGGGCTGGGCGAAGATGATTATATCGCCTATAAAAACAGTGCCGGTGTTTCTAATTTCTTTGATATTAAATGGGTAACCCTGCGGTTGGATTATCAACTATTTTTTGGCGATAAGATTGCGCACCGTATTAACCCTTCGGTAATGTTAAACTTCGAGAAAACCAAACTGGGTCGCATAAACAGGCTAGCCTTCTATCCTACTGCATCAATGCTTTATGGAAGCGAACAGATTACAGAATTGGTCCCTTTTTCCAGAACCTATCTGGGCATACTGTATAGAATACGCAGAAATATGCCATTGTATTACGAACAGGAAACCACACGCTTTGGTGTACTCAATTATTCCTTCTCGGCTCCGGTTTCAATAAGTATAAACAACTGGACATTTCTGGTAAGTTACACATACAACATTCCTCGTGCCCTTCCGGGCGAACCTGTCTCATTGGAAAGCAGTGGCTATATTTCCGCCAGTATCTCCAGACGAATTGAATTTTAGACATACCTGTAAAATGGATTTGATCCTAAAGCAGGTTTTGATATTTTTCAAGCCTTAATCTTTAGTAAATATGAAAATTTCGATTAGCCTTTTGTTCATTACGATGGTTGTTTCTGCACAGGCACAAGACTACCGCTGGCAGCAGCGCGTGGAGTATAGCATGAATGTGCAACTCAATACACAAAATCATAAACTTAATGGCGATCAGAAATTAGTGTATTACAACAATTCGCCCGATACCCTTACCAAAGTTTACTATCATCTTTTCTTCAATGCCTTTCAACCCGGTAGTATGATGGATGTGCGCTCGCGTAACATTGCCGACCCCGATCGCAGGGTGGCAGATCGCATCTCCAAATTAAGCGAGGATGAAATTGGGTATCAGCATATACAATCATTAAAACAAGACGGTAAAGCAGCTATATACAAAGTAAATGGTACCATTCTGGAAGTAACACTATCCAAACCCATACTTCCAAAAACCAAAACCACCTTCGAAATGAGTTTTGAAGCACAGGTACCGGTGCAAATCAGAAGATCGGGCCGTGATAGCCGCGAAGGTATTGCCTATTCAATGACACAATGGTACCCCAAACTGGCGGAGTATGATCATCAGGGCTGGCATGCCTATCAATATGTGGCACGCGAGTTTCAAGGTGTTTGGGGCGATTTTGATGTGAAGATTACGATCGACCCGAAATTTGTGATTGGCGGCACAGGTAAACTTCAAAATCCGGAAGCGATTGGGCACGGCTATGAAAAACCAGGCACCACGGTAAAGCGCCCGCAGGGTAACCTTACCTGGCATTTTGTTGCTAAAGACGTAATTGATTTTGCGTGGGCGGCCGATCCGGACTATACGCATGAAAGACAACAGGTTCCCAACGGACCAGAACTGCATTTTTTTTATCAGAAAAATGAAAAGACTGCCAACACCTGGAAGAATATGCAGCCTGTAGCCGTAAAAGTTTTTCAATTTTTAAGCAGCACCTTTGGTAAGTACCCGTTCGATACATACTCCATAATTCAGGGTGGTGATGGCGGCATGGAGTACCCGATGTGTACATTAATTCTGGGTGAAGGTAGCCAGGCCGGGTTAAATGGAGTAATGGCACATGAAGTAGCCCATAGCTGGTACCAGATGACACTGGCCTCAAACGAAGCATTGTATGCCTGGATGGACGAAGGCTTTACGGATTTTGCAAGTAGCGAAGCCATGAATTCTATTTCTAATCAGCCCAATACACACGCAGGTAGTTATGCAAGTTATTTTGGATTGGTAAACAGCGGACTACAAGAACCAGCCAGTCAACATTCCGATCATTTTAATACCAACCGTGCGTATAGCACTGCTGCATATAGTATGGGGGCAGTATTTCTGCAACAATTGAAATACCTGATTGGGGATGATGCTTTTTATAAAGGTATGAAGCGGTATTACAACACCTGGAAAATGAGACATCCGGAACCAAACGACTTTCTGCGTATAATGGAGAAAGTCTCAGGCCAGCAATTACACTGGTATTATCGATATTGGATTCAAACCACCAAACGAATTGATTATGGTGTGGGCTCCGTTACAGAGCGTAATGGAACCACGTTAGTAGAGCTCCACCGTGTTGGTGAATTTCCGATGCCTATCGATTTGGTTGTAACTTATCAGGATGGCAGTAAAGAATTGTTTTATATTCCTTTAAATGAACAACTGGGTAGCAAACCTGTTGAAGACAAATCAATTAAGCGTACTGATTTAGCAGATTGGCCTTGGGTTTACCCTACGTACACGTTACAGGTTAACAGAAAGCCAGCTGATATCAAAACAATTGAGATTGATCCCAGCCAGAGGCTTGCCGATATCAACCGCAAGAATAATGTGAAGGTTATGAGCGAGGCAACTCCATTTAAAGATACAACACAATAACAGATGGGGTAACTTATCTAAGGTAGCAGTTTATAACCAATACGGGTTTATTGAATTTTCTTCCCGTATTTATCTACTACAAATAGTTTCTGTTCGCCCGTTGGCATTGGCAGTTTAATCATTACTTCACCGGTTTCGGCACTATACAGAATTTCAGAAGGTTTTTGTTCCAGGCTGTAAGGAAGGCTCCACACCAAACCAGCCTTACCTACTTTGGCCAACGTTGCCGGATAACCATCTTTAGACATGGTTTCACTGTAAACAAGCGCTAAATAAACATCGGGCTGTGGGTGCAACCCCAATCCTTTCAACACAGATAAATATCGCTTCTTAAACGCATTGCCTGTTACCGTAAAAGAGGCAGACACGGTAGGTACATGCATGGGTGTTATATTAACCAGATAACCAGTTGCTAACGAATCGGCATATTTCAACCCAAATGTAAAATTACCAGGCACCACCACCAACGGCTTAAACCGGCTTGTTGATTCTTCCTCAGTAAACAAGGGAATAGAATCGGCACCGTTCACAACCCAGCGTAGCGATTTTTCAATTTGCTCAATCTGCTTTTGTTTCAAAGCCTTTGCGCGTTGAGCCAGTTCGTGTGTTGATTTTATATAACTTCTAAGTACGGTTTCGGTTCCGTATGCTTTCGTGATAAAGTGCTTATAGTCTTTGCCATCATTTTCAAAATCGCGTGCCATTAATCTGCCTGAAAGGGAATCTAACTTATTTACGTCTATCGATTCCTGCTTCAACATCTCCAATTGTGTAACCAGGCCAGCGGTATCAAGCTTTGCTTTGTTAGTCACCTCATCCGAACGGTATTCGAGTTCAGCCGCTTTCATCTTAAAAATACCTGTTGGTAACGGGTCAGGGTCGAATTGAGTTAGTTGCTTAAATAAAATCCTGTCCAGTAATTTAGTTAAATCACTCTTTACGGATGCAGAATCAGTCTTTAACTTCTGCGTAAGCTTATTTAATTCACTATCGTATGAAACCAGATGATCACGAAGAGGCACAATTTCATTTTGATAAACATCTAGCGAGGCTTTTGTCCACTTACTGTAATCCCATAGACGCAGATCATTCTTTAAAAAATCCACCTCGGTATTACCATCCTTTTTAAAGTCAGCAATTTCACTTAAGGTAATTACCTGGTTGTAGGGCACTTTACCCAATGTTTCCAGCACACTGCGATAGTTCTTAAAAGAAGTTTGTGCGCTGTCGTAGGTTAAACCAATCCGTTTTAACTGATTTGCTACGGTTTCATCCATACGCAGGTAAAACTCTTTATTATTTGCAAACTGACCCTGTATGGTACTGTATAATGTCTGGGTTGTTTTGTATTGTCTTTCAGCTGTTCTGAAATACTCATTCAGGTTCTTAATCTTTTCTTTGCGTTCGCGTATATTCTTTAACCGTGTTTCAATATCAAGTGTAACGTCCGATAACTTAATCACAATCTCTGCTGTGCGGGTATCTCTTCGCAGATACATTTCGTAGTTCTCGTCATTTCGCTTTAGCTCACGCTCTGTTATCAGAGGTGCTACTTTCTCAAAAAACATGATGGCCGAGTCAATATTATCTGTCAGTACATCGGGCTGCTTTAAGATGTCGTTGCGCTGCGCTTTATCCTGGTAAATGATAGCCATATATAAGTAAGCGCTAACATTATCTGTATTCTCTCTCAGGTATTTCTTCAAATGGGGTTCAGCCACCTCATAGTTTCGGGCATTTATCAATACTATCAGATCCTTATATTTTGTTTTTTGGGCCCAACTTGTGCTGGTCAGCAAAACGAGTAAAAAGGAAAGTATGGTTCGGTTGTTCATTTTAATCTTTAAAAAATTATTCGAAGTTATTAATTTTAAACAGATTTGAATGTTTCATTTCAAGAACCAAGCCAGAATTTGATTTTTGTGCCGATCAAACTAAAAATTAACCGCAAAAAATGAAACGTATATTAGATACCCTGAAGCCCATCGTTTCGGCTATACTATTGATTGCTGTTTTGCAAACAACTGGCTTGCTTAGCAGTGTATCTGTATTTACCCGGCAGGCCGCCATGGAAGTTGGCTTTCTGAAAGCGTCACCTGATAATAACGACAAGCCCAGACCTGATTTCGACTATAATTTTTCAATCAAAGATTTAAACGGAAATAAAATTTCTTTCGAGCAATTTAAAGGTAAGGTAATCTTTTTAAATATGTGGGCTACCTGGTGTGGCCCCTGCCGTGCAGAAATGCCAGGCATCCAGAGTTTATACGATAAAGTGAAATCAGACAGTATAGAATTTGTCATGCTTTCATGGGATAGCGACAGCGACAAGCCCAAGGTTGAAAAGTACGTAGAGAAGAAAAGCTTCACTTTCCCGGTTTATCAACCATCAGGATACTTACCCGATCATTTACAAGTACCCAGCATCCCAACCACCTTCATCATTTCAAAAGCTGGTAAGGTTATACAAAAAGAAGTGGGTACACGTAATTACGACACAAAAAAAATGATACAATACCTTAAAGCCGAAGCAGCTAAATAATTCTACTCATGCCATTTGCTCTACATGATAAAGTTGCTCTGATTACCGGTGCCGGAAGCGGCATTGGTCGGGCTATAGCCATTAAATTAGCGGAACACCACGCCCTTGTTCAGGTTCTTGATATAAACGAAGCAGCGGCTTTGCAGGTAGCAGCTGAAATAAACTCCAAAAATTTTACCGCAGCAGGTTACACCTGCAACGTTTCATCTCAGGCAGAAATGAAATCGGTAACACAGAAGATTATGGATAAGCATTCACGAGTGGATATCCTGATTAACAGTGCCGGTATTGCACATGTAGGGAAATTAGAGAACACCGTTGAGGCAGATTTCGATAAACTTTTTACAGTAAATGTTAAAGGAGTTTATAATGCCATGCAGGCTGTTATTCCTTTTATGAAAGAACAAAAAAGCGGCACTATACTCAACCTGGCTTCCGTAGCAGCATGGGTTGGGCTTAGCGATCGCTTTGCATACTCCATGACAAAAGGTGCCGTGGCTGCTATGACGTTATCGGTTGCAAAAGATTATGTTCAAGACGGAATACGATGCAACAGCATTTCGCCCGGGCGCGTGCATACACCTTTTGTAGATGGCTTTTTAAAAGCAAATTATCCGGGCAAAGAAAAAGAAATGTTCGATAAGCTCTCCAAAACCCAACCGATTGGGAGAATGGCTACACCCGAAGAGATTGCAAACCTTGCGCTGTTTCTTTGTTCGGACGAAGCAGCATTTATAACGGGTACCGATTACCCTATTGATGGTGGATTTTTAACGCTTAACACATAAAAGATGAAATTATTTCGATTTGGTGCACCCGGTAAAGAGAAACCCGGAGTTTTAGTAAATGATAAACTGTTGGATGCGTCAGGGTTTGGTGAAGATTATGGTGAAACCTTTCTGGAAACCGATGGATTAACACGCCTGGAGAAATGGGTTAAAACAAATTTGAATGTATTACCGCAGATCAGCGCAGGCACCCGAATAGGGCCCTGTATACAACGGCCATCTAAATTAATTTGCATAGGACTAAACTACACCAAACATGCATTTGAGTCTAAAATGCCATTACCAAGCGAACCAATTATATTCTTTAAATCAACCACTGCCCTAACCGGGCCAAACGATGGCGTGCTTATACCACGCAACAGCACCAAAACAGATTACGAAATTGAACTGGCCTTTATCATAGGTAAGAAAGCAACGTATGTAGAAGAAAAAGATGCAATGGAATATGTTGCCGGTTATTGCCTGCATAATGATTACAGCGAACGTGCGTTTCAACTTGAGCGCAACGGACAATGGACCAAAGGCAAAGGCTGTGATACATTTGCTCCGCTAGGCCCCTACTTTGTTACCAAAGATGAAGTTGCCGATTTCAACAACCTGCACATGTGGTTAAAAGTAAACGGCAAAATGATGCAAGACAACAATACCGATGACATGATTTTTGAAATTCCGTTCCTGGTAAGCTATATCAGCCAGTTTATGACTCTGCTTCCAGGCGATGTGATTTCTACCGGCACACCGTCTGGTGTGGGCCATGGATTTCATCCACCGGTTTATTTGAAACCAGGCGATGTAGTTGAACTTGGAATTGAAGGCCTTGGCGAACAACGGCAGGAAGTACACGGTCAATAATCGCAATCATGCGTATCGATTCGCATCAGCACTTCTGGATTTACAATCCCACACGCGATAATTGGATAACCGAAGATATGAAGGTTATACAGCGTGATTTTTTACCTGTTGATCTGGGGCCAATTCTTCATGAACACAACATACATGGCTGCGTAGCCGTACAGGCCGATCAATCCGAAACTGAAACTCAATTTCTGATTACGCAGGCAACTCAGAACTCTTTTGTGCGAGGTGTTGTAGGATGGGTTGATCTGAAATCACCCTCGCTGGAATCAAGGCTGGAGTATTTCAGATCTATACCGGTAATTAAAGGCTTCCGCCATATTGTGCAAAGCGAAAGTACCGGGTTTATGTTGCAACGTGATTTTATTCGGGGTGTTAGACTACTAAACCAACATAAATTCACATACGATATACTTATTAAAGAACATCAGTTGGAAGAAACTCTTGAATTCATAGAACAATTACCGGATCAGAAGTTTGTAATTAATCATATTGCCAAACCAGCAATAGGGAGCGATTTAACCTATTGGAAAAAGCATATTACCTTGATAGCCAGACATGAACAGGTGTATTGTAAAGTTTCGGGGTTAGTAACAGAAGCGAACTGGGCTTCTTGGCGTCAGGCTGATTTTACGCCTTACCTCGATATAGTGTTTGATGTTTTTGGTAGTAAAAGAGTAATGTACGGCTCAGATTGGCCAGTATGCCTGCTGGCAGCCCAATACGCACAACAACTTAACCTTATTGAACATCACATTCAATCTTTTACAACCACAGAAAAACATGCTATCATGGGTGAAAATGCTATAAGATTTTACAATCTTTAAAAAATGGATCTTCATTTAAAAAATAAGGTAATTATTGTTACCGGTGGCGCACGTGGAATTGGAAAAGCAATTGCCGAACTTTTAATAGACGAGGGCGCAAAAGTGGCCATCGTAGATAAAATAACACAAGCCAATAAAACATTGCCCGATCGTAATGTAAGGGGTAATTATTTTACGGCCGATCTTACCACATCTGAAGCATGCCGGCAAGTTGTGGAAGACATTGTTGCAGAACTAGGACCAATTGATGCGCTCGTTAACAATGCAGGATTTAATGATAATATCGGGCTTAAAAGCGGCACACCAGAAAAATTCATAGAGTCTCTCAACAACAATGCCGGGCATTATTACTTTATGACACATTTTTGCCTGCCCTACCTGATGGAAAGACGTGGTGCAGTTGTGAATGTAGGATCCAAAACTTCTGTTACGGGTCAGGGAAACACATCGGGGTATGTAGCAGCCAAGGGCGCTATCCTTTCGCTTACGCGCGAGTGGGCCGTTGAATTACTCCCCTACCTTATTCGTGTAAATGCGGTAATCCCGGCCGAGGTTTCAACTCCCCTGTATGAATCTTGGTTAAAAGGTTTTGCCGATCCGCAGGAAAAACTAAGGCAAGTCTCTAAAAAAATTCCATTAGAACAACGGCTAACCAAACCCGAAGAAATTGCAAATGCTGTAGCCTTTTTATTAAGCGACCGCAGTAGCCATACCACAGGTCAATGGTTTTTTGTAGATGGCGGTTATACTCATCTGGACCGATCAATCAGTTAGATTTCATGCCAACACTTTCCAGTTCAACAACTATGAGTACATCCACAACTAAAAACTATCGGATACCATTATTATTAGTAACCAGCCTGTTCTTTCTATGGGGATTAGCTAATATTCTTAATGCTGCCCTTATTGCTCACTTTCAACCCGTGTTTGAAATTAAACGAGCTCAGGCCTTACTTATAGAAACTGCTTTTTACTTTGGGTATTTCACCATTGCTATACCAGCCGGTTTGTTTATGGAACGATATAATTATAAGAAGGGCATATTACTTGGCCTTACCTTATATGCCTTCGGAGCTTTGCTTTTTATACCGGCAGCAAACACATTAACGTTTGGCTTCTTTCTTATTGCACTCTATATAATTGCAAGTGGGCTGGCCTTTCTTGAAACTGCAGCTAACCCTTATGTTACAATTTTGGGGAAACCGGAAACTTCGGTACAGCGGCTCAATTTTGCCCAATCGTTTAACGGAGTAGCATTGGTAGTAGGCCCATGGATTGCCGGGCAGTTTATTTTTGCCGGCAACGAAGGTAGCCTGAACACGCTGGAAGAAAAGCAACAAGCTGCCGAGGCAGTAATTTTTCCATACGCATTAATTGCCGGTGTTGTTATGGTAGTGGCATTCCTGTTTTTTCTGGTTAAAATGCCCGAACCCGTAAAAAGTTTAAAACTTAAGTTTGATGCTACCATTTTTAAGAACCAACACCTTACCCGTGCTGTAATCGCACAATTTTTTTATGTGGGGGCACAAGCTGGCATCTGGGGCATTACGCTTAACTACATTACAGAATTACTTCCGGGTGTAAGCAATGAAGTAGCATCAAAAAATTTCATGGTTATTGGCACCACATTATTTGTTGTTGGGCGGTTTGCCGGTACCTGGTTAATGACTTTTATAAAAGATCATAAACTACTTACGTTTTATGGATTGGCCGCAGCGCTGCTTTGTCTTACGGGCGTGTGGGCCAGTGGTAAAATTGCTGTGTATGCCATATTAGGGGTTAATTTTTTTATGTCGATTATGTTTCCTACCATTTTTGCATTGGGTGTAAAGGATTTAGGCGAACAAACTAAATTAGGATCGTCCCTTATTATAATGGCCATTGTAGGTGGGGCAATTGTTCCTCCCGTTATGGGTATTATTGCAGACGAAACTCATACTATTCAACTTGCTTTTATACTTCCAGTACTTTGTTTCTTGATTGTAGCTTACTATGGGTGGAGCGGGTATAAAACAAAGTCGACATGAAGCGGTTTTGTCTGGCTCTTGATCTGAAAAATGACCCGGTTCTAATTGCTGAATACATAGCCTATCACAAAAAAATATGGCCCGAGATTGAATCCAGCATAAAAGAATCAGGCATCAGCAACATGGAAATCTATAAGACGGGCAACCGGTTGTTTATGATAATGGAAACAACCGATTCATTCTCGTTCGATGCAAAGGCTGCCGCAGATCTGAACAATCCCAAGGTACAAGAGTGGGAAGCCCTGATGTGGAAATACCAACAAGCCCTGCCCCAGGCTGAACCGGGTGAAAAATGGAAGTTGATGAATAAGATTTTTGAGTTGTAACTTGCAGCATTTTCAAACCCCTGCATGCTTAAAATAGACTCCCATACTCACATCCTGCCACAGAAATTGCCCAACTGGAGCGAGAAATTTGGGTATGGCGATTTTATCTACCTGCAACATCACAAGCAGGGTTTTGCTAAAATGATGCGCGGCAATCAATTCTTCCGCGAAATCAAAGAGAACTGCTGGGATGCCCAGGTGCGAATTGAAGAATACGCGCAATTTCACACGCAAGTTCAGGTGGTATGCACTATTCCGGTTATGTTCTCCTATTGGGCCAAACCGTTAGATTGTCTTGATCTTTCCCGGTATCTGAATGATCATCTTATAGGTCTGGTAANNATTCAGATTGGCTCTAACATTAATGACGAAAACCTGAATGAAAATCGCTTTTATCCAATCTTTGAAGCGTGCGAAAAACTGAATCTGGCCATCATGATTCATCCCTGGAATATGATGGGTGAAAAGCAAATGCAACGGTATTGGCTTCCCTGGTTAGTGGGTATGCCAGCCGAATCCTCGCGTGCTATTTGCTCCCTTATTTTTGGAGGAGTATTTGAACGACTACCCAATCTGCGCGTGATGTTTGCTCATGCAGGCGGATCGTTTTTACCCACCATTGGCCGCATACAACATGGGTTTGATTGCCGGCCCGATCTGGTAGCTATTGATAATAATGTTGACCCACGTAAATACCTGGGCAAATTTTGGGTAGATAGTGTTACCCACGATCCGCTCATATTAGAATATGTGCTAAAATTGCAAGGCAGTAAGAAAGTAATGCTGGGGTCAGACTACCCTTTTCCGCTGGGCGATTTAGAGATTGGCAAGTTTATTGAAGATATGAATCTGCCGGTATCCACAAAAGAAGATATCTTCAGTAACTCGGTATTAGAATGGTTACAACTTTCGAAACAACAATTTATAGTGTAAACATGAAGTGGAAATTTTTGTTTCTGAGTGTATTTATAACCTCTGCTTTGTGTGCCCAAACCCAACAGGAAAAACTACGGGAAATAGAAATGCAACGCCAGGCCGATAAACAACGAAGCATCGACCGGCAGATTGATTCAGTTGCCCTTTTAATAGAACAGCAAAACTATACAGCAGCCGATGCTAAAATTGTAAACATCCTAAAAACCGTACGAAGTGTTCCCTCCGATCTGACATTTTACCTGGGGAAAAATTCGTTCTACCTGGCTAAGTATAAACAAAGTGTTGACTGGCTTAATAAATATGTACAGTTAAAAGGAACCAGCGGTCAGTTTTCTGAAGAGGCTATTAACCTAAAAGCAAAAGCCGAAATTGAACTACTAAAGGAAAAACAAACAGAAGCGAAACAAGCCACTGAGCTATTGTCAAAAGATTTTGAGATAGACTGTGGCCCAACCGGTAAAGTGGCTTGCCCGGTTTGCAATGGCACAACCGTTATTATTAAAAAGACCTACCTGGGTAATAC
>DEIA01000023.1:14423-23225 GCA_002352225.1 Flammeovirgaceae bacterium UBA2786
AGAATTTTTGAAAATGTCTTCCGGTAAAATTGCTACCTTTGTGCGTTAAATTGTACAAAATGGCCCTTTACAATCGTGTTAACGGCAAAATCCTAAAAGAACAACTTCACAGAGGCAACGAGCCGCGCACCACTATCTCATTTTACAAGTATTACCAGCTTGCTGAACCAGCTGATTTCAGAAACGAGTTTTACAAAAAATTTGACCAGTTAGGGGTACGCGGTCGGATTTATGTGGCCACAGAAGGGATTAATGCTCAAATAAGTGTACCCACCAGCCAGCTCGAACAATTCAAACACGAATTGTATGCCATCAATTTTCTGAATGGCGTGCGATTAAACATGGCCGTAGAAGACAATGGTAAATCATTTTTTAAGTTAAAAATTCTGGTACGCAAAAAAATTGTAGCCGATGGACTTAATGATAATACATTTAATGTAACCGATTGTGGTAAACATGTAACAGCTAAAGAGTTTAATGAGCTTGCCGAAAATCCAGATACAGTTTTAGTGGATATGCGCAATCATTACGAAAGCGAAGTGGGGCATTTCAAAAATGCAATCTGCCCGGATGTTGACACTTTTCGTGAAGAGCTTCAGGTGGTGGAGAATCTCCTTTCTGATCAAAAAGATAAAAACCTGCTGATGTACTGTACGGGTGGCATACGCTGCGAAAAAGCAAGTGCCTGGTTTAAGCATATTGGATTTAAAAATGTTTTTCAACTGGAAGGTGGCATAATTAAATATGCACAGGATGTAAAAACTCAAAACCTCGAAAATAAATTTATTGGGAAGAACTTTGTTTTTGACGAACGACTGGGTGAGCGAATCTCAGATGATATCATCAGCGAGTGCCACCAGTGTGGTAAACCATGCGATACGCATACCAACTGTAAAAACGATGGATGTCATTTATTGTTTATTCAATGTACCGAATGTGCTGCAAAATATAATGGATGTTGCACTGAGTCCTGCGCTGAAATAATTGCATTACCCGAAGAAGTACAACGCACTTTACGAAAAGGAATAAACAAAGGACGCCAGGTATTTAAGAAAGGCCGGGCTAAAGACTTGCGTAATAAATCATCACATTCTGTTTCGGTGTAAGCATGATCGATCAAAAAATTATTCGCATCGGTATTATTAATGTTTCAGACCGGGCCAGTCAGGGCATTTATGAAGATATTCCCGGCAAGGCCATTGTAAGTACCTTAAATGAATACCTGATTAATACCTGGGAGAAAGAATATATCATTATTCCCGATGAGCAGGCATTAATTGAAAAGGCAATGATACGTATGGCCGATGAAAAAAAATGCTGTCTTATTATTACCAGCGGAGGTACAGGGCCTGCTTTGCGCGATGTTACACCGGAAGCCACTCAGGCGGTATGTAACAAAATGATGCCAGGCTTTGGCGAGTTAATGCGGGCAGAAAGTCTCAAATATGTACCTACAGCCATTCTGTCGCGGCAAACAGCAGGAATCAGAAATCAGACTTTAATTGTAAATTTGCCAGGGAAACCAAAAGCTATTCGCCAATGTTTAGATGCTGTGTTTCCGGCTATTCCCTATTGTATTGATCTTTTGAATGGCCCTTATATAGAATGTAAACCCGAAATAATCAAAGTTTTCAGGCCACAATAAATTAAAGTATGGCAAGAATAAAATACTACTACGATACCGAAACCTGTAAGTACGAGCGTATTAAAACCTCAACAGGCGATCTTATTCTGAATACCCTGGGTATAGTTTGTCTTACCGTGGCTATGGCTGTTGGCTTATTAATTCTCTATGGCACCTATTTCGAATCGCCAAAAGAATTAATGCTTAAAAATGAGGTTAAAGAAATGGAGTTCTATTATGAAAACCTGTCGGCAGAGGTAGAAAAACTACATAAGCAATTATCCAACATTGAGTATCGCGATGATAACATCTATCGGGTAGTGTTAGGGGCCGAACCTATTGATAAGAGTATTCGCGAGGCAGGCGTAGGTGGTCTAGATCGCTATGAAGACATCAAAAATAAAAGCATTCTGCATGCCGATCTAATTACCAAGCTCTCTGAAAGTGTGGATAACCTGCGCAGAAAAATCTACATCGAATCCAAATCGCAGGACGATGTGGTTAACCTTGCAGAAAGTAAAGAAAAACTCTTTGCAGCTATTCCGGCCATACAACCTGTTGCCAACAAACAATTAATCGCGCTTGCTTCCGGATATGGCCTTCGCATTCATCCTATTTATAAAGTAAAGAAAATGCACACAGGTATCGACTTTGCTGCCGCTATCGGAACTCCCATTTATGCGACTGCTGATGGCGTGATTGATAAACTAAATGTAAGCTTTAGCGGCTATGGCAAAATGATTGAGATCGACCATGGCTTTGGGTACAGAACACGGTATGCTCATATGCATGGTTTTGCTGTACGACAAGGTCAGAAAATTAAGCGTGGCGATTTAATTGGCTATGTTGGCGATACCGGATTATCTACGGCACCGCATCTTCACTACGAAGTGTTTGTAAATGGCGTACACGCAAACCCCGTGCATTACTTCTTTAATGATCTTAACCCGGCCGAGTACGAAAAGATTATTGAACTGGCTTCAATAGAAAACCAATCGCTGGGTATGTAAGGGTAAAATACACAACAATAGCTTGTGTATGCCATACTTAAAATTGTAACTTTAACCTTGGTACAATAAAATCAGGTTTGAAGTTAATTGCCCCCATAATACTTCTTATACTATTATTCGGTTGCACCGATTTTGAGCCTTTTAAAGGCGAAAAAATCACCCAGCATGCCTCAGCCGTAATTAATTTCAGCTCTCAATATTCCTCAGGTAGTTGGTCTGCCAACAGGGCATTAGGCGAGGCGAATGTTTACCCCGTATATGGTGATAATACTGGAGCATGGGCTTCCATTACGCCCGATGATCAAAGAGAATTCTTAGTCCTTGGTTTTGAAGAATCGCAAACCGTAAAAAAAATTGAAATTTTTGAAACCTATAACCCAGGCGCTATTGACAGCATCTTCCTGAGAAACTCCGAAACACAAACCTGGATAACCGTGTATGCTAAAGCACCTCAAACAGATTTGCCCGAAGCAGCCCGGATATTTTCGGTTCATCTTATTGAAACAATCTTTAAAGCAGATGCGATCCGCTTAGCCATCAACAGTCCCGCAGTAGCGGGATGGAACGAAATAGATGCAGTAGCAATAACCGGTCAAAAGTAATTACCATGAAGCTAAAATTACTAACGCTCGCATTTTCACTACTTATTATTCAACAAGTTTACGCGCAAGGTTGCAGCGATGCCGGCTTCTGCACAATGGGTGCCATGAAACCCGATCAACCCTACAATAAAAAAATTCCAATCAAACTTCGTAGCGTAGAGGTAAGTTTCTACAGAGGAACTACCACCCTGTCGCCCGTAGTGTACGTTGCCAACCTGGATGCAAGCTTTAACGTGATTGACGATAAAACATTCTTTCAGGTAAAAGTGCCGTATCAGGCTATTGACGGCAACTTTGGAAAAACTAACGGGCTTGGCGATTTATCACTTTGCCTTACACGCAACCTGTATTCATCCGAAAAATTTGATATCAGCGTATCCGTAGGAAGCAAAATACCCTCTAATAAGTCGAACCTGCGATCAAAAGAAAATGGGTTGATGTTCCCAATGTATTATCAAACCAGTTTAGGAACATACGATGCCATTGCAGGGATCTCATTAATCAACAAACAATGGTTATTTGCTACCGGCATTCAACATCCGTTTAACCAGAACGAAAATACGTTTACGTGGGGCGCATGGATACCCGTTTACGCAAATGGTGAGGGTGAAGATTATGTGCGCGACAATATGATTGCTTACAACCTAAAGCGTGGAACAGATGTGATGCTGCGTGTAGAGCGTAATTTCAGATATGCACGCTTCAATTTTACATTAGGTTTGCTGCCCATCTTTCGCATAACCCAGGATGAGATTACCGATATAAACACCAATCAGCGAATAAAACTGGATGGCACAACTGGTATGGCGCTATCGGGTATCGGAACAGTGGGATACAACTTTAATGTGAAATCGGGAGTAAGACTTTTGTTTGGAAAAAAGATAACCCAGCGAAAAGTAAATCCGGATGGGCTTACACGACACGATGTAACTACAATCAGTTATTACTACCGTTTTTAAGCATGATTCGACATACGCTTTTCCTATTTCTGATATTAAGTTGTTTTGTGGCAACCGCACAAAAGCAGCCAGCCCCTGACGTGTTAAATCAACTCAATCAACTGCTTTCCGATTCCCGGTTTTCTGAGGTAATAACATTAGCTGATAATTCACCGGGGGCCACACCCCTTCTTACTCTTGAAATTCAAAATAAAAAAGCAGAGGCCTTAATTCGGCTTGGTAAACTTGAAGATGCCGAGAAACTGATTCAATCGCTGTCTGCTAAAGCAAAGGAGACAAAGGGTGCAGGTAAACAACAAGCTATCTTACAAACTACTACAGGCTTTCTGCGCCTTAATCAGGGAAGGATTGATTTGGCAATAGATGAACTTCAATCCGCAATAGAAAAGTTAAATTCAGAAAACCAAACCCGCAGCCTTGAAATGGCCGATGCACTGGCATACCTCGGTAATGTGTATCGCACCTCAGCCAAAACAAGTCAGGCCGAAGAACATTTGCTACATGCATTAGCAATCCGGCAGGAAAAACTACCAGCCGAACATGAGTTGATTGCTGCCAGCTATAATGATTTGGGGCTTATTTACACCCAAATTGATATTGATAAATCCTATCAATACTACAACCTGGCTTTAACGATGTATGAAAAATTGCATGGAAAAGATCATCCCAAAATCGCTATCACTAATACTAACCTCGGCTACTTAAATCAAACCGACAAGCAATATGGCGATGCCATAAATTACTACACTACGGCATTAGCGATATGGGAAAAAATCTATCCTCAACCCCACCCCAACAAAGCCTTGGTTATGATGAATTTGGGCCAAACGTATTCCACAATGGGCAATACAACTACTGCGTTGGAGTTTTACAATAAAGCGCTTGCCATGTATCAAAGCACACAGGGCAATAAGCATCCGGATGTAGCCTATGTATTGAACCTGATTGGAAACGAAAAGCTTGCTCAAAAGAAATACGAAGAAGCTTTGCAGCATTATCAAAAAGCCATTATCGCTAACCTGCCTGATTTTAACACGGAAGATATTGAAATTAACCCAACCCGGTTCAATTTCTATAATGGCATGCAGCTACTAAATTCATTACTGTACAAAGCACAGGCTTTTGAAACCCGCCACCTTACTAAAACGCTAAAGATTAAAGATTTAGTACTGGCTCTATCATCCTTGCAAACCTGCGATACATTAATCGATAAAATCAGACAACAGACCACTTACGAATCGGACAAGATTGCCCTGGGGGCAGTAGCTAACGAAATTTATGCTTCAGGAGTTCGGGTTAGTCATATGCTTAGCGATGTTTCATTTTTGCACCGCGAACATTACCGTGAACTTAGTTTCTATTTTGCCGAGAAAAGTAAAGCTGCAGTTTTACAAGAAGCCATCTCCGATTCAAATGCCAAGTCTTTCGCCAACATACCCCCAGAGTTGTTGGAAGAAGAAAAGAATTTAAAATCGGCATTGGCACTGGTAAACCAGAAATTAGCTCAAAAGCCTTCTGAAGAAGAAGAGAAATATCTTCGCGAAACCGCATTTGAACTAAATCAGATTTACAATCAGTTTGTGGTAGATCTGGAAAAAAAATTTCCGGATTACTTCAATTTGAAATTCAATACGGCAGCGCCCACCATTGAACAGCTTCAACATTTGTTAGATTCCAAAACCGCACTCATAAGCTATTTTATTGATGAAGACAAAGAACGTTTGTATACTTTTTTGATTACACAGAAACGATACGAAGTTAAAGACCAAACCTTACCTTCTGAATACGATAAATACATTAATGGATTTAGAAACAGTATGCGCTTTAGCGAACCGAAAGTATTTGCAAGCAGTTCGAGAAATCTTTATCGGCTTCTCATTCCTTCCGGAATACCCGGCTCCATTACCAATCTCGTGTTTCTTCCCAGCGGCAGAATGAGTGTAATTCCATTCGAGGCATTACTGACACAGCCCGTTAAAGATATTGTTCCATTTAATCAACTGCCGTATCTCGTTAATAAATTCAACATCCGGTATGAACTCTCTGCAGGCCTGCTGCTTCAAAAAAGTAAGAGTACCTCTAAAACCGGAATTGCATCAGCTCAGTTATTGGCACCCATTCAATTTCCATTAAAAGATAATCTGGATGCCTTACCCGGTACGGAAACAGAAGTTAATCAGATAAGGGAATTACTAAGCACTAAACAGATACCCTGCGAGGTACTGATCAAACATTCGGCTAACGAAACTTCTGTAAAAAGTGAATCATTGAAAAACTTTGATCTTATTCACTTTGCTACACATGGTATTGTAGATGAAGATAACCCCGACCTGTCGCGTATTTTTTTACAAACCGATTCAGAAGCAGAAGATGGTAATTTATTTAACGGAGAAATTTACAACTTGCATCTGAATGCAAACCTGGTTACACTTTCGGCTTGCCAGACCGGGCTGGGAAAAATTTCGAAAGGCGAAGGTGTAATTGGACTATCACGGGCATTGGTTTATGCAGGCGCAAAAAATCTGGTGGTTTCTTTCTGGAGTGTAGCCGATGAATCTACCTCGCAATTGATGACTTCGTTCTATCAACAACTGATTTCAACTAAAAACAAACCCTATACAGAAGCCTTACGAAATGCCAAACTGGAAATGATTAAGCATAAGAACTATTCTTCACCTTATTATTGGGCCCCGTTTGTGTTGATAGGATTTTGAGGGATTTAACCCGCCTTGAAGTAGCCGGTTTTTACACCGCATCTACTGTCAAGGTCAGGTTTTGACACAGTTTAACGCTATGGCAAATAGAATTTACTGTGCTTTAGAGAACCCTAAAGTAGCAGGTTGAGTTTCAATTTTCCTAAACATTTTCCAAAACTTTGTTTACGCCTAAAAAATGGCTTTTTTAGCGCAAAATCGGCATTTAGCGAATGATTGAAGATAACTACAAACAACGCGGCTTACGCAACAAATTGGTTAAAAAACTGCGTGAAAAAGGCATTTCAAACGATGCCGTTTTGGCAGCCATTGCAAAAGTGCCCCGGCATGCGTTTTTTGACGATGCCCTGCTCAACCATGCCTACGAGGACAAGGCTTTCCCGATTGGCGAAGGACAAACCATATCGCAACCCTATACGGTAGCCTTTCAAACCGAGAAGCTGGATGTAAAACCGGGTGATAAGGTTTTGGAAATAGGTACAGGTTCGGGCTATCAGGCGGCTGTATTAGTAGAGATGGGCGCCAAAGTATATACAATCGAATACAACAAAAAACTTTACGAACGTACCCGCGAGTTCCTGCCAGGGTTGGGTTATAGACCTTTCTTCTTTTATGGCGATGGCTCAAAAGGCATTCCGGCAAAAGCACCTTACGATAAAATAATTGTAACAGCCGGTGCACCTGTTGTACCCACTGCCCTAACCGACCAGTTAAACGAGAATGGAGTATTAATTATTCCGGTTGGCGATCGCGAAAGTCAGAAGATGCTTCGTATTACAAAAACAAACGGCAAACTTAAAAAAGAAGAATACGATAACTTTGCATTTGTGCCGTTACTGGGCGAGCAAGGCTGGAAGTAGTTCTTTAAATGAATTAACCTCCATATAGATTTTTATTAAGGGGTTGTAATCCCGTACTTAAGATATCAGGATTTCTAAATCCTGCTTATTTGTGGTTCGACATTACAAATGCAATGTCGTTTATTTTAAGGACAAATGTGTCACCCCTTCGGGGTTCTGCTTTGTGTCTCATGGTATTCTATAATCCTGTTATCCCTTCGGGATTAGTGAAAGAGGCTGTCTCAAAAGTCGTNNATAATTATTTCGACTTTTGAGACGCCTAGATATGATTGTAGAAGGTAATCCACGAAAGGGTGAACTTTGAGGACTGGAACAAGGGCTTTAGGAACCGCTGGGCTTGTAGTTGGAGCTGGACTTGCCACTTATAACATATCAACGGGCAACGGACAACTTTCTGATGTATCGGATATTTTAATGATAGGTGGATCGGCAGTTGTTCTAGGTGTTGCTGGTGTTGCCGCAGCTCCTTTTGTAGCTGCGGGTGGCTTGATTTATGGTGGGTTCATGCTATTCGGTGGATCAGATTTAATAAACAACTCCGATCTTGGAAAAGCCACCTCTAACTTTTTGAAATTTTAAGTAGATGAAAATTTTGGATTGGTGTTTTGTTATGATGTTCCATTCGACAGTAGATAACGCTTCAAGACGTTCACGGATCGGGCGAGCTCATTTTTTATTATGGTTTTCTTCTTCGTTTATCTGGGTAGGTGTTTTCTTTTTGATTTTAATTTTGCTGAGGATCCAAATCGGCAAACCTCTCTACTTGCCTATATTCCTTTCAGTATTTGCGCTGAATTATTTTTTGCTCTACCGTACCTACATAAAAACGGACAGGGGTAAAATGGTACTTGAGACTGAGAAAGATATTACGAGGGGTCGTGTTTTATTTGCAAGATTTTTTATCATCCTGTCAATGTTCCTTTCAATTGCGATCATGTTAGCAATAGCAGTGTACTACGGAAAGAACATTGGTTATTTGTAGATGTTCAGAAGCAAAACAAAGAAGCCCTCCCTTTCCCAGCAGTGTCTCCCG
>DEIA01000031.1 GCA_002352225.1 Flammeovirgaceae bacterium UBA2786
GGCGTAGTAAGGCATCCATTTGGGCAATCCGGATTTATTTGCCCGAATGTAACTGTCTTACCTCCCACCCCGGAAAGGCCAACAAGAACAAATAACACACAAATTTTTCTCATAACTTTTAAAATTTAATTCCTGCCACTTAGCATTATCCGAAACAAAGATTATTTTTAATCTTAAACTCAGCAAATACCTGTATTACCTTGCAGTAGTAATTTTCTTTTAAGGTTCCTTTAAAAAAACTAAATTTGAGCGTTATACTAAAACTTATTCGCAAAAGTATTAACTGGGTATGTTGCATCTAATGAAAAAAAACATCAAAAAAAAAACAAAACGAACTCCAAATCTTACATCAGTTTATCTTCACCACGGCATCGTGTGCTAATTGCAGGTTATTGGTAATAACTCATAAATTCTAAACCTTAGTCGAAATGACCTCCCAAGGTTTAAGTTTCAACCAGAAACTTTGAATCTATATCTAACGACCCAAAGGTTATCCTTTTCGCCCAGTTCTTTAGATACTCCGGGAGTTAAAAATTCAGAAATCTCATTTGCATTAGTTATGGCATAAACAAAACCTTTATCATCCCAAAAGAACGGTTGGCAAAAACCAAACAATTCTGCTCCTATTGAAAGATTAACTTTGAAAGATGTATTATAACTATTCATATCTTTTTTTGAGTAAAAATGAAGAAATAGCTGAGAGTCATAAATATATGTAAGCACAATACCATAGCTACTTTCAATTTGCGGTATCACGTTGATTACATAGTCATCTAGTTCCCCACTTAACAATTTCTTTATAAAATCCGAGCCCGATATACTTTCAGTATTCCATTCATGCTCATAGTGAGTACGATCATAGCGAAAATGGTATTGAATCGAGTCTTCAGAAATTAAGTAGGAAAAATTACTTTCAAATGGAGTAAAAATAAGATTGTTATTAAATTTATACCAAGGTTTTAAGTATTGAGGCACTGATATGCCCTCGCCAACTGCAGGCGCAGCAATTGGAAAATATTTATTCAGAACCTGGAAGGTTTCGTCCACATGAATCAAGTTAAAATTGTAGTCCTTCTCATTTATCTGATTTGTCAAACCATCTGAAAGTATCCACTTTTTTCCACTACCAATTTCGAAGTTAACGAAGTTTAATGGGAAAATTTCTTCTCCTAGTAAATTCGCATTTGTGTCATAAAAAAATAACGAACGTTTATCTTTTGAATATACTACTATTTGATTTTTGGTTTCATCAAACGAAATGTCAATAGGGTTATTGTATTCAGAAGGGCCACTTCCTGTGTTTTTTGTCTTTCCAATAAAATCAAAAGAAGAAGAAAATATATAAACCGATTTTGTAAATTTTTTATCAAACAATACATACCGATCATCATGTTTGATGATTTTAGTAACCGCTGGAATAAAAATAGAATCAGGCACTATAAGCTCATTAAAGGTGATCGTTGACATATCTATTAACTCATCGATCTTAAGGTGGTTGAAGTTGGGGTCAATGCGTATCGTCTGGGCTTCACTATTGATAGGAAAAGGACTTTGGGAATCTTTCTTACAACAAAAGGATAAAACTGTCAAAACAAATACTAATAGTCCTTTACTACTTCTCTTCAAGTACACGTACATAGAGGTTCTTTTTTACATTTTTTGCTACAATCCCATACTGCTCTAATTCCATTTTTAAATGCAGAGTATCGATGGTTATTAAGTCAAAATCATATTTGATCGAATCTTGATAATCATCAGTAGTAAAAAGAAAACTATTATTATAGGCCTTTGTAAGTTTTCTGGTAAGCATATTGAGATCGTAGTTCTTCAAATAGGCTCTTTCATTTATTATTGATGCCATTTCAGATACACCATCAATTTTTATATGCCTATGAGTTTCTAATTTCTTAGTATCTACGACTGACAATTGAATCATCTCCACTTCCTTCAACTCAATTGAAGAGTGGATATTTAATTTTGCGCATACCTCCAATAGTATAGAAGTTAAGAATCTAGAATCAACCCCAGATGAATTACCTGCATCAACATTTACATAATACCTACCTTTTAATTTTGCTCCAGTGGTAATTGTATCCAAGCCAAGTTCGTTCAGACTATATACTAAATCCCGTAGTTCATATCCCTTGAACTGCACCCTATTAACTCCTTGAGAAGTACCTGTTTCAGTTATACTTCTAGGATTCAATACTTCAACTTTTATGGTCTCTGAATTCCTATTCTCCTGGAACGTGCACCCGCAAAAAAAGAGGATTGCTGCAATCCTCTTTAAAGATAAAATATTATTTCTCACGTTACGCCCAAACTTCATCCCATTTCCGAGCCCACCATCCTTGACCCTCCTGAACACAGCCTGCGCCATTAAAGCCACAGCATGAATAATACCCGGCATTACAAGTTACACTATTTGATATCCCTGTACCCATTATCGTTAACGAATAAGAGCACGAACTAGAACCTTGTCCACCTGCAGCACAGGCATCCACATTTAGTGAACTAGTCATGAATATTGCCACCAACAAAATTCCAAAAAATTTAATTTTCATAAGTATTAGGTTTTAATTCTGCCCTGTGGCATCACCCGAAATACAGATTATTTTTAATCTTAAACTCAGCAAATAACAGTATTATCTTGCAGTAGTAATTTTCTTTTAAGGTTCCTTTAAAAAAACTAAAATTTGTGCGTTATACTAAAACGTATTCGCAAAAATATTAACCGGGTACGTTGCATTCGATGCAAAAAATCATCAAAAAAAAAACAAAACGAACTCCAAATCTTACATCAGTTTATCTTCACCACGGCATCGTGTGCCAACTGCAAATTGTTGGTAATAATTACCTGCTGCCCTTCTTTTAAACCTTCTACTATCTCTACTTCTTTTCCGTTTTCGCGGCCAGCTGTTACATAGTTCCATTTGGCCAATCCGTTTTCGGCTGTAAACACTACCTGGCGCCCGCTGCGCACCACCACCGCCTCGCGCGGCACTACTATTACCATATTGTGCGGTACTTTAATTATTACCTGGGCTGTCATACCCGGTAATAAGCGCGTTGTTTCGTTTAGCTTTAACAAGACCTTAACCAGGTTATCTTTTTCATCTACCCGTGGGTTAATCCGAAATACTTTCGCAGTAATATCGGCATGGTCATTGCCAAGCGTTTTAACTTCAGCTTCCATACCTGGCTTTAACAATAGGGCATCGGCTTCCAAAAGTTCTGTAGCCACCAGCAAATCTCTGGCGCTATGAATGCGGCAAATTGTTTGGTTGGCCGACAATAAACTGCCTGCATGTACTTCCAGGTTAGAGATAACTCCATTTAATGGAGATTTAATAAAGGTTTGTTCCCAGGCTAACTGCGCTTCTTTATAGGCAATTTCTGCTGCCGCCAAACCGCTACTGATTTTTAAATTTTCGTGCGCTTGTTTGAGTTTGATGGAATCTTTTTTAGTATAGCCTAACAACGCATCCTGGTAAACTATTTCGCGCTCCTGTAATTGCAGGCGTGCCTTATCGCGTGCTAATGTTTGCTGTGTGTTGATTAATGTAATTAAGGTCTGCCCCGCGTTTACTTGCTCACCATTTGTTACCCATACTTTTTCCACAATACCTCCGGTTTGTGCTTGCGTTTCAATATCGGTTAGCGCCTGTATTTTACCGGTAGTGTGTATTAAATATTCGAATGGAAGCTTGCGAGCAGGTACAGTTTGTACTTCGGTAGGCGGTACCTCGCTTCGCAGTTGTAGCGGATCTGTTTCTATAACTTCCTGCTTACCTGAACAGGCCCAGATTAATACAATAAGTACTACGATACTGCTTACCTTCATGGTTTGAATGCTTATCTACGTGGTTCCAAGATAAGACTTAAAATTTAATACTCTTAGTCCTGATCGGCCAGGTAGAGTAATCGTTTACCATAAAAATCATAGAGTGTAAGTCTGCGCAAATCGTAATACGCTGTCCAGAATGATTTTAACGCCTCAAGGTAGCTTCGCTTAGCAGTATCCTTTTCATTAAGGGCAATATTCAGGTTTGTAATATCAATCTTCCCAATCAGATAGCGGTTTTGTGCAACCACGTAACGCTCTTGCGCAACTTCATCTGCCTTCTTTGTAATTTCAATCTGTAAACGCAGCATTTCAAACTGGCGCACTTGTGTAAGAATCTCCTGCTCGAATGTTACTTCGTCCTGATCGATTATATAATCGTTTAGCCTTTTGTTGGCAAGTGCTGTACGCATCAATGCTTTTCGTCTGCCCCAATCTATCAGGGGTACATTAAAGGTTACGTTAGCCATTTGCTGTCGGGCAGGGTTCTGGTATAAATCGCCTACCGAACTTCCCACATTATTAGTTCCATACGAAGCTGTTAACCCAACCTGATATCGTTCTCCTTTGGCTTCTGCCACAGCTTGCTCGGCCTCCATCTTACGTCTTTCAAAGGCTATGAATGCTGCACGATTTTGTTTGGCAAATTGTAAGGCCTCTTCTTCCGTTACTTCAAATTGTGGTATGGCATCTGGCAGCGAAAGATCGAAGCGCTCGCCACTGCGCAACCCGATAAAGGTGCGCAACCGCAGACTGGCTGTTTGCAAATCCAGATCAGCCTGCGCCACATCTTGCCGCGAGCGAAGCAGCTGAAGTTCTACTTGCAAAAGTTTATCCTGCGAAGTTGTGCCAATGTTATATCGGCCTTGTTCTATTTTATAGATCGTATCGTTATTGGCTAGGTTAAATTTGGCTATCTGTGCATTTACCTGTGCCTGCAATACGTTAAAAAAAGCTTCAACGGCATCGCTGCTGATCTGCTCCATGTTTTCGGCATACTCCCGTTTGGATTCTTCGTAGCGAATAGGTTCAATTTTACGATCCCACTTGTACGGGTTAAAGGCAAACAGGGGTTGATTAAAAAAAACATTGAATGGCGATCCATTCCATTGTCGCGTATCATTCGTAATGTTATTAAAATAATTGTAACTGGAGTTTATAAAAATCATCCCGCCCGTCCATTGTATTGGTTGCTGCAGCCCTACATTTACACCAGGGTTAAGTTGGTTAAGCGGCCGATATTCAATAGAACCATCGGGTTGGCGCACAGGCGTAAAGCTGTTGTTGTATAACGAACCTGCATTGTTGCTGCTCATGCGCAATTGCGGGTTGTAGTTGGTTTTAAAATATCGGTATTGCCAAAATCGGTTTTCCTTTCGGGTTTCAGCCTGTTTAAATGCGGGCGATTGTGTAAGCGCACGATTTACCACATCTTCCATACTAAACTTGGTCTGTGCTTTCAGGCTAAAGGTGAACATTACAAAAGCCACACTTATTATTATCTTAAGTTTATTCATGTCGTAATGAGGTTATAGGATCCTGACTGGCTGCTCTGCGCGCAGGGGCAATTCCAAAAATTAACCCGATGGTAGCAGCAACACCAAACGATAGCAGAATTGATGTAAAGCTAATAATGGTTGGAATATCGGCAAATGTTGAAACCATGTAAGCTAATGCAACACCCAGTATTACACCAATCAGCCCACCGGAAACGCTAATCATTACAGCTTCAAACAGGAACTGCTGTACTACATCGCTTTTTTGTGCTCCAATAGATAATCGCAATCCAATTTCCTTGATGCGCTCCAGCACAGAAGCCAGCATAATATTCATAATGCCAATGCCTCCTACCAACAACGATATACCTGCAATTGCACCCAGCACATAATTAAATATATCGTTGGTGCGCTGCTGTTGCTTTAATAACAACTCGGGTATCTCAATTTCGAAATCCACTACTTCATAGTGCCTGCGTGTAAGCATGCGCGAAATAATTTCGGCTACAGGCTGAAGTTTCTCTGTTTCATCAACTTGAATAACCAGGCGATCTAATTGGTGATAGTTTTTGGATTCCGCTTCTTGCTCTTCAGACTGCTCCTCATTACTACCGCCAATAATCACCACCATACCTCCACCCTTTTGCGCTTCTTTCCGCAGCGCTTCGGCAGAAATTACATCGCGGTTTCGGTAGCGCACCAATACAGTTTGCAGAGGCGCATAAACATCCATGTTAAAATCGCGAATACCTAATTTACTGATACTGTTTTTTGAAACCAACCGCTCGTTCAATACGCCTATAATAGTAAGCCAGTGTGGCCCTACTTTTATGGTTTTACCAATAGGATCTTCTGTTGGAAAAAATTTAGCTTTTATTGCACTGCCCACTACACATACAGGCGCTCCTATCTTCAATTGCTCGGTATTAAAATGCTTACCCTGATACATTTCAAAATTATAAATATCAAAGTAAGATGGGTCAACACCCACCAACTTAGCCGACCTGCGGATACCACTGCGGATTACATACGTGTTGAGGATAATTTCGGGACTTAACCGGGTAATGCCCGGTATGTTTTCTGAAATGCTGTTTACATCGCGAACGGTAAGACCGGGCGAAAATTTCTTTTTCTCTTTTTTTCCATCGGTACCTTCAGCGATTTTTTCTTCTTCCTGTTCTACAATGGGTTTAATAACAATGTTGTTTACTCCCACTAACTTTATCTGTGCCAGAATTTCCTGTTGTGCTCCATTGCCAATGGCCAGCATGGCAATTACAGCCGCTACACCAAAAATAATTCCTAACGCAGTTAAGAGAGACCGGACTTTATTTGTTAGCACGGCACCAATAGCAATGTAGAGGTTAGCCATTACACGTTGCGAAAACATGGCTTGCCGTGTTAAGGGTTAGACATACTTACCTGCTCAACTAATCCACTTTCCTTGTCCTCAGCTTCGGGCTTTTTGCGTTTGCCATTCATTTCGGGCAACAACCGAATAGCTTTATTCTCCTGCCCCGAAGGATTAGATAAGAATACTTTATCGCTTAAGGTAAGCCCTCCTTTAATAACCACATCGTTGGCATTTGCCACATCCACAATAACTTCTTGTTTTACAATGTTCAGGCCTTCGCTTTTATACACATAGGTGATGGTATCGCTCTGGCTATGCAGACACTCTAACGGAATGTACAGTACACTATCCAGTTTACTGGCCACTATTTTATTGCTGGTTGTCATGGCCGGGCGAAGTGACGGATCGCTACCCAATATCTCAATTGTAACTTCAAATACTTTGGCATCTGAATTCGGGCGTTGCTCCCCTACGTTTGCCACGCGCACTACTTTCCCTTTCAACTTTTTATCAGGATATGCATCAAGGCCAACATCAACCGACTGGCCGGCACTAATTTTACGCACATCTACTTCGTTCACGTAAGTTTTAGAAATCATCGAAGTAAGGTCGGGTAGTTTGGCTACCACCGGGTCCCACACTCCAATACGCGAACCTCCTTTGATCGCCTTACCGTTCCAATCTTTGGTGTAAATGACCATACCACCCTCGGGTGCCAACACGGTAAAGCTTTCGCCCATCTTAGCCATGTTGTCGGTTTCGCCCTTTACTTTACGAAGTTCTGCGGCTACTTCGCGCATCTTCTCTATGTTCTGATTCCTTTTGATCTTGTAATTTTCAACAGCCTGCTGATAGGCCCGCTCCGCGCGCTCTAATTCAATTTCGTTTTGCTTGATCGTGGCAGGAGGCTCGAACTTGGATTGTTGTAGCACTATTTTCTTTTCTTCTACTGTATACTTTAAATTGATCAACTCATCCCGCGACTGGCGCATGGTTAGGGTTGTATCTAACTGAGTTTGTGTATACTTTGAGTTTGCTTTTTCAAGTTCTATCTGTTTATCGCTAAACTTTCCCTGAAAATCAGAGCGATCAAGATTGGCAACCCAATCGCCCTTTTTTACAACTACGCCTTCATCAATAATACTTTGAATGGTAACTTCAAAAATACGGAAGTCACGCAGAGCGGAAGGCCCCATTATATTTACCGAATTTTTAGCTTCGAGTTCTCCCGTTGTTTCAATCTCTACCTTAAACTCGCCCTGTTTTACATCTGCCATAATAACAGATGCATCTGAACCGGCATCGTCTTTAAAAAAGAAATAGCCGATCAGCACAACAATTAGTGCCCCTGCAATTACTAATAGGTTTTTTTTACTCATACGCCATGGGTTGCGAAGTTATAACTCCAGTAAAGACTCAATTATTATATAGCTAAGGTACTCGAAACCTTGCTGGTAGGTTACAAATCAACCTATAAAAAAATGTAAAAGGCAATAAAAAAGGGTGAAAGGTTCGATCTTTCACCCCTATCGGCACACCCTTACTGATTACTTCCCTTCTTAATCTCCATTTTAGTCAGGGCTGCATCTTTTGAAATTTTCCCGGATGAGTAGTCACTCAATACGCTTGCCTTTACAGAAACTTCAAGGGTAGCCGGAATTCCACAACTCTGACATTTTGTTATTGCAATGTTAAACATTAACACTTCATCTCCCTTCAGACTTTTTACAGTACGTCCGTACTCTAAAATATCCGCTTTAATGTCCCGTTCAAAAACCGGATATAGTTCCTTCACTTTTTTGTCGCGGTCTTCTTGTGTTAAGTTGTTCAATCCCTGGGTAGGCATAACCCACCGGTCGTAATTTGTCTGATTGCTGGAGAATACATTCATGTAATAGATAACACCATAATCTTTCAACCGTTCGTAGTAAATATTCTCGTCTGTAAAAAACGTTTTAGAAAGATCGCGTTGATACAACCGGTTAAAGATACTGGTAAGCAATTCCAGATCGGGCTGTAACTCATCATCCATCTGGCTGTTTATTACCTTCAGGTTTTTCATAAACTGCTCGCGGCTTACTTTACCTTGTTTAAGTTGCGTTACTTCACCCTTCGTTGTTTCAATAGACAAGTAAGAAGGTTTTATAGATTGCTGAAATGCCATAAGCCATCTGCGCTCGCCATCGCCTCTGTTCGTTATTACAATTTTTTCGTTTGCCGGGAGTTGCGAAATCAGATCACCGTAATCGGCTATAAATTCTTTGCAGGCTTCAATCAGTTTTTCGTTAGTTGCGTTGCGTACACTATCTACATTTATTTCACGGCCCGGCAAAGCAGCCCGCGCCCTTGCGGCTCCCCGAATATTCTCGGTTGCTACTTTTCCGTTTTCTTCAAAGATACGATCTACCACTACGGGTTCTCCGGTTGGGAATTCAAAATACTGAGAGAAGCCTCCGTCAATTCTAATATCGGGGCTATTGATACCCCATACCATCGGGCCATTTATTTCCAACGGCAACCGAAACGTTACACCATACCCAGCGCGATAATCTGAGCTAACCTCTACCGGAAAGAAATTCCGCTTTTCTAATTTTTGTTTTATTAAGGTGCCCAGAATATTCTCTGCAACTTCCAAATCGCGATTCATCCGCTCTGTATCTTTTTGAGCCAGTACCGGGGCAGTTATTAATGCTGCCAGGCATACCAACATCAAACTTCTCACTATCCTTTTCATATCGGGTTGTCTTTTAATAATTGTTTACTTTTCTGATTGTTCCTTCGGGGTTAGAAATAATACTGGCCAGTATTTGTTCTGTCTCCTGCTTAAATTGATCGGTATTCTTTTCAATGCTATTCATGCGGGTTTGAAATAGCATCAAATCCTGTTTGCGCTGTTCGTGCAGATATTTTGTAAAATCTACCAGCAGATTCTCTACATATACCTGCTGATCTTTTGCTGATAGCTGAAAATAATCTTTCATTAGTTTAAGATTCTCTTCCTGCATACCGGCTACAAATGTGCGCACCTGGTCTTGCGAAGCCGCTGATACTCCTGAAACAAGTTTATCTATTCGTGCTGAATTCGTATTCAGGTTCCGCTGCAGCGATTCCTGAATTTTTTGATTACTTTCTTCCCAGTTGGCCGCTATGGTTTCGTTGTTCTTCACCAACGAAGAATTAATCATCTGTTGTACTTCATTCGTGGTAAGCAATTGCTCTTGCGTTGTCTTCTTGGGTGTATCATTAAAACTAATACGCAACTCACCATTAGAATAGGTTACTTCTGGCCCTATCAATCGTGCTGCTATCAGCAAAAACAGAAAAGATGCAGCAATACCCATCGTTATTTTAAAATAGCCTTCTTTCCAGAATGGAATGCTGCGCTGTTCATGATCTACAAACACGGGTGGCGCAATTACCTCTACATCGTTTAATGCACCCATCCGTTTGCGCACAGTACTCAACTGGTGCAACTGCTCCTGTACTTGCGGATGCTGTTGCAGATATTGCTCTACGCGTTCTGTTTCTGCGGCATCCAGTTCACCATACAGGTAAGCCATCAGGGTGCCTTCATCAGGTTTATAGTTCATAGCCCAGTGCTTCTTTTGTTATGTTCTTTTTTTCTAAAATCTTTTTCAATCCATCCAGTCCGTAATACATTCTTGATTTTACTGTGTTCTCCGAAACCTGCAGTGCATCGGCAATCTCTCTGAATTTCAATCCTTCATACTCTTTCATAATCACCACTTCGCGTTGTTCGGCACTCAGTTCCATCAGGCACTGCTGCAGCAAGTCTGATAGCTCGGTATGCCTGAATTGTTTCTCCGGATTATCTGACCTTCCGCTACTGGTCTCCCACCGGTAACTCACTTCATCTTCTCCGGCAGGAAAATCGTTCAGCGATACCGATCTGGTTGTTTTACGTTTGCGTAATTCTTCGCGACAATAGTTAACCGCAATGGTGTACAGCCAGGATTTAAAACGTGCTACATCCTGCAACCCAATCAGGTTACGATGCATACTGATAAAAGTCTTCTGCGAAACTTCCATGGCCAGGTCGTGATCGAAGAAAAATTTATAAGAGAAATTATAGATGCGTTTGTACCACAACTGCACCAGTTTACCTTGCGCATTCTTATCTCCCTGTCGGGCCCGCTCCAGCAGGGCATCGGAATGCATCATAGTTCCATCAGGTAAGGTTTCGGCCACGGAAAACGTTTAATTTGAGCTCAATTCAGTACTTTTCAGTGCTTTCAAGTATAAAGATGCAACAGCTTGCCCAAAAGTTTTAACCGAATTTCAATTTCCTTAAACTAAAAATCTATTGCCGCTTGCCTCCTTCCATAAGGCTTACCGGTTTAGTTATCTTTGCCGCCTATGAAAAAAATTGTTTCGTTGTTGATTCGCTTTGTGCCCCGCCCCTTGTTGCAACGCCTGGCTGGCACCGGGTTAAAGGTGGCAACCTTATTTTATAGGGGGAATGCTGTTGAGTGCCCGGTTTGTCAAAGCCAGTTCAAAAAATTTATGCCGTACGGCAGAATCAATCCAAGACCCAACGCGCTGTGCCCAAATTGCCTGAGCCTGGAACGCCATCGCTTAATCTGGTTATACCTGCAAAACGAAACTGATTTCTTTAAGTCACCCTTGCACGTACTTCATCTTGCGCCTGAGGTTTGTTTTATCAAACGGTTTGAGAAACAACATGGCGACCGCTACATAACAGCCGATATTGAATCGCCTTTAGCCAAAGTAAAAGCCGACATTCATCAAATGCCTTTTGAAGATAATACCTTCAATGCTGTGTTGTGCAACCATGTGTTAGAGCATGTGGCTGATGATATTAAAGCCATGAGTGAAATTAAACGGGTACTTAAACCGGGTGGTTGGGCTATTTTACAAGTGCCATTCTTTTCGCCTGTGCCTGATGCTACGTTTGAGGATAACAGTATTACCAATAAGCGTGAACGCGAAAAAATATTCGGGCAGGATGACCACGTGCGTAAATACGGGCATGATTATGCCAGCCGGATAAATGCCAGCGGACTATTGGCAGAAGAAAACAACTTTGCACTGCAACTACCCGATGAAACTGCAAGGCGTGCTGCCATTATGCGCAACGAAATTATTTACATAGGCCGTAAACCGGTATAAATTATGAATCGCTTCCAGCAAATCATATTACACCTGGCAGGATGGGCCATTTTTATTACGCTTCCTATCTTACTTTTTCCCGGCCCTAAAGATATTCTCGCTTTATTCAGCGGGTCGCGCAGCATAATCCTGATTATGCTAAATGTTTTTTTAATCAGCTACTTCTACCTGAACTACCACCTGATTGTACCAAAATATTACTTCAATAAGCAATACGGAAAACTAACTTTGGTTACTCTTAGTATTTATGTGCTGATTGTGGTTTTACCGGGCCTTATTATTCCTTACGGACCAGCACCCGACATGATGAACACGCCTCCCCTGCAAGAAAGAATGCCGCCACCCGGTTTCATGCAGAACCATGCACCCGATATGAAGCCGCCCGGCAATACCATGCAGAAACCTGAATTATTAAGAGAGTTTACATTCAGGCTTGGCCGGCAAAGTTTGTTTTTTATGTTGGTGTTTCTCTTTTCGCTTATGCTGCGGATTAATAACCGGTTAAGAGAAACCGAAGCGGCACGCCAAAAAGCGGAGATAGCCTACCTGCATGCGCAAATCAATCCTCATTTTTTATTCAATACACTAAACAGTATTTATTCATTGGCGCTTCAAAAGGCAGACGCCACTGCGCAGGCTGTAGTAAAGCTATCGAACATGATGCGCTATGTAATTACCGATGCGGTTCATGACAAAGTATCGCTGTTTAAAGAGCTAACATACCTGAACAATTATATCGAACTGCAACGCATGCGGCTTCCCGCATCAGTAGCCTTGCAGGTAAATATCAACACAAATGCCTTCCATCAGCGGCCTGGAGTTTTCAACGCACATTAAACAAAACACACAGGTAATTTCTATATATAAAATACTGTCAAGCACACTTTGCCCGTGCAGATTATTGGCTAAACTCAAAACAAGGAGTACTGTTACTAGAATATTATCTTTCAAAATAATAAACCTGCGTAATGGTAGCTTGTTTTTTCTTACTATCCTTCTCAATAAGATAGATTGCCTTTAGCCTAAGTAAGTATATTTCTATGGGTGATGGAGGGTAGATTGTATCAAATCGTATAGGTATATCATTTTCACGAATCCATTTATCTAATACCTTTTGTGGATCTGGTAGTGCATACAGAAAAGCGCACAACTGCGGAAACGTGATAACGGGGTACTTCTTCAATTGACGAAAACTTACTGTTTTTGCTTGCTCTCTTCGCTGAGAACGAAATTGAAACCAACCATCGCCACACTCTTTAATTAGATACTCTGTCTCAGGTATATCCACAAGAATACCTTTTTCCTTATACAGAATGGGATCAGGATACCGGGCATCTCTGAAAATTAAGTTTTTTTCCGCATCGATTTCTATATATAAAACACTGTCAAGAACACTTTGCCCGCACAGATCGTTGACCAAATTAAAAACAAAGAGTAATGTCAACAGAGGTTTCATATTAGTCGTCATTTCATGTCAACTGAACACATTTTCCAATTTACTCAATGGTGACATCGCGTTTAGCTTCTGTTATCAAAAATCTATTCTTGTTTACCTTCTCAACGATATAAATTTTTTTTAAATTCATCCAATAGGATTCACTCCCCATAGGATCAGGCCCTATCGGTTGAATCTCATAATCTTTAGGGGCGTATTCCTTGGGGGCTCTCTCTGTACATTCAGTCTTAATAAAATGATTCAGCTCCTGCACACGTACCACTCTGTATTTTTTTAGTTCTTTTTTTCTGAAAGTATCCGGGGGTTTTAAGTTATATCCGTCTGTGGTCTGTCCCATAAACGGGATATTGTCAATCATATAAGATGATGGCGGGCATACATTTTTCTCCAAAATTGTATGGTATCCACAATCATTCTCCCATTTTTGATACACCCCATTTTGGTAAAATCTGATAGTGTGTTTGTTGCCTGTAATCTTGGGATTTATTCCTTTATCAAAATATAAGTATAGCACAGTATCGCTCTTGGAGGGGTGATTGCTTTGTAAAAGAGAATGCCCTTGTAACGGCATCACCCCAAACAGAAACAACGATATTAAAATCAGAATTTTCACGCATTAAAATTAAATCAGAATCATTCTATATCAGCATAATAATAGACCTGCGTAATGGTAGCTTGCTTTTTTTTACTATCCTTCTCAATAAAATAAATCGCTTTTAGTCTATATAAATAGATATGTATGGGTGATGGAGGGTAGATTGTATCTAACCGTATTGGTATATCATTTTCACGAATCCATTTATCTAATACCTTTTGTGGATCCGGCAGGGCATACAGAAAAGCGCACAGTTGCGGAAACGTGATAACTTGATATTTCTTCAACTGGCGAAAACTTACTGTTTTTGCTTGTTCTTTTCGTAAGGAACGAAATTGAAATTCACCTCCATTATCACATTCATAGATGACGTACCTCGATTCAGGTATTTCCACGATAATGCCTTTTTCCTTATGCAAAATGGGGTCAGGATACCGGGCATTTCTGTATATATAGTTTTTTTCCGTGTCTATTTCTATATACAAAATACTGTCAAGCACACTTTGCCCGTGCAGATTATTGGTCAAATTCAAAATAAAAAATAAAGTCAATAGAGATTTCATACTTGCTTAGTTACAGTTTATCACAGAACACCAACATCCATTGATAATGTAATCAGAGTCATTATTAATTTTAGCTTTTACTTCTTGCCGCAAATCGTTCCATGCCTTAGTCCCTCTCAATCCATCCCACGCCAAAGCTACGTAATGATCCATAGTAATTTCGGGGTTATTATGGTTTCGGGTATCGAACTCTTTTAATCCTGTGGCAATCAGGTTAACATAGTAGCCGGCCATATACTGGTGGTGTACCTGATCTGCGGGAATGTTGCCATTTTTATGCTCAACATAGGCATCGAACAAGCCCGGAAAATTGTCAGAAGTAAGTTGCTCATTACTTGCAATTCCGGCTTTTGCCAGATCAGAAAAGATTTTGGCGTGTACTGCCTCATGCAAAAAGGTTCTTGCCACTTCAACAGTTCTACGGTTTTCAAGTCTGGCTTGATCTAAGGTAATCGTTACTTCATTGTATGGATAAATACCGTTGATTTTGGCGTTCACAGTACCTGGTATATTACCAAGTTTGAAATAGAGATTCATCGTACCTCCATTATTATCAAACGCACTAATTAAATTAGTAAACGTGGAGTTGCTGCCCAGTTTTAGTATAAATACAATTTGCCTTGGGGTGACTTGTCAGGCTATTGTCTGCTATAATATCAACTATTCCTCCGTTTCCTGGATTGGAGCCACCACCACCTGATCCGCCTGACTCTGGCCATCCAGGGGTATATGGATTATTACCAGCACCAGATTCCCACCAAACCTCACACGTAGTATCCAGATAAGACCATTCACCAGAAACCCATTGATACCAATCCGTACATTGCTGCCACCATTGCTGTACTCTTAACTCACTTCCTTCTTTCCCTTTCCATTTTGTATAGGGTTGGGAACTGATAATACTTTTGTTTTGGACTACTTGTTCAACCATCACGCCTCTAATTCCCCCGGTTAAAGGTTCTATTGTAACCTTCCCCTCAAATTCTTTTATATAGTTGCCGGCATTGATCTTCTTTATATCGCCTTTAAAATCCATTGTTGGTGAATAATTGATAATGTGCGCTGAAAATCCCCTGCCATCATTGTAAATAACAAGTCTTGCTCGTCCCTTATGGGGTAATCCATATTCTGAGTGTGGCATTTGCAATTTACCATCAACGGTAAACGGCATCTCAACTGAATATTTATGAACTATGGCTTTATCCCATCGAGGAGAAATTTTTTCTAAATTTTGTTCGATAAACTTTGCTTTGGCCAGCGTTTCAAACCACGTTTTGGCATCCTCTATGTTACCGTTTCGGTGCCGGTTCCTGCATTATCTTAGCCACCTCATCAATAAATTTCATGGCTTTGCCGCATATCTTCATAACGCCTTCGGCTGTGCGCTTTTCCTGAAGGTCGGGGATGCCCGCACTGATTATCCCTGTTAGTGCATCTTGTACCTGTGGCAGATCTTTCAAATGTACCAACTGCCCCGTACCCGTCAGGTAAATCAATTCCTGTTTCCTGCTCATTAAAAGAACAAGTCCATAATTATTCTGCAATCCGGACAAGTTCTGATGCTCTGCAAAACGCTTTGAATAATCACCCGGGTTAATGTCAAGTGTATCGGTAGTAACAACACTCACATAATTTCCTTTTGCTTTGTAATAGTACTGCAACAGGCTATCTATTTGTTTCCTTTCAACCGTTGTAAATAATTTTTCCTGGTCATGCAACAGCACTTTATCCTGTGCGTTTAGCAAATGGGCAATACCAAAAACAACCAGCAGTGTTATTACACATTTAAGGTTGACACACTTTTTTACCGGAGATAAAAAAGTTGTTAACCTTAGCAGTTTTGTTTTTGGTTTGTGTAACATCTATTATCCAAGCTTATCCAACACGTCCATTACTTCTTTTACGTGCTTGCGACTGGTTTCCATTAAGGCCTTTTCATCGTTATTTAAATCCAGCTCAATAATTTTTTCAACACCATTTTTACCTAAGATTACCGGAACACCCAGGTAGCAATCCTTAATTCCATACTCGCCATCTAAACGAATGCAAACCGGAAGTACACGCTTTTGATCGCGTACAATCGCCTCCACCATTTGTGCTGCCGCAGAACCGGGTGCATACCAGGCCGAAGTACCCATTAACTTAACCAACTCTCCGCCACCTACTTTGGTGCGTTCAATAATAGCATTCAGTTTGTCTTTGCTGATCAACTCCGTTACCGGGATACCACCCACAGTAGTATAGCGTGGCAGGGGAACCATTGTATCGCCATGGCCACCCAGCAACATGGCCTGTATATCTTTTGGAGAAACGTTTAAGGCTTCGGCCAGGAATGCCCGATAACGCGCTGTATCCAGAATACCAGCCATACCCATTACGCGGGTGCGGGGTAGTTTTGAAGTAATATGCGCCTGGTAGGTCATCACATCCAACGGGTTCGATACTACTATAATAATCGCGTTAGGCGAATGCTTAACTACATTTTCCGTTACCGACTTCACAATTCCGGCATTGGTTGAAATTAAGTCATCGCGGGTCATACCCGGCTTGCGCGGAAGCCCCGAGGTAATAACCACTACTTCAGACCCAGCTGTTTTAGCATAATCGTTTGTAGAGCCAATGGTACGGGTATCGTACAAATCGATGGGAGCCTTTTGCCAGATGTCCAGCGCTTTGCCTTCTGCAAAACCTTCACGTATATCTACCAACACAACTTCATTTGCAATTTCCTTGTAGGCCAGTACATCGGCACAAGTGGCGCCCACATTGCCGGCACCTACCACAGTTATCTTCATAAGTATATTTTTTATCGTTAAAATCCGGGGCGCAAGTTAAAACTCAATCCTACAAAAGAAAAGGCAAACTAAGATTGTATTACCTGAAATCGGGCTGCCTGACGGGTGATTTTTGTCAGCTTATACCGGTCGTCAATCCGGTACCCCACAATCCACACTATTTCCCCATTGCTTTCCAGTACAGTTACACCGCTTTTAAGCGTAACGGGCACCTTCTCATCAATCAGGAAATCGCTCACTTTTTTATGCTGACTCATTCCTAACGGAACAAAAGAATCGCCTGCCTGCCACACACGCCAGATTAAAGTGGGGGCAAGTTTTTCAAGGTCTAATACGGCTATTGTCAGTTCGCGGGTAATCTGGGGTAAAACCGGAACCTCTATCTCCATTTCAAACAAACCCAACTTGTGTTTTCCTGAAACAAGTGGAACAGAAACAAATGGGAGCTTTTCCGTTAGTTCTGTAATCAGAAGCACTTCCCGATCTACTGCAAGACAATGCGTAGAACTATAAAAAACCTTTCCCGGTTGGCCTGGTGCTGCCATCATTATTGCCTCCGTTTGTTCCCGGTTAAAACCATACCTGCGAATGGTACGCCAAAGCCGACTTGCATCTGTTGTGTGAAGTAACCCCGCCTTTTGGATTTTGATGGTATTACCTGCCTCAACATACCGTAACCGCCATTGTTGCACATCATCATTAAGTATTTCAGCGTCATTTTTGAGCTTCGCTATCATTGCGGTAAAGCTCTGCTCCAATGCCGGGTTAATTTTTTGTAATTCCGGAATAATTTTGTGGCGAATCAGATTGCGTTGGTAGGCATCCGTCTGATTACTGCTATCCTCGCGCCATACTATATCGTTTTCAGCAGCATAATTCTCTATCTCTCTTCGGGTGGCAAACATCAACGGCCTAAAACGATTACCCGAAAGCGATGGAATACCAATTAACCCCTCTAATCCTGAGCCTCGCGCCAGATTAAGTAAAGCCGTTTCAAGAGAATCATTTAAATGATGAGCAGTGGCCACAAATTGAAACTGATGTGACACTATCAACTCATTGAACCATTGGTAGCGAAGTTCACGCGCAGCCATTTGTATCGAAAGACCGTGCGCAGTGGCATAATTCTTGGTTTCGAAGGGAGTTGTATAGAAAATAACCTGATGATTTTTACACCAATCTTGTACAAACAACTCATCGCCATCCGACTCAGCGCCCCTCAATTTAAAATTTGCATGTGCAACTGCTACCGTAAACTTGAGTTCATGAAACAAATGCAGCATAACCATAGAATCCAACCCGCCACTTACCGCAAGCAAAATTTTTGTCTGCGTGGATATGCTGTGCTGCTGCAAATATTCAAGAAAGCGTTGCTTCACAAAGCCAAAGATAACTTTTCTCTATTTTTGACCCGATGATACGCCTCGTATTCCTTATTGTTTTTGTTTTAACCACGCAACTTTCTATAGCACAAAGGCAGGTAAAACTCAAAAAAGCCGACAATCTGTTTGGTGCTATTAAAGACGGTGAGCGCTTTGACCGGGTAATCGGCAATGTAATTTTTGTTCAGAATAACACTACCATTTATTGCGACTCGGCCCACTTCTTTAAAAAGAAAAACTGGGTTGAGGCATTCGGTAACATTCATATTACCGATGGCGATTCGGTTGATGTAGTATCGCACAGTCTTAGTTACGATGGCAATAAACGAATAGCACATCTTCGCAAAAACGTAGTGTTCACCAAAAAAGGTATTGCCACCTTATATACCGACTTTCTCGATTACGATCGCCCAAAAAGCGAAGCACGTTACTTTAACGGTGGCCGGCTGGTTGACTCTGCCAACGTATTAACCAGTAAAAAAGGATATTACGATATCCGTAGTAATCTGGCTTCGTTTAAAACTGAGGTAAAAGGTAAAAACCCCGATTACACGTTGGAGTCAGACACCCTTCAATACAACTCAACCACCAAGATTATTTACTTCCGCGATCACACAACCGTAACCGATAAAGACGGCAGCACAGCTGTATATAAAAGTGGTTTTTACAACACTAACCTAAAGGCTTCAGCCCTTACGCTTGGCCAGATAGAAACAGCCGAATACAAAATTAAAGGCGATGAATACCAGCTTGATGATGTGCGTAAACGCTATCGGGCAAAGGGCCGTGTAATTATGACTTCCAAAGAAGAAAATATGCTGATTTTTGGTGATGATAGCTTTTACGATAAACAACTCGGCATTTCAAAAGTGTATGGTAATGCTTTTGTGGCTAAGATTGGCGATGACCTGGATACCTTGTTTATAACAGCCGATACGCTGGTTTCCATCGAAAGTAAGGATCCTAAAAAGAAGAGATTGCTGGCCTATAATCAGGTTAAGATTTATAAAAAAGATATGCAAGGCGTAGCCGATTCGCTGGCTTATATAGCCATTGACTCTACGTTGCATATGTACACCCAACCTATTTTATGGAATAATGAAAACCAGATGACAGCCGATTCGATTTACATGGTTATGAAAAATAAAAACATTGACCGCCTTTACATGATCGCTAACTCATTTGTGGCTTCGCAAGACTCACTCCGGAATTTTAACCAGATAAAAGGCCGCAAAATGACTGCCCATTTTAGCGGTAGCTTAATCAAATATGTAACCGTGTCTGGAAATGGCGAGAGTATATACCATGCCTTGCAGGAAAAAGAGGTAGAGACAGATAAAGGTAAATTTTTGATTACCTACACTACCGGCATGAATAAAATGATCTGCAGTAATATGCGGATTAATTTCTTAGAGGGCAGGGTTAATAATGTGAGTGCTTACGTACAGCCCGATGCTACCTTTACCCCTCCCCACGAAATCAAGGATTCAGACCGGCTTCTGAAGGGCTTTGACTGGAAGGGAAAACTTCGCCCCGCCCGCAAGGATGTGGTAAAGCGCCCGCCAAACGAAACCAACCCATAAATAATTGCTCCTGGCCATAATTTTTTTTCACAATCGATAGGGAAAGGCCCGTATTTATAATACCTTTTCAATCGAATTAGTGTGTTTACCTATGAAAGTGTGGGGCCTCATCTGTTTCTTTACGATGGTCAGCCTTGTGGCGATGGGCCGGCAATTTCAACTGCCCGAAATTCAGGAAACCTATCAAACCAACATAGGCGAAACCATCCGAATCCCCATCAAGATTACCAATCAATCAGACAAACCTCTATTTTATATTATCCGTAAGGCCCAATCCGATCTGGGCGAAAGCCAGAAGGGTTATTTCTGCCTGGATAAAAACTGCCTTGATACAGGTATATCAGAGTTTTCTAAACGGATTGAACCCGGTGAAACCATTCAACAACTGGCTTTTGTACTTGAAAGTGGCCTTATTGCAAGCCAGCATGCCATCAAATTTCAGATTTTTCCAAAAGGAAACCAGACCGAAATGCAAGAGTACACGGTATACATTAATGTGCATGAACGTACCGAAAAACCAGTCCTGTTTCATTCCAAAGACATAACCATACAAGATGTTTACCCCAACCCGGTGCAGGATTACGCCTATATCGATTATCGAATACATAACGAGAATACGAAAGCCAAACTCACCATCCATAATATTCTGGGTAAACCGATGGATGAGGTTGAATTACCAACTTCCGAAACCCGTATAAAACTTCAAACCGAAGAGTTTACTTCAGGTATTTATTTTTACACACTTTACCTCGATAACAACGGAGTGCTTACCCGGAAACTTATTATCAGAAAATAAGCCGTACGTTCTGGCGTTCTATCAAAAAAAACCAAATTGCTATTTAGTTGCCCTGTAGTATATTTGCAGGCTTAAATAGGCTCAAAGCCCGAAATTTTAGAGATTTTGAAACTCCTGCAGTCGATGTTAAGAAAAAATCTGTTCGCCCTAGCCGCCCTTGCGCTGATAGCTGTTGGTTGCAGTAAATTCAGACGAATTGAAAAGAGCGAAGATTGGCGCGTAAAATACGAAGCAGGTTTAAACTATTATGCTAAAAAAGATTATTACAGGGCCTCAATCCTGTTCGAATCAATATTACCTATTGTAAGAGGTTTGCCCGAAGGCGAAAAAGTAGAATTTAATCTTGCCTATTGCCAGTACCATGAAAAACTGTATTTATTGGCTTCCGATCAGTTTAAAACCTTTTACGAAACATATGGACGCAGTAGCTTAGCCGAAGAGGCTTCTTTTATGTATGCGTATTGTCTGTATGCCTCATCACCCGACTCAAATAAAGATCAGCAAAGCAGCATAGAAGCAATGAATGCTATGCAGAATTTTCTGAACCGTTATCCGGGTAGCCAATTCCTTAATCAGGCTGTTGATGTAATTACAGTAAGTCAGCAAAAACTAGAGCAGAAAGGGTTTGATAACGCAAGACATTATTTGAAACTAAAAATGTACGAGGCAGCAGTAATCTCGTTAGATAACTTTAAGAAGAACTTCCCCGATTCGAAATTTCTGGAGGAAAGTGCATACCTGAAAGTGCAGGCTGAATTTGAATTAGCTTCCATCAGTATTGTTTCCAAGCAATTAGAACGGTTCAATACCACGTTAGACTATTACAAAGAACTGGTAGATAATTTTCCGAACAGTACCTTTCTGAAAGATGCTGAACGCTACTATACACAAAGTTTAGAACGAGTAAATAAATTAAAAAACAATAAAATTTAATCATATGGCTACTCAACCTTCTATTGTTACACGCGACATAGATAAAATCGCAGCACCAACCGGAAACTTATATGAATCGGTTGTAGTGATTTCGAAGCGCGCCCGTCAGATTGCCGTTAATCTGAAAGAAGAGCTTAATAACAAACTTGCCGAGTTTGCTACCACTGTAGATAACCTGGAAGAAGTATTTGAAAATCGTGAGCAAATTGAAATCTCTCGTTACTACGAGCGCATGCCTAAGCCTACCAGCACTGCTATTGAGGAGTTTCTGGAAGGAAAACTGAACTACCGCCTGCGCACAGCCGAAACTGAAGCCGAGGTAAAAGCTGAGTAATGCCGCTTGCCGGAAAGAAAATTCTGCTGGGTGTATGCGGCAGTATTGCCGCGTACAAATCAGCCTTGCTTATCCGGTTATTGGTTAAAAACGGGGCCGAGATAAAAGTTATTATGACGGCTTCCGCCCATGACTTTATCACTCCCCTCACACTCTCTACACTTTCAAAAAATCCGGTTCTTACTCAGTTCACCAAAGACCAAACAGGCGAATGGAATAACCATGTTGAGCTGGGCCTTTGGGCCGATGCCCTGGTACTTGCACCCGCCAGCGCCAACACACTGGCAAAAATGGCTAATGGAATTTGTGACTCCCTATTGCTGGCCACTTACCTTTCTGCACGATGCCCGGTTTTCTTTGCCCCGGCTATGGATTTGGATATGTGGAAGCACCCCGCCACACAAAGCAATCTCCAAAAATTAATCACTAACGGTAATAAATTAATAGAACCCTCTCATGGCGAATTAGCCAGTGGTTTGGTGGGAACAGGTCGCATGGCTGAACCCGAACAGATTTTAGAGACGTTGCATTCTTTTTTTAAACCCGGAAAACTTAGCGGAAAAAAAGCACTGGTAACAGCCGGCCCCACGTATGAAGCTTTAGATCCTGTTCGGTTTATCGGCAACCATAGCTCCGGCAAAATGGGTTTTGCTATTGCTGAAGAACTTTATTTACAAGGTGCTGAGGTAACATTAGTTTCGGGCCCTACCCATTTGGCCGATCCTGCCGGAGTACATGTAATACGTGTAAATTCTGCAGAGGAAATGTTTATGGCCAGTCAGCAACATTTCGCACATTCTGATATTACCATTTTTGCCGCTGCCGTTGCTGATTATAAGCCAGCCATTAAGGCAGATCAAAAAATTAAAAAAGGAAGCGCCCCAATGGTTATCGAATTAGTAAAGACCTACGATATTGCTGCGGAACTTGGGAAGCAAAAAAAACCAGGACAAATTACAGTAGGTTTCGCGCTGGAAACTGAAAACGAACGCACCAATGCGCAATCAAAACTAAAGAACAAAAACTTCGATCTGATTATACTCAACTCATTAAACGATGCCGGAGCCGGATTTGGGCACGACACCAACAAAATTTCGGTGCTGAGCCCGGCAGGATTTAAAGATTTTAATCTTAAATCGAAAAAAGAAGTTGCAGCCGATATCGTTACAACTATAATCGAATATGCTTATGCGTAATCTTGTATTTGTTCTGATCCTTGTTTTCGGCCACCCTGCAGTTGGTCAGGAATTATTTTTTAAGGTTACTGTAAATGCTGATCAGATTCAAACTACCGACCGGGCAGTGTTTAAAGATATGGAACGGGCCTTTGCCAACTTTCTTAATACACGGAAATGGACTAATGATTCATATAAGAATCATGAGAAAATAAATTGTTCGCTTTTTCTCAACATAAGCAAGATGCCTTCCATTGGAAGTTTTGTGGCCAATGCTCAGATTACTGCGGCCCGCCCGGTGTATAACGGCAACTATGAAAGTGTACTCCTTAATTTTGCTGACAGAGAATGGGAATTTGAATACATTGAATCGCTACCGTTAGAATATAATGACAACACATATATTTCAAATCTTACCTCTATGCTTGCATTTTATGCATACGTGGTATTGGCGGCCGACTATGATTCGTTTAGTGAACTAGGGGGTAACCCCTTTGTTCAACGAGCGTTGCAGGTAGTTAATAATGCACAGTCAACCAGCCAGGCAGGCTGGGCTGCATTGGGTAATCCCAGAAACCGGTATGCCCTGGTCGAAAATCTAAACAATCCGCAAATGGTTGATTTGCGTAAAGACAGCTATCGGTACCACCGGTTAGCATTAGATACATTCGATAAAAACCCGGATCAAAGCCGTGAAATAATACTGGAAGTATTAAAAAATATTAAAAAAGTGTGGACCATTTACCCCAACGCCATTTCGGTTATTTCCTTTTTTGATGCGAAATCGAACGAACTGGTTAATGTGTTTTCGCAGGGTAATCTTAATCTACGCAGGGAAGCCTTCGATATTCTTACCTCCATCGACCCAAAGCGAAACATTTACCAAAAAATCATTACCAACTAATACGTTTGTCGGGGTTGAGTTTTTATTTTAGCACTTTACCATGCTCACCCATCTCACCATAAAAAATTACGCACTCATTAAACACCTGGAGCTTTCGCCTGCCAGTGGGTTGAATGCGATTACAGGCGAAACCGGGGCTGGTAAATCAATCTTGCTGGGTGCAATTGGTTTGTTACTGGGTAATCGTGCCGATACCAAATCCCTTTGGGATGAAGGTGAGAAATGTGTTACCGAGGGCATATTTTCTGTGCAGGATTATGGTTTAGAAAAACTCTTTGCTGAGGAAAACCTGGACTATGATACACAAGCTGTTTTGCGCAGAGAAATTGCTCCTAACGGAAAAAGCCGGGCTTTTATTAACGATACTCCCGTTACACTTGATGTGATGCGAAAGATCGGCTCGCGCTTGATGGATGTTCATTCACAGCACGAGACTTTAGAGTTGGGCTCAAAAAAATTCCAACTGGAGTTAATTGACTCCTTTGCCGGTAATGCAGACTTGCGAAAGAATTACAGCGGTAGCTGGAGTGAATATCAGAATGCCGTTACTGCCTTTCAGCAATTGCAAACAGAGAGTACACAACTCAAAAAAGAATCTGACTTTGTTAAGTTTCAGTTGGAAGAACTTACTAAAGCTAACCTGATTGAAGGCGAACTTGAAAAATTAGAGGCTGAGTTAAAGATTGCAGAACACACTGAAGAAATTAAAAGCAATCTCAACGCAGCATTGCAACAACTTTCGCAAGCTGATTTTTCAATTACCACAGGATTGGTAACCGTACGCAACCAGTTACAAGCTATTGCATCCTACTCCATTACCTATCAAGATTTATTGCAACGCATTGAAAGTACACGCATTGAATTAAATGACATTGCTTCGGAACTGGAACAAGCCGAAGAAAAAGTTGAATTTGATCCTAAGCGGACTGAAGAGGTCAAAGATCGCGTAAGCACCATTTATCAGTTACAGCATAAACATCAATCCAAAACGGTAGCTGATCTTATTAGCTTGCGCAATTCACTACAAGAGCAAGCCAACAAAACCAATAATCTGGATGCATTACTAAAAGAAGCTTCCATAAAGGTGGACAAATCCACCAAGCAACTTAACCAGGATGCAACTGTATTAAGTCAAAGTCGACAAAAAACTTTTGCAACGCTTGCCAAACAATTGGTGAAGTTGCTGAAAGAACTTGGTATTGCGGATGCCGCCTTGTCAATCGATCATCAGGTTATTGAGCCCGGTGTCCGCGGCATTGATGCTATTGAAATACTCTTTAGTGCTAACAAAGGCATGGCCCCTAAACCGCTGACACAAGTTGCTTCGGGCGGAGAGTTTTCGCGGGTAATGTTTAGTATTAAATATGTAATGGCCGGACGCACCGCATTGCCTACATTAATTCTGGATGAAATCGACACCGGAATTTCGGGCGAGATTGCCATTCAGATGGGCAATAGAATGAAAGAAATGTCGGCCCGGCATCAGGTAATTGCCATTAGTCACTTACCCCAAATTGCTGCTAAGGCCGAATCTCATTTTTTTGTTTATAAAGAAAACAAAAGCAATCGTACGGTTACGGCAATCAGAGAACTAAGCCCGGAAGAGCGAATAACTGAGATTGCCAAAATGATTGGAGGCGCCATTCCATCAACTCTTGCCCTGCAAAATGCAAGGGAATTACTCAATTCTTAGCCTACCCAACTGGCTTATAGGTTTGAAAACTTCAGATTAATTTCTATTTTGGACATGGATGAGGCCCCGTACAACGGTTTTCCTCGTTTTAATCAAGATTCACTACTTAATTATTGCAGTATTATGAACATTTTCGTGGCTCGTTTAAATTTTAAGACCCGCTCGGAAGAACTTCAGACAGCTTTTGCCAAATTTGGTGAGGTTACTTCTGCCAAAATTGTTAAAGACCGTGACACAGGGCGTTCTAAAGGGTTTGGTTTTGTTGAAATGCCCAACGATGAAGAAGCCAAACAAGCAATTGCAGCCCTTAACGAAACCGAACTGGATGGCCGGACGATTGTAGTTAAACCCGCCAATCCTAAAACCTCTTCCGAAGGATAAACACTTCAATCTAATCCCATTAATATAACTTCTAAACAAATAGCGAGGTCATCTCGCTATTTTTGTTTTTCTCTTTATGGACGAAAGTAGCAATCACCCTATCGTTAAGCAGGCAGGTTTTATTGCCGGCCCGCTTGCCTTCATTTTAATCACTACGCTTGTTGGTCCAGATTTTATTTCGCCCAGTGCAGGTAAAGTGTTGGCGGTTGCCACCTGGATGATAATCTGGTGGATTTCGGAAGCCGCCCCTGTATCCATTACTGCCTTGCTACCTCTTATTATTTTTCCATTTCTCGGAATTATGAAAATGAGCGAGGCTGCCGCTCCGTATGCAAACCCTATCATCTTCTTATTTATGGGTGGCTTTATGATTGCACTTGCACTGGAAAAGCATCGGTTACACGAACGCATTGCACTTAATCTTGTACGCGTAACCGGAACTTCCGGAAACGGGATTATCCTGGGCTTCACCATAGCTACAGGGTTTATAAGCATGTGGATCAGCAATACGGCCACAGCCATGATGATGCTGCCCATAGCCATATCTGTTATCAACTTATTACGCAGAACCAACAGCGAAACGATAACCTTGGGCGAACGAAATTTTGGTATTGTCCTGATGTTGGTAATTGCCTATGCGGCCAATATTGGTGGTGTAGCTACCATAATCGGAACTCCGCCCAATGTAGTATTTATAGGTTTGTTGGATCAGTTTAGCCACACAAAAATATCCTTCGGAAAGTGGATGCTGGTAGGACTTCCACTGAGTATAGCTGTAATGGGATTAGGTTATGTAGCCCTCACCCGTTTCTTATTTCCAAATAAATTGCAGCAAATCTCAGGAGCAGATGCATTGATTAAAAACCGTCTTACCGACCTGGGCCCCATGCGCACCGAAGAGAAATTAGTACTCGCCATATTTACCCTCACCTCTTTGTCGTGGATTTTCCAACAACCGTTCAACCTGCTTTTAGGCAGCGAACTTTTGAATGATACTAACATTGGAATGGCTGGGGGCGCCTTAATGTTTCTTGTTCCTGCCAGCTTCAGGCAATTTAAGTTTTTACTGGTGTGGAAGGATACTGAAAAACTTTCGTGGGGTATTCTAATTCTTTTTGGTGGGGGCCTTTGCCTGGCACAGGGTTTATCAAGCGCAGGTATTATTCAGGCTGTGGGAAGTTACATTGCACAACAAAGCCAGTCAGTAAACTGGCTTTTGTTCGGGCTAATCACCGCCTCCATCTTTATAACCGAACTAATGAGTAATGTAGCTCTGATTCAGATATTCATTCCGGTTGTGTTTGGTATTGCTGCCAACCTGGGTATCGACCCTATCTTACTGGGTATGCCAGTAACCCTGGGAGCCAGTATGGCTTTTATGTTCCCCATAGCCACTCCCCCCAATGCTATTGTGTTTTCTTCGGGACACATGAACGTAAAAGATATGATGCGGGCTGGGCTTGTAATTAATATTATTGCTTTGGTATTGATTTACCTTGGAGCCAAAATTCTTGTACCTCTTATTCTATAACAAAGCTTTGACATCCGATCGATTAATCAATCGTGACGTTAGCTCGTACTATGAATTATTTGCTTGCTTGTTCTTTTTCTCTTCAATAAGATAAGCAAGCCCTAGTCCGGCACCTCCAAACAAAAGTATCATCGAGAAATAAGCTACTTCTTCCATTCTGAAGAGTTCATCCAGCCAATAACCCATTAACAAACCTATACCTCCACCTACCAGTAATAAAGAAGCCCGCAATGCCCCGGAAGTAGACCTCTCCTTTTTAAACAAATCAGGATTTAGTCCTTTATCAATAATAGCCATACGCTCGAGGTTTTCGAACTTGCGCACATAGGTAAGCATAACAAAAGCACCTAAGGTGATAATAATGGGCATCAGTATGCCTAATACCGGAATAATAACTTCATTGTCGTTCATAGCATTAGTTTTTAATATTTGACCCCTTTGACGCCCCTGGCCTGCCATCGGGTTACAGTAAATTTCAATAAAAATACCTGTAACTTGTTTTATGTAATCTGCGTCCAAGAGTCGTGATCACCTCCGAGGAAGAAAATCAGTTACTTGACCGGATACTGGCCGGTGATAAGCAAGCCTATGCCCGATTGGTGGATAAGCATAAGAGTTTTGCTTTTACCATTGCATTTAAAGTTTTAGATAACCGGGCCGAGGCTGAAGAGGCTGCCCAGGATGCTTTCATAAAAGCATTTCATTACCTGAAAAATTTTAACCGGCAGGCCCGGTTTAGTACCTGGTTGTACCGGATTACATTTAATACCGCCATAAGTTATAAACGAAAACACAAGCCCGTTTTTCAGTCGGTAGAACAAACGGTAATTACAGATAACAATCTGGTCGAATCTGAATTAGAGCAACACGATAAATTGCAATTCGTTCACAAAGCCATGCAGGCGCTAAATGAAGCGGATAGATTAGCCTTGCAATTGTTTTACCTGAATGAATTTTCGCTTGAAGAAGTGGCCACGATTACAGCACAGAATGTTAATACTGTTAAAGTACGGGTGCATCGTGCCCGACAACGACTGGCTGATGAACTAAAAAGAATTTTAAAACAAGAAGCTATAACTTTATAATGCTATGAAGTTACCCATAACAGACGAACACCTGCTGCGCTACCTCAATGGTGAATTAGAGGCAGCCGAAATCGCCACACTCAAATCTCAACTGGCTGATTCAAATGAGTTAAATCAGCGATTGGAAGAGTTGCGCGTTATTCAAACGTATTTAAAACAATCCAACCAATTGGAAACGCCCGGTGCTAATTTTACTGATACAGTAATGGCTGGGTTGGAGCGCATAAAAACAGAAAACATTTCAGCCAGACGTGGATTAATCTTACTGATCGGGTCTATTGTAGCATCGGGTATTGCGTTGGGTTTAATTTCATTAGGCGTGTTCGATTCTTCTACTTCGCTTTTGATAGAGTCGCCCGTTAAAAACAAATTGTTAAACATGCCGGAGATTAGCATTCCGTTCAACACCAAGGTTTTGATAAACGGAATTCTCTTTTTAAATCTCGGGTTGCTCTTTATGCTTTTAGATCGCACAATTCTAAAACCCTTATTTCAGAATCGCGCAACTGCCGGATAAAAAAACGAGGCTTTCTCAAAAGTCGTTCTGTCATCGCGGATTTGTTCCGCGATCTCGATTTAGTGGTACTAAACGAGATTCCGGCACAAGGCCGGAATGACATTCAAGTCTTAATTTGACTTTGAGACAGCCTCGTTTGATCAGATAATTCAACCTGTATCTGAAAAATTCTGTTACGAGGCCCAGGTCTTTCCGTTACCAGCTTCACTTAAAGGGATACAGCCCTTGTACGAACCCGGTACGGCCTCGTATTGCAACACTTGTGTGGCCCCCGGCTCAGATGTAAAGAAGCCTAACAAGGTAAGTTCTTTTGCAGAAAGAATAAACGGGCGCTCTATAGAAGAGTCTGCCCTAACTGCATTTACAGCGGCTTCGTTCTGAGCTTTTACAAACGCCAGTTGTTTTTCAGGATCGAGGTAAACAAAACTATCGCCATTCGCTTCTTTCGATTTTGTATCAAAATCAGTAAGGCCTGTTAAAAATTTATCCTGATCTTCCTTCTTATAGCACTCTTTTAATATCTGATCAATAAATCCCGGTACACCGGCTTCTTTCGCTCCGGCTGTATCTGTTTTAGGAATGATGGTTTGTGTTAATTCACTAATCAATCGCGCCTGATCTTCAGTAAAGAATGAGGGTGTGTAGGTAAGTTCAGGAGTAGCTTTACACCCTTGCATTATTCCTGCAAAGGCAGTGGCTGAAACAGCCGCGCCCATCAGCAATGCTGTTTTGCGCAAGGCTTCTCTTCTATCCATTAGTTGGTTCATAATGTTGCAATTTTTTTCAGTTTACAGATTTCCTTTTTTTAATTCACTTACAGCAAAGTCGGCAGCCCGTGCCGTAAATGCCATATAGGTTAACGAGGGATTTACGCAATTGGCCGATGTCATGAATGAACCATCTGTTACAAACACATTTTTACATGCGTGTACCTGATTGTTTTTATTCAATACCGAAGTTTTTGGGTCTTTACCCATACGAGCTGTACCCATTTCATGAATACCCAATCCTAACCCATGCTGACTTGGCCTGTCGTACGAACGAACATTTTTAAAGCCAGCAGCTTCCAGCATTTCGGCTGCATCGCTGGCCATGTCTTTACGCATTTTAAATTCGTTTTCTTTTAACTCAGTATCGAATGTGAGTGTTGGCAAACCATGTTTGTCTTTTTTATCCCGGTTAATCGTTACCTGATTATCCTGATAAGGTAGTACCTCACCAAAACCACCCATACCAAATGTCCACTTTCCTGGTGTGGTTACCGCTTCTTTTAAATCGGCACCAATACTCATTTCGGCAATCAGGCTTTGCCAGCCTTGTCTGCTTGCACCGCCCTGATACCCAAAGCCGCGCAGATAATCTCGTTTTTCTTTACCCATGTTGCGGAAGCGCGGAATGTAAATACCATTGGCTCTTCGGCCGAAGTAGTATTGATCTTCAAAACCTTCCCACTCGCCACTGGCGCCAACACCCAGGTGGTGATCCATAATATTGCGGCCCAACTGGTCGCTATCATTTCCAAACCCATTGGGGAAACGATTGGATATTGAGTTCATCATGATGTAGGTAGATCCCATAGTGGATGCACACAGAAAAATCACTTTTGCCTTAAACTCCAATTGCTCTCCGGTTTCAGCATCCAGTACTTTAACACCGGTAGCTTTGCCTTTTGCTTCATCATAAATCAACTCGTATGCAATGGAATTGGGTCGTAACGTCATATTACCGGTTTTAGCTGCAGCCGGTAGTGTGGATGAGTTACTGCTGAAGTATGCCCCATAAGGGCAGCCGCGGCTACATAAGTTGCGATACTGGCATTGGCCACGTTGCGCACTGTTGTTGTGCGATAAGGGTGAAGTAATATGCGCTACCCGGCCGATTGTTAATAACCGACCAAATTTGTCATGCATAGATTTTTTCAATTCTTTCTCCACGCAGTTCATTTCCATAGGAGGAAGAAACTTGCTATCGGGTAAATAATCCAGTCCTTCTGCCTGGCCGCTAATGCCGGCAAAAGTTTCAACGTAATCGTACCACGGTGCAATTTCTTTATACCGTACCGGCCAATCAATAGAGATACCTTCCCGAAGGTTAGCCTCAAAATCAAAATCGCCCCAGCGGTAACTCTGGCGTCCCCACATAATTGAGCGTCCGCCTACATGGTAGCCACGCATCCAATCAAAACGTTTACCTTCTTTTTCGGTGTATGGGTTTTCAAGATCGTTTACGAACCAATGTTTGGTTGATTGCCTGATGGTATAACCCGTACGGTTTTGGACCCCTTGCTTTTCAAGATCTTCCTGCGTGGGGCGATCAGCATTTTCAAACTCCCAGATGTCTTTGGTAGCAGTGGGGTAATTGGGGTGTTCTACCATGCGGCCGCGTTCCAGCACAAGGGTTTTCAACCCTTTTTCGGTAAGCTCTTTTGCGGCCCAACCACCGCTGATTCCCGTACCTACCACAATGGCATCGTAGGTAAGTTCTTTTTCTGCATCGATGTTTAAATTCATAGAGGTTTAGTTCGAGTGTGTGTTAAAATGAGTAAGAAAATTAGAAATAAATCTTTTATAGTGGTACTACCGTTCGTCACTTTATTTAAATGCCTTGAATCCAGCATGATCATGATCCAGCACGCCCAAGCCAAATAAGGCAAAATCATACAAAACCGGATCAGCCTGATTTAGTAAACGTAAGGTAGAGGTAAGTTCTATTGCGGTTTGCCAGTTCATTCCCTTGCGGGTGATGAGCTTAAGGTTGCGGCTAACGCGTTCAACATGCACATCGCATGGGCAAACCAGTTGCGCAGGCGAAATTCTATTCCAGATTCCGAAATCTACTCCTTGTTTATCTTGCCGTACCATCCACCGTAAAAACATGTTTAATCTTTTACAAGCCGATTTACGAGATGGTGTGCTTACATGCTTTTGTGTGCGGGCCGGGGCATCGGGTAAGCTAAAAAAGAGTTTATTAAATTGAATCAACGCTTGCTCAATCGGGTATTGCTCAGGCAGTGGCTGCCTATTCAGATTCAATCCGGTAACAAATGCATCTTCTAACGAATTGTGGTTGCGATAAATCTGCGAAAGCGATTCGATAAAATACAAGGTATCGGTAGCATTAAAGGTTCGGTGCTTAAACTTAGCAAAGGGTTTCAGGTCGTTTAGTTTATGATGCATTACAAATTCAAAAGGCTTGTTGTCCATCATGTGCAACAACTCTGAGCATTTTTTTATAATGGTTACCCGTTGGCCCCACGCTAAAGTAGCTGCAAAAAAACCGGCTATCTCAATATCTTGTTTCGTTTTAAAACGATGAGGAATAGAGATGGGGTCAGTTTCAATAAAATTTTGTTGATTATAATACCACGCTCTTTCGGTAAGGAAAGTGTGCAGGTTTTCGAGGTACTTCTTGCCTGGCATTAGTTTAAAAAGCGTAATTCTACTCTTCGGTTGGTAGCGCGCGAGGTTTCGTCTGTACCTTTTATCAGAGGCGTTTGTTTACCAAAACCCAGTGTTTTGATTCGGGCTGGGTCTATACCTGAGTTAATCAGGTAATCGGCCACGCTGCCGGCACGCAACAAAGAAAGTTCGTTGTTAAAAATATCTGAGCCTATGTCATCGGTGTGCCCGCTCACCACCACTTTCCAGGTTTTATGGTAGCGTAATACTTCCACCAGTTTTTTCAACTCCGGAAAAGATTCATCCAGCAGCATGTAATCGTTGTACTTAAACTGAATGTTTTTCAATACATACGTTTCATCTGTTTTAAGCTCGGGGTAACCGGTAAGCACGGGAGGTGTGTTTCCGCTAACCTTAATCACTTTTACTTCATCAATATAAAAATAGGCTGCACGGGCTAACATCGGTTCTGTTGCCTGCGAGTTGGTTATGTACAGGCTGCGCGTTCTTTCGCTATTTGAAAAATTACCAATGGTTAAATACTTCTCTCCACCTTTTGCAAGGTGTGTAAAAGCAAACCGCGTCCATAACCCGGCCGAGCGTGTATTGATGGTTCGGTTAATACGCTCGTATGTAGCCGCAACCGGAAATGTACCATCATCTTTCATCAGGTAGTTGGAATCGGAAAGTAAAAACCCGATTCGATCGATCGCATATTTTGAGTTTGATGACAATTTAAAATAAAACTCAACATGGTATTCTGCATCTGCTTCTAAAGGAGTAATCAACTCTGCCTGTAAGTACTCGCGGTAATCTTTATTATGGCGGATTAAAAAAACATAAATGCCTGCATAGCCCGAACCCACATAAGCTTTTGAATGACCTGCCCAGTTAGTTGGTACACCCGCTTCGCCTGTACTACACATGTGAAACATATCGGGGGTGCCGGTGCTGGGCGATGTCCAGCCGGGGGCAATTTCGCCTGTTGAGTTAGAGGAATATGAGCCCGGGCATTTATAGTATTGTTCAAAACCCGGATTGCGTACAAGGTTTTGGGCAAAGCTGGCATTACAAACAATTAGTAAGCAAACAGCCAGCCCGGTCCTCATACTTATTTATAGTATGTAACCTCCACGCGGAAGCGTGAATCTATTGCGCCTAATCTATCGTAGGCCGACTTCGAAATTTTTAAAACCACATTTGTGTTAGCGCCAATGCTAGGTAGTGGGCCTGCCACCCGTACAAACACCTCGCGGTTGTTTAATTCGTTACGCACTTTTAAAATCGTGCCTACTTTGGCCGTTCGGTGAAGCGCCAGATATTTTCGGTTACCATCCGTACCCTCAATTAATTCGGCCAGCCCGCCTTCTTTCACTTCGTCTGAGCCGGTTACAGACTCCGAAATGCGAATCGTTGTTTCCTTGATTTCAGGTTGTATTTTTACTTCTGGTTTTACAACCGATACAACAGGGGTTTCCTTTGTTTCGGGTTTAACCACCACCACTTCGGGCTGGGTTTTTATTTCATCGGGCTTTTGGTACATGGGTTGTGTAACAAAAAGTGTTTGGCCAATCTTCACTTCATCCGCGGCAAGCGAATTCCACTCGCGCAATTGCTGAACCGTAACATTATATTGCCGGGCAATTGAATATAATGTTTCTTTAGCCGCTACAGTATGTGCTCCTTTTATGGATTGTGTGGCGGGTAAAGATGTATTGTTTGTTAATGCTGTCGATTTCTTTTTGATGATCAACTCCTGCCCTAAGCTCAGTGCATTATCTTTCAGATTGTTCCATGATTTTATTTCATCTACCGAAACATCGTACAACCTGGAAATAGAAAAGAGTGTTTCTTTCGTAGCAACTTTATGAATTCTATCACCACCGGATACGAGAGCCGGTTTGGCCTTGGCTGTATATGGAACTTTTAAAAGTTGCCCCACAGCTAAACCGCCATCGGCTGTAGGGTTATGCTCCAAAATTGCAGTAACCTGCACACCATAACGCCTGGATATTGCATAAAGAGTTTCTTTTTCATCAATCTGATGAATGATAAACTGCTTTCCGCCAATAGTTTCCATGCGAAGCGAGTCAACCGGAGCTGCACAAAGGGCAGCTGGCGCGTTCCACACAACAAGAGTTAAAAAAATTAATTTTATCATAAGCTTAAACAATGCGAAAAGTTACCAATTCTGTCTTGTTCTTCACAAAAAACAATGTGTTGGTTGCGATAAAAAAAGTACCAATGCCCATTCCTTTCAAATTCGTGCCAATTTCTTCGCTCCAGCTCAATTCTCCAGTACGGCTAAAACAGGCCAATACATTGGTAAAATTACCCGGCTGACCAATATAATAGGCTATAAAAACGAGGTCGTTCGCTTCAAGGTATTCGGCACCTATAAAAATCTGTTGCTTTACCCTTTCTTCCAAGAATTTTTGCACGGTATTAAATTCTGCTTCTCCCTGTACATACACAAACGGCCGCAACAGCCCGTTCGTACATTCAGGTTCGGGTTGTACCGAAACAGGTTCGCCATTGCGCACGTTCAACACAATTTCACTTACCACATCGGGGTTAGTGGTGGTTTGAAAAACCCTGAGCACTACCTGGTTTAGGGTAACCCGATTTACGTTAATCCACCAGGTTTCGGGCAAATGGTTAACGCGCCAGACAACCTTACCCGAAAATTCAATACAGGCAATTGAAACATTGCGCGCATTATCGTTTCGCTCCTCAATTATCATTTGGCACAACTGAGGCACGGGCAACAGGTTCCAGATAACACAGCCGGAAGGCGCCCGATAAACAACACAGGTTTTTTCGATCAAGACTTGTTATTTTTATGCAAAATACAAACAACCATGCGAACGCTGTTGAGAATAATGAGTATTGTGCTGCTGGTACAAACTATTGGATGGGCCCAACCTGCCAAAAAGAAAGTAATGGTTATGGAAATTAAAGCAGAAATTGATCCTCGGATTGGCCGATATGTAAAACTTGCACTGGAACATGCAGATAAAACACAAGCCGACATCATTGTTGTAGATATGGATACGTTTGGCGGAGCACTAAGCGACACCAAAGAAATTGTGGATCAGATTATGGCGCTGAAAATACCCATTTGGGTTTTCATCAATTCTGACGCTGCATCCGCAGGAGCATTAATTTCTATTGCGTGCGACAGCATTTATATGGCTCCCGGTGCAACCATTGGTGCCGCTACCGTGGTGGATGGCAGTGGAGCAGCTGCGCCCGACAAATATCAATCGTATATGCGGTCTATTATGCGCGCAACAGCCGAAGAGAACGGACGCAACCCACGCATTGCCGAAGGTATGGTTGACGAAAATGTAGTGATTGATAGTTTAAAACAAGCCGGCAAAGTAATTACGTTTACAACTTCTGAAGCCATGGAGAATGGTTATTGCGAAGCTAAGGTTGAGTCTATTGACGAAATTCTGAAACGCAACAACGTAGGCGAATATGAAATTGAAACCTTTCGGTTAGGTGCCGTTGAAAAAATCATTGCCATTTTTCTAAACCCATTTATTAGTGGCATTCTGATTCTGGTAATAATGGGTGGAATTTATTTTGAATTGCAAACCCCGGGTGTGGGCTTTCCCTTACTTGCTGCTATTGTTGCATTGGTACTTTATTTAGTGCCCTATTACCTCAACGGACTGGCTGCCTACTGGGAAATACTTGCTCTGTTTATTGGCGTACTCCTTATCATAGCCGAATTATTTTTTATCCCTGGTTTTGGTATTGCCGGAATAAGTGGCATAACGCTAACGGTAGTTTCGCTGGTGCTGATTATGCTCAACAATGATTTCTTCAATTTTGAGTTTGTACCGCTGGGCGATATTATTATGGCCTCCTTTGCTGCGGTTGGCGGCTTAGCCGGTGGGGTTATACTCCTCTTTGTAGGTGGTGCGCGGCTAACCAAAACAAGAGCCTTTGCCCGCATTGCCCTTACCGATACTCAGGATGCCAAAAGTGGCTATACCGTTAGCAGTTTTCAAAAAGACCTTATGGGCAAGCGCGGTAAAACTCAAACCATACTACGGCCCAGTGGCAAAGTTTTAATTGAAGGCCAGGTGTACGATGCCTTTACCCGTGGCGATTTTATTGAGAAGGATGAAACCATAGAAGTAATCGGAACAGAAGGAGTAACATTAAGAGTGAAGAAGGTTGAATGAACAATAAGGCAACAATGAAAATTATCGGTATAATTCCTGCCCGTTACGCCTCCACACGCTTTCCCGGTAAACCCCTTGCTTTAATTGGCGGAATATCCATGATTCAGCGTGTGTACGAACAAGCCTGTAAAAGCAAATCGCTGCATGCGGTAGTTGTGGCTACCGATAACCAACAGATTTTCGATCATGTACAAACTTTTGGAAAGGCCTGCATGACAGCCACTACACATGTAAGTGGTACTGACCGCTGTTATGAAGTGCTGACGCAGCAAACCGAACATTATGATTATATAATTAACATACAAGGAGATGAACCCTTTATTGCTCCCGAACAAATTAACCTGCTTGCTTCTTTACTCGATAATAAAACCGAACTGGCTACACTTGTAAAAAAAATTACAGAACAAAAATTCTTGCTGAATCCTAATGTAGTAAAGGCTGTATTAAACCAGTTGGGTGAAGCCTTATACTTTAGCCGCTCGCCCATCCCCTATTGGCGTGGAAATGAAACAGAATGGACAACGCAACATGCTTACTATAAACATATTGGTATGTACGCATACCGGGCCGATGTGCTGGAAAAAATTACGCAGCTAACTGTCTCTTCTTTAGAAAAAGCTGAATCGCTAGAACAACTGCGTTGGCTGGAAAATGGTTTCAGAATTAAAGTTGTTGAAACTACTTTGGAAACCATTGGCATTGATACGCCTGATGATCTGGAGAAAGCGAATGAAGTTTTGAAAACGGGGAAACATTTCATTCTCAACTCAGGCTTGTGACACAACCTCATAGTAAAATCCCGACAATGAATAAAGCAATAATAATAATAATTTTTTCAGCATCTTGTTTAACGACTTACTCACAAAAAATTGCAATCACTTATCATGACAGTACATGGCAGTTGACAACCAAAGAATTTGCGCAGTATTACAGGACTGGAATAATTGGTGAAGATTTCAGGTACTATGGTGAAGTAACCGATTACTTCATGAATGGTCAACCTCAAATGAAAGGTTACTTTTCAGCTAATATAAAAATAGATACATTTTATTTTTACTATCCTAATGGCAAATTAATGACTAAAGGGCTGTATAAAGACAATCTACGGTACGGCTTTTGGACGAGTTATTACGAAAATGGAAAGATTAAGGACAAGGTTGGTTTTGATGGAAACTTTATTTGCGCGCTTGAGTACTATGACGCAAACGGAAATGCTTTAATGGAAAAGGGAACAGGTATCTGGAAGACCAAATATTATTACGACCTAACCAGTGACATTGTGGAAATTGAAGGTTCGTACAAGGACACATTAAGACATGGGGTTTGGACATCTCATAAAACTAGTGTTATGCCATGGATAACACATGAGCGAAAATTAGAATGCCTTGAAGAGTACGAAAATGGTATGTTTGTAAGAGGGAAATATTATTGGGGAGGAGGGGGAGTTCAGGACATTGGCAGGCCGACAATGAATATACTTCCTGAAACTGACAAATTTAACAAGTTAGAGAATTGGGATTTTTCAAAATATGCCTCGATTGAAGCATACCCATTTCTGGAGTTTTTACCTAATGTTGACTCAACCGTTTTTCCTGTTGATAAACTTGCAGAATTCCCAGGTGGTATTGATTCTTTGACAAAGATTGTACGTAACAATATAAAATTATCTAAATCATATATTGCCTCACAAAAACTTAGGTCGATGTTGTTTGAAATCAGGATTAACGCCAAAGGGAAATTGAAAATAACCGAGTACCCAAGCGAGCTAATCCTCATGTCATTTCCGACAAATCAGCTTTTTTATGACAAATCTCTAAAAACTGTTAAAAAACTAAAAGGCTGGATACCTGCAACAAGAGGAGCTAATAGAGTTGTTAATTATTTTATGTTGGCAATCCACCTGGATGATGGACACATAAGTGTTCAATTGATAAGTTTAAATCAGGCAAAAGGGGATTAAGAATACACTTCAGCCACGTACAACTCCTGCTCGAAGTAATTTTAGTCACTTCAAAAAAAACATGAACAACGAAAACCCATCAGGCATTAGGCTTAATAAATACATCAGCAATACCGGCTTTTGCAGCAGACGGGAGGCATACAAACTTATTGAAGTAGGCAGGGTAACCATCAACCAAAAAATACCTGAATTGGGAATTGGAAACCATTGGCATTGATACACACGAAGGTTTGAACAAGCAAATGCTGTGTTAAAAAACCGGTAAATCATCAAAACGGATAAACTCTTTGCTTTCTGCTTTTCGTATCGTAACACGCAATTTTTTATCCACCTACGAACTACAATGTAAAATATTCGGTTCTACGTTTCGTCTATACTCTTTTTAAACACCTCCCCCATGTCGCAACCTAACGCTAAAGTTTCACTTCGATCCGTATTTAAAACCATCATATGGCCTCGCAGAAAACTAATTTTTATAGGCCTCATCCTTATTCTTATCAGCCGTACGGCAGGTCTGGTACCGCCCTGGGCTACCAAACCCTTTATGGACGATATTCTGGTAAACCGCGAAATGGATAAACTACCATTTTTGCTTACCCTTCTTACTATTGCCATTCTTGTGCAGGCCGTAACTTCTTATGCCCTTACTAAGATTCTAAGTGTAGAAGCACAGCATTTGATTTCGGTGTTGCGTGCAAAAGTTCAAAAACACTTACTGCGTTTGCCTATTCGTTTTTTCGACAATCAAAAATCCGGGGCGCTGGTATCGCGGGTAATGAATGATGTTGAGGGTGTGCGTAACTTAGTAGGAACCGGGCTGGTGCAACTGGTAGGTGGTGTGCTTACAGCCCTTATCTCGGTTATATTTTTAATTTACATTAATCCATGGATGACCTTATTTGTGCTTTTGCCCATGTCCATTTTCGGAGTAATTACGTTAAAAACATTCGCTGTTATCAGGCCTGTATTTCGCGAGCGCGGTAAAATAACAGCCGATGTAACCGGAAGACTTACCGAAACCCTGAATGGCATACGGGTAATTAAAGGCTTTAATGCCGAACCGCAAGAAATAAAAGTATTTGAAAATGGAGTAGAGCAACTCTTTAAAAACATTAAAAAGAGTTTAACCAGTACCAGTTTTGTTACCAGTGCCGGAACATTTTTAGTAGGCCTGGCCAGTGTAGGCATAATGGGGCTAAGTGGTTATTTCCAACTAAGCGCTGGCGACTTCTTACAGTTTACCATGTTTATGGTGTTTATGATTGCGCCTATTGTGCAAATGAGTAACATCGGCAGCCAGTTAACCGAAGCTTTTGCAGGATTAGATCGCACCGAGGAATTAATGAACATGCCGGTAGAAGATGATGGAACCCACCGCACCTTACAAATCGGAAACATAAAAGGCGATTTTGAGTTTAACGATGTATCGTTTGCGTATGAAGAGGGTAAGCCCGTATTGAAAAACATTTCATTCTCCGCCCCCGCAGGAAGTGTTACCGCATTAGTGGGTACATCGGGTTCGGGCAAAACTACTATTGCCGGATTGGTTGCCACCTTTCTTAATCCTGACAGCGGAACCATCACGCTTGACGGTACCGATCTTTCAAAAATTTCCCTTGGCAGTTACCGCAATCAGTTAGGTGTAGTGTTGCAAGATGATTTTCTCTTTGAAGGTACCATTCGCGAGAACATTTTATTTCCAAGGCCCAACGCAACAGAAGATGAATTACAGCAAGCTGTAAAAGCTGCCTTTGTAAGTGAGTTTACCAATCGTTTTGAACACGGTTTAGATACTATAATTGGCGAGCGGGGTGTAAAACTTTCGGGCGGCCAACGCCAACGTATTGCCATTGCCCGCGCTATTCTCGCAAATCCTCGCGTTCTTATATTAGACGAAGCCACCTCAAACCTTGATACCGAGAGCGAAAGCTTTATTCAGGAAAGTTTACGAACCCTGATGCAAGGACGCACCACTTTTGTAATTGCGCACCGCCTTAGTACTATCCGCCAGGCTAACCAGATTCTGGTTATTGAAACGGGACAAATTCAGGAACGAGGAACCCATGATGAACTGATTGCCAGACAAGGCCGCTATTATCAACTCTATACGTATCAGGCAAGGATCTAATGCTGTTTGCCAGTTTGTAGAGGTTATAGTAATAAAGCAGGCCATAATGACTTGTTTTTAGGAAGTTATGATCTCTTTTTAAGACAAAAAGTCCTGAAAAAGTCATCGGCATACTTTTCACAGGTACCCAACATGTGACTTTAAAACACATGTTAAACCTTAAAAAAATTAATATTATGAGCATCATCCGTTATAATCCCAACGATTTCGCACCAACATCTTTTAGTGCTTTGGTTGATCGTCTTTTCAACGATTCGATTACACGCTCTGGTGGTTCTGCCTTCGTGCCTAAAACCGATGTAATTGAAACCACCACGGCTTTTGAAGTTCACCTGGCCGTACCCGGGCTTAACAAGGAAGACTTTACCCTTGAAGTGAACGACAACTCTCTTACCATAAGTGGTGAGCGCAAATTCCAGAACGAAAAGAAAGAAAAAAATTATCACGCAATCGAAACGCATTTTGGTTCTTTTAGTCGTTCGTTTACCCTTCCCGAAAATGTAGATGCTACAAAAATTAGTGCCCGTTATAACAATGGCATTCTGGAAGTAAGTATTCCGAAAGACGAAAAGAAAGTTTTAAAGCAGAGCATTAAAGTAAGCTAAGAGTAGCTGAGTTAGGTTGGGTTAGGCGTCTCTTCTTAAAACGGAGAGGCGCTTTTTATTGCGTATGTGTCTATACCCTAAAAAAACTCCTTTGGTTTACTTCTCCTTATCTTACAGAAACCGTACCTTACCTGTAAAGTGAGACGGTTATGAAGCGTTTGTTATTAATATTATTAGTGGCCTGTGCCGCCTTTATTGGAGCCATTACAGGTTCAATATTTACCTTAAAGTATTTTGATGGTGGCCCTGCCTACACTTCCATCGAAGAAAGGCAAAATCTGAAACTTACAAACTACGCTGCAGATACGGTTCAGTATCGAAACGTTATTCCTATCAACTTTCAGACGGCCGCCAAATTAGTTACACCGGCTGTGGTACACATAAGCACTATTTATGGTGGCGGGCGATTTAGTTTAAATGCATTAGAACAATATCTTAATCCTCATTCTCAATCATCTGGCTCGGGTGTTATTATTTCTGATGATGGCTATATTGTAACCAACAACCATGTAATTGAAAACGCTAACTCCATAGAGATAACCTTACATAACAATCAACGTTTTTTTGCCAAGTTGGTGGGGCAAGATCCAAACACCGATCTGGCCCTGCTTAAAATAAAAGCACACGATCTTCCCTTTGTAAAATATGGCAACTCTGACGATGTATCTGCGGGCGAATGGGTATTGGCCATTGGAAACCCTTTTAATCTGAACTCTACTGTAACAGCTGGTATTGTAAGTGCAAAGGCGCGAAACATCGACATCTTGAGAAATCAAAATAACCTTCAAATTGAGTCATTCATACAAACCGATGCGGCCGTTAACCCGGGCAACAGCGGTGGCGCGCTGGTAAACTTAAAAGGTGAGTTGATTGGTATTAACTCTGCCATTGCCACAGCAACTGGAAGTTTTGATGGTTATTCGTTTGCAATACCCGTTAGCCTGGTAAAAAAAATCATGGATGACCTGCTGGAGTTTGGCTCTGTACAACGTGGTTTGCTGGGCGTGCAAATTAATAATGTAACACCCAACCTTGCTGAAAACCGAAACCTGAATGTGGTACAAGGCGTATTTGTTAGTTTGGTAAACAAAGGCAGTGCAGCCGAATCTTCAGGAATTGAACCAGGCGATGTGATTGTGGCTATTGATAATCATCCGGTAGCGGGTGTATCTGAATTGCAGGAATGGGTTGCACGCAAACGACCAGGCCAATCGGTAATAGTAAAATACCTGCGCAATGGTGTTGAAAAAGAAGTACTGGCCAAATTAAAAAACTTCGAAGGTTCTGAAACAATGCGCGAACGGGAAGTTAGGTATGAACTGGAAGGCGCTCAATTTGAAGATGTACCGTACTCGCAGCTAACCGAATTAAATCTTGATGGAGGAGTATTAATAAAAAAGCTGGATCATGGAAAATGGAAAACGGCAGGCGTAAAAGAAAACATGATTATTACTCATATTGATAAAGTAGCCATTGATAATGTGAAGGATCTTAACCGCGCCATGGAAATGAAAAAAGGCGGGGTATTGATTGAAGGTTTGTGGCATGGCGAAAAACAAGCCATTGGGTTGGAATGGTAAACTTCTTAGTTTTACGGCAATCATTCTACCTATGAAAAACTTTGGAATTGCAGAAGCGCTCGAAAAGCTTGGAATAAGAAAGTCGAACCCCGGAACATCAACCGGGCAAAAATGGCTTCGTACTAAAGGCAAAGCCATAGCCTCCTACTCGCCAGCCGATGGAAAACTAATCGGTTCTGTATTGGCTACCGATGAGGTTGCATTCGATAAAGTTGTAAAGCAAGCGCATACAGCTTTTCTTGAGTGGCGACTGGTACCAGCACCCAAACGCGGAGAAATTGTACGGCAGATTGGCGAGGCTTTGCGTAAATACAAAGAACCGCTCGGCAAACTTGTTTCGTACGAAATGGGTAAGTCTTACCAGGAAGGGCTGGGCGAAGTTCAGGAGATGATCGACATATGCGATTTTGCCGTTGGTTTATCGCGGCAATTGCATGGCTTAACCATGCATTCTGAAAGACCCCAACATCGTATGTACGAACAGTACCATCCGCTGGGCGTAGTAGGAATTATTTCGGCTTTTAACTTTCCGGTGGCGGTGTGGTCGTGGAATGCAATGATTGCCTGGGTGTGTGGCGATACCTGCATTTGGAAACCCTCTGAGAAAACTCCTTTATGTGGTATAGCCTGCCAGCATATTGTAAATCGAGTATTTAAAAAGAATGGTGTACCCGAAGGAGTGAGTTGCCTTGTGAATGGCGATTACAAAATAGGGCAACAGATGTCGGCACATGAACAAATTCCACTTGTTTCAGCAACCGGAAGCACGCGCATGGGTAAAGCGGTTGGTAAAACAGTAGCCGAACGATTGGGGCGCGCATTGCTGGAACTGGGTGGCAACAATGCCATCATCATCTCCGAACATGCCAACCTTGAGATGGCTATTCGGGGTGCGTTGTTTGGCGCAGTAGGTACCGCAGGACAACGGTGTACTACAACCCGAAGACTTATCATCCACGAAAGTGTATACGATTCTGTAACCGAAAAATTAAAGCAGGCGTACAAACAATTAAATATTGGTAACCCGCTGGATCAAAACAACCATGTAGGCCCTCTTATTGATACGCTGGCCGTAAAAGCGTATCGTCATGCTTTGCAACAGGTTAAAGTACAAGGAGGAAAATTTTTGGTTGCAGGAGGAGTTTTGAAGGGCAAAGGTTTTGAATCGGGGTGTTATGTAAAACCAGCTATTGCCGAAGTAAAGAACGAATTTGAAATTGTACAGCACGAAACATTTGCACCCATTTTATATCTGATTAAATATAAAACCCTTAACGAAGCCCTTGCTTATCAGAACGGAGTAAAGCAAGGCCTTTCCTCAGCCATAATGACAACCCGCATACACGAGATGGAAAAATTCCTATCTCATGCCGGCTCAGATTGTGGTATTGCCAACGTAAACATTGGCACATCGGGAGCAGAAATTGGCGGAGCCTTTGGTGGCGAAAAAGAAACCGGTGGCGGGCGCGAATCCGGGTCTGATGCCTGGAGAGTTTACATGCGCAGGCAAACCAATACCATTAATTTTGGAGACTCATTGCCCCTTGCACAGGGAATAAAGTTTGATCTGTAGTTTGAGTTGTAAAAAAGTAGTAATGGGGCTATCTTTAAAATCTTACTTTTGCACTAACCATGGCTAATTCAAAATTTCGTATTGTAATGCTCATTGATGACAATGAGATTGATAACCTGATCAATCAAAAAATGATTGAAGCTGCAGCCATTACACAACATATTTACACCCACACCGGGGCTAAGAGTGCTATCGAGTTTTTACGCAATATCGAAAAACTTGAAGTAGCAGATAAAGTGCTGCCCGACCTTATCTTTCTGGATATTGATATGCCTTTAATGGATGGCTTTCAGTTTTTAGACGAGTTTGAAAAATTCGGAGCATTGGTTAAAAAGAAGTGTAAAATTGTAATGCTTACTTCTTCTATTAATCCACAGGACTTTAATAAATCGAAAAAATACCACAGCGTGAAACAATACCTCAACAAGCCTCTTTCGCACGAAAGTATTTTGAGTATTAATGTGTAGGTATTTTCCGTCAAATCAAAAATCACCGGTTAAAATTAATTTTAAAGTATTGCCCTGTAAGAGCAATATATTATTAGCACCGGGTGCCAGCCCGCTGCTAATAGATAATAAGTAAAGTCGTGCCGACTGCTGACAGAATTTAAAATAATGAATTGATTTCGGCATGGAGCACGATGCACTTTCTTAAGCAAGCATTCAGAAACCCGTTCTATTGCCGTTGGAGGTTGCGTGCTGAAAAAAATTAGATTTCAAACGCAACGAGTAGTCAGCACGATTCGCCTGAAATTCTTTAGCCCCGGGCTGTCACCCGGGGCTAAAGTTATAGCGAGGCTGTCTCAAAAGTCGTTCTGTCATCGCGGATTTGTTCCGCGATCTCGATTTCGTGGTACTAAACGAGATTCCGGCACAAGGCCGGAATGACATTCCAATCTTAATTTGACTTTTGAGACAGCCTCTGAGACAGAAAGTCAATACCCTCTTTTAAGGAATCTCGAAAAACATTTATTTAAAATGGAATTTGCAAGATGTATTAGAAAAATCAATGTTAACCGGACACTAATAATTTGTGATTACTGATTTGTGATTTTAGACTTATCCGAACTCACCATCCTATTCCGTAATCCTCGCCATGGTTACTCGATCCGCCCCAGAAACTCCCATGTTTCCAATCAAAGTAAATAGCATTAATGGGACCGCTGGTACGATCGTCAAACCGCAATCTGTAACCCATACCCTGTAGCTCTTTGCGCACATACGGTGGTGTACTATCATGCAACAACATATTACCATACTTAGGTTTCCGATCTTCCCCTCCTAAGGATAACCAAAGCTGATCGGTATTAATATTGGGGGCCTCGGTTGCTTCCTGCACTGTCATACCAAACTCTACCACATTCAAAAAGAACTGTAACAGGTTCTGATCTTGCGTATCACCACCCTGCACGGCAAATGACAAAAAGGGTTTTCCATCTTTAAGGGCAAGGGTTGGTGTTAAAGTTACACGCGGCCGTTTGCCGGGTTCTACTACATTGTATGGATTCTCTTTCGGATCTGTTACAAAACTTTGCATTCGCTGACTAAGGCCTATTCCGGTTTTACCGGCTATGCAGGCGGGATTCCAACCACCACTTGGCGTAATAGAAACCACCCAGCCTTCCTTGTCGGCAGCCTCTACAGAAGTAGTACCCAGAAAAACCTGATTCAGATAATCTTCTGAAAGCGGTGAAGTATAGGTTGTGTTAGCTGCCTGCGACCATTGCTTAAGGTAATCTTTGTATGGGTTGGTTTTGCCTTCAAACGGATACGGATCGCCCGGCCCGGTTTTGGTATCGTTGCGTTCCCAATTAATAGCCTTCACCCGTTCTTTTGCATATTCTTTAGAGAGTAAGCCTTTAATGGGTTCTTCCGGTGCAAAGTACGGATCACCATAATAAAAATCACGATCGGCAAACGTAAGGTTCATTACCTGGTAAAGCGTGTGTATGTACTTAGCAGAATTGAAACCCATTGCCTTCAAATCCATCTGCTCGAGCATATTCAGTGCTTGTAACATTACGGGGCCTTGTGTCCACTGTTGCATTTTATACACTTCAATACCTTTATAGTTTACACTCAGTGGTTCTTCGGTTATCACTTTCCAATTGGCCAAATCTTTCTCTGTAATCAGGCCGCCTTGTTCTTGTGTACCGCGTGCAATTTCTTTCGCTATGTCGCCCTTATAAAAGCGATCGTATGCGGCATAGATGGCTTCCTTACGGGATTTACCTTTCTTTAAAGCCTGTTGCTCGGTTTCTACCAGTTTCTGCAGAGTGGCCAACAAATCTTTTTGTACAAAAATTTCTCCCGCTACAGGAGCTTCCCGTTTTTCACCCAGGTGTGGAAGAAAAATTGTTTTTGAATAGGGCCATTGCTTTATGGTTTCCTTCGAACGTTCAAAACTGTTTGCGGTTTGTGCCTCTATGGGGTAACCCTCGGCCAACTGCATGGCTGGTGCAAGTACCTCCTTCAAACTCATGGTTCCGTACTCGGCCAGCATGACCATTAATCCACCCGGTGTACCCGGTGTTACAGCCGCTAACGGGCCATACTGCGGTGGATAATTCATATTTTTTTCTTTAAAGAAATCGGCAGTAGCTCCGGTAGGTGCAACTCCTAATGCATTAATGGCAATTACTTTTTTTGTTTTCGGATTGTAAATCAGCGCTTGCGTTTCGCCACCCCAGCTCAACACATCAAACATGGTGCAGGTTGCAGCAAGCATAGCACACGATGCATCTACCGCATTGCCGCCTTTATTGAAAACCATTGCTCCGGCTGTAGCCGCCAAAGGTTTACCCGTTATGGCCATCCAGTGTTTACCATGTAACGGAGCCTTTTGAGTGGTTACCGGTAAGTTGTTAAAAGACTGGGCCAGTGGTTTGTAATTAACAGCAGATACCAGTATGCACAATAAAAGCAGTTTCAATTTCATATCGTATTAGGTTTTAACTTCTTTGTAATTGATTACTTTCGGTACAGGTTAAAGGTACTACAACGCGGTGCGATAGAAAAGCAGCAGCGGTATGAAAGAATAATTGTTCCACTAACGGAAAAAAGATGCACACCGAATTAATTACCCGGTTTTATACGGCTTTTCAGCAGCGCGACTGGCAGACCATGAACAGTTGTTACCATACCGAGGCTACTTTCTACGACCCGGTTTTCCGTAACCTTAGCAACAAAGAGGTGCGGGCTATGTGGCACATGCTCTGTCTTAATGCAAGCGATTTTTCGCTTAATTTTTCGGGTGTTACTGGCAATGAAAAGTCTGGCGGATGCCGATGGGAAGCAACCTATACGTTTTCTAAAACCAGGCGCAAAGTGATAAACCGGATAACCGCTGCGTTTGAGTTTAAAGATGGTTTGATTTTGAAACACAACGACCGGTTCGACATCTGGTTATGGAGCCGGCAGGCGCTTGGGCCAGGTGGTTTTTTACTGGGTTGGTCTGCCTTGATTCATAACAAAGTGAACCATACCGCACGCAAAAGCCTGGCCCGGTTTATAGCCGATCACCCCGAATATCAATAGTCGGAATAAAGTGTCGGAATTTGGCCGATTTCGAGGATAATTCAAAAAAACTATTACCTTTGGTTAGTTAATGAGATAATTCCCACCTGAAAGTAGTCAACCCATCGTATTATTTATCGGCAGGCCTTATTAAGTTAGCAAGAACATTTATCACTTAATTTCAAAAACAAAAATGAACATTTATGTAGCCAACATTCCCTGGAAGGCATCCGAGGAACAACTGAAACAACTTTTTGCCGAGTACGGTGAAGTAAGCTCAGCAAAAATTATTATGGACAAAGTTACCCAGCGTAGCCGGGGATTTGGCTTTGTAGAAATGGCCGATGACTCTGCCGGTCGTGCAGCTATTACAGGTCTTAATGGTTTCGACTTTTTAGGAAAAACCCTCGTAGTAAACGAAGCCCGCCCTCGCGAAGAAGGTGGTGGCGGAGGCCGCGGTGGTAACCGTGGTGGCGGTGGCTACCGCAGCGGTAATTTCAACAAGGATTATTAATTCGGTTTGAAATAATAAGACAGAGCCACGTAATGCGTGGCTCTTTTTTTTATCTTAAACGATCAAAATTTTACAAACAGGCTTTGCTCTTTTTCATATGTTAGCGTTAACCTGTGCATGGCTCTTGTACAGGCAATGTAGAGCATGCGCCTGTCAATATCCGATTTATAGTTGGCGGCTGAAACAAACGGAACCAATACTTCATCAAACTCCAGTCCTTTGGATAAGTGAACAGTGGTAACAATAATGCCACTTGAAAAGCTGGTACTATCCGGTGTAAGCAAATGAATTTTCAATTCCTTCTCCCGATCGGCTACCGTTAATTTCTCAAACACCCTTGCAGCCTGTTGTTGCGTTTTAAAAATAACACCCATCGATTGGTTTTCTGAACGCGTAAACTTCAAACACGCATTATAAATTCCTTCCGATTCCGCATCAGCAGAAGCAAAACCGAGCACTTCAGGTTCTTCACCGTGGCGTTCCATCGCTACCAGATTTGGGTTAGGACTAATCCGTAACGAGAACTGCGTAATCTCCCACGTTGAGCGATAACTTCTGAAAAGCTTAACAATATCTCCTTGCGGAAAAACTTCCTCAATGCCCTCTGCAGACGAAGCACTATATGGATTAACGGGTTGATTAACATCGCCCAGAATAGTTTTCTTACACTTAAACACGCGAGAGAGTACTGCATACTGTACCGGTGTATAGTCCTGCATTTCATCTACCAGCAAATGTTTGATGTGATCATAACTCTGCATGCCTTCCAGCCTTATCTTACAATAGATAAGCGGAAACACATCGGCAAACTCCAACTTCATACCGTGCATCATCCGAAACATTTCAGGTTTACCAATCCATTCATAAAATCCTTTGTATACATCAAAAGCACTGCGGATGTTAAACATGCGAGGCACTAATTCCCACACTTTGGCCTTTTCGCCACCGCTTAACTTCCGATTGGCTCCTGCCCGAATGTATTGTAACACTTCCTGTACCACCTCGGGAATGCGCTTGCCCATAGGCATTCGGCTCCACGATCTGAATTTTTCCAAAACAAATGGAGACGGTACTATTACCCCTGCAACTTTCAAATCCATTGGTCTAAAAGAATTATTCTCCAGATAAATAAAGTACTTATTCAACTGGCTTAAAAATTCAAACGAAGATTTAAACCGGATGCGTTCAATAAACTCCGTGTGCGGATGATCGAGCAAAGTAGCTACCTGCTGAAAGAAAGTCTGGAATGGAAATTTATTTTCAAGCAACACATTGGCAAGTTCTTCCATGCCCGTTTCCGGGATGTACTCTTCGCCCAGTTCGGGCAACACATTGCTAATGTAATCGGCAAACACTTTGTTGGGCGATAAGATCAAAATGTCTTTAGCTTTTACTGTATCGCGAAAGCGGTATAATAAAAACGCGATGCGATGCAAAGCGATAGAGGTTTTTCCCGACCCCGCCACGCCTTGTATAATCATTACCGAAGCGGTTTCATTTCGGATTACCTGATTCTGATCGCGCTGAATAGTAGCTACGATATTTTTCATTTTATCGTCAGCCGACTTACTGAGCTCTCGTTGCAATACATCGTCCAGAATGCTTACAGAATTTTCAATCATAAACTCCATACGGCCATCGCGGATTTTATATTGCCGTTTTAGCGAAATTTCGCCCGTAAATTTTCTGGATAGCGTTTCGTAATTGGCCGCACCTAATTCAAAATCATAAAACAGAGACGATACAGGAGCGCGCCAGTCAAAAATATAGTTTACTCTTTCGGCATCATCTGTAAAGGTAGCTAGTCCAATGTAGATAGGGGTAGCCTGATCACTTCCCTGTACTCTAAAATCAATACGACCGAAGTAAGGCGATTGCATCAGCTTCAGTAATTTGCGTCTGCGCGCCACAGCCGATTCACCCGTGTTTACCATTCTATCTATCGACTGGCCCGCAGCCACCATATCGGCTTCATCCATGCCGCTCTGGTTCTCAAAAATATATTGCTTCTTCTCTCTCAGTTCATCCGAATACTCGCGTACGCGACTCTCCATACGGCTGAGGGCCTGCGCCAATCGCTCTTTAATTTCTTCCAAATATTGATTTTCGTCTTGTTCTGTGGGGTTTAGCATTCCGATTACTCAAATTAAACCGCAAACATAATAGAAACCGTTTAACAAAGAGGTATTTTCCTAAAAGCCACACATACCGTTAAGTATGAATTATTATATTGAGAAGTTGAAGCAACCTACTTCTGCAACCTGATATGGAAAATATAAAATTATATGCCACCCGTTCGGGGCAAAACCTGGGTGAGGCCATAGCAATACATCTTTCCCTTCCTTTAAATCTGACACAAGCCGAAAAATTTTCGGATGGCGAACTATTTGTAAAATTTAATGAAAGTGTACGTGGAAAGGTTGTGTTATTGATTGGCAAAATTCATACACCCTACGAGAATTTTTTTGAGTTATTAATGACCATCGATGCTGCCAGACGCTCATCCGCAAAAGAAGTGATATTGATTATCCCCTACCTGCCACACAGCCGGCAGGAAAGAAGAGATGGCCAACGAACTTCCATCTCTTCGCGCATGATAGCGGATATGATTCAGCTAATGGGGGCAGATCGATTAATAACCCTCGACCTTCACACCAACGCTATTGAAGGTTTTTATAAAATTCCGGTTGATCCTTTATCATCTTTGAAATTATTTATCAGCCACATTCAGCAATCGCAGATCGATCATTTGTGTTTATGCAGCCCCGACTTTGGGGGGATTAAGCGCATCAAACAGTATAAAAAAAATCTGGCTGCTGATATGGTGGTAATTAATAAAGAAAGATTAAAACCCAATGCGGTTACTGCAATGGAAATAATTGGTGATGTGGTTGGTAAAAATGTAGTTATTGTAGACGATCTTGTAGATACAGCCGGAACCCTTTGCAAAGCGGCCGATCTGTTGATTGAACATGGCGCACTATCAGTTAAAGCCTATTGTACCCATGGTGTACTAAGTGGTGATGCATTAGAAAACCTGACGCGCAGTAAAATTGAAAAATTACTGATTTCCGACACTGTACAAGAGCATGTTTTGCATCCTAAAATTGAAGTGGTAAGCTGTGCCGGTGTGCTGGCTTCGGCTATCGAAAATATTATTTCGAATAGGAGCCTCAGCAATTTATAAAAACCTGTGTGAATACCCGGCAGTCAATATATTAATACTGACTGTAAAGGTGTAGTTATCAAATCCAAAAGATCAAGGGATATGCTAACACACCTCTTGAACTACCATCAACTATTTCTCCAATCGTTCGAGGTTTACCACAAGGCTTGTTGTATGTAAAGAAATTGTTAATACAGAAACTATTGTGTGAGCTTGAACGTTGCAATATGTATGAGGATGGATAAAGAGTTGTCGAGAAGATCGGGCAACAGAATAGAGCAGAAGATGCGGGAGCAGGACTACGAAAAGTTATCGGTATTTATTTTATCGGTATTGGAACGGGCAGGCAGCGAAGGCATGACGCTGCACGACCTGGTTCAGGAAGCCCAACAAAGATTTAATGCAGATTTTAAAGGAAATGTTTCGTGGTATTTGCGGGAAGTAAAGCATGACCTTGAACTTCGTAAACTTATTTTGAAAACTATTTCTCCCAAACGCGAACAAATAATTCGCCTCAACTCAGAGAAAAAATGGTGGTTTAATTGAGTTTCCTCAATACCAAATAAAAAAATGTAAAGCTTAAATTGCACCTTCAAGCCTGCCTGCAGTTGTAGCTATACATGAACACATTCACATATTGTCTTAAAAAGACAAACTAAAAACTCAGCTGACGCTGAGCTGCTATTGCGTTGTAAAAGTTGGTTCTCCATTTTTCAATAAAACCCGGGCAAAGTAAAGAAACTGCTTTATCAAATTCAGGGTTTTTACGGGTATTTCTATCTCTATACCCAATCCCCGTGGTACATGCTACAAAATTGTCACTTTAATAATTTTTTAATTAGGATTCCTTACTATATTTGACCCGTCATTACTAACTCAAGAGAATAATCAGGCTTTTTCTGGTTTGGCTATTCTTTAAACCACAATCAATATGAAAGTAGCTGTTTGGGATACCTATGTAAAAAAGAAAGACGGAACCATCATGAACTTCGACATTCTGGTACCGGAAGAAGAAACAAACACCGAAGTAATTTACGGGTATGGAAAAGAATATTTAAAAACAAAGTCATTACCGGATTACCCGTTAACATCAAACCATTGTACTCTTTGTCATTTTGAAACGCCTACTGATGCTGTGAAAGAAAGCATTCATCAAAAGGGATACTTTATTGTAGAGATTAAAAACTGCTGATGAGGTTAAACCTAAAATATCAACAAATAGTGCAGGGGAACTTCAGTCTGAAACGTACCAATCTGATGATGGCATTTCAGGTAAACTGCCCGGGTTGTTTTATGCATGGCTTTCCGTTACTTACCGAACTGCAAAATCATTTCGGAAGTAGCTTAAACTGTTTTGCCCTTTCCACCGCCTTCGAAGATTTTGAACTGAACACGGCAGAAAACACAAAAAAGTTGCTAACTACTGGCGAGCCGGTGGGTGAAACTCTGAAAGCCTACCAAACCGGATTGCCCTACACGATCTCTTTACCTGTGCTGATGGATAACCTGATTGCTAAGAAAGAATTAATTTCGCACGCATTCATTGAGAGTGTTTGCCGAAATGTTGCAGAAAAAACTATTTCAGCAGAAGAGCTAAGAAACCTGCAAGAATCCCTGCACAACTATTATCGCCAGATGCCCACCTGTGGGTATACCTTTGCTGCCAATTTAATGCGGGGAACACCTTCGTTTTTTCTGTTTACTGATACCCTGGAAATTCTTGCGCAGTGGTTCGGTCATGCCGATAGTACATTGGTTAAAGAAAAATTGGATATGCTTATACGAAAGAACAATGGGCAAGTCGCCATTTGATATAAAGTACCAGAATGAAGATGTGGATGGCCGCATAGTGGCTGCTATGGAGCGAATAGCACAGGCGTTTAGGGTACTTTTGTGGAATGAAAGCAAAGCGTTATCGCTGAGTCCTATTCAAATTCAAATTCTGATATTTCTTAACTTCCATGCCGAAGTAAAAAGAAAGGTTAGTTATCTGGCCAATGAATTCAATATGACCAAAGCTACCATCAGCGATTCCATTAAAGTGCTGGAACAAAAGAAATTCATCCGTAAAGAATTTGAACCCCACGATACACGCAGCTTTGTCATTCACCTTACAGCAAGGGGTTTAGAAATAGCAAAACGCACAGCTGCCTTTACCGGACAAATACAAGAACCTATACACAAACTTCATGCAAACGATAAAGAAAATTTACTGATCAGCCTGATGGGCATTATTCAGCACCTGAACAAAACAGGGGTGATAACCATACAGCGCATGTGCAAAACCTGCACCCATTTTTCTTCTGGCAATAAAGGTCCGCATTTTTGTAATCTGCTGAATCAGAAACTATTTGATGCTGACTTGCGTATAGATTGCCCCGAGCATGAGATTCTGATAAAGTGATTGCAGGTATGGAATCCCCATAAAAAAAAGTCCTGACAGTTATTGCCAAGACTTTGTACCTAAGGCCGGAATCGAACCGGCACGCCCGAAGGCACACGATTTTGAGTCGTGCGCGTCTACCAGTTCCGCCACTCAGGCATTAAAACACTGTTTAGTACTGGTAATATTGTGTAAACAGGGCTGCAAAGATGTGCAAAACTTGGTTTTTGCCAAAATCACAGTTCAATAAATTTCTCTAACGAAAAAGCCTGCGTTCGTTCCGAAAAAAGTGTCTTCACCCGGCCCCATACTTTGCCAAACAATTCAGATTTTCGGTAATTCTCAAGGCTTTGTGCATCAGTCCAATGGCTTAGCGTGGTGTAGCAATTTGTATCTCCAGCGTCACGCAGCAGCTGCAGGTGTGTACAGCCTGCAAAATTGCGGATAGCCACCTTATTAGCTTCAAAAATCTCCAGAAATTCCTCTACTCCTGCCTCGGTAAAGTGCATGCGTACAATGCGGATAATCATATCAGAGTAGTTAGTACATAGTCGTTAGTCTTAAGTAAAAAGTCTTGAGTAGTTAAACAGTCATTACTAACTACTAATGACTTAATACTAAGCACTACTTTTACTCATCAAAAGTAACATTTATAGGGCTATCGTATTGCAACCCCAGTAATTCGCTGGCATTACCCTTATAAATTCCTATCTCCAAAAACCCCAGGCTATTGAAAATTAAAAAGCAATCACCCTGTTCGGTTTGAAAATAATTGGTATGCACCTTTCTGAATTTTTCTCCACCAAATGTAATGGTATAGTTTCTGCCCTTGGTTAAAATGTCGAAATCCGTTTTGGCTATATTGGTAATCAGGTTGCCAAAATTATCTACCCGTATTACATGGCCTGCAATAATTTTACGGGTTGCTTTTACCTGTCGGTTAATCATTTTACGAAAAGAATCTACTGGCTTGCCAATTGTCTCAAGTGCAGCTCCGGTTGCCAAACGGGCCGCTGCAGGTGCAAGAATATCCTTTTCTGCAAAAGTGGTGTCACCGGGTTCTAATTGCACTACCTGTTGGTGAGGTTGGTCGCTTATTAAGCCAAAAAATCCGTTATCGATCCCAACAAAAAAATGATCCTCCAGTTGAAGGGCCACATACTGATCATCGCGGTTACCGGCCGAATCTACCCCAACCAGGTGAATAGTACCTTTGGGGAAATCGCGAAACACCGACTTTAGTACATAAGCACCATGCGCTATATCGCATGGCTCAATACTATGACTGATATCGATAATAGTTGCAGCCGGATTGATACTGATAATTCTGGCTTTGATAGCCCCTGCATAATGGTCGGTGTCACCGCTATCGGTTAGAAGAGTAATTATCGCCATTGCAGGTAAGCGTTTTGGCTTGGGTCTATTTTTTTTACTTTTACAAGATCAAAATTAATTGATTTCAACCATTTTACTTCATTGATAGAAAAAACCATAACGCTTGAAGATGTTTCGCTCACCGATTTTCTGGGTGTAGAAAACAAAAATATTACTGAATTATCAGCGGCTTTTCCCAAAACAAAAATCATTTCGCGCGGAAATGAAATTCTGGTACGGGGCGAAGCTCCAGACCTGATTCAGGTTACGGATATTCTCAATTCGCTTATCGATCACTTTCACCAGTTTGGTCGCATAACCGAAGAGAATGTACGCGGTTACATTGCACAAGAGCGGCAAGAGTTTATACCGGAAGATTCACCGGATGGTATAATACTCTATGGCACAAAGGGCTCCCCCATTAAAGCTAAAACCATAAACCAGCAACGGCTGGTAAAAGCTGTTAAAGATCACGACCTGGTATTTGCGCTGGGCCCTGCCGGCACAGGAAAAACATTTGTTTCCGTTGCCATGGCTGTAAAAGCGTTAAAGAACAAACAGGTAAAGAAAATTATCATAACGCGGCCCGCTGTGGAAGCTGGAGAAAATCTGGGCTTCCTTCCGGGAGATTTGAAAGAAAAAATAGATCCATACCTGCGCCCCATTTACGATGCACTAAACGACATGGTGCCGTTCGAAAAATTAAAGTATTATATGGAGCGTGAGATTATTGAAATTGCACCCCTTGCCTATATGCGCGGCCGAACACTCAATAATGCCTTTATCCTGTTGGATGAGGCACAGAATACCACACCCATGCAAATGAAAATGTTTCTTACCCGCATGGGGCCCGATTCTAAAATGATCGTAACAGGCGATACCTCGCAGATAGATTTACCACCCAACCAGCGCTCTGGCTTAAAAGAAGCCGTGCGCATTCTTAATGCCGTTAAGGGTATTGGTTTTATTGAACTTAATGAGCGCGATGTGGTTCGCCATAAGTTAGTGCGCGATATTATTGAAGCCTATGGTAAAGTAACCGAACTGCCCAGATAGGAAAACACAGATTAATTATTTTTTAGGTGCAGGATTCATCGGGGTTTTTTCAGATATTCCGAACATGAACTGGTATCAAAAAAGTATAACTGAAACACTCGCACTTCTTACCTCTTCTACACAAGGCCTTTCCAATTCCGATGCGCAACAGCGGCTAACACAATTCGGAAAAAATGAAATTCAGGCAAAGGATAAAAAAACCGCCTGGGGTATTCTGTTCGCTCAGTTCAAAGAGCTAATGATTCTGATCTTACTAGCCGCGGCTGCCCTTTCGTATTTTATTGGTGATAGCAAAGACGCTATAATCATTCTGGTGATTGTGGTACTTAATGCAGCCATTGGTTTTTTTCAGGAGTACAAGGCAGAGAAAGCGTTAGATGAACTTAAAAAACTGGCAGCTTCTAATGCCCGCATAATCCGTCAGGGTGAAATCAAAATCATACCCGCCCACGAACTGGTTCCGGGCGATATTGTGCACCTGGAAGCGGGCGATAGTGTTCCGGCTGACTTGCGGCTGATCGAGGTACATTCCATCAAAATAGAAGAGGCTTCTCTTACGGGAGAATCGTACCCGGTATTAAAAACAATAGAAAGTCTTACCTCCGAAACGGTTCCCATCGGAGACCAGACAAACATGGCGTTCAAATCCACCACGGTAAGCTATGGCCGTGCCACGGGAGTGGTAGTAAGCACCGGCATGCAAACCGAGATTGGCAAGATTGCTTCGCTGCTGGAAGTAGCCGATTCTGAAACCCCGCTGCAAAAGCGCATGGCCGGGTTTAGCAAAAAACTGTCGATAGTAATTTTGTTTGTCAGTTTAATAATTTATGGAGCTGGTTTAATGCGCGGTGAAGACCAGATGCAAATGCTAATGACGGCCATCTCGGTTGCGGTTGCCGCAATACCCGAAGCGCTACCAGCTGTAATTACCGTTGCGCTTGCCTTAGGCGCCCGCAGAATGGTTCGTAAGCAAGCCCTTATCCGCAAACTGCCCGCTGTAGAAACATTAGGCTCTGTAAATTATATCTGCACCGACAAAACAGGTACGTTAACCGAAAACAAAATGACGGTACGCGAAACCTGGATTGCCGATAACACCCTTCAACTTGATAAATTTTCGGCAAAAGAAATACTCTGGCTGTCTATGAGCCTGAATCATGACACTACACAAAATGATAAAGTATTGCTGGGCGATCCTACAGAAGTAGCAGCGGTAGTTTATGCCCATACCCAACAACCTGAATTAAAAGACGCATCTACCCAATACAACAGAGTAGAAGAAATTCCTTTTGACAGCGATCGTAAAATGATGACCACCGTACACCAATTTGGTGCACAGTTGCTGGTTATAACCAAAGGCGCTGTTGAATCTATTCTGCCACAATGCAATCAGGCCGATTTTAATACCATTCTTTTAAAAGCCGATGCTATTGCTGAAAATGGAATGCGCACACTGGCTTATGGGTATAAACTTATCAATACCAATCAGCTCAGTAACACCGCTTCTCTTGAGAAAGATTTAACCTTCATTGGTTTAATTGGTATGATTGATCCGCCCCGGGCAGAAGTTCTTGAAGCGGTAAAGGAATGTAAACGAGCAGGTATTACACCGGTTATGATTACAGGCGATCATCCTAAAACAGCGGTTGCTATTGCCCGCGAACTCGGTATTTTATCGGAAGGTGAAGAGGTTGTTACAGGAACAGAATTAAGCCAAATGAGCCCCGAAGAACTTGCTCAAAAAGTTAACCGTACTCGTGTATACGCGCGTGTAAGTGCCGAACAAAAACTAACTATTGTAAAATCTCTGCAGGCTCAGGGTAATTTTGTAGCCATGACGGGCGATGGTGTAAATGATGCCCCCTCATTAAAAATGGCAAACATTGGCATAGCTATGGGCATAACCGGAACCGATGTTTCCAAACAGGCATCCGATATGATTCTGCTCGATGACAACTTTACTACAATTGTAAAAGCCGTACGGGAAGGCCGCAGAATTTTTGATAACATCCGGAAGTTTATCAAATACATTATGACAGGCAATGCGGGAGAAATATGGACTATTTTTCTTGCTCCATTAGTTGGCTTGCCCATGCCGTTGTTGCCCATTCACATCCTTTGGATTAATCTGGTTTCAGACGGACTACCCAGCATAGCCCTGGCTTACGAACCTGCCGAATCGGACATTATGAAACGCCCTCCTCAAAAACCAAACATCAACATTTTTTCAGAAGGTGTAGGTATACATATTTTATGGGTTGGGTTTTCGATTGGACTTATCTGCGTTATCATACAATATTTTTCTATTCATTATAGAATTACGAATTGGCAAACATTGGTTTTTACCACGTTATCGCTTTGTCAATTAGCGCATGTAATTGCAGTTCGCAGTGCTCATAATTTTATTTACAAACACGGTTTATTCCGAAACCCTGTATTAACCGCTACTGTGCTGTTAACCGTAGGCCTTCAATTGGCGCTGATTTATGTTCCCTGGTTGCAAGGCATTTTTAAAACTGCCCCTTTAAGTATGCTGGAGCTTTTAGCTTGTGTGGGGGCAGCCGCGTTGGTTTTTCATTTAGTGGAACTTGAAAAGTGGTTTCGTTTTCGTTCAAAGGCTTTTGCATTGTAAATCATGGTTAAATTTCTTAAATCAAACCTATTCTTATGGCAGCCTATCTTATAGTAGACGTATCTATTCATAACCCTGTTGGATATGAAGATTATAAAAAACTTACACCCGGTTCATTAAAAAACTATCAGGGTAAGTTTATTGTACGCGGTGGAAAAACGGAATGCCTTGAGGGCTATTGGAATCCGGAGCGAATAGTGGTCCTGGAATTTCCAACCTCAGAATTGGCCAAAGCCTGGTGGGCATCGGAAGAATATGCCCCGGCCAAAACGCTACGTCAGCGCAATGCGCACACTAAAATGATACTGGTAGAGGGATTCTAACTCCGATTCGCTTTCGGGCCTGCATTTTATTATTTTCACTTCATGCAGAAGTGGGTTCCGTATTCAATGGTGCGCATTACCTTGTGCCTTGTTGCCGGCATTCTGATTGCTATTTATCAACCTCACCTTCTTAGTATACCAAATGCTTCACTTATCCTGATCGGGTTAACAGGTTTAACATTCATAGTTTGGTTTATTAGCCGTAGATACAAAAAAGTAAAAATCATTTTTGGTTTTACGGCTATGGCTACACTTTTAGTGTTTGGGTTTGTTCATCTCCGTCAAAATACATTTAGCAACCACCCAGATAACCTGATTCATATTAACGGCATAACAGCCTATGAGTGTATAGTACGAAGCGCCCCGGAATCAAAAACAAATTCGTGGAAGTTTTATGCAGAAATAGTTCAGGCAAAAACAGATACCTGGAAACCCGTTTCTGGGAAAGTTGTTTTGTATGTATCTAAAAAAACAATTGATAAAATCCCCTGGTTGTATGGTGATCGTTTATTAGTCAAAGGCACACCTCAGGTACTAAAACCACCTGCCAATCCAAACGAATTTGACTTCAGGCGATTTCTCAGCTTCAGAAACATTTACCATCAGCAATTTTTACAGGCTACTCAAATACAATTTGTAGCCCCTTCAGCCCGCAAAGGATTTATCTACTACTCACACCGCGTTCGCGATTGGGCAACCATGGTTATAGAGTCATCGATTAGGGGCACACAGAATCAGGCTGTGGCAATGGCTTTAATTTTAGGTGTAACCGAAGGTATCGACACAGAATTACTTAACGCTTATGCAGCCAGCGGAGCCATGCATGTACTGGCCGTTTCCGGAATGCATGTGGGTATTATCTATGTAATTATTTTATTTCTTTTTAAACCTATCAAAAAATACCGATGGAGTCCCTGGTTGGTTGCCGGTATAAGTATTTTTCTACTTTGGGCATTTGCATTTGTTACCGGGCTCTCTCCTTCGGTGCTTCGCGCGGTTACCATGTTCTCGTTTGTTGCATTGGCCAAACCATTGGGCTGGCGTACTAATATTTATAACACGTTAGCTACATCGGCATTCGTACTGTTGCTTTACGATCCATTCTTAATTATGTCTGTTGGATTTCAGCTTTCTTATCTGGCTGTTCTTGGAATCGTTTATCTCCAAAAACCTCTATATAATCTTTGGGTGATTGATAGTGCCATAGGAAACTGGGTTTGGGAGATCACGTGTATCTCTATTGCTGCACAAATTGCCACCTTTGCACTGGGTATGTTATATTTCCATCAGTTTCCGGTTTACTTTCTTGTCTCCAACCTATTTGTTATTCCGCTTTCAACTGCCGTCTTGGTAGGAGGCATTGTGTTACTGGCGGTAAGCTGGGTTTCTCCTTTGGCCGATTTAATTGGCTGGCTATTGCAATGGTTAATCGAGCTTCTTAACTGGACCGTTATGGTTACCGAAAAATTGCCATACAGCATTATCAGCGGTATTTATGTTACCACATTTCAGTGTTGGCTCATTATCGGAATACTGATTTCTTTCGTGCTGCTTCTTCATTACCGTAACCGGAAATGGATTTGGCTCACCTCTGCATTATGTAGTACGCTTATCGCTTCGCAGGTTTTACATTTAATTAACACCTATAACACGCAGCAATTTATTGTGTACAGCATTTCTAATCACTCGGCCATAGAGTGGATTGCGAGGGGTAAAAGCTTTTACCTTGCCGATAGTGCATTGCAGAATGATTATGAACGTACGCGTTTCCACGTATTGCCTAATCGGTTACAACGCGGAGTAACAGAAACTCAAACCCAAATTCCGTTCAGCCAAAACACCCATGGCATCGCCTATTATTTTTGGAACAGTAAAAGCATTGCCGTTTTAGATCGCAAGCAACCCGTACCACCATTACCTATCGACTACCTGGTTGTAAGCAATAACGCTTTGTTGCTGCGCGACACTTCTGTATTGAGGCCAAACATCAAAATAATATTAGATGGTACCAACAGCAGCTATTATATTGCCCGTTGGAAACTGGCCCAGCAAAATAAACCGTGGCAAGTACACGCGGTGGCCAATGATGGCGCATTTGTACTTAGTGATTAATAAAACACCATGAGCTTAGTACTTTATTCTGTAGCCAACCAAACGGCTTACCTTACCCTTAACCGGCCTGAGAAACGAAATGCACTTAGTCCGGAAATTATAACTGAACTTAAAAATGCCTTCGATAAAGCTGAGCAAGACGCATCCGTAAAGGTTGTTGTTTTGAAAGCTAACGGTGAATCATTCTGTGCCGGGGCCGATCTAAACTACCTGCAACAACTCCAGAATTTTTCGTACGAAGAAAATCTGGCCGACTCTCAGCATCTAAAAGAACTCTTTCTTAAAATCTATACTTTAAAAAAAGTAGTAATAGCTCAGGTACAAGGCCATGCACTAGCCGGAGGTTGTGGATTGGCTACCGTATGCGATTTTACGTTTGCTGTACCTGAAGCAAAGTTTGGGTATACCGAAGTACGCATCGGGTTTATTCCCGCCCTGGTGGCTGTCTTTCTGATTCGTAAAATCGGAGAACAAAAAGCCCGGCATCTTTTACTTACCGGAGAACTTATAAAGGCAGAAACCGCCTTTGCCACCGGATTAATTACTCAGGTAGTTCCTGCAACCGAGCTTGAAGATCGTGTAAACCAATTTGCGCAAAATCTAATCAATCAGAATTCTGCGCAGTCGATGCAGTTAACAAAGCAACTGATTAACGAAGTGCAAAATCTGACAATAGGCGATGCATTGACCTTAGCGGCTACTCAAAATGCAAAAGCCCGTGCCACTGCAGATTGTAAAAAAGGAATATCTGCCTTTCTAAATAAACAGGAAATTAAATGGTAACTATAGTTACCTGATCATGTCTACACCTGCCAACATTCTGAAACAATACTGGGGCTATTCTCAGTTTAGACCTCCACAGGATAAGGTTATTGATGCCGTGTTAAATAAGCAAGATGTACTAACCATTTTACCAACGGGTGGTGGTAAATCTATTTGCTTTCAGGTTCCGGCTATGATGCTGGAAGGAATTTGCCTGGTAATTACTCCGCTTATTGCTTTAATGCAAGACCAGGTAAAGCAATTAAAACAACGGGGCATTGCTGCCGTAGCAGTACATGCCGGTATGCATCACCGGGAAATTGACATTACACTGGACAATTGTATTTACGGCCAACAAAAATTTTTATATCTCTCGCCCGAACGATTACAGACTGAACTGTTTAAAGAACGTGTAAAGAAAATGAAAGTCTGCCTGGTGGCGATTGATGAGGCTCATTGCATTTCTCAGTGGGGTTACGATTTCAGGCCACCCTACTTACAAATTGCAGAATTGCGCGATGTGCTCCCTAACATTCCCTTTATTGCGTTAACCGCATCTGCTACCAAACAAGTAAAAGATGATATTATTCAGAAACTAAAGTTTAAGCAAGAGGTAACATTTCAAAAAAGTTTTGCGCGCGATAATCTTTCTCTTGTTATCCGCAAATCTGAGCTAAAGGAGAAAAAATTGCTCGAGATTTTACGCAAAGTACCCGGTTCGGCTATTATCTATGTGCGATCAAGAAAAGCTACGGTGGTGCTCGCTACATTCTTAAAGAAGAATAGTATTAGCGCTACATTTTATCATGCCGGACTTACACATGCCGAACGAACCATGCGACAAGAGGAGTGGATTAGCAATCAATGCCGCGTAATGGTAGCCACCAATGCCTTTGGAATGGGCATTGATAAAGCCGATGTGCGCGTGGTGGTGCACATGGATTTACCCGAAACGCTGGAAGCCTATTACCAGGAAGCAGGCCGGGCGGGGCGAGATGGAAAACGTAGCTACGCTGCAATTTTATATCACGACACCGACATTGATTCTTTAAAATTGAAAGTGGAACACGCGCAGCCCGATATACCGGTTTTAAAAAATACGTATCAGGCACTCGCCAATTTTTTTCACATTGCATTGGGCAGCAGTCAGGGCGAAAGTTTTGATTTTGATCTTGAAGTGTTTTGCAAAAGATTTAACCTCAAATCGATGGAGGTGTACCCGGCTTTGAAAAAACTGGAAGAGTTTGGCCTGATCGAATTCAACGAAAGTTTTTACCGGCCTTCCGTGCTACACTTTACCTTCGATAATAAAAAATTGTACGAGTTTCAGGTAGCGCATGCCCGGTTTGATCCTATCATTAAAGCATTACTTAGATTATACGGGGGCGAGTTGTACACCGAATTCACATCCATCTCAGAAACACAGGTGGCGCAAATGTTAAGGCTTAGCGTGGGTGTGGTTAGGCTGGAGTTAGAACAGCTGCACAATTTACAAGTACTGGTGTATGAACCGGTGAACGATAGCCCAAAAATCACTTTCGTAACTGCACGGCAAGATGCGGATAAGTTACCGATTGACAGGAATGAGTTTGCGCGCAGGCGTAATCTACATTTGGAAAAAATGTCGGCCATCATCAACTATACAACACAAAGTCATCGGTGCCGCATGCAATTGATCCAAGAATACTTTGATGAAATTACAGATGTAAACTGTGGCCGTTGCGATGTGTGTATTGACAAACATAAGAAAGAGAACACAGCGTTGTTTAAAGATTACGAACAACAAATAAATTATCTGCTGAAACAGAAGCCTATGACGGTGGACGAACTCGAGCTGGCTGTTGACCCATCCGAGAAAGAAGTATTTATAGAGGTAATTCGTGAAATGGTGGACTCAGGGGAATTGTATTATGATGAAGTTTGGGTGTTGCATAAAAAATAAATTCAAAGAAAGTTTGTTTCATTGCTTTTGTAACGATCTTAGTAGGACAAAATGTTTAATGCATGAAGAGGCACTACATTCTATTTTCTTTATTATAATTTCGGCTTGTCAAAATCCAGAATTAGAACCCGAAAAAGTTCAAATAGAACTCGCTAAACATGAGATTGATCAGTTCATGCTGATTAATGGTTTTATTAAATTATCTATAAAATCTAATGGTCGGCTTGCTTCAAGTCATAACAGCGAAGTTATAGATGGCATTATTAGAATTATTGAAAATAATGGAGGTGTCAAGGTAAGTGATCTGGAGATAATTGCTGGACTGAATTCTAAAACAAACGTATATGAAAATGAGAACAACAATTCCAATGGCAGAATAATGTGCGGATGGGATTGTTCTGGCTCCGCGTTTTTTCAAATGGGTGTTAATTCATTTCTCATTGTCAGCTATTGTTCTGACGGTTGCGGTAGGTATCAAGTAAAAAATTATTGGTTTGAAGGGACTACATTAATTGGTGTTAACGTATGGGAATAGCTAAGAAGGTTATATTTCTTCTCTTAATGATTGGAAACATTGTGACAGCAATTCTTCTTTGGAATAAAAAAAGTGACCTAGAAAATACCGAAGAAAAATATGTGGAGTTGGAAAATATGTATAAGGTCAAAAGTGATTCACTTAAGGCCTCAAAAGCTGATCTTCAGAGATTCATAATTGTGTCAGAAAGGTTGCAAACAGAATTATTAGAATGTCAATTTAAAAGCCGCTAAAAGGTGTTATAGAACTTCACAACGGTTATAACGAACGTCAAACCGTTGACCTCCTCCTAACCCACCAAATCACCAACGCAGTTATTCCCAATACAAACGGCCATACGCTTAGCACCCAGAACACAAAATCAATAAGGTTAAACCAACCTGACTTCAACGAGTTTAAAAACTTGGAACCAAAACCATAACCTGCAGCCGACTCCTGATAAAAAGAAACATTAAGTGTACTGAACGAAACCTGGTTACTCAGGTACTTCAATCTACCTTCCATCGATTCAATTTCTGCCCGCACATTGGCAATCTGGCCTTCAATAGAAACTATATCGGCCACGGTTTTAGCCTGCTTCAATAATTCAAGGTAGCGGGCTTCCAGTTCTTTTTTGGTTTTAAGGCGGGCTTCCACATCAATAAATTCTTCGGTTACATCTTGCGCGTTGATGTTTTTGTTATCTACTTTTTCGGCAAGGCCTTCTAATTGTTTCATCACTTCATCAAACTTATCAGCCGGGATGCGCAAGGTTTGGTTAACCTGAAAGCGATTTCCGTAGTTATTTTCATTCTCGGAAGAAATGTATCCTTTCTGTTCTTTAGTAATGCGTTCTATTTCGGTTTTTGTTTTCCGTACATCCTTCGTCAGAAATTCTATATTGCCATTTCGGATAAGTTTGCGTTCAACTATTTCCTGAGCTGGTTGTTCAGTTGGTGGGGGCAATGATGCCTTCTGAAGAAATCCATCCGCATTGGCCACCTCATACTGAGGCATATCAGAGTTACTGTTGCGGCAGGAAGCAAGGAATAACGTGCCAATCAAAAAAATGTATATTTTCATATTTGTAGCGTGAATTAAGAATCCGGCAGGAGCAATTTAGTTACCAAAGGTAACGGTAAAAAGGTTTTCTTATTTTTACCTACCTTAAAATCTTTCACGTACCCGTGGTATGTATCCCTCGCCTACAAACCCTACCCTTATGCGTTACATTGTTCTACTCTTACCAATTTTGATAGGCTGCAAGCCCGAAACTAAAGAATATAAAACCTGGAAAACCTACAATGGCTCTGCGGAAGGGATTAAATACTCTACTCTCACTCAGATTGATACCACCAACGTAGCACAACTACAGGTAGCCTGGACCTACCACACGGGTGATGCCGATACCTTAAACGGATCTCAAATTCAATGCAACCCAATTGTTGTTGAGGGTGTGTTGTATGGTGTCGGTCCGCAAATGAAACTCTTCGCGATTGATGCCGCCACCGGAAAAGAAATGTGGGTGTTTGATGCTAATGCACCAACAGATTTCGACCATCACCGGCTGTCGTATCATATTATGATTAACAGCCGCGGGGTAGCCTACTGGACAGACGGCCAGCAAGACAAACGTATTTTTTTTACCGCAGGCTCACTCACGTATGCTGTTGATGCAAATACCGGCAAACCAATTCCAACTTTTGGTAATAAAGGCGCTATCGATTTGCATAATGATTTGGGTCGCGATGCAAAAGATTTATTTGTTGTGAGTACCTCGCCCGGGGTAGTCTATAAAAATTTGCTCATTATGGGCACCCGCGTAAACGAAGCGCCACCCAGCGCACCGGGACACATTCGGGCGTATGATGTAGTTACCGGAAAACTGCAATGGATATTCCACACCATTCCCCAACCGGGTGAATATGGCTATGAAACGTGGGACGATAAAGATGCCTGGCAACATATAGGAGGTGCAAACGCGTGGAGCGGATTTTCTTTAGATGAAGAAAGAGGAATTCTGTTTGCCCCTACCGGATCGGCCGCTTATGATTTTTATGGAGGCAAGCGCAAAGGCTCGAATTTATTTGCCAATTGTTTGCTGGCGTTGGATGCCAACACAGGCAAACGCATCTGGCACTTTCAGTTTATGCATCACGATTTGTGGGATAAAGATTTACCCACACCGCCCGCACTGGTTACACTTTATCAAAATGGAAAGAAGATTGACGCTGTGACGCAAACCACCAAAAACGGAATGGTCTATGTATTTGAACGCGAAACCGGCAAACCTGTATTTGATATTGAGGAGATTTCCGTTGATACGGTAAGCGAACTGGAAGGTGAAAAAGTATGGCCCACACAACCTATTCCGGTAAAGCCTGCTCCTTTCTCGCGGCAAACTTTAACATTAGACGATCTCAATCCCTATGTGCATGACACTACACGTTCTAAATTATACCGCGAAATGTTGGGCTATCGGTTTGGGAGTATGTTCATCCCGCCAGGCAAAACCCCTTCCTTAATATTTCCCGGATACGATGGTGGTGGTGAGTGGGGCGGCCCGGCTTTCGATCCGGCCACGGGAGTTTTATATGTAAATGCCAATGAAATGGCCTGGGTAATGAAGATGGTTGATAATAAACCAGCTGAGTCAAAATCAGAAACCTGGTTAACGGCTGGCCAACGGTTATATACACAACACTGCACTTCTTGTCATGGTGCCGATCGGAAAGGCACAGGAAACAATCCAACCTTGGTTAATATAAAATCAAAATATTCATCCACCACTTTTGCCGAAGTATTAAAAACCGGTCGCAGAATGATGCCAGCGTTTCAACAATTAAAAACAGAAGAAGTACAAGCTCTTACCTCGTATATTCTGGAACAGAAAGAAGTACAGGCCAATACTTTTAATACAACCGTTACTCCATTTGATAGTGTAAACTTTATTCCTTATCGACTAAGTGGTTATACCAAGTTTATTACACCCGAAGGTTATCCTGCTATTAGTCCGCCCTGGGGAACCTTAAATGCGATTAACCTGAATACCGGAGAGTTTGAATGGAAAGTACCTTTGGGTGAATACGAAGAACTGAAAGCCCGCGGCATTCCGCCAACCGGAACCGAGAACTATGGCGGCCCTGTGGTTACGGCAGGAGGATTAGTGTTTATTGCCGCTACACGCGATAACAAGTTTCGTGCATTTCATAAAGCTACCGGCAAACTGTTGTGGGAGTACACCTTGCCCGCTTCTGGCTTTGCTACACCCGCAGTTTACGAATTAAATGGAAAACAATATGTAGTAATTGCCTGCGGAGGCGGCAAGCTGGGTACGAAACCAGGCGATGCCTATGTTGCATTTACTTTGCCATGATTTACTGAGGTTATCTTAAAAACAATTTGTGTTCAAGATTTAAACTCTCATCTTTGCCCGATAACTCACAATTTATTTTACGTATATGCAAATTACAAAGCACAAAGTAGCCGGTATTCACTATACACTAACCGATAATGCAGGCACAATTCTAGACACAAGTTCGGGCCGCGAGCCTTTGTATTACATTCATGGTATAGGGAATTTAATTCCAGGCATGGAAGAGGGACTGGAAGGAAAAGTAAAGGGCGACAAATTCAATATTAAAGTATCGCCTGAAAAAGGTTACGGAGTAAAAGACGATGCACTTACGAAGAAAGTACCGCGTACTGCATTTGGTACACAAGAAATAAAAGTTGGCATGCAATTTCAAACCAATCAAGGGCAGGTGGTAACGGTAACACACGTAGGACTTGAATCTATTACAGTAGATGCCAACCATCCGCTGGCTGGCGTAGAATTAAATTTTGCTGTTGAGATAATTGAAATTCGTGATGCTTCCGCTGATGAAATTTCGCATGGCCATGTGCATGGCCCGGGTGGGCATCATCATTAAGAATAATGTCATTCAAACAAAAAAGGGTTAGCGTAAGTCAAACCTTTTTTTGTATTAACATAAATAAGACGCACAAATTATTTCAGGGAATTCTTCAGAACCTCAAAACTTATCCAATAAATATTTCCGGTTCCATTCAGAAGCTGAGTCTGAAATTGCTGAATGGTTTGATAGGTTGCCGGTAATGCAAAAGTTGTTGGCAACTGATGGCGTTCGCTGGTAAAGAATAAACTCTTACCATCGGGCGAAACAAACGGGCAATAATCAAGCTGGTTAGAATTTAATTGCGATAAATGCTTAGCTGGTTTCCAGTTTCCTTGCTGATCTTTCAGACTAATATAAAGATCACCCCCACCCGTATCGTCTTTTCTTCCGTACGAGGTAAAAATAATGTAATCTTCATTAGGCGAAACAAATGCATTAAACTCGTAAAATCTGGTATTTACTGCTGTATCGAGTGCAACCGGTTTTTGAAACTGATTCTGGTGGTACCGGGAAACATAAATATCTTCTCGACCCGGGCCGCCTGCATACGAAGCAGTAAAGTACAAGTTCCCGTTCTTTGCAACTGAGGGATAAAATTCATCTGAAGATGTATTTACGACTAATCCCAAATTTTCCGGCTCGTCCCAGGAGTTTCCTTTACGGACTACTTTCCAAATATCGAAATCTTTAGTTTCCGTTCCGGATAACGGACGATTGGATGCAAAGTATAAAGTTTTTCCATCCATGCTAAAAGCAGGCTCAAGGTCACTGAACCTTCCGGCAAATGGAGCTACCTGAGGTTTAGCCCAACCGGATTCTGATTTCTTGCTAAACACAATAGTTTGAAAACCCGACTTAGGTGTTGAAATCGTAAAATAGATTTCATTTCCATCAGGCGAAATTGCAAAATCACGTTCGTTCATGGCTGTGGATACAAACCCGGGCGCAAACATTTCGGGGGTTGCCGGTGGTACCGATAAGGCAAATTGAGCACTCAGTTTTGTTGTAAGCAAAACCAATCCTGCTAACAAGGTTAATCTCATAGTTGAGGAATTTTAAAATTATTACCGAATTAATACAATCTTACCTCTTTCACGGATTGCATTGTCTGGTGTTGCAATTTGCAGGTTATAATAATACACTCCTGGTGCCAGTAATCCACCCGTTGCATCGGTGCCCTCCCATACCAACTCGTTTGTACCTACATGAAATGGGATCAGATCAGACCATTCAAAAGTATGTAATCGTTTACCTTCCGAAGAAAAAATTTCCAACTGAAATTCGCCTGGCAATGCTCCTGTTAACACAAATTGAAAAGCAAACCTACCCTGCGAAGGGTTTGGATACACACCCTTCCACTGAAGCGAAGGCGTACTTTCAACCTGAAATGAAACCTGATAAGGTGTACTTCCTGCCAGGTTTCCTTTTGCATCGGCTCCCTGCACAGAGAGTTCATACATGCCATCTTCCAGAGCGGGCCGGAATTCTACCCGAAACGGTGACGTAGCCGTTGCCGGATACCAGGTAACCTGTGGGCTGCTGAATGCTATTCTTTTAAATGTACAGGCCGGGGCATTACAATTACTACCCAGTAACAAAGTAAAGCCAATCGTATCGGCTTTAAATAAAAATTTATTCTCATCCTGAAGTTCAACTATAATAACCGGTGCCGATGAAACAAAATCTCCATTGCGCAACTGCCGCCCATCTACCGTTACATTAAGTACCGGAGGTACCTTATCGGCCTCCACATACAAATAATCTACCAACGACATAAAATTATTTTCGTAGTATGCTTCGGGCACTACCTTGTTGTTTACGGTAGCATTAAGTGTATTGCTTCCCTCCTTTCCCGTTGAACCAGACAAGTAAACAAATGAAGTAATCTCTCCGGGCAAGGGGGCATTAATCTCAAAAGTTTGCACGTGGCGTGCTTGTGTTTGAATGTTCACTTCCTCAATTTCAACCGGTAACATTCCTGTAAACGCTTTATTCGAAATATTTTTGAAATCAAACGAAGCACTCCAGGATTCACCTTCTTGTACATGCTGCGATTCTTGTTCTCCTGCGTACATCAGTAATCCTTCTGCTGGCGATTCATACAACACTAACCAATGTTTCCACAACGCTGGGGTAAGATTGGTTTCATCGGTGGTGGTAAACACTACGCGCAAGTACGGATAATCAATAGCAGATATAGACGTAAGGTTATATACAACCGGCACGTTATCGGCCACTAGCACCTCCGCACCGGCTGGTGTAATACCATAAATAGAAAAAGAAACCAAATCTTCCGGATCAGGCAATTCAGCACTTCGTTTAAATTCATTCCAACTCAGGGCTGGGCCAATCAGGGTTGATTTCATAGAGCCTGAAGAATTACGACCCGTTATAGTACCAGAAGTACTCAGCACCTGTTCGTTTGCCGGAGCAATAGATGAACGAACAATACGTGCACTGCCTGCTGGTGCACCCTTCTTACCAAAAACTACAATGGGCTCGCCTGCTTGTAATAAATCAAAATCGGCTGGGCTAATCCCTAACTGAGCGAGTGAATTTTTGGCTGCAACGGGCCACGCGTTATACGATGGATTGTGAATTGTAAATATTATAACTGAGTCGCCAGGTGCTACGGCATTTACATACGCAATCAGATCATCACCTAATCCTGTTTCCAACTCATGATATAAAAAACTATTGATTACTTGTGGCTCGCGCCCACACGTGCGCGGATCTTGAAAATTAAACGGTAAGGCCGGGTAAGGCATGGCCGTGTTTTTATTAAAAGCTACCAAGTTAAATGAATGATTGCGGCAAGGCTGGCCTTGTGTGCTCAGGTTAAACTCAGAACCATTAATCTTAAAAGATGCTTCGGTGTAGGGTAATGGATTTTCGCTACCCGGAATAGTTACAGAAACCTGTACTTGCGTTTCTTCAAAAGAAAATGGAACGCTTCCGGAGGGAGCAATTAAATTCAAATACGAATTATACTCCACTTGCTTCGGTCTGAGTTGCGCCCAACCCTCTTCACTATTATCAATAAACGAAAAACTACTCGTTGTCCAATCGGTACTTTCTCCTGGTTGTGGTGTCTTAAAACGCGTTCGCCAATAATACGCGGTAGAGTCTGTAGCCGGTAGCGTAATCTCTGTCTCGGCCAGTACCGAACCTGCTACCACACGATTGATTTTATACTGACTATCGAACGTGTTTACAGAGTCTATCTCAATTTCATACTCGCGGTTTGGCGACCGCAGATTAGTGGATTGCCAAAGTAGCTTTACAGCCCGTTGTCCAACTATGGCAAAATTTTTTGGAAACAGATTAAAGGTGGTACTGGTTGCAATAAAACTTTCAAGTGTAGCTTCATTATTTGTTTCATCCTGTTCTTCAATAGCATCATCCGGATCGAGTATAACGTTAAACTGATTTAACCCACCACCCTGAGCCAAACCCTTTATATGAAAATAAACTGTATCGGTGTTGTAAACAGGTGTAAAGAGTGAGTCGTAGTGTACCTGCAACCCATCACCAAGCGAGCGTGTAACCGAAATTTTTAAAGGAGAATCTTTTGCCAGTCCCCGGTTATGCCGCACAATCCGAATGGCAAATGAATCGCTGGCTACCGTTACCGGTTTTCCATCGAACGACACAAGTGCAAGATCAGCCGGCTTGATTTCATAATCAGGTTTTGAAAAATTTAAAAGTTTAACAGCCGGATCGCCCAGCAAAACCATTTGTTGTACTTGTGTGATGTTGGCCATATTAGCTACAGCCGATTGCAGATATTGCCGGGCCACTTCCTTTTGCACATCTCCAATGCCTTTACCTGCGTACTGGGTATCGTTAAACCCAACCTGATAAAATAATCCGGAATAGTATTGTAACGAATAGGTGAACCCATACGAACTGTGGGCAATAAATGCCCGTGCACCTTTATTTTGTGCATTTATCCAATCTTCGCCAAACGCCTGTGCGTTTGAAAAAAAATTACCCGCATTACAGCCGTTAATTAAAAATACAGGATACTTACCCGGATTTGCATAGCCTAAAGTAGGGTCGGTTGCAAATCCAATATCAATATCAATTGTACTGGGAGAAGAGTGCCCGAAGAAGGTAACCAGGTTTACACCCGCATTTACTTCATCCGAAATATTAATCAACTCAACCGGATTCGGATCGCGTTTGGCAATTGTAGTTATCGAGCCCCCCCAATTGGGTTGTTCGGCAACAGATTTGAATCCATCCAGATACTCGCGAAAGAGTATCAGTTCTGTTGGTAAAATACCACCACTTAAATGCAATCCTTTCTTCTGCCAGGATTGCAGCGCAGGCATTTCAGTTTCAATAATTTTATTCAGATAGGCAGCAACTTGCACCGATGTAGTAGCCGATAATCTTCCGGTAGGAACAGCAGGCTCGTATGTGGTACCGCCTAATCCTGCCGTATACGTCATATCGGCACCGGGCGAACCCGCAGGCGGAACAAAATCTTTTGTTATAGAAGCAGATGGATTAATGAGCCTATGATAACCTGAACTCACATCTCGGCCTTTGCCAATCAGAAATAAATACTGAGGTGAGCCTTCGCCTACCATGTAGCGCATAAACTCATAAATAGCCCGCGGAGATGTTTCGCCATAATTAAACTGATTATATAACTGATCAACTGATACTACTAACGTATCATAACCACCACCCGCTTCGGAAGCTCTATAGCCGGCATAGGATTTTACAGGATTGGCATAACCACCGGCAGCCTGCATTAAATCTTTATGGGATATAACAATGTAATCCGCTTGCGATGGTGTAATCGATCTGAATTTAACATGCTTCAACGTTGCCGTACGAGTTTGATCAAATAAAAATAAAACGCGCGAAGTTTGCGCCTGATCAACAATCGCTTTTAATGTTATTCCCGTTAATTGAGTTCCTATGCTTCTTGGACTTGTATTATCTGTTACATCCCACACACGTGTAGTAGAATTTGCTCCGCTCCACTCTACATACGATTTACCTCCTGCGTTTTCTGCCAACCGGAATGTTTGCGCTGTTGGTGTTGCGAGTTGAAAATTTTGCGGAAATGTAACACGTACATACGAGACGCTAAATTGAAAACGATTATTGGCTTCAGCAGGGGCCGCTAATCGAATAGTTACACGGCCATCTGCACCCACATCGCTCCACAAAAGCGGATACGTAAGCTTCGGAGTGGCAAAACCATTAAACCTATACGTGTCTAATAATCGTAACGATGCTGCATTCTGCCCCACATAAATTTGTGCGGTGTGCGGAATCTGATCGCGACCTGCCAACAAAATTTCTATCTGCGGATTTTCCGCAGCGGGCACCGTTTGGATAACCTGATCAATCACATAATCTATGCTTTGGTTCTGCCTGATGGCCACACCAGTCCAACCCTCACCCTCATCAAAGTGTGTAAAACGCAGCACATCATTTAAAAGATTACCTCCGGAGTATTGCTCTTTATTAATTAACAATTGGTTTGCCTGATGATGCGTTTGGGCAGGAAGTGCTGAAACATTCACTTCAGAGAAACCGGAAATCCGCTTACCCAGTGTAGCAAATAACGGCCAGGTAAGAAAATACGCTGTAGTATCGCTGTATAGATTATAATACGAATGTGGTTGCGCAGCGGTTGGTTTATATAAATCCTTATCTAACGTACCATCATTGCTGTTACCAAAAAACTCGATGTAGTCAGAAGTATTAAACATGGCATCGTCCTGCCCCTCTACCCGAATGGCCTGTTCTACCCCGCGATGATAAATTTGAATCTGACGGGGATCTACGGAATTAACAGGAACTCCGGCATTTTGTAAATCTGCATACGTAAGCCGGTAAACACCCTTGTTTGCTATGGGTATGCGGTAATAACTCTGGCCTGCTATTATCCACGAGTTGGAGTATTGACCCAAAGCTGAAAAAGATGCAATGAATAAAGCGAAACAAAGCCAAAAACCAATCCGCACAGTAATCCTTTAAGTTATTGATTGTAAATACCAGGGTAAAAATACGGGTAACTGGGTGTTTCGCTTCTTAAATTCAGGTAAAATGAGGGCCTTTAAAGACTTAAGAGTGTACGCTTTTAATTTTCAGGCTGTTCATTTATGATCAAAAAAGTAAAGCTCAAAAAACAAAAATTCGCTTTTTGGCCTGTTTTAAAGCATTTTTGCACGCTAATCAATTTGGCTTAGTACTTGGTGATGCCAAGTACCGATCAGTAAAAGTCGGTAACTATGAACATGGAGAACACACAAGTGCAGATGAGAAAGGGCATACTCGAATACTGCATCCTGCATATAATTTCGCGGGGTGAAGTGTATGCCACCGATATGATTGATGAACTGACAGCCGCCAAAATGATTGTGGTGGAAGGAACCCTGTACCCGTTGCTTACGCGATTAAAGAATGCCGGGTTACTGGAGTACAAGTGGGTGGAGTCTAAATCGGGCCCACCCCGCAAGTATTATACGCTTACTATTGAAGGTGAAAAGTTTTTGCAGGGCCTTACCGAAACGTGGAATGAAATGGTGAGCAGTACAGAAATGATTACACAACGCCCCAAAGAAATAGCCTAACAAAATTCAGAATTCAAAACCTACGCTCTGAATCTCAAATCTTGAACCTCGAATATTAAATCATGAAAAAGAATATCAGCATAAACATCAGCGGCATCATCTTCCACATAGAAGAAGACGGCTACGAAACCCTGCGCAAATACTTAGATTCCATCAAGCGCTACTTTGCCACCTTTGAAGACAGTAGCGAAATACTTTCAGATATTGAAAGTCGCATAGCCGAAATCTTTCTGGCTAAACTTAACGAAGGCAAGCAGGTAATAACAGCCGAAGATGTAAGCAGCCTGATGACTACCATGGGTAGCGTTAGCGACTTTAAAGCGGCCGAAGAACAAGAGTTTGCCGGTGAGTACACAACGCCACCCGACACATCTGCTTCTCAAACAGGAACCAAAACTACAGCCCGCAAACTACTGCGCGATCAGAAACGCAAAATATTAGGTGGTGTGTGTGCGGGGCTTGCACATTACTTTAATATAGACCCGGTTTGGCCGCGCTTGTTGTTTGCTCTCACCTTAGTATTGAGTTATGGTGGCTTATTCCTCATTTACATTATCCTCTGGATTTTATTACCTGGCTCTGATGAACTGGAAGACGAGCCAAGTGTAAAGAAAATGTTCCGCGATCCTGAGCGCAAAGTAATTGGTGGTGTAGCGGGTGGTATAGCTGCTTTTTTTGGTGCCGACCTGGCCATTATCCGCCTTGTGTTCGTCATCTTCGCCATTTTTGGTGTAGGCTTTTTAACATACATCATACTTTGGATTGTTTTGCCCGAAGCCAAAACCATTACAGAAAAAATGCAAATGCAGGGTGAGCCCGTTACCCTTTCTAACATTGAATCGACTGTAAAAAAAGGCCTGAACGAAAAAGAACATGGCGAAGAAAGCACACTGGCTAAAATCGTTTTATTTCCGTTTCGTCTTATTGCAATGGTTATTGATGGGTTGGCTAAAGTGCTGGGCCCCCTTATGCGGGTAATTGTAGATGTTTTAAGAGTAGCTATTGGTATAGCCATAAGCCTTACCGGATTATTTATTATGCTCTCTTTATTATTTACTGTAGGCGTAATCTTTGGTGTGTTTCACTTAACCGACTGGGCCTGGTGGAACGTAAACATTGGCGATATAGGCTTACCGCTTGAAGCCATGCGAAACACCTTCCCTTCCTGGACTGTAGTCTTCGCCTTTCTGGTAGCTTTTATTCCTGCATTGTTCATAAACCTGATTGGAAATTCGATTATAGCCAAGCGTATTACATTCAATCCACTGGTCGGCTGGTCTTTGTTTGTATTGTTTTTCATTAGCATAGCTGCCGTAGGTATAAGTGTACCCCAGATTGTATATGCCTTTAAAGAAGAAGGCGAGTATAAAACAGAAAAAACATTTTTGGTACAAGGCAAAGTAGCTGTTTTGAGAATGCGCGAAATGGGCCTGGACGATTACGACATGACTTCGTTAGTTGTAAAAGGGTATGAAGGTACCGACATTAAACTAATTCAACGTTTTGAAGCACAAGGCAACACACGCAAAGTGGCAGCCGAAAACGCGCAGATGGTAAACTACAATGTTGAACAACAAGACAGTGTTCTCGTATTTGATTCTAACATGACTTTTAAACCGGAAGCTAAATTTCGCGCACAGCGGCTGAATATGGAATTGTACATTCCTTACAATATATTGTTTGTAGTAGAAGAAGACATGTGGCACATTATCGATAATAATTACCGCGATTATGATGGTTACACCGATTCTTTTCTTAATAAAACCTGGCGCATGACACCCAATGGCTTTGAATGCACCAACTGCGAACATCCATCCGAAGAGCAAAGAATTCGATTGAGCGATCAATATGGGATACGTGATTTTGCCCGTGTAGATTTAACCGGAATATTTGATGTGGAGATACGGCAAGGCGATGTATTTGCTGTTCAATTAGATGGGCCGGAAGAAGAAAAATCGCGCTATACCGTATCGCGCGAAGGTGAAACACTTACCATTGATTACAGAACCAATCGGAAAATGTTCTGGGATCGTAACATTCTGGACGATGAGAAAGTAAAAATCAAAATCATTATGCCCTCGTTGAAAGAATTGAAAGCAAAAGGAGCGGGTAAAATTAATTTTAACGGATTCTTTGAAGAAGATGTGGAAATAGAATTAACAGGGGCCATGGTAGCCGAAGGAGAACTGGAAGCACGTAACCTAACCATCGAACTTACAGGCGCTACGGTACTGGAGTTGCGTGGCCAGGGAGATTTTATGGAAGCCAATGCCACGGGTGCCTCCTCTCTAAAAGCGTTCAACTACGAAGTAGACGAAGCGGTAATAGCCGCCCGGGGTGTTTCGTCATCTAAAGTTAACGTTTCGCGCAAATTGCAGACTACAAAAGATATAACCAGTTCAATATCGAACCGGGGCGATGCAGAAGTAATTGATAAATAATTTTTTAGCCACAGATTCACTCATCATTTTATCTGTGTATCTGTGGCTGATTTTT
>DEIA01000058.1 GCA_002352225.1 Flammeovirgaceae bacterium UBA2786
AATTTCTACATGCTTGCCGAAACAGATACCCGAAGTATTTTTCAGGCTATAGAAAATTTAGAGCCAGCGTTGTTGATTGTAGATTCAATACAAACACTACACTCGCACATGTTAGATAGCGCTGCGGGCAGCGTAGGGCAGGTACGCCAATGTGCGGCAGAACTAATGAAGTTTGCCAAAGAAACGAATACACCCGTATTTCTGGTTGGCCATATTACAAAAGATGGTACGCTTGCGGGCCCCAAAGTATTGGAGCACATGGTAGATACGGTTTTACAATTTGAGGGCGACCGGCACTTAGCATACCGCATACTTCGCACAACCAAAAATCGTTTTGGCTCTACTTCAGAGATTGGTATTTACGAAATGCTTGGTAATGGCTTGCGCGAGGTAAGCAATCCGTCTGAAATTCTGATCTCGCAAAAAGACGGACAACTGAGTGGCGCAACCATTGGCGCAACCATTGAAGGCAATCGTCCTTTGCTTATTGAAATACAATCGCTGGTAAGTCCGGCATCGTACGGTACTCCGCAACGCACACCTACCGGCTTCGATCAGAAACGATTAAATATGTTGCTTGCCGTATTAGAGAAACGCTGTGGCTTTCGGGTAGGCACACAAGATGTATTTGTAAACATGGCTGGCGGAATATATGTGGAGGATCCCGCAATTGATCTTGCCTTGTGCGTGTCCATCATTTCGTCTATGGAAGAAGTGCCGGTAAATGATAAAATCTGTTTTGCTGCAGAAATTGGTTTAGGTGGCGAGTTGCGGGCTGTTAACCGGATAGACCAACGCATTTCTGAAGCCGAGAAATTGGGCTTTGAAGAAATTTTTATTTCGAAGTACAGTAAAAAGTCGTTGGACTTATCCAAGACAAAAATCAAAGTAAAATCGTTTGGCAAGTTGCGCGAGGTGTTTGAGGATTTAATGCGATAACCATGCAGGAATTTTTTACACAAACCTTAGGCCTTTCAGAAAACGCATTCAGTTTTGTGGTGCTGCCGCTTTTAATTTTTATTGCACGCATCTGCGATGTATCGATTAACACGGTTCGTATTATTTACATGCTGGGCGACCGAAGGGTTACCGCAACGATACTGGGCTTTTTCGAAGCGTTTATCTGGCTGATGGCCATTCGGCAGATTTTTCAACACCTGGATAACTGGCTGTGTTATGTAGCTTACCCGGGTGGTTTTGCTATGGGTGTGCTGGTGGGTATGATGGTGGAAGAACGACTTGCTTATGGAAAAGTAATTGTGCGGATAATAACGCGAAAAGACATTCGCGAATTCGTTTCTTTCCTCAATCAAAATCGTTTTAGGTTTACACAGGTAGATGCAGAAGGTCCCGATGGCCCAGAGAATTTGGTTTTTACGGTGCTGGAACGCGAACGATTGGATGAACTGCTGAACAAGCTTAAAGAAATTTTACCTACCGCTTTCTATACCATAGAAAAAGTAAAAGCAGCCGAAGAAAGTGGTGAACTACCCGAAGCAAGAAGAGGACAAAAAGTATTTACCTGGTTAAGAGGGGTTGTGAGAAACTAAGTTGTCGCGCCTTATTTGAACCACACAGAAAACATAGTTTTACAATGCCCTATGTGGACTATGTGCCTATGTGGTTTAGTATGTATGACGGTAGTGATGCTTTTCATCAATTAGCGATAGCTATCGTTTTAGTTTTTTCCTGTCCATACATTACCGGAAAGTACATCCACTCGGCACGGGCCGGGTTAAGGGTATATTTGCCCGTATAGCGTGGTACCAATGAAATTGTGTATTGGTACGTGCCAGTTTTTAGTTCTTTACAGAATATAGTGGTTTGATGATAATCATACTCGCGGTGTACTTCTCCGTTTCGCCAGCTCTGGTTTTTGTTTTCATAACTGCAACCAGCCGGAATGGGCACGTTCAGCATCACATATTCGGCATCTTTCTTTACAATAACATCAACGGTTAGTGTTATCGGTTTGCCAGCCTTCAGTTGCTGAACATTACCGCTAAAGTAAGTATTGATTACAAAGTCTTTTTCACTTCGTTCTGGCTCGGGATTCCAGAATTCATAATAAGCCGTAAAGTAAACCGGAGACAAACCGGATTTGCGAACGGCAACAGGCGTAGTAAGGTGAATGAGTGTATCAAATGGAAATTTTTTTGTACTGAAGTTGAAGGATCCGTTAAACGATATTTCGGGTTGTGTCTGGTTTCCGGCTTGTTCCATCAATTCGGGCAATAACGTTTCAATAATTAAAGCCGATTGATAGGTGTTTGACCAGGTGTGGCCACGTGTTTCTAAGAAATAGTTACGAATGCGTTGTAACTCTTCTGCTGATGCCTTATCATTTTTTAAAATACGATACGCGATAACAGTAGCCATCTTGTCGTTATCAAACAAGTAAGGCTGATCTTCGCCCCAGTAATAATTTCCTTTCAGTGTTTGTTTGCGGGCTTCGTGCAACCAATTTTTTTCAAAAGGTAATCCACTTTGCTGCATCAGTTCAGCCAAACGCAAGCGACTATAAATCGATAGCTCTGTTTTGATAAGCGAATCGTATAAGGGCTGCACTTCTACTTTTGTATTGTGTGTAATCAGGTATTGCATGGGCAAAACCCGTTCGCGCCACGGAAGCTGAAAAATCTGTGTTTGTAAAAATTTTGCAACACCTTCTTTGTCATACTGCATTTCATAGCCAGCTTTTTCTGCGCGTTCCAATGCCTGCACTACATGTAATGTAATCCAAACCAATCCTTCGCTTTGATTCCACCAGCCCCAGCCGCCTTCTTTGTGTTGGTTTTCCGACAATTTTTTTATCATGCGCTTTACGCGATCGTCATGACTAAATTTCTGTTTTCTGAATTCCGCTATTTTTTTCTCGGCCAGTAACACATACAGTTTTGAGGCTAATTGTTCATTGCAATCGTAGCGGTAGTTTTTCACACTTTCAATTTCATCCAGTAAAACATCTAACGCATCGGTTTGTGCGCGAAGGTGCAACACGCCCGATTGTGGTTGTAGGGTAAACGATGTGTCGTTGCGGAGGGCCGCAAAAAAACCGTCTGCATCTTTTACACCTTTTTTGTACACGGGTACTTTACGGATTTCGCCATCTTCATAAAGATTTTGTGTGATGGCATATTTCAGCGTAAGCGAATCGGTACGGTTAGCGGATAGAATAAGCGTATCAATGTGCGAGTTGGTTATCGATAGGTTTTTAGTATCAACTAAATTGCCAATTGAAATTGCACGCGCGACAGAAAGCGTATCCGTTGTGTAGTTGGTTATCTTGCCAATTGCCACGGCACTATCACCTTCCAATAAAAAGTGAGGAGTAACAAGCTGCGCAAGCAAGGGTTTGTAAGATTGAACAGTGGACGAACCGATGCCGCTTTGCTTCTTCGCAGTCATAGCCAGGGCTTCTACTTTCCATCCGGTTATGTCATCCGGAAAGGTGGCCGGGAATTTTGCATTACCTTCTTCATCGGTTATAAGGTGTGGTTTCCAGAAAGCATTATCACGAAAGTTTTTGCGTATGCTATTGCCGGGCAAACGCTCTGTGGGCATAGCCATCTGTACCGATTCTGGCAAAGGAGCACTTAACAATTGCTGAGCGGTAACCCCTTTTTTTGTGGAGAGCAGAATTACTCCGCCTGCTGCCCGCGATCCGTACAAAGCGGTGGCCTGTGCATTATTCAACACTTCTATCGCGGTAAGAAGGCTGGGATCTAAATCTTTGTAGGCCGAAGCATCGATTACTACTCCGTCCAGTACAATTAACGGATTGTTTCCGCTGTCTATGCTCGAATTGCCGCGAATATATATTTCTTGATTAGCCGCACCACTTACCTGTACTCCGGCAATTCTGCCTTGNNAGTTGCATTACATCAGCAGCCATATCCACATCAACCTGCCCACGGTTTCCGGTTTGTGCTTCTTGTGTTGTATATCCAATAAAGGAGAATACCAATGTACCACCAGGCGGAACATTAATATAGTATTCGCCATTGAAATCGGTAACCGTGCCATAAACTGTTCCTTTTACAATAACATTTACTCCGGGCAACGGACTTCCATCATATGAATCAAACACCTGGCCTCTGATCAGGTTGCCTGTATAAGCATAGGTTTCGTTTCGCTGTGCGTAGTATGAAGTGCGCACCTCATTCATTTCTATCCTGCGCACTTGTTCTACATAAGAGGTTTTATCATCCCATTCTTTTAATGTGTTGAATAATTTTTCAGAAAAGGCATCGCGTGCATGAACAGAGTCGGGATAGAAGGTGATCATATTCTGACCAAACGGCTGCAGAAAAAATTTACCCGAACGCAGGTATTGGTGATCGCTCATTAACAAAACAACTTCATAGTGTGCAGCATTGAAGCGATCAAAATTCTGATTGTTTGCCGGATAAATAAAATACTGATCGGGATTATCGAGGTTAATAATAAAGGTAGCCAAATGAGACAGTGGGGTTGCCGATGGTTTGATTGTAAACAAGAGCGCCCCGGTTCTTTCACCCACATAGTTAGGTGACAGATACGGTGCAAACCGCTGCTTTATAATGGCAGAAGGCACGGCCCATCGTTTTTCAATTTCAGCTTTGGTAATTACCTGATCGTTAAACGAAGGAATGATATAAGGAACGGGAGCACGCCTGCTCAAAAAGGATTTATCCAGCGAACGTTGCCGCACAACCCCTGGCAAAAACTGATACGAGAAAAAAGGCTCGTAATCGAAAATTGTTTCAGATGAATCGGCCGTAACAAATTTTGTTAGCTGAGGGTGCAACGGCCCTGCTATTTCGGAGTACGGATATCCCCGTGCCCCGGATTCATTAAACAAAAAATAATTATCGTATTGCCAGAGGTATGCCCGCGGTTGATCGGCAGCGCGATGAACAGAAATAAAATACTTACTGATGGTTGTCTGCTCGCGTTCCAGATCATCTTTGTCGTACGGTATTTTTATAGCATCGGCAGGCAGGTTTTTCAAATCGATAGAAACAATTTGTTTGTGGTTCTTTTTTATATCTATCGAAAAGGAAATTGTATAGTTTCCTGTTCGCATGGTAATGAGGTGAACACCCGCATGAATGCGGAATGAGTAGGGCTGTATCGTGTTTACAGCAGCATGATATACAGGAGTACTGTTTATATAAATGATGGAAGGGTGCAACACTAAGCCATCTTCCACCAGAAACGGTGCAATTTGTGTAATGGAATCTGAACTTGGTTTTTCAAATTCATACCTGCCGCTGGCCGGATACAGGAACTGGTAAAACGAAATACTATCAAGCCCAAGTGTTTTATGCCACAGTGCCCAGTCTAACTTGTGGTTATCCGGGTCATCAAACTCTCCCTGGTAAAAAGAGTTAAAAACCAATCTGCTTTTTTGCTTACGCGGATAAACAGGTACCTGATTAAGCGTTCCCTGTTTAAATTTTTTGGAAATCGCGAAAGCGGTAACATCGGCCTGGTTTACCGGTTTGCCTTTAGCATCGGTAACGGTAATGGTAAAGTCTGTGGTTTGTCCCGGATACACCAATGGCAGATGGGTAATGGAAACATTCAGTTGCCTGTCGTTAAAGTTAACCGCATAGTCCTCTTGTTTGGCAATACCGGCCCATACATATTGCACCGATACAGTATATGACTCGCGCGTGCCGGCCTTGTCCTCAAAAATTACAGTTGATTCCTCTGCGCTTCCTCGATAGATTTGACGTTTCCCCTTAAATACCTGGTAGTGAAATGGAATTTTTCTCGGGTTGCTTGCAGTTATGGTTATCGAGTCGGCTGTTCTGCCTGATAAAATTTCGAGCTTGTCGTACGTGTTCATTTCCAGAAACTCCCAGGCAGATGTTGCACCGGCTTCATATTCGTTAATAAACGGGTTTATTTTTTCCCTGTATGGAAGCTGCACTTCTTTGGTGAAGATTTCATCGTCTTGATTGGTGAGCGCGGTCAGTTCAATTTTATCGGTTAATGCCAGCGGATAAATCCACACGCTGTCGTTCTTTACTTCAAAACGAACAGGTGCAAGTTGAGAATCAAATTGCAAACTGAGTTCTTTGGTTTGCCTTTCATTATCGGAATTGATAAATGCAATTACGGCTTTATAATTCAAGGCTGCCTTCGGAAAGATAGAATCNNTTCAGATATAGTGTAGCGCCTTTTTCTTTCCGGTTGTTTTCTGAACGCGCAAAAAACTGGTTGGCTTTTAATTCGTATTGCTCATAGCGGAACGACTTTGATTGAACAGTCTTATCGCGATACTCTAGTTGTAAATACGGGTTAGTATCCAGCGAAAGTTTTAAGCTGTCGGTAAGAATCAGTTCGTACACATAGGCACCATTACGGTAAGGAGCAACATTTCCAAGTTTCAGGTTTACGTTATTGCGACCATAGTTATACAATCGCGCATCCAGGGTTTTGGTTACTGGTCTTCCTTTTTTGGTGGTAATAAATGCTTTTGCTCTAAGGGTATCGCCCGGTTTAAACATGGGTTTGTTAAACACGAGGTAGCCCTTCCAGTTTTTTTCATATTTAGGCTCAACCCAGTGTTTCACTTTATAATAGATCCCCGGAGGCTGAACATAGTTTCCGGTGATCAGATTTTTCACCGTACGAATGGGATAGATTATCACTGATGCGAGATGATTAACCGGAAATGTGCCGAGTATTTTTTTACCGGTTCGTACAAAGAAGGTGTTGTTGTAGCTTCTTTCTATTGGAAAGTAAGATGTATGCTCCCCTACTGTAACAGACAATATGCCGCGCCTGTTCGATTTCTGAATTACATAGGCCTTATCCTTTTTGTTGTACGCAATCGTTCTGTTTTTGATTTTTACAGTCGCCTGCGAAACTTCACTTCCGGTATTGTCGCTGATAATAAAAATCAGATCGCGCTGGTTGTTGAGCAAATGCAAAGATGTATTATTAACAGAAGTTAGCTCGTACTGCAATTTCTCCTGAACGGTTTTCACAATCAGGTAATGCCCAATCGGTAATTCATTTTGAAACCGGGCCGAATCGGTAGGATAAAGTGTATGAAGCGTGTGGCAATACGCCTGCGATGGCTTCTGGCTTTCGTACAGATTTTTTGCCTCTGCGTTGGTTAGCTTGTATACAAAAGTGAAATAGCTGCTGCGCCTGCTGGTGGGCAGGTCTTGTGCGTAAGTTGTTGCTGAAACAAAAAGACAGAGAAGAACCCATCTCAAAAATACTTTGTCATCGCGGACAGTGTTCCGCGATCTTGAATTTTGATGCAAGAAATTGAGATGCCGGAATAAATCCGGCATGACAAGTACTCTTAGAGGTATTTTTGAGATGAGTTCTAAAAATAATCGCATAGCAAACAGGTTTACGTTTACCGAAAGCCCTGCAAACCCTGTAACCCGCCCGTGTGTAAAACCAGCACAGTACTTCCACGTTTGAATCTGCCCTTTGCCATCATATCCAGCACACCCCACATTAGTTTGGCGGTGTAAACCGGATCGAGCGGCAGGTTATGGTTTATGTTCATCTCATCAATGAAGGTAAACAACTGCGGATTGGTTTTGGCATAGCCTCCGTAATGATACGATGTGTCGATATGCCAGTTTCCATAAATCCTGTCCGAAATTTTTTTTAAATGATGTTTGATTTCATCGGTAAGAAAGGCACCATCCTTTAAAACCGATACGCCAATTACTTGTTTTTGTTGATCTAATCCGGCAATTATTCCCGCTATTGTTCCTCCTGTGCCTACTGGTAAACACACATAATCGAAAGAGGTTTCTTGTTGTAACTGTTGAGCAAACTCAGCAACACCTTTTATAGCCAGGGTGTTTGTACCGCCTTCCGGGATTAAATAAAAATCACCGAAACGTTCTCTTAGCTGTTCAATAAAATCTGAGTCAGTTTTATTTCGATATGCTTCACGCGGTACATAATGCAATTGCATGTTTTTGCTTTTCGCGAAAGCAAGAGTAGGGTTAAGCGGAGGGGTTTCTTCTCCGCGAATAATACCAACAGTTTGCAAACCAAGTTCGTGCGCAGCAGCGGCCGTTGCATAAATATGATTAGAGTATGCTCCGCCAAACGTGAGCAGTGTTTTGTAACCTTGCCTTTGCGCTTCTTCCAGGTTGTATTTCAGCTTCCACCACTTGTTACCCGATATAAACGGATGGTTCTGGTCTTCGCGTTTGATGAGCAGCGTTATGCTGGCTTGCCGGGTTTGGGGTGTAATTATCTCTGTGATGGGTGTTTTGTTGTACTGCAGGGCCATGTTTAGCTAAGTAAAGTCAATTCACTGGCATTTTACACTTTACACCTTACTGTAAAGTGTAAAACATTAATTTTTTCACAAAATCGAATAAATACTAATAATTTTAGTACTCTTGTCTGTGGAACAGGATTACTTTAAAGGGCGTGGAGCACAGATAAAAACCGAAAACCGGTTCTTGAAAGCGCAATATGTTACCGAGCACATCGAAGGGCTGGATGAACCGTTGCTCGAAGCTCCGCACACGCAAATATTTATAGAAAACCCGAAGAAGATTGTAAACAAAGTAGAGAGCCCCGATTTGCAGGGCATGTATTCTATGAATCCCTACCAGGGGTGCGAGCATGGTTGCATTTATTGTTATGCGCGCAACACACATGAGTATTACGGCTTTAGCGCTGGGATTGATTTTGAAAGTAAAATCATTGTTAAGAAAAATGCCGCGGTACTTCTCGAAAAACATTTGCTGAACAAAAACTGGAATGCCGTACCCATTATGCTTAGCGGCAACACCGATTGTTACCAGCCGCAAGAACGTAAATTTGAAATTACACGAAGCATGTTAAAAGTGCTGGCACGGTATCGCCATCCCGTAGGTATTATTACTAAAAACAGTCTGGTAACGCGCGATATCGATTTACTGAAAGATCTTGCCAGCGATAACCTGGTGCAGGTCTATCTTTCAATCACCACACTTAATGAAGACCTAAGGCGTGTTCTTGAACCGCGCACAGCCAGCGCTATTAANNGTAGTACGATTGAATGGCTCCATCGGAAAAATTTTTGAAGACTGGCTGCGTAAAAACTTTCCCGACCGGTTTGAGAAAGTATGGAACCAGATATGCTCATTTCATGGCGGTACCGTAAACGATTCGCAGTTTGGCAGGCGCATGCGGGGAGAGGGAAACATTGCCGACTCGATTCATCAACTCTTTCATGTCTCAAAGAAAAAATACTTCGCCAACCGTACAGCCCCCGCTTACGACCTTACAAAATTTAGAAAAGGGGGTAATCTCTCTCTCTTTTGATTTTTAGACGGTGCAGGCTTACCTTTACGTTCGTGAAAAAGATATTGGCTTTTACAATGGTTGTGGTGCTCCTTACCGGTTCGGTAGTGGATTTGCACGACCTCACGAAAGTGCCTTATATGATTAGTCATTTTCAGCAACATCAAAACAATACCGATTCTTTTTCTATTTCCGATTTCTTCAACCTACACTATGGCTCGCTGGCCGAACAGCACGACAAACAAGAACACGAACAGCACAAAGGCCTGCCATTCAAATCGCACGATTGTACCACATCGCACGTAACTATGATGTTGCCTGAGTTTGTTTCCAATATGGCATCTTCATTTAGTCTTATTATTCAATACAATAATTTTTACGAGTCGGCCTATTCATCAGAATTCAGCCAGGCTATTTGGCAACCGCCAAAACAGTTGGCTTAATTTTCTGCTGCAATCCATTTGATTGCAAATCAAAAATCAGTTTCATTTTTCTAAAGCAATTTTTTCATGCTTCATGGCATTATCTCCTTTTCGATAAGGAATAAGGTCATCGTAGGTATGCTTACCATAGCACTCATTATCTGGGGTAGCTATTCGTTAAAGCAACTTCCTATCGATGCCGTTCCTGACATTACCAATAACCAGGTACAAATCATTACCGTTTCGCCCACATTGGCTGCACCGGAAATTGAACGGCTGGTTACTTTTCCGGTTGAACAAACCATGGCCACCATTCCGGAAATCGTAGAGATGCGTTCTATCTCGCGCTTTGGTCTATCGGTTGTAACGGTTGTGTTTGAAGAAGACACCGATATTTACTGGGCACGCCAGCAAGTAAACGAACGACTAAATCAGGCTCAGGATCAGATTCCGGTAGGAGCGGGCTCACCCGAAATTGGTCCGCTTTCAACCGGGTTAAGCGAAATTTATCAATATGTGTTGCGGGCTAAACCCGGCTTCGAAAAGAAATACGATGCCATGGAGCTACGCACCATTCAGGATTGGATTGTGCGCAGGCAACTTATCGGCACACCGGGCATTGCCGATATCAGCAGCTTTGGTGGTTATGTAAAGCAATATGAAGTTGCCATCGATCCGGTAAAGTTGCGTAGTATGAACATCAGCATTAGCCAGGTGTTTGATGCATTAGAAAAGAATAATCAGAATACGGGTGGTGCATACATAGAGCGAAAGCCCAACGCATATTTTATTCGCAGCGAAGGTCTTGTGCAAACGCTGGATGACATTCGGCAGATTGTGGTAAAGAACACCTCAAACGGGTTGCCTGTTTTAATGGAAGATGTGGGCACCATTCAGTTTGGTAGTGCCGCCCGCTATGGCGCGTTAACCTATAACAATACAGGCGAAGCAGTGGGTGGCGTGGTACTTATGCTGAAAGGCGCAAACTCCTCGCAGGTAATAGCCAAGGTAAAAGATCGTATTGAACAAATTCGCAAAACCTTACCCGAAGGTGTGGAAATAGAAGCGTTTCTGGATCGCACACGGTTGGTGAACAACGCCATTAACACCGTAGTAACAAACCTGGCCGAAGGCGCTTTGATTGTAGTGTTTGTGCTGGTGCTTTTGCTGGGAAACTTTCGGGCAGGGTTAATTGTGGCTTCGGTTATTCCGCTGGCTATGCTTTTTGCCATTGCCATGATGAATCTGTTTGGCGTATCGGGCAACCTGATGAGTTTAGGCGCACTGGATTTTGGATTGATTGTAGATGGAGCGGTAATTATTGTGGAAGCAACCATGCACCACCTTGGGCTAAGTTCAATTACCCGAAAATTATCGCAACGCGAGATGGATGAAGAAGTTGAACACTCTGCCAGTTCNNGTTTCATTTGCCATACTGGGCGCGTTAATTCTTTCCATTACGTATGTGCCCATGATTTCTGCTTTGTTGCTCAGTAAAAAAACGGGGCATCAACCAAATTTTTCTGATAAGATTATTGCATTCGCAAAAAGGGTTTATCAGCCGGTAATCCATTCCGCATTAAAACACAGAATTATTACCATTGCGGTTTCTATTTTGTTGTTGGCGATAAGCCTTATTGTTTTTCTCCGCATGGGCGGAGAGTTTATTCCAACCTTAGATGAAGGTGATTTTGCAGTAGAAACTCGATTAATAACCGGAAGCTCGCTTAGCGAATCGATTGAAGTAAATGTTAAAACAGCCGATGTATTAATCAAAAACTTTCCGGAAGTAGATGCTGTGATTGGCAAAATCGGAACATCCGAAATCCCTACAGATCCTATGTCGATTGAGGTAACAGATTTGATTATAACGCTAAAAGAAAAAGATGAGTGGGTTACGGCCGGCAATCGCGAAGAGCTTGCTGATAAAATGCTTGCCAAACTGGAAGCCGAGTTGCCCGGTGTAATGTATGGATTTCAGCAGCCCATACAGTTGCGTACTAACGAGTTGATGACAGGAGCCAAACAGGATGTGGTAATTAAAGTCTATGGCGAAGACCTGAATTTGCTGGCAAAGTATGGCGAGCAGATTGGTAAACTGGCCCAGGAAGTAGAAGGAGCGGAAGATGTGTTTGTAGAACCGATTGGCGGCTTACCACAGATTGTAGTAAAATGGAACCGGCAACGGTTAGCCCAGTTTGGGTTGAGCATGGATGAGGTAAACCGGGTTTTGCGCACGGGCTTTGCAGGTGAAGTAGCCGGTTTGGTTTTTGAGAATGAAAAGAAATTTGAATTGGTTGTACGGCTACTCAACACCAACCGTAAGAATATAAGTGATGTTAAAAACCTGTTTGTAATTACACAAGCCGGAGTGCAGGTTCCGCTCGAACAACTGGCCGATATTAGCCTTACCATTGGGGCTAATCAGATACAACGAGATGATGCTAAACGAAGAATTGTAGTTGGCTTTAATGTGCGTGGCCGCGATGTAGAGAGTATTGTAAAGGAACTGAACGAATTAATTACAGCTCAGGTAAAATTCGAACCGGGTTATTACACTACCTACGGAGGTTCATTTAAAAATCTGGAAGAAGCAAAGCAACGGTTAGTGGTGGCTGTTCCGCTTGCATTGGTGCTCATATTCCTGTTGCTCTATTTTACATTTCATTCGTTTCGTCATAGCCTGCTCATCTTTACGGCTATTCCATTATCGGCAATTGGCGGAGTGTTTGCCTTGTGGCTTCGCGATATGCCATTTAGTATTTCGGCAGGAGTAGGTTTTATTGCACTCTTTGGTGTGGCGGTATTAAATGGTATTGTGTTGATTGCCGAGTTCAATAATCTGAAAAAGAAAGGTCTTGCCATAAACGATGTCGTAACACAAGGAACCCAGGTTAGGCTGCGCCCTGTACTGATGACAGCCCTTGTAGCTTCGCTTGGCTTTTTACCCATGGCTTTGTCGCAAGGGTCTGGTGCCGAAGTGCAACGTCCGCTGGCAACGGTTGTAATAGGCGGTTTAATTACAGCCACGCTACTCACGCTGGTCGTTCTTCCGGTACTGTATACGTTGTTCGAAAAAAAAACTCAACCTGCTGAATTATGATTTACAGAAACAAAATTTTGATAGGGATGCTTTTGCTGATCGGGTTTTCAGCAACAGCACAAAAAATGAATAGAGTAGAGGTGGTGCAAGCTGCTTTAGCAAACAACGATCAGATTAAAGCAGCAGCGTTTCAAACCGAGCAGGCAAAGCAACTTAAAAAATCGCATGCCGACTTTGGAAACTTTTCGGCCACACTTATGAAAGGCGAGTACAATACCATTCAGCAAGACAACAACCTTACGTTTACACAAAGCATTCCATTCCCTGTTACACTCGCCTCGCAGGTAAAGTTAGGGAAGGAACAAGCCCTGGGAGCAGAACGGAATTTTACCGTAACACAAAATAATCTGGTGTACCAGGTAAAAACCACATTCGAGCTTTTGTTGTATCATAGTGCGCAGCAACAACTTCTGCTTTCGCAGGATAGTTTGTTTACAGATTTTGTACGGGCAGCATCGGTTCGATTCAGAACAGGTGAAGGCACATCGCTTGAAAAAGCAACTGCCGAAAGCCAGTTGTTGGAAGTAAAAAACAGAATACAGCAAAACGAAGCCGATATTTATATACTTCAAACACGCCTGCAAGTACTGGTTAAATCAAACGATTTGATTATCGCAGTCGATGATTTTGTAAAGTTAAACCCGGCCACCGGAAGTGTGGAAAGCAACCCAACTCTGTTGTACGAATTGCAACAAACCAATATTAGTAAACAGGCATTACGGGTTGAGCGAAATAAATTTTTGCCCAATCTGGAAGTAGGCTATTTCAATCAAACATTAATTGGGTTTCAGAATACTACCGGCACTGAAGATTTCTACGGTAAAAGCAAACGCTTTCAGGGATTTATAGTGGGGGTGTCTTTTCCGCTTTGGGTTGCCCCACAGATTGCGCGCTCGAAAGCCTCATACTATCAACATGAAGCCGCCCAAAAAAATGCAGATTATGTTAAAGCCACCGTTAATCAGGAATATGTAGAGGCGCAGCGGGAATTAAAAAAGAATGAAGCCAGTCTTTCATTTTACGAAACGTCAGCTTTAAAAAATGCAACACTTATACTTTCGCACGCGCGTAAAGCATTTGGAGCGGGCGAAATTGGGTATGTAGAGTACCTTCAGTCGGTGCGCACAGCAATTGATATAAAAACCAATTACCTGCTGTCCTTGCAGCAACACAACCTGTCCATATTAAAATTAGAGTATCTAACCGGAAGTTTTTAATCATTATGAAGAATACCATAACCAGAATTGTACTTATTGTTGTTGTTATAAATGTGAGTTCATGTTCAAAACCAGAACAGGCAGTAAAGCAGGAATCACATCCAAACAAAGCTCTTCAACTAAACGATGAACAACGGGAAGCCATCAGGCTTAAAGTTGGGAAAATCGAGTCCAGAAAAATCAGCAGTCCTATTCGGGTAAATGGCATGTTAGATGTGCCTCCGCAAAACATGGTAACCATTGCGGCCCCTATGGGTGGGTTTGTAAAGCATACAGAATTATTACAAGGTATGCATGTTAAACAAGGTCAGGTAATAGCTACACTCGAACACCAGGATTATATCCAGTTGCAACAAGATTATCTGGATAGTAAAACCCAACTTGAGTTTATGGAAGTAGAGTATAAGCGCCAGCAAGAACTTTCGGCCGAAAATGTAAACTCAGCCAAAGTATTACAGCAAACCCGTACAAACTATCTTTCCGCAAAAGCGAAGGAAGAAGGATTACGTGCACGAATAAAAATGATTGGTCTCTCGCCTGATGTAATAGAGAAGGAAGGCATAAAAGGCGTTATTACTATCAGAACACCTATTGCAGGCTATGTAACGGAAGTAAACATAAACCGGGGCAAATATGTTAATAATGCCGATATCATGGTTGAGATCGTAGACACCGAACATTTGCATGCCGAGGCACAAGTGTTTGAAAAGGATATTATGAGATTGCGCATCGGACAAACCATGAGACTGGTACTGGCTAACGAAACGGAAGAACGTATAGCCACGGTTTACCTGATTGGAAAAGAAATTTCAGCAGAACGTACCATACGGGTACATTGCCATTTAGAAAATGAAGACCCGGCTCTAATTCCGGGTATGTACTTTAACGCAGTAATTGAAACGGAAGCTAACCCGGTGTTGGCTTTACCCGAAGATGCTGTGGTAAGCTATGATGGNNCATTCGTTGTTAAGCCTGTTGAAAAACTCGGGAGATGACGCTCATTAATGATTTAAGAGTTACAGATATTTTAGTTTACGCACTGGGCTTTATTGCACAGGCTTGCTTTGGTGCGCGCACGGTTGTTCAATGGGTGCAATCCGAACGTGCCGGGCGCGTAGTATCGCCTACCTGGTTTTGGGTTTTCAGTTTGTGTGGCTCGGCACTATTTCTTATTTATGGACTACTGCGCCACGATGTGATAATTCTTTTTGGGCAAACCATTTCGTTCTATATCTATATCCGCAACCTGCAACTGAAGAAAGCGTGGAGCAACATTAGCCGTATAGTCAGGTTAATTATTTTACCATTTCCATTCTTGTTGATGTTAGGCGCATGGCTGATGAACCCACAAAACTTTAGTTATATTTTTGAAGGAACCAATTTTTCCAATACGGCCCTTATCGCAGGAGGGGTGGGGCAGTTACTTTTAAATTTGCGCTACCTGTATCAATGGTATTTTTCAGAAAAGGCACAACAATCGCTTTTGCCCCTGGGCTTTTGGATTATTAGTGCAGCGGCATCGCTCATGGTAGTGTACTACGGAATAATGCATAACGAGCCTGTACTGCTGGTAGCGCAAAGTATGGGTTTTGTGGTGTACCTGCGCAACATTTACTTCGCCTTACGAACGCGCACAGTTGTAGCGCAGTAAGTATCTTGCACCATGACCGATTGGAAACGGATTAGTGATAGCACGGTGCAAGCGTTCATTTTTGAAAATGAACATGCTGATGAACGCGAACTGATGCTGCACCATAAAACGCTTTTTGATCTGCCTTCAAAATTAATAGCTGAACAAATAGCCGGCAGGCGCAAGGCAAAAAAGAAACTGCCGCTGTGGTATAACACAAAAGGCGTTGTGTATCCGCCCACACTTAACCTCGAGCAATCCTCATCGCAGGCAACCGCACAATTCAAGGCAACATTTCTTAAAACGATAACGAATCAAAAAACTATAACAGACCTTACAGGAGGGTTTGGTGTAGATTCGTTTTTCTTCTCAAAGAAATTTGATTCAGTAACCTCTGTTGAGCCAAACCCGGATTTGCTTGCGCTTGTACAACACAATTATATACAATTAGGTGTAACCAATGTGAATCACATTCAGACTACAGCCGAAGCATTTCTTTCGGCAGCAACAGAAACAGGAGTTTTTTATACAGACCCCTCCCGAAGGGATGATCGCACAAGAAAGATTTTTAAACTTAGTGCTTGCTCACCAGATATTACCCAACTGCATGCCCTGCTTTTTGCGAATGCTGAATGGCTGCTACTCAAGGCTTCACCCTTACTGGATATTCAACAAGGCTTGCGCGAATTGCCCCATGTTAAAATCGTAATGGCATTGGCAGTTGAAAATGAAATGAAAGAGTTACTCTTTCTGGCGCAGCGTGGGTTTAATGAACCTCCAAAGATTATGGCTATTGATCTTATGGCAACGGGCGAAATAAAATCAGAGGTTACGTTTACACAAGCCCAGGAGGCAACTTCGCAATCTGAATTTAGTGAACCACAACAGTATTTATACGAACCGAATGCCGCCTTACTCAAAGCCGGAGCCTTTAAGGTAATTGCACATAAATTTAATCTGTATAAACTGGCACAACATACACACCTGTACACATCTCAGAACAGAGTACATGATTTTCCCGGGCGTACCTTTCAAATAGAAAAAGTAAATCCAACAGATGAAGATTTGCATGAATGGCTACCCGATAATCGCGCGCATGTGGCCATTCGCAACTATCCACTTACAGCTGCTCAGCTTATGAAAAAGCTAAACCTTTCGGAAGGCGGCAGTCGGTTTGTTTGGGGACTCAGCACGGCAAAGAGAAAGTATGTAGTGCTGTGTGAGCGTCTTTCCTAAGCATATTCTGATACCAGTAAGATTGCATTTATGCATATCAATCGTTTTCGCTACTAACTGTTAGTCGGCACCGAAATTTTAATTGGTATGAATGTAAGATTTCCAAATACAATACCTGTAAATTGGAGGTTCGCTTTACATTAATTTTCTAAAACTACTACTTTGGAAATGCAGACTGACCAGCAGGGATTATACCGCCCCGAATTTGAGAAAGACTCGTGTGGCGTTGGTTTTATTGCCAACATGAAAGGAAACAAATCGCATCAGATAGTGAGCGATGCGCTTACCATGCTTGAGCGGATGGAACACCGTGGAGCATGTGGCTGCGAACCGAATACAGGCGATGGAGCTGGCATTTTAATACAAGTACCGCACGAATTTTTTATAAGCGAATGCAGAAAGCTTGGGTTTAAACTTCCGGAGTTTGGAAGTTATGGAGTAGGGCTTGTCTTCTTTCCACACGATGCTAAAGTGCGCGAAGAATGCCGCAAAGTATTAGATCGCCAGATCAAAAAAATGAAGATGACGTTGCTGGGCTATCGTGTGTTGCCAGTAAACAATAAAGACCTTGGGCAAACAGCATTAAATGCCGAACCCGTAATGGAGCAAGTATTCATTAAACGGCCCGATAAAATTACAAACCCGGATGATTTTGAACGTAAACTTTTTATTCTAAGAAAATACACAACCCATATCATTACCGAATCGGTAAAGGGAGTGGCTAACCAATTTTATTTCTCTTCACTTTCCTACAAAACCATTGCCTACAAAGGTATGGTTACTTCGGGGCAGTTACGCCCGTATTTTGCCGATCTGGAGCACGAAGATGTGGTATCGGCATTAGCCGTAATTCACTCGCGCTTTTCAACTAACACATTTCCTTCGTGGAGGTTGGCACAACCCTTCCGCTACATTGCGCACAATGGCGAGATCAATACCGTGCGTGGAAATATAAACTGGCTTAATTCCAAGGAGGCTTTTTTTGCATCGGAGTATTTTACACGCGAAGAGTTGGATATGATTTTGCCGATTTGTAATCCAAAGCAATCAGACTCATCTAATCTGGATAATGCCATTGAGTTGCTGGTTCATGCCGGCCGTTCGCTGCCTCATGTAATGATGATGATGATACCTGAAGCTTGGGATGGTAATGAAAGCATGAGCCAGGAGAAACGAGATTTCTATGAGTATCATGCAAACCTGATGGAACCCTGGGATGGCCCGGCATCCATTACGTTTACCGATGGAAAAATTATCGGAGCAACACTCGATCGCAATGGCCTGCGCCCTTCCCGTTTTGTAGTTACCGATGATGATATGGTGATTATGGCATCGGAAGTGGGTGTGCTGGATATAGACCAGGCTCGCGTGGTTACGAAAGGCCGCTTGCAACCAGGCAAAATGTTTGTGGTAGATATGGAGCAGGGCCGCATCGTAAGCGATGATGAATTGAAAAGAGAAATCTGCAACCGCCAGCCTTACGGCAAATGGCTGCGCGAGAATAAAGTACGGTTACAAGACCTTCCGGAGCCGGGCGGAAGTTTTCATAAATACGATCCGGTTACGTTCCTGAAAAGACAAATTTCATTTGGATATACCTCAGAAGACTTGCGGGTGATTCTTACACAAATGTGTGAAACCGGTAAAGAAGCGCTTGGCTCGATGGGCAACGATACTCCACTGGCTGTGCTTTCCAAACAAGCACAACATTTAAGCAGTTATTTTAAACAACTCTTTGCACAGGTAACTAATCCGCCAATCGATCCCATTCGCGAGCGGTTGGTAATGTCGCTGGTTTCGCATGTGGGCGGATCGTTAAATCTGCTGGAAGAATCGCCCGAGCATTGCATTACTCTGGAGTTACCCACACCCGTGCTTACCAACAATGAGATGGAGCGAATCCGGTACATTGATCATCGGCATCTGCAAACCAAAACCATTTATACCTATTTCAAAGCCGATGGCAAACCGGGTTCACTTGAAAACGGATTGAATCGCGTGTGTCAATATGTTACCGATGCGATTGAAGACGGGTTTACAATCATTCTTCTGTCGGACAGAAGTTTTGATAGCGGCCACGCACAAATTCCTTCGCTGCTGGCTGTAGCGGCCGTGCATCATGATTTGATTCGGAAAGGGCTGAGAGGGAAAGTAGGATTACTCGTAGAAGCTGGCGATGTGTGGGAAACACATCACTATGCCACCCTGCTGGGTTATGGAGCATCAGGTGTTAATCCATACCTCGTGTATCAAACCATACACGATATGAAAAAACGCAAGGTGTTGAAAGAAGACCTTACCGAAGAACAAGCAATTGCAAATTACAAAAAGGCAGTGGCCGGAGAGTTGCTCAAGATTATGAGTAAGATGGGAATCTCAACCCTGCAATCGTATCATGGAGCGCAAATATTTGAAGCGTTGGGTATACATCCTGAAGTGATTGATCAATATTTTACCGGAACCGTATCGCGTATTGGTGGTTTAAAATTAGATGATATTGCGCGTGAGGCATTAGCTAAACATCGACTGGCCTTTCCTAAAACAAATAACTGGCTGCCTCACCTGGCAGTGGGGGGCGTGTATCAATGGAAACAACGGGGCGAAGCGCATTTGTTTAATCCACAAACCATTCATTTGTTGCAGCAGTCAACCAAGATGAATGATTATAACCTGTTTAAAAAATATTCTAACCTGATTAATGATCAGAGTGAGCGGGCCATTACGCTGCGAAGCCTGCTCAAATTCAAAAAGAGCAAATCAATTTCAATTAACGAAGTAGAATCGAAAGAAAGCATCTTCAAACGATTTGCTACAGGGGCTATGTCGTTTGGTTCTATTTCGTACGAAGCACATAGCACACTTGCCGTAGCCATGAATCGCATTGGAGGCAAGAGCAACAGTGGCGAAGGGGGTGAAGACGAAAGCAGGTTTGCACCAAAGGAAAATGGCGATTGGGAAAACTCGGCCATTAAACAAGTTGCTTCCGGTCGGTTTGGAGTAACCAGTTATTACCTCACTAATGCTAAAGAACTTCAGATAAAAATGGCACAAGGTGCCAAGCCAGGCGAAGGGGGTCAGTTGCCCGGCCATAAAGTAGATGATTGGATTGGGCGCGTGCGTCATTCTACACCAGGAGTTGGTTTAATATCGCCACCACCACATCACGATATTTATTCTATTGAAGATTTAGCACAACTTATTTACGATTTAAAAAATGCAAACCGTGAAGCACGCATCAGTGTAAAGCTGGTGAGTGAAGCTGGTGTGGGCACCATTGCTTCAGGTGTGGCCAAAGCCCATGCCGATGTAATTCTAATTGCCGGGCACGATGGCGGTACGGGGGCATCGCCCATCAGTTCTATTCGCCATGCAGGGTTGCCGTGGGAGCTTGGTCTGGCCGAAGCACACCAAACATTGGTGCGCAACAAACTACGTGGTCGTGTGGTCTTACAAGCCGATGGACAAATTCGTACCGGGCGCGATCTGGCAATTGCCGCGTTGCTTGGCGCAGAAGAATGGGGTGTGGCTACAGCAGCGCTTGTTACTACCGGCTGTATTATGATGCGCAAGTGTCATCTTAATACTTGCCCTGTGGGAGTAGCTACACAAAACAAAGAACTGCGCGCGCTCTTTACCGGTAAGCCGGAATATGTAGTAAACCTCTTTACATTTTTAGCTGAAGAACTTCGTGAAATTATGGCGGAGTTGGGATTTCGCACAGTAAACGAAATGGTAGGCCAGGCCGATAGACTTGAAATGCGCAAGGATGAGGAGCATTGGAAATATCACAACCTTAATCTCTCTCCTCTCTTGTTTAAAGAACCAATGAGCCTGGATACAGCGCTGTTTAAACAAGAAGAGCAGGATCATGGAATTGAAGCCGTGTTAGATAGAAAATTGATTAAGCTGGCTAAACCAGCCTTAACAAAAGCAGAACGCGTGCAAGGTGAATTTGTGATTACCAACCAGGACAGGGCCGTGGGGGCTATGCTCAGCAACGAGATTTCAAAAATTTATCTCGGCCCTGGCTTGCCAGCCGATACGGTACAAATAAAATTCAACGGAACAGCCGGGCAAAGCTTTGGTGCATTTGTAACGGGTGGAGTAACATTCGAACTGGAAGGCGATGCGAACGATTACTTTGGCAAAGGCTTATCGGGTGGCAAAATGATTTTGTATCCATCTACCACAGCAACCTTCAATCCATCAAAAAATATTATTGTGGGGAATGTGGCCTTCTTTGGCGCTACCGCTGGCGAAGCCTTTATTAAAGGAATGGCAGGCGAACGTTTTGCGGTGCGCAACTCGGGTGTAAAAGTTGTGGTAGAAGGCGTAGGCGATCATGGCTGCGAATACATGACAGGTGGAACGGTAGTAATACTGGGCGATACAGGAAGAAATTTTGCTGCCGGCATGAGTGGTGGGGTAGCCTATGTGTGGGATGTAAACAAAACATTTGTAAAAAATTGCAATATGGAGATGGTGCTGCTCGACACGCTGGATGAAGAAGATGAACACTTGCTGCACAGTATGATTGAGCAACACAAGCATCACACCAACAGCGAAGTGGCTGCACATATATTAAGTTACTGGACCAACACCTATAAGAATTTTATTAAAGTAATGCCTATTGATTACAAGAAAGTGTTGGAAAAACGCAAAGCCGAAAAGAAATCAACTACTGCGCAAACCACTTTTGGTAATACAGATTTTAAATTTTCATCAAACTAAAAAAAGTTTAAAGTGGAAAGTCTTAAAGTTTAAAGTAACTGATTTTGAACTTTTCACTTAAAACTTCAAACTTTTAAAGCCATGGGTAAACCAACTGGATTTTTAGAACAACAGCGCGAACTTCCGCACAAGCGCGATCCCAAAAAGCGCATAAACGACTACAACGAGGTAGACCCCGTGATTGACGAGGGGATTACTGTGAAACAGGCTTCGCGGTGTATGGACTGTGGTATTCCGTTTTGTCATAATGGTTGCCCGCTTGGAAATATTATTCCCGAATTTAATGATGCCGTGTATCAGGAAAACTGGAAGCTGGCGTATGAGATTCTGATTTCAACCAACAACTTTCCTGAATTTACCGGAAGAATTTGTCCGGCACCCTGCGAAGCTTCTTGTGTATTAGGCATTAACAAACCCCCGGTAGCTATTGAGTATATTGAAAAGTCAATTATAGAAAGAGCCTTTCAGGATGGGTATGCCAAACCGCGTATACCGGTTACCAGCACGAATAAAAAAATTGCAATTGTAGGGTCTGGCCCATCGGGGCTTGCGGCTGCGGCACAATTAAATTATGCCGGCCACCAGGTAACTGTGTTTGAACGGGCCGATGAAATTGGCGGGTTGCTACGGTACGGAATACCTGACTTCAAATTAGATAAACAAATAGTTGACCGCAGAGTGCAGTTAATGACGGAAGAAGGCGTGAAGTTTCAGACCAATGCTAACGTAGGCGTAAATATTTCGGTAACTCAAATAAAAGAAGAGTTTGATGCGATTTTACTTTGCGGAGGATCAACCATTCCGCGCGACTTACCAATCCCTGGAAGGGAATTGAAAGGTGTACACTATGCCATGGATTTTTTGACACAACAAAATTGCAGAGTGGCCGGTAAAAAAGTAAACACACAAGAAATCTGGGCTACCGGAAAAAATGTGGTGGTAATTGGCGGAGGCGATACCGGTTCAGATTGTGTGGGGACATCAAACCGGCATGGGGCAAAGTCAGTAACGCAAATTGAAATTTTATCTAAACCACCAAAAGATAGAACCGCTTCTATGCCCTGGCCAAGCTGGCCAATGATTTTGAGAACCTCCACTTCTCACGAAGAAGGATGTGAGCGCAACTGGTCGATAGTTACTAAAGAGTTTATTGGCGATGATCAAGGCAACCTGAAAGCCTTAAAGATTGCCGAAGTGGAAATGAAAAACGAACCGGGTAAACCACCAGTCTTTGTAGAAATAGCTGGCAGCGAAAAAGAAATTCCGTGCGAGTTGGCTTTATTGGCGATGGGCTTTTTACATCCTCAGCACAATGGTTTAGTAGAGCAACTGAGTGTTGACCGCGATGAGCGGGGCAATGTAAAAGCAACCAACTATAAAACTTCTGTGGAAGATGTGTTTGCTGCAGGCGATATGCGCAGGGGGCAATCACTGGTTGTGTGGGCGATAAGCGAAGGCCGCGAAGCTGCGCGTGCAGTAGATCAGTATTTAGTAGGACAAACTACATTGGAGGCAAAAGAACAGGGGATATTGAGTTTGGTGGAGTAGGTTGTATTGGGTACTTTTATTTTAGTTTCATATTGCCGCCAATGGAAATGAGAAGCTCTGTACTAATTGTTATTGCTGTACTACTGATCAGTCCGGTTTTGGCTCAAGACCTTAATTTAGATAACCGAACTTTCCACAAAAAGAATAGTATTAACGTTGAACTGGGGGGGTATGCATTTCTTGGTTCTTTAAATTATGAAAGAGTGATCTTGAATAATCGCAAGTACAAAACTACCGGGCAACTTGGATTTGGATATTTAGGTTTCCCAATTGTATTGCACCAATTGATTTCATTCAATAAGCACCATGTAGAATTGGGATTTGGAGTTGTTTTACCTTCACCCTTAGTTGAAGATCAGTATTATCCTTTTTTAACAGGACGTATTGGATATAGATTTCAAAAGCCATCCGGTAATTTTATTTTCAGAGCAGGTATAATGCCTGTGATCCTTGGGCCCGACAAGGGAGGTGAAGCCGATATGTTTTTATGGGCCTGGCCAGGACTCTCTTTTGGTTGGACTTTTTAACAATCTTTCTCATCCAAGCGCAAGCATCACGCTTGTGCTTATCCCTATCTGACACCTGCACCACATAACGTAATTCAATAAGTCCCTTCTTGTAAAAAAATCTCTTGGGCAACTGTAAAGATAATCTTCTTCATGTTCTACAAAACCTGCTTCAACCGGGTTGTAGTGTATGTATTCCATTTTTTTGGTAGAACACAGTTGTATTTAAAATTTCAATCGCGCCTGTATTAGATTTTTTGAGTATCGCCAAGCCGTATAGGCGGATTAGTCATTTTTCAAATTCACAATTCCTTTTCTTGATTTAACATTGAGTTTTGAGTAGATACTACTAACGTGAGATTTTACGGTACTCAATCCAATATTAAATTGATCAGCAATTTCTTGATTGCTTGCTCCTTGCTGAAGCATTTCATAAATCTTTCTTTCCTGAACACTTAATTTGTCAACATGATTAGCCTTAATTTTAGTTTTCTTCGAACTGTATCTTCCAACCACAAAGCCGATAAGGGTTAAAAATCCTAGTGAAACTACGGTGATTGTTATTGTTGAATTGTCGAAACTGTTAAATGAAAGTTTCTTTTTGAATGAATTGAAATATGGATTATTCTGATTGCTCCACTTTTTGATGTATGATTTATAATAACTTTCATTAGAAGAATAGTTTTCTGAAAAACGATTTTTGTAAATCGCATAAAGAGAAACCATAAAGTAATTTGACGTGTCAGCAATTAACAGCAAATCTTTCTCCAGTTGCTTTTCAATAAGTAATCGTTTTGATGCCGAACTTTCTGATGCAATACTATCGGCTTTAAAAAAATGATGAGTAATACGTTGAAATGCAATATTCTCTTTGTCGCCCTCAAAAACTATATTTTTAAATGGCGGATAATACGAATTGCTTGTTAGATGAATTGTTGAAAGTCGGTTAGCGATTAAAAATAAATGATTTTCGTCTTTACCGCCAATAATGAGCGTGGCTGGTGAGTCATTCTTCTTAACAATGTGCAAGCGAAACAAATTTTGATCAACTGGCAAATAGTCAATATCAAATTTGAAATAGCCAAGGCTATCTATGTTGGCCTTGGCTATTATTATCTCATTAGACATTACATACATATCATCGAATGTTGTAATGTGCGAAAGATAGATGGTCGAACTCCATGAATTATCTAACGATAATTTTCCAGCGATGTATGATTTAGTTTTTATTTGGCCATAAAGCGGAATAACTGAAACGAAAAATACTATTGTTGCTAAAACGTTTCTTGAACAAATTGTCATACTCAAAATTATTCATAAATCATTACTTCTGACCAAATGCTTCCTGTCGTTTCCACGGGAACAATTTTTATTTTCCATGCCCCTGGTAAAGGTTCTTTAAAATACTTGTTGATACGGCCGCTGGTTTCTTTCTCCGAACCCGCTTGTAGCCCTACTGTATAATTCCCCAATTTTACTCCATTAGGGTCATATATTTCAATGGTCAGTTTCCCATTGCTCACAGAACTCCAAACTTTTAAGTCAAATTTTGTTGCTTTTGGCGGAATATCAATTACAATTTCTTCTGTTTTAGAATTCTTGTCTAACTTAAAATTTCTTTCCAGCGTAGTTACCGAACTTGCAAAACTCTTTCCGGATTCATTTGTTTGGGGCGTTGCTTTTTCTTTGGTTGTTTGCCCAAAAGCCGCCATAGAAGCGACCAAAAGTGAAGTAATCAAATAAACTGCTCTTGTTTTCATAATAAAGGACTTTAAAGTTTTAACATGCCGCAAAGTTGAAGCACTGGTGCATCGAGTAAAAAAGATAACGGTATGAAAAAGGTCTGATTATAGTAGGAAAAAAGTCTTAATTCTGGTTTTTCGATTCATTATTCTTGACTTCTCTTATGCCACCTTACCCAAGTACAACGCTTGCGCCTGTATTGAGTTATTCTTACGTCTTTTGAATGGAGTATACTTCTGAAAAGAATTTACCTGGAAAAATATGACCAGGTTAGTGGAGTATTATTGTAAATTAGCAAAACGATGGCAAGCTACGAGCAACTTTTTGAAAACAACCGCAACTGGGTAGCCAGTAAGTTAGCTACCAACAAAGAGTTTTTTGAAAAAATAGCCCGCGAACAGCACCCTGATTATTTGTACATCGGGTGTAGCGATAGCCGTGTAACAGCCGAAGACCTGATGGGAGTAGAGCCAGGCGAAGTGTTTGTGCATCGCAATGTGGCAAACCTGGTAAATGCAACCGATCTGAATGTGATGGCGGTAATTAATTATGCGGTAAGGCACCTGAATGTTAAACATATTATTGTCTGTGGACACTACAACTGCGGTGGTGTTAAAGCTGCCATGCAACCTGTTGATATGGGAATTCTTAACCCCTGGCTGCGCAATATAAGAGACGTGTACCGACTACATAAAACCGAGCTCAATAATATTAAAGATGTAGAACAACGGTACAGAAGATTGGTTGAGTTGAACGTGGAAGAACAATGCATTAATGTAATAAAACTGGCCAGTGTACAACAAACCTATGTCGAGAAAGGCTTCCCGGTTGTGCATGGCTGGGTTTTTGATTTGAAAACAGGGTACCTCAAAGATCTTAACCTTGACTTTGTAAAAATTCTGAAAGATATACGGGAGATTTATAACCTTACGGGGACCAATTGGGATGAAAAGAAATAAATCCGAAGGGGAAATCTTGTACTGTCAGGGTCAATTTTATTTTAAGTCTGCTGTAAAAAACTTTCGTCTGCTTGTTTATCAATTTATTGATTACAGATTCATTTAAACTTAGCCAACTCTCTTTTAAGTAGTATAATTTCTTGTCTTAATGCTTCATTTTCATCTTGCAAAGGCTGAGTTATGTTTTTTAATTTCTCCTTTCGCTCTCTGCTTTTTGCCTCCAAAGCCTTTATTATCTCTGAATACTGGTTGATTTTTTCTCTGGCGATTTTCAGGTTGTACTGAAGTTCATCGATTAATCGAGCGGACTCTTGAAGTTTTATGTTTTGGTTATAGCGAAGAACAGATTCAAATCCATACTTTGTTCTAATATATTCTTCTCCGGATTCGTTTTTGTAGATGTCTTGCCCAACGTAACTGAGTCCAACGTAAAGGGCTATTAAATCATAAACCGTTATGTCTCGTGTTGGTGTACCATCACTTTTCTTAATAATTAAATCATCCGGAATTCGGTACTCAATTCTTTCATTTATCCTATTCTCCATTTCAGATTTTATGTCAGTCATTTGAGTTCTTCAGATAATTAAACGTTACGGTTTCTTCGCGTGTTAATCCGCGATGCTTGTTGCCTTTACCGGCTTTGTTCCATTTTGAACGAAACTTACCGCTTGCCCAATCGGATAGAATAGTGGGGTGAATATAACTCGACCGGCAAACCGTTGGCGTATTGCCTAAATCTGCGGCCACAGTTTTTACCACATCATTTGCCACGCGCTTGCGGGCGCGTTCCGTATCGGGGTCTAACTGGCGCGAAAGCCGGTGTGCTGTCTTCCACGTAGCGGCCCAGGTACGAAAATCTTTGGCTGTTATGCTGGCATGGTTTGGTATAACAGCATCCAGGTATTCGTTAATGTGATTGGCCTTTACATCATAGTCGCTTCCGTTTTTATCGTGATAGCGGAACAAATCCTGTTTTTTGTTTTTGCCGCCCACCTCGCCCGAAGCCTGAATAATCTTTACCAGATCATCTTCCCAAATTCTACGCTTCCAAAGCTTTCCTGACTTACCGATAAACTCAAATACCGCATCGCCCTTTCCTTCGGCACTGGCCGAGCGATCAAAAATTACATGACCTTCCTTTAAGGTGGTTAGTCCGTACGAATTATTTTGTTTGGCATACTCATCATTACCCACCCGAAAGTGATACAGGTCAATCAGTTTGATAATCAACGCCACCACTTTTTCTTTTGGCATGCCATGCAACTTTAAATCGCGATTTACTTCTTTTCGGATGGTGGGTAGCAATTCTGCAAATTCAACCATGCTATCAAATTTTTCGGCTGCACGTGCCAGTGTCCAGTTTTCATGGTAACGATACTGAAGCCTGCCCTTTACATCTTTGCCTGTAGCTTGCAGGTTAGCAGTGGCATCTATCGAAATCCAAACATCTACCCAGGCGGGGGGCAATACCAACTTATTGCAGCGATCAATAATCTTTGTGTTGACAATTTTTTTACCCTTATGGTCGTAATACTCCCACGAAAGCTTTTTGGTTTTAGTTTTCTTTCTCGAAATCCCTTTTTTCATGATTTGGCTTCGATTGACGAACGGAAACTACAAAAAGCAGAAACAGGAAGCAACGAGTGCGTATGTCAATTAACCATATAAAGTAATTAACGCCCTGTCTTTTTTTTGTCGTTTACGTATTCCAGAATGTCGGCTGGCTGGCAGTCTAAAGCTTTGCATATTGCCTCTAATGTGCTAAAGCGAATAGCCTTTGCCTTTCCGGTTTTTAAAATGGAAAGATTAGATAAGGTTAAATCAACCCGTTCCGAAAGTTCGTTAAGCGAAATTTTACGCTTAGCCATCATCACATCTAAGTTCACTACGATGGGCATACCCTAAACCGTTAAATCGTTTTCGTTCTGTAGGTCCACTCCTTTCTTAAAGATGGCTGCAATTACATAGACTACGGCTGCCATTATGATATAGGCCTGGCTATCGGCCCAGAATTGATTCAGGCTACTAATATTGTAGCCTTTGTGCAATAAAGTATTAGCAGTTTGTCGCGCACCAAAACTTAATATTCCTACAGAAAATGTATAGTAACTGATTTTGGTTATGTGCCCCGAAACAAAAGGACTAAAGGGTTTAGACAAATCCATTTTGGATAACAGCATAATGAGGATATAAAATAAGCATGCCTTTAAAATGGAAATAACCAGAATAAAGCTATACATGCTAAAGAATGCCCACGTGCTGCGGTTATACATTTCGGTTAAGTCCAGTTTCTGATACAGATTTGGTATTAACTCAGGATTGTAAAGGCTGAAAAAAAAGTTTACAATAAGGCCACCGGCCTCAATACTCAAGCCTACAAAGATGATCCACGCAATAATATGCAGGAATATAAAAATGTACTGATCTCCTTTTGCCATAATGGGTTACGGTTAAATAATAGGCAAATGTAATAAATATTTATTGATAAACAATAAATATTTATTTTTTTATGATGTTCACGGAATGAATGAATTTCCCGGTAAACGGGGTACAGATACTTTGTTTCCGATTAAAAATCTATCTCTATTTTTACGTCCATGAAAAAATCATCGGCTTCCAAACTTACCCTTAGTGTTCATGCCGGCTCGATTGGCGATACGCTCTATGGCGGTGTGGTTACTCCTATTTACCCGTCATCTGCTTACGATTACGAAGCCGAAGTGCGTTATCCGCGTTATTACAATACACCAAATCAGAAGGCTGTAGTAGATAAACTGGTGGCACTTGAAAACGGAGAAGATGGACTGATCTTCAGCTCGGGCATGGCGGCCATTATGACCAGCCTGTTTGCCATGATTAAAGCAGGCCATCATGTGTTGTTTCAAAACGATCTGTACGGAGGAACACATCATGCTGCGTTGCATGAGTTAGAACGCTATGGTATGGAATATTCGATGGTTGATGTTTCTGATTTAAAAAGGTTTGAAAAAGCTATCCGCAAAAACACAAAAGTGATTTATGTGGAAACACCTTCTAACCCATTGCTTAAGATTACCGATTTGAAAGGTGTGGCTAAACTGGCAAAGAAGTACGGCATCGTAACCATCATCGACAATACGTTTGCCAGTCCGGTAAATCAAAACCCGATTGATCTGGGTATTGATGTTGTTACCCATAGTGGCACCAAATACATTGGCGGCCACAGCGACATTTGTTGTGGCGCTATGGTATCTTCTAAAAAATTAACAGCGCAAATAAAACAAAGCGCCATGCACTTTGGCGGAAGCCTTGATGCCCAAACCTGCTACTTAGTAGAGCGCAGTTTAAAAACCATTGTACTGCGCGTGCAAAAGCAAAATGAAAATGCGCTGGCCATTGCCCGTTATCTCGAAAAGGAATCGCGTATAGCAAAGGTGTATTATCCGGGTTTAAAAAACCATCCGGGTTATGCTATCGCCAAAAGGCAAATGCCCGGTGGCTTTGGCGGAATGTTATCGTTCGAAGTAAAAACCAATCCTGATCGATTTATTAAAAGACTGCAGTATATAAAACGTGCAATCAGCTTAGGCGGGGTGGAGTCTACAATCACCCAACCTGTAAAAACATCGCATGCAAAACTTACTGCAGCTGAACGCAAAGCGGTAGGAATAAAAGACAATCTGTTACGGTTGTCTGTAGGAATAGAAGATGCTACCGATTTGATTGCCGACATCCGGCAAGCGCTTTAACGTTGAATAAGGCTATATAGATAACCGCAATAGATAAGCATGAAGATTGCGCCTTCCCAGCGGCTGATGCGTGGCTTCTTGCCAATAAGTACGGCCATAATTAAAGCAGAAGTTGAAATGAGTACCATCAGAATGTCCTGATTGCTGTGGTCGTTGAACGGAATGGGTGTAAGGATGGACGTAAACCCAAGGATCCAAAGAATGTTGAAGATGTTGGACCCAATGGCATTGCCTACGGCCATATCGGTGTTGTTTTTATAGGCGGCCACGGCTGATGTAACCAGTTCGGGCAGCGATGTACCCACCGCCACAATGGTAAGCCCTATAACCGATTCGCTTATTCCAAACAAGAGCGCGATATGCGTAGCACCATCTACCACCCACCCCCCGCCAAAATAAAGGGCTATTACCCCCACAATAATAAGAAGTACAGATTTTATCAATGGTTGGCCCACAATGGGAGCTTCATCTTCCGTTTTCTTTCTTCGGGCCACAACAAATATGTATACCATAAACAAAAAGAAGAAGTAAAGCATGATACCTCCTTCTCCCCGGCCGATGGCATTCTGCCCTGTGTAAAAAATATTGGCATTCGCCAAAAACCCCAGTAACAATGCGGCTAGTATTGAAAAAGGAATTTCAATAAAATACGTATCGCGGGGAATGGGCAGTGGACGGATTAATGCAGCAATCCCCAGAATGATAAGCACATTGGCAATGTTGCTGCCCAGAATGTTTCCAAGCCCTAACTCGGCCTGGCCATTAATACTGGCCATGGTAGTAACCAATAATTCGGGCAACGAAGTTCCGAACGAAACAATGGTAAGTCCGATTACCATTTCGGAAATACGAAACCTGCGACCAATAGCCGAAGCCCCGTTTACCAGAACATCGGCACCTTTAATCAGAAAGACAAAGCCAAGTACAAAAAGCAGATAGACCATTCAAGCCATAAGTTAGAATAAAATCTTTACTTGCAATATGATTACTGTAAAAGAAGCCGTACCTGATGATGCCCTGTACATTATCGACTTTCAATTAAAAATGGCTTACGAAACCGAAAGCCTGCAATTGGATTATCACACGGTAACCAAAGGCGTACACGCTGTGTTTGAAGATGCCAGCAAAGGCCGGTACTTTGTTGCCACCGAAAATAATAAAGTAATCGGCAGTTTAATGCTTACGTACGAATGGAGCGACTGGCGTTTTGGAACTGTGCTTTGGATTCAATCGGTTTACATTATCCCTGAATTTCGCGGGCAGGGCGTGTTCAAAAAAATGTATCAGCACATTCAGCAACTGGTTACACCCGATTCCGGATATCGTGGCATTCGGTTGTATGTAGATAGGTCCAACCACGCGGCTCAAAAGGTTTATGAGTCGCTGGGTATGAATGGCGACCATTACCAGGTGTACGAGTGGATGCCTGAACAATAATTCAATTGCCCTTTAGTATTAGATCAGCGGCTTTCTCAGCAATCATAATAACTGGTGCATTGGTGTTGCCGCTGGTAAGGGTAGGCATTACGGAGGCATCCACCACGCGCAGGTTGTCAATTCCGTGTACTTGTAGTTTTGAATTTACCACAGCCAGGTCATCGCTACCCATTTTGCAGGTACCCACCGGATGGTACACACATTCGGCACTGCGCTGAATGTGATTGAGCAAGGCTTCATCAGAATCGCGCTGAGCAGGGCAATGGGTTCGTATCCGGTAAGGAGAGAAAGCTTCCGCTTCCAGAATCTGCAACGCTATTCGGGTTCCTTTAACCAAAGTTTCGCGATCTGCTTCTTCCGATAAGTAACGCGGATCAATAACAGGTGGTGCAACCGGATCCGCGGAAGCGAGTGTAACAAAACCTCTGCTCTTTGGATTTACCTGTGTGGGTAAAACAGTATAGCCATCAATGTGTGGAAATGTGCTCAGATCAAAAAGATTGGTGGTGTAATCATTTCCCGCGTTGGTGGGTGTAAACTGAAACTGCAGATCGGGCTTAGGTTGTGCTGAATCGGATTTTGTAAATGCACACGCTTCCAATGGGCCTAACGTAAGCGGACCGGTTTTGAACAACGCATATTGCGCCAGGGTTTGCAATTGCCGGTACCACGGCATCCAGTGATTGTTACTGATGGGCTTGCTGCACAAACTGCTTACCGCAAAAAACAAATGGTCTTGCAGATTTTGGCCTACACCGGGCAACTCTTTTTTTATTTCTATGCCCTGTTTGCTTAACACTTCCTTCGGGCCAATACCCGAGAGCATGAGAAGTTGTGGCGATGCAAAAGCGCCTGCACACAGAATTACTTCTTTATCGGCCTGCACCTTCTCGCAGCAGCGGTCGCGTATAAAAAACTCAACACCGGTGGCTTTGTCGTTTTCGATCAGCACTTGTTTTACATGCACACCGGTGTAAACGGTAAGGTTATCGCGCGAAAGCACGGGTTTTAAAAATGCCTGCGCGGTGCTGCACCGTTTAGCATTTTTGATGGTGAACTGCATCAGGCCTACACCCTCTTGTTCGGCTCCGTTAAAATCATCGTTGCGCGGAATACCTGTTTGCACACAGGCATCAATAAAGGCCTGCGCCAATTCTGTTCGGTGTCGCAAGGCATGGCTTACATTCAGTTCACCCTGTTGTCCGTGAAAAGCGTTTTGAAATTGTTCGTTATGCTCTGACTTGATAAAGTAGGGGAGCACATCGGCATAACTCCAGCCGGTGTTACCCAAACTTGCCCAATGATTGTAATCAGCGGCATGCCCCCGCACATAGGCCATCGCATTGGTAGAGCTGCAGCCCCCCAAAACTTTTCCACGCGGATGATAAAGCTTTCGGTTTTGAAGATGCCGCTGCGGTTCAGTCCAGTAACAATTCCAGTCCACCGAACTGTGGTGTAATTTCATGTAGCCTCCGGGTATTGCTACTTCCAGCTTAGTGTCTTTCGGTCCGGCTTCTAAAAGCAACACCGTTGTTTTTCCACCTTCGGTAAGGCGGTTGGCTAACACACAACCAGCCGAGCCGGCACCCACAATAATGTAATCAAATTTCATTGCAGGCTTAACGTACGAAAAAAATGGAGGATTTGAAATTGCATAGCATTCTGTGAAGTATTGGTGAAGAGGCTATGACAAGGTTTTCATTGGAACTGCTGGGGATTCCGGAATTCGCCAGAGCAAGAGTTGAATCCTGTGCAATTGATCAATCCGTTTTCACATTCAAATGTTTTCACGCTCCTCCGGAATGACATTCCATAGACTGACGCCTTCAACTATAAAATGTCATCGCGGTTGGGTAGCCCATCTTGAGTAGCTTTAGTCAAAACTTTAACCCATACCGCGATCCCAACAAAGTGCCCGCGGTCTGGCTATGAAAAGCATTTTGTGTTTACTTAAAGGGATTCCGGAATTCGCCAGAGCAAGAATTGAATCCTTGCAATTGATCAATCCGTTCCCCCATTCAAATGCTTTCACGTTCCTAAGGAATGACATCGGCATTATTGGGAGATGCCAGGAGTTTCGTAAATTCGATCAACAAACCCCTACCGCTATGACACTCGCAGGAAAATCAGTTTATTACTTTGGATTTTATTTGCTCGGTCTTGGATTAATATTAACAGCAGTTCCCAATCTTTTGCTCAGCACCTTTCAACTGCCCGAAACCAATGAAGTATGGATTCGTGTAGTAGGGGTAATTGTGTTTAACATTGGGCTGTACTATGTGTTTATGGCTCCGCAGAATAACACCACCTTTTTAATGCTTTCTGTTTTTACACGGGCTGCCATTTTACTTTGGTTTATTGTGTTTGCTGTAATAGGCTGGGCTCCTTACACATTAGTTTTATTCGGATTGGTTGATGCAGCCGGAGCCGTTTGGACGTACACCAGTCTGAAGAAAAGTTAAATCGCTATCAGGAAGATATTTTTTTGCGCATATAATATTTTCGGCACTCAGGTTACCAATGAGGCGAAATCAATGTTCTGCCTGCTATGAAACCGAAACCCGTTGTTAAGAAACCAAATTGAAAGAATTGCACGACTCAAATATTTTTTTCGATCCAGCTATTTGAGCGTTTGCCTCTTCCAGATTAAATCGAAGACATCATTTCGTGCATAGTGACCTATCACATCAAAGTCCATTTTAGCTTTCACTATTTCGCGATGGTCAATTTCTGCAGTTAATATCCCTTCGTTATCAAACAAGGGGCCCGCTAATACTTTGCCTAACGGGGAAAAAATTACGCTTCCACCTGTGCTGGGTAACGAGGAGTGAGCAATATCCAGCGTATTCCGAAGAGATTCCGGATAAAGTTCTGCCTTAAGAATTTGGTTGCATCCCAATACAAAACAACGGCCTTCACAAGCAATGTGCTCTAATGATGCCAACCAGGAATTTCGGCAATCGGCAGTTGGGGCCAGATAAATTTCTATTCCTTGTTGATATAACGCAGTGCGCGCCAGGGGCATGTAGTTCTCCCAACAAATAAGGCCCCCCAGTTTTCCTATGGGTGTATCTAATACATTCAGATCGGTTCCATCGCCCTCGCCCCACAAAATTCTTTCGGCCGCTGTTGGTTTTAGTTTCCGATGCTTTAGCGCCAACATACCTTGCGGGGAAAAATAAAGCAGCGTGCAATACAGGGTATCGCTAATCTTATCTTTTTCCGTTACGCCAATTACCAGCCAGGCATTGATTTCTTTTGCCAACGAGGCAAGCTGGCTACACTCTGGCCCGGGTACTTCTATGGCATTTTGCCAGTACGATAAAAACATCTCGCGGCCTTCGGCCGAACGCCCGCCTACGCGTGTACCAAAAATTAGTCCGCGAGGGTATCCCGGTATAAATACCTCAGGAAATAAAATCAATCCCGACTTTTCCTGTTGGGCTGCCTGCCGTGCCAGAGTTTGAATTTTATCTATGGTTTGTGCCTTGTTGAAAAAAACAGGGGCCGCCTGTATTACCGAAGCGTGATATACCGGTATGTTTTCCATAGTAACAGCAATATAGTATAAACCGAAATATGATCTTTGATCGGGTCTGTCTGATTTATGCAACCCGTGTGTTAACCTTTTAGCAGCACACTGCGTTCAACAGCTTGTAATTCTACCCTCATGAAAACTGAACCCATAGCTAAAAAAACCAAATTTCAGGAATGGCGCGAGGCTATTGTATTTGCCGTAGTGGTAGCCTCTTTGTTTCGCTGGTCGCTGGCCGAGGCATTTGTTATTCCCACAAGCTCTATGGAGAATTCGTTGTTGGTAGGCGATTATTTGTGGGTAAGTAAAATTCATTATGGAACACGCACACCGCGTACCCCTTTGCAGGTTCCACTCACACATCAGAAAATCTGGGGTACTGAAATTCCTTCTTATCTGGATTGGATTCAACTTCCTTCCTATCGCCTTCCCGGATTTCGAAAAGTAAAACGTGGTGAGCCGGTAGTGTTTAATACACCCAAAGATTTGCTCGACCCAACTGAAAGACCGGTTGATCTTAAAACGTATTTAGTAAAACGATGCGTGGCTATTGGTGGCGATGTAGTTCAGATTAAAAACCAACAAGTATTTATCAATGGCGAACCAATGGTTAACCCGCCTGGCATGAAGTTCCGCTACCAGGTTATTACCAAAGAAATATTACAACCACGCACGTTGGAGAAGCTGGAATTAGATAGTGAAGACTTCTGGTTTTTAGGCAAGACGAATGATGGCAAAGCTGTGTATAGCATGTTGCTCACCCAACAACAATTAAATGATGTTAACGCTGCTCTTTATAAAGTTTCTGTTGAATCCGCCTCGGACGATAAGGGTAGTTTCCCGCTCTATCCAACCATGATGAATAGTACCTGGACGTTGAACAACTACGGTCCACTTACCATTCCTCAAAAAGGTATGACCATAGTGGTGAACGATTCTACGTTGAACTTCTATGGCGAGTTTATTGAAAAGTATGAAGGTCATAAATCAGTGAACATTTCGAACGGGCAACTGGAGATTGACGGACAATCCTTAACCAGCTACACCTTTCAACAAGATTATTATTTTATGATGGGCGATAGCCGCGATAACTCTATCGACTCGCGCTATTGGGGTTTGGTACCGGAAGATCACATTTTGGGTAAGCCGTTGTTTATCTGGTTCTCGGTAAACAAAGATGGCAAGTGGCTGGATAAAGTAAGATGGGAGCGGTTGTTTACAGGTATCAAATAACTCTGTAAACTTCTACGTTGCAGAGGTTCTTGGTTTTATATAAAACGTGGCAATCGCATTCTCGAAATAATCCACTCTGCTGCTAACAGATTGGGCACCCAGCATAACCAGGCAATTACCCGGTATGCATCAATAAAATCGATTTGGGCAATCTGCGAGAGCGGCAAATAGATGCGCAGCATTACCGCTGCCCATGTAAGCGCATAACTGCGAATCATCCACGCCTGGTGTTGAGTGATTTGCTTTTGACGGATGGAAAGAAATGCTTTTACAGTAGTGTAAATCCAAAATGTTCCCAATGCACCAAATCCCAAACCGGCAACCCAGCCGCCTGTAGCATGAAATGCCAGGTAAAGTGCAGCACTGCCACTAAGTAAACAGACCACCACATATACTTTGCCGAGCAGGCGATGGGTATTTAAATACCGTTGCCTGAGTTTTGAACTGAATTGCGACCAGCCGGTAAGTAATGCAATACCACCAAAAATAATGTGTTGGTAAAAAGCTACATTCCAGAGTTGATTAGTCAGTAGTTCATCGGACTTGGACAACAACAACCCAAAGCGGGCTTTAATAAGCAGGTAGATGATCGGATAAAGCCCTACGCTAATTGCTAAGAAAGCAAAAAGAATCCATTTAATTATTCTCATATAGCTATTAACTGTGTGCCACCAAGTCACGAAGGTACAAACGCTCTTGTGTTCAATAAACCTCTTAGTGTCTTTGAGCCTTTGTGGCTAAATATCATGTTTTTTGCTTTTTCTTTTTAGCTGACGGGAACAACACATTATTAAGAATAAGCCTGTAGCCGGGTGAGTGTGGGTGCATGGATAAATCGGTATTACCCCTGCGCCACCCGGGCATTCCTTCTGGGTCGTGTCCGCTGTAATAGGTCCAATGCCCGCGGCCGAGTTCACCATATAAATAACGTGTGCGTCCTGCGCGTTTGTTATCGCCCANNGTAAGCAGCGAAGGCACAATATCCCACTTGGCCGAAAACTGAAACAACTGAAAGTAGGACGATACAGGCTGAAAAGAATCGGGACCGTTTGAATTAATATCAGAAAATTTTCGGCTGGAGGGTGGTTCTAAAGAAAAATTTTCGAACGCAAGTGTTTTGGAGTAATCGAGCATGGAGTCTTCATCGCCACTTAAATCTTTAAACGAAATACCCGAGCCTTCTGCGGCAAGAGCAATATCAAATGTTTCGGCACCCGAGCACATGGCAAACAGATAACCACCACCGGCAGTAAAACCTTTAATGCGTTTGGCAACAGCCAGCTTCATATCCGTTACGGATGCAAAACCCAGACGTGTTGCGGTCTCCTCCTGAATTTTTGCCTGTATAATAGCAGACTCCCTTCGCATAAACCGGCCGTGTTGCCCCGTAAAGTCTTCATGATGCAAATGCAACCAGTCGAATTTAGCTAACTCATCTTTTAAAATTTCTTCATCGTAAATAATGGTGTAAGGTATTTCGGCATAATCCAATACCAGAATAACAGCATCAGTTTCGTCATTAATCAATTCATTTTTGGGCGAATATACAGCCACACGCGGAGCGGTTTCTAACCGCACCACATTTAAGTTTGCATCGGGTTTTGCTATTTCAGTTAAGATGGCGTTTGTTTGAGCCGATGAAATAACTTCGTACGAAATGCCGCGTATTTTACATTCCGATAATACCGTGTTATTAAACGGAATTAAAAAACTACCACCCCTGTAATTTAATAACCAATCTACCGGTTCTCCTTCTTTTAATGTGAAGTAGGCAAGGCCATACGCTTTCAGGTGGTCGCGCTGGTTTTCATCCATCGGCACAAGAATGGAGTTGGCATAACTTGCCTGGGCCGCAATCACCAACACGATAAACCACCACCGTTTCATATTCGGAATGTCCGGCTTTTATAGATGAATCGCAAACTGAATTTATAGTTGAAAGACTCCCCTCTCCTCTGGAGGGGGGCCGGGGGTAAGGTCAACCGATATTCTGTTATTTTTGACTTAATTATTTTACTATGCACATTAGCGCTTCACAAATCCTTGAACAAATAAAGCCCGAGTTGCAGTTCAGCGCCTCGCGCAGCAGCGGTCCGGGAGGGCAAAATGTAAACAAGGTAAACTCGCGCATTACACTTTCGTGGAAGGTGAGCCAGTCGGCACTTACTGCAGAGGTAAAAGAAGTGATTTTGAAAAAACTTCATTCGCGTATTACTGCCGAGGAGGAACTTCAGATAACCGTGCAGGAAAGCCGGTCGCAACTGCAAAACAAAGAAGCTACAATAGCGAAGCTGCACGAGTTGCTTATCAAAGCCTTTGCGCCCCGTAAAGTTCGTAAGCCAACCAAACCGGGCAAAGCAGCCAAACAGGCGCGGTTAATATCTAAAAAGCAACATGCTGAAAAGAAGAAGTGGAGGCAAAAGCCAGAGTAAGGCAAACTTTCTCCTTTAGGGGCTGATCAATCCGATCCTGCTATATTTGCGCACTAAACCAGATTTGAATTTTATGCGCCTCGGACAATTAGCCCGAAAACTCTCAGTAAGACCTTCGCAGATTGTTGACCTGTTAGCTAAAAGTCAGCAATATTTTGATGAAGGATCAAATGCTAAACTGAATGATGATTTGGTAAAACACATCGTGTTACATTTTGCGCCCGAACGCCTGGGCGAATTAATGGCGGCACAAAATCAGGAGGCAGAAGAAATAGAAATACAACCCAGGCAGGTTATAGAGGCACTAGAAGAGGTTGAAGAAGAACCACAACCCGAACCTGTTGCAGAATCGAATACAGAAGATGTGGCCGAAAGCGAAACCATTCGTGCGCCTAAAGTAGAATTAGCCGGACTGAAAGTGTTAGGCAAAATAGAATTGCCTGCCCCTCGTAAAAAAGAAGAGCCGGCAACAGATGTAACTCCCCAGGGTGAGCAAAAACCCAGACGCGAACACAAAGACAAACGCAGAAACCCCGTTGAACGAACAGAGAAAAACTGGCGCAATCCTATTGCACAACAGCGCGAAGCAGAAGCCCGCGAAAAAGAAGAGCGCAGAAAAAGAGCGATTGAAGAAGAGAAAGAACGCAAACGGATTAATTATCTGAGCAAGCTAAAAGCAACGCAACCGGTTAAAGCTACCCGTATTTATGACGAGCCCACGGAACAAAAGGAGATAAAACCAGAGAAACAGCCTCGCACCTGGGTGGGCAAATTCTTAAAGTGGCTTAATACCTGATGAAGCGTTCACCCATTGCACACACAAGCAAGGCGTGCTACAGTAAACAATAAACAGGCTGCGCATGAAAAAACGCGAGTGTCCATCTTGTGCTATGATGATAGAGGCCAACTGCAAAACATGCCCTATCTGCAAATATGAATTTCCAAAAACAGACCCAACCGTAAAGTGGATAGCCATTATTCTAATAATTGCTATTCTAATGGGTATTTTCTTTTTGGATTGGTGGTTTTAAAAGAGGGTTGGTGTAGTAAGCAAGTCAATAAACAAAGGGTTATACAGAGTCCGTTCTATTAACCATTTATTGAAATTTTGATGCAAAAGGTACACTATTGCTTTTTTTGCTGCCCGGATTTTTCATAGATGAATAATGCCCAATATATTTACCCCATGAAAAAGTTGGTTTTTATAATTGATGACGACCCCGTGTATCTGAATTTTATGAAAGGGCATTTTAAACAAATGCCGGATTTTGAAACGCGTGTGTTTCAATCGGGGCCCGAAGGGATTGCTGCATTAGACCAGACCAAACCCTATCTGATTATTCTGGATCACTTGTTTACGAATGCTCCTGATAAAACCGGACTGGACTACCTGAAAGAAATTCGCAAAAAGCAATCCGGTGTGCCTGTTATTTACATTACCGGATTGAATGATGAGAACCTGAAAGTAAAGACAAAAAAATTGAAAGTAGCCGATCATATTCTAAAGAATGATGCCTTTCTGGTACACTTGCGCACGGCCATGGATAAATTGAACAAGCCCCAAACAGGAATTCTGGGCAAGCTTTTCAAGAAATAGCACGTAACTTTACGATCAACGTTACGCAGCGTGAAGGCATTGATTTGTCGTGAATACGGATTACCGCTTACCCTACAGGTTGAGGAAGTGGCTACACCCACGATAGAACCAGACGAAGTGTTGGTAAAAGTTTTGTATTGCGGAGTAAACTTTCCGGATACACTTATCATTCAGAATAAATATCAATTTAAAGCACCCCTTCCTTTTACGCCTGGAAGCGAAATAACCGGAATAGTAACGGCTGTAGGCAAAGAAGTTATACATGTAAAACCAGGCGATCGTGTAGCGGGTATATGCAGATGGGGCGGCTTTGCAGAATTTGCTGCCATAAAATCGACACATGTGTTTGTGTTGTCTGCAAACATTGATCTTAAGCTGGCAGCAGCAACGCTTTACAATTATGCTACATCCTATCATGCATTAAAAGATCGCGCACAACTAAAGCCTGGCGAGAAATTGTTAGTGCTGGGGGCAGCGGGCGGGGTGGGCCTGGCCGCGCTTGAGTTAGGCAAACTTATGGGGGCCACTGTTATAGCGGCAGCTTCAACAGATGAAAAATTAAATCTGTGCAACCAAAAAGGAGCCGATTCTTTAATCAACTATGCAACCCACAATCTGAGAGAATTGGTAAAGGAGATAACAAATGGTGCAGGCGTAAATGTAGTCTTTGATCCGGCAGGAGGTGCGCTTGCCGAAAACGCCTTACGAAGCATGGCATGGCGTGGGCGATATCTGGTAGTGGGTTTTGCTTCGGGAACTATACCAGCCTTTCCTGCAAATGTTCCATTATTAAAAGGAGCATCTGTTATAGGTGTTTTTTGGAGTGGCTTTGCCGCGAAAGAACCAATGCAAAACGCAACCAACATTAAACAGTTAATAGCATGGTTGGCCGAAGGAAAAATTAAACAAGAGATTTACAAAACGTATTCGCTGCCCGAAGCTCCGCAAGCCCTGCAAGCCCTTATGGATAGAAAAGTTTTAGGAAAGGCAATTGTACAGGTTACATGAAGCAATTTGAAAGAGGCGTTCAGATCCTTTAAAAGGTACATGAACGCCTTGCCATTTTCTAATTCACTTTAATCAACTCCACTTCAAACACTAAAACCGAGTTGGGAGGAATCTGACCCCCGCCTTGTTCTCCATAGCCTAGTTCAGAAGGAATATACAGCATCCACTTATCTCCTTCCCGCATCAATTGCAAAGCCTCTGTCCAGCCACCAATAACTTCGTTTACACCAAAAGTTGCAGGCTCACCCCGTTCAACCGAACTATCAAAAGGAGTTCCGTCAATTAATTTGCCAGTATAGTGTACCGTTACCTGGCTGGTTGCAGTTGCTTTTTTTCCAGTACCCGGTGAAATGACTTTGTATTGCAAGCCACTTGGGGTTTCGGTTACACCCGCTTTAGTTTTATTTTCGGCCAGAAAGGCAAGGCCTTCTGCTTTGGCTTTTGCAATTTTAGCTTCCATAGCTTGTTGCATATATACCTGCACAAACATAGCGGCATCTTGTGGCTGCAATTGCAACGAGTCGTTAGTAAACACATCGCCTATGCCAATGGTTAACGATTCATAATCGAGCGAATCGCCTCCCTGCATTTTAAGGTTTTTAGAAACCAGCACACCCAACGCGTAGCTTGCCTTTTTGTGAGGGTCGCTCAGATCGGCCCCCTTGTCTTTTTTAAGATCTTCAATCTGTGCTTTTAATAATTCAACTTCGGCAGCAAGCAATTTTGTTTTGGCTACCAGTTCCTTTTTAGATTGAGCATGTACCAAAGCACTGCAAAACAATAGGGGTAAAATCAGAAATTTCATTTTCGTGTAAATTTTAACGATGCAAAGAAACGAAAACTACACAAAGAATAAATTGTTGGTTAGCTTTGGTTTGTTAAATCACTAAAACGATGGACAAGCGTACCTTTCTCAGAAACCTGGGGTTACTTTCACTTAGCGGATTACCCGTGTGGGATGCGCTGGCTAAAGCAAACGAGAGCACATCGCACCTCTCGGCTGTAGAGGTGGCTGGTGATGAGGATTTTTGGGAAACTATACGGGGTAGTTATAAACTAAAACCAGATTACATTAATCTGGAAAACGGATATTATTGTTTTCTGCCGCAGGAAACGCTGGAGCACTACATTAATCACGTACGCGAAATAAATTACCAGGGCTCGTACTACATGCGTACCGTGCAGTGGGACAATAAGAAAAAAATGGCTGCTAAGCTTGCTGAGCTGGCAGGTTGTTCAACAGAAGAATTGATCATTACCCGAAACACAACCGAATCATTAGATATGATAATTGGGGGTATGCATTGGAAGGCGGGTGATGAGGCCGTGATGGCCGAACAAGATTATGGCTCTATGCTGAACCATTTTAAACTAATGGAGAAGAAGCATGGTGTGGTAAACAAAATTGTTTCAGTCCCTAATCATCCAAAATCCGATGAAGAGATTGTAAAACTTTATGAGCGTGCCATTACGCCAAAGACAAAACTGTTGATGGTTTGCCACATGATTAATATTACAGGCCATATTTTACCGGTTCGAAAAATCTGCGACATGGCCCATTCAAAGGGCGTTGAGGTAATGGTGGATGGAGCCCATGCATTTGCCCATCTTAATTTTTCTATTCCTGATTTAGGATGCGATTATTATGGGGCAAGCCTGCACAAGTGGTTAAGTGTACCACTTGGGGCAGGTATCTTGTATGTAAAGAAAGGCAAGGCTGCCAATGTTTGGCCATTGCTGGCTTCTGGTAATCCAAACGCAAACGATATATACAGCTTAAATCAAACCGGAACACACCCGGTATATACCGATCTGGCGATAGCCAACGCCATAGATTTTTATTTGAAAATTGGCCGCGACCGTAAGGAGGAGCGATTGCGATATCTTCAAACCTATTGGACCAGCCAGGTGCGTAATCTTTCGCACATACAGGTAAATACCCCTGAGGACACGAAACGCCATGCCGGTATTGGCAACGTAGGGGTAAAGGGAATGAAACCGCAGGAGCTGGCAGACACACTGTTTAAGAAATACAAAATCTACACGGTAGCTATTGATGGAGCAGGGGTACACGGTTGCCGCATTACGCCAAATGTTTACACCACTACAAAAGAACTTGATGCTTTTGTAGCAGCCCTGAAAGACCTGGGATAAACCCTCTTTTTGGCAGAATTTAAGGGGGGGGTGTTAGCCACAGGTTAACATTAAGTTAATTACTGGCTTACCTGTTGAACCACAGGGTATTAATTTACGTTATTTGTACTAACAACAACCACTACTTGTATGTTACAGTCACCAAAACTGGCTATCCTGCAAAGTCTGGATACTATGGACAAGGTGCAAATGGAAGAGGTGCTCAACTACATTAAGGGCATTCTTAACCAGCCGGAAAAAACTTCGGATTACAAAAGCTTCAAGAAAGAAGCGATGAAGGAAATCCGAAAGGCATTGCGCCAGGAAAATGGTAAGAAGCTGCGGTTAGCTGTGTAACCCAACTGCACTTCACCGCATCACAGGTGGCTCATACGCACCTGATAGAATATTCTTCCCTCTTGAAATTTTAGATTACCGAATTGTTAGGACAGGTTGACCTACTTATAACTTTTCATGAGTATTTTTAACCATGCGCTTGTTACATACAATAGGATTAATTTTGATGGCCGAACTGACCGTTGCATTTCCTTGTCAGAAATACAAGTTTGACTTTGGAGAAAAATGCTCACAGGGAAGTTTGTTGATCTCCTGGTCCTATAACACCGGATTTAATCGCTGTGGTGATTTTTATAATGAAGACATAAAGGTAAAACAATTTGTTATCAAAATTGTGGACATGTTTGATAACGTACTTGTTGAAGAAACGATACAAGGGAATAAGTATTACTTGGCTATAAGTAAAGAGGAACCACGATTTTTTTATGTGAGTGAACCAGGGGGAAAGGAGCAATTTGAAATTCTTCTGTTTGAAAGAAATTCTTTCCCTAAATTTTCTTCAATGGATTCAGTTAGTTACCATCTTTTAAGTGGAAACTTTTACAATGCACAATATCTTATGGATAAGATGGGAATCCCGCTACAAGACACCATTAAAAAACTGCATAAAGATTTGTTTCCTGAATTTTATCCGGATACAAAGAATTTCTTCAATCATTATTACAATTCTCAAACAAATGAGCTTATAAAAATGCCATATATATCAGGTGTTGATATTTTTTTAAACGAGATCGGCAAGGCCTTGAAGGGAAGTAATAAACAAGGAACGGTTTGGGTGTGGGCACAAATTTCTGCTAATAACGAATTGATTGACTACGAGGTGCTGCCTGAGGAAAATAAAATCAGTATAGAAAACTCTATTCACAAACTAAAATTTGATAATCAGAGTGGTCATTCTTCTTATGTACTTTTAATAGTAACAATCGATAAAAGGAGGCTACTATTGTTTAATAGACGCGCATTGACGAATCCATCAAGCCCTACGTTTAAGAGCAAGTTTCGATATTGGGGTCCTGTCCACTAAAGTGCTCAATTATACTTCACATAATTCTCCCACTTCTCAATCACCTCAACAAAATCAGCTGGCAACTCAGAATCGAATTGCATAAACTGATTGCTAACCGGGTGTATAAAGCCCAAGGTTTTGGCATGTAATGCCTGCCTGGGAATAATCTTAAAGCAGTTATCAATAAACTGTTTGTATTTAGAAAAAACCGTTCCTTTAATAATATCGCTTCCGCCATACATGGCATCGTTAAACAGTGGATGGCCGAGATAGCGCAAGTGTGCGCGTATTTGGTGCGTGCGCCCTGTTTCCAGTTTACATTCTATCAATGAGACGTAGCGCAGGTCTTTTAATAATTTGTAATGTGTAATGGCATGCCTTCCAAAGTCCCCTTCCGGAAATGCAACTGTTACGCGCCTGTCTTTTAAACTGCGACCTACGTGCACATTAATGGTGCCTTGTGGCGGATCGGGTATGCCCCACACAATGGCTTGATACGTTCGCTCAATGCTATGATCAAAAAATTGTTTGGCCAGTGAGTTCATAGCCAGCTCGGTTTTGGCAATTACCAACAGGCCCGAAGTGTCTTTATCAATGCGATGCACAAGGCCGGGCCGGCCTTCATTGCCTTTCATTTCGGGCAGATTTTGAAAATGCCAGGTAAGGGCATTTACCAGCGTACCACTCCAGTTTTGATAAGCCGGATGCACTACCATGCCGGCAGCTTTGTTTACAACCAACACATGCTCATCTTCAAAAACGATATTGAGCGCAATGTTTTCTGCCACTACATCGGTATCGCGCGGGGGTTCGGGTAGTGATACCGTTATCACATCGTGCGGATGTATTTTATAATTGGGCTTAATGGGTTTATCATTCACCTTCACAAACCCGTCATGAATACCCGCCTGAATTTTGGTACGGGTTACATTGGGTAACCGGTCCATCAAAAATTTATCAATACGGATCAGGCCCTGGTTGGCATCGGCCACAATGCGATGATGTTCAAACAAATCATCTTCATCATCTTCCGGTAAATCTTGTTGCTGGGTCACAGAATTAAATCAATCCTGCAAAAGTAACGTATTAGTACGGATAATATCACCTTGCTCGGTTGCTCTTTAATTGATGCTGTTTATAGGTGACCGAATGAATTTTTTGGAGGTACACTTATTTAAGTTTCAAAGTTTATACCTTGCAGGGCTAAGAATAACCTATGAAAAAATTACTGGTTTTTGTGTTGCTGATCGGATGTAGTGAAAAAAGCCCCGACTTACTGGCGCCCCAGGATTTTAAGACAAAACTGGAGGCCACAGAAAATGCAATTGTGCTTGATGTACGCACCGAAGAAGAGGTTGGTAGCGGAGCGTTGGCCGGAGCAACCAATATTGTATTTGATGAAAACTTTGCCAACAAGCTTGGTTCGCTTGAGCAAAAACCAATTTTTGTTTATTGTGCAGCGGGAGGACGAAGCGCAAAAGCAGCTAATATTTTAAGACAAAAGGGATACAGTGTATTTGAATTAGATGGAGGAATTCGCGCCTGGAAAGATGCCGGCCTGCCCATTCAATAATCTTTAATTTTATTTAGGTATGATTCGACTATGGACAGCAGGCCTATGTTTGCTTACAGCCTGTTCGGGAAGTAAAATTTCTGATCAATTTTCTTCTGCAGAAGAACAAGGTACGGTAGATATGAAACTGGAGGAAGCTTCAGGATTGGTAGCAAGTGCTGCACACCCGGGTTACTTCTGGACACACAACGACAGTGGAAATAGTGCGGAATTATTTCTGATAGATTCAACCGCCCATATTACTGCCACCATGCCTCTGGGCAATGTAAGTAACCGCGATTGGGAAGATATTACATTGGGGCCCGGGCCCGATCCTGACAAGACCTATGTATATGTTGGCGACATTGGTGATAATAAAGGTCAACATCAGTTTAAAATTATTTACCGCCTGGAAGAACCAACGGGTATTGAAAATAAACGGATTGAAAATTTTGACACGTTATTTATACAATTACCAGATGGCCCCCGCGATTCGGAGACGTTAATGATCGACCCGATTTCTTCCAACATGTTTATTGTTTCCAAACGCGAAGACTCTGTAAGGCTATATTTATTCTCTAACACGTGGAAATCGGGAGATACATTAACAGCAGAACTTAAAATTAAAATGCCGTACAATCTTACCGTAGCAGCTGATATCTCGGCAGACGGTAGCGAGGTACTATTGAAAAATTACGATCACATTTTTTATTGGAAAAGAAAAGGTTCAGAACCAATTGCTGATTTGCTTAGCCAAACGCCACTCGAATTGAAATACAAGCCTGAAAAGCAGGGAGAATCCATTGCCTGGAAGCGCGATGGATCGGGGTATTACACGCTGAGCGAATCCACTACACACGAGCGCGCACGACTATTATTTTATAAACGAAAGTAAGGTAGTAATAGCATCTTACACCTTGATGGTGTATGACGCTATTACGACTGCCGGTTGATTAATTCCTGAGTAAACCGTATCAGGGTTTGTTTTGGAATGGAATCGGGTAATACATGCAGTTTTTCAAAGCCTTTGGAAAAGCATTCTTCAATTTTTTGCTCTGCCAGAATACCAATGTTAAGCTGATCGTAAATAGCCGTAACCGCTTTAACCTTTTTCTGTTTGTTGAATTTTTTTGCATTCAACCAAAAATCGAGTTCGCGTTTGATGTTGCCTCTTGCCTTTTCTCTGGCTTTAATTAAAAGATACGTTTTCTTATTGGCTACAATATCACCCCCCACTTGCTTCCCGAATTTTTTCTTGTCGGCATACACATCCAGCAAATCATCTTTTAATTGAAATCCAATTCCCACCAATGTTCCAAATTCGCGTAACGCAATACGTTCTTTTTCCGGAGCATGAGCCAATAAAGCCCCCAACTCTAAACTAAACCCGAGCAGAACAGCTGTTTTAAGCCGTATCATCTCAATGTATTGTGCTTCGGTAACATTGTTTTTGAGTTCAAAATCCATGTCCCACTGTTGTCCTTCGCACACTTCAGCTGCGCATTTATTAAACAAGGAAAGAACGGTTGGCAGAATATCTTTATCCAGATCCAGGAAAAGATCGTACACTTTAACCAGCATTACATCGCCCGAAAGAATTGCTGTATTGGTATTCCACTTCTCATGTACAGTAGCTTTGCCTCTGCGCAATGGAGCATTGTCCATAATATCGTCATGCATCAGAGTGAAGTTGTGAAAGGCCTCAACAGCGGCTGCATATTTTATAATTTTTTCAGAATCGTTTTTATAAAGCGAATAAGCTAACGTAGTTAATAGCGGGCGTATTCTTTTTCCGCCCAGCGCCATTATGTAGCGGATAGGCTCGTATAACGATTTGGGCTGAGTGCCAAAAGGCTGATTTTTGATTTCCGCTTCTATGAGTTGGAGAATCTCTTTGATTGTGAACATCGCGCCTGATTTAAAAATCATCCAATGAGTAAACCGACTTGGTTTCAAAAGTCAGATCTATCATCCTTCGATCTACATCTGTCTTTTTAATCCATACCTGTACCGTATCGCCAAGCCTGTAAATTTTCTTTCTGCGTCTCCCAATCACACGATAGTTTTTTTCGTCAAACTCGTAAAAATCATCTTTCATGTCGGCCATACGCACCATGCCTTCGCATTTGGTTTCAGTAATTTCTACAAACACACCAAAATCGGTAACTCCGGTAATAATGCCATCGTACGCTTTGTTTTCGGCCAGGCTCATAAACTCCACCTGTTTGTATTTAATGGAGGCCCGCTCAGCATCGGCTGCGCGTTTTTCCCGTTCGGATGAATGAATGCATTTTTCTTCGTATTGTTTTTTGTTAACCGATTTTTCATTGTCGAGGTAATGTTGCAACAAGCGGTGCACCATCATATCCGGATACCTGCGGATAGGGGAGGTAAAGTGAGTGTAATGATCAAAGGCCAGCCCAAAATGCCCCTTTGCATCGGTTGTATATTTTGCCTTTGCCATGGCGCGCACGGCCAATGATTGTAGTACATTTTGTTCGGGCTTGCCTTCAATGGTATCCATCAGCTTGTTCAGCGAACGCGAGATCGAATTGCTTTCCAATTGTAATTGATGGCCAAACTGTTTGGCAAAGCGTGCGAAGTCTTCCACCTTTTCCTGATCGGGTAAATCGTGTGTGCGGTACACAAACGTATTTTTATCTTCACCCTTTTTCATTTTGAACACGTATGTAGCCACGGCACGATTGGCCAGCAACATAAATTCCTCTATCAACTTGTGCGCATCTTTCCGCACCTTCGGCACTACTGCCAATGGCTTGCCTTTTTCGTCCAGTTTGAATTTTACTTCTGTGGTTTCAAAATTCACTGCCCCTTTCTTAAATCTTTCTTTGCGAAGTATGTGGTGCAGCTCATTTAGAGTTTTCAATTCTTCAGCAAAAGTTCCGTTGCCGGTTTCTATTACTTCCTGGGCCTGCTCGTACGTAAACCGATGATTGGAATGAATTACCGTGCGACCAAACCATTCTTTATGAATTTTGCCCTTTATGTCCATTTCAAACACAGCCGCAAAGGTTAGTTTGTCTTCGTGCGGGCGCAGTGAACAAAGGGCATTTGATAAACGCTCCGGTAACATGGGCACTGTGCGATCCACCAGGTAAACCGAGGTGGCACGATCAAAGGCATCTTCATCTAATAATGTACCCGGCTGTACATAATGTGTTACATCGGCAATGTGTACACCAATTTCATAGTTGCCGTTTTCCAGTTTGCGGAAAGAGATAGCATCGTCAAAATCTTTGGCATCTTCCGGATCGATAGTAAACGTTAGCACATCACGAAAGTCTTTTCGTTTTTTAACTTCTTCCGGGGTAATTCCTTCACTAATTTTTTCAGATTCTTTCAATACGTTTTCGGGGAAACGGAACGGTAATTCGAACTCGGCCATAATAGAATGAATCTCCGCTTCGTTCTCTCCGGTTTTACCCAGTATCTCTACCACCTTTGCTTCGGGGCTTTTATCGCGTTCGCCCCATTTTACCACCTCAAACAGAACCTTGTCGTTTGCAACAGCGCCATTCAGGTTTTCGGGATAAATAAAAAAATCCTGATATATTTTTTTGAAGTCGGGCACTACAAAACCAAAGTTGCGCGAAAGTTCAATACGGCCCACATACCTGCTGCGCCCGCGTTTAATAACTGCGGTAACTTTACCCTCGGGGTGCTCGCCCATCCGCTTTTTGTAAACCTCTACCTCAACGGTATCGCCATGTATGGCTGTGGCCAGATCGGACGACCGGATGTAAATATCCTTTCTTCCCCCTTCGCCTGTAGTGATATAAGCAAAGCGCGGGTTAACATGATCGACCACACCAGTAATACCAGCGCCAAGGCTCTTGCGGGTACTTTTATACTGGCCTGAGTTGGTCTGCTCAACCTTTCCTTCTATTTCAAGTACATCCAGTAGTTTATAAAGATCTTCAATTAATGATTTCTTTTTAAGGCTTAGTTTTTTAACCAATTGTTGAACGCTATAACTTTTACCTTCGGCTTCTTGCAGAAACCGGGTGAGGGCAGAATACAAGCCGCCACGTTCTTTCTTATCGCGCTTGTCTTTTTTTTCTTTAAATTTCTTTTTACTCATTCTTTTAATGCGGAAAACACGGAGGAGTTCACAGAGATTAGTATCCGTTTACAACTCGTTTCATTCCGTCTATTAGTTTTAATAATACTTGTTTTGAGAGGCTGCTTGTTCAGGTGTTTACAATCTGGCTTAAATCCAGGATGGGATGCCCTTTCATTCGCAAATACAATTGTGCTACAGCCACCGCATCGCCCACGCAGTATTCAGCAATTTTTTTCAAATCGCCTTGCTGATAATACACATTACTTACCATAGAGCCATCCATAACGCCCTTGCTGGTTGGAATATTGAATATAGCGGTTAGCAAATCGAGCGAGGTGTAGTGTTTGTAATCACCAAATTTCCACATCTCCATTGTATCCAAATGGTTTACTTCCCAGGGTTTTTTGCCGGCCACATTCAACACAGACGGAATGGGCAACCCATTTACCAATGCTCTTCGGCAGATGTAGGGAAAATCAAATTCTTTACCATTATGTGCGCAGAGCCGTGTGGCTGGCCCCAGCTTCTCAAGTGTATCGCGAAATTCAGTTAATACTTTTTTCTCATCGTCATCAGCAAAATAGCGTGTGCGTAAACTTAATACTCCGTTTTGTTCCGCAAACCTGGCAATAGCTATTACAATGATTTTTCCGAACTCAGAATAAATTCCCGCTTTATCATAAAACAGGTCTTCATCTGTTTGGCCTTCTTCCTGTTTAAAAAAATTTGCTTTGCGTGCCCATTGGGTTTTGAGTCGCTCATTGAGAGTTGCGTATTTATTTACACATCGAACGGTTTCAATGTCCAGAAATAAAATGTCTTTAAGTTCGGCCTGCATACCGGTGTTATTTCTTTTTAAAGATACACATTAAAGTAATGGCTGTTAAGAATGTAGCACACCTTCTTTGTTTAATTCTTTAATAAATGTAAGGTTGGCTTCGGAAATAGAATCGGGCACGAATACAAACCTGCGGTCGTAAATCTGGTTGCCAATGTAATAGCTTACCCAATATTCATTATTAAGATGAAAGAGTTTTTCGTCCAGCGGTTCAACCAGCACGGCTCCATTGGCGGGCACCGTTTCCAGAAAATGGCGCAAGGTTGATGTGCGTTGGGTTTCGCCTTCCTTTTCGCCATAGCCTTTACTGGCTACCAGCGTGTTTTCTATTGCGAAAGGGTTGTTGTTAATCAAATACACACGCCATTCATCCTGGTTCAGGATGTTCTTTTCTCGCGTTATCGCAACCGTAACACTCTTTACTTCCGGTATTTCTATATCTTTTTTCATAGGGTTATCAATAACGGGCATATCCGCTTTTCACGGTTATGCCGGATAAGTAGTTGGCTTTAGTTGATCAGCTCCATTTCAAAAAGTGAGATTAGCTTTTCTTTCAGAATTTTTTTCACCCGCTCAATGTCCTGTGGGCCGCCCATCTCCTTTTGTAATGATGTAACGGTTTTATCGGCAATCCCGCAAGGCACAATGTTGGTGAAGTAATCCAGGCTTGCGTTTACATTAAATGCTAATCCATGCATGGTTACCCAGCGGCTGGTTTTTACCCCCAATGCGCAAATTTTGCGGGCATTCTTTTCATTTTCAGAGTCAATCCACACCCCGGTAAGGCTCTTAATACGGCCAGCCTGAATAGCGAATTCTTTTAAAGTTTGAATAACCGCTTCTTCCAACAGGCGCATATACTTATGAATGTCGGTAAAGAAATTTTCCAGATCGATAATCGGATAAACTACAATCTGTCCCGGACCATGATAGGTAATATCACCTCCGCGATTGATGTGATAATAGGTTGCGGCAACGGTGTTTAGTTCTTCCTTTTTTACCAGCAGGTTTTGTTCATTGCCACTTTTACCAAGGGTATATACGTGTGGATGTTCACAGAAGAGCAGGTAATTAGGAGTTATTTGCTGGTCGCCCGAGTTTCGATTAAGGGCCTTAATGTCCAGTATAGATTGAAACAAGTTGGTTTGGTAATCCCAGGCTTGTTTGTAATCCATAAGGCCCAGGTCAATGAATTTGGTTTTTTTGTTGAGAGTAGTGTTCAAAATTTTGTTTGCCGTATAAAGTTTTCTTCTATAACCGTAATTGATCTCCGGAAATCAAACAGTTTACTGTTGAGTATTTCAATTACAAGATGAGCTGGAGTAGTGGCTTCAAATTTTTGTAACCGGAAATAAAATATGCCATTTTCAGCAACACACCCTCTTTAAAAATCAACTGACCAAAATCGCGATCAAAAGTAAGAATGAGCCGATTTTCCTGATTTGCCAGCACTACAATTTCCTTGTCGGATATACCCGGGTTTTGTTTCAGAACACTTCGTGTATCGAATCCTGAAAGGGTTAAAACATCAATGCTTGCGCTGGGAAAATTTTCATCAGCAAGCCGTTTTATCATACTGATATTTTATGATCAAAAATGAGCCCCTCTTTTACCCCATCCTGAGCAAAAGCAAAAACGGCCTGCAGGTCTTCCTTATTAAGAGACGGATAGTTTTCCAACACTTTTGTTTCCGTCCATCCATTGGCAAATAATCCCAAAAGAAACTCAACGGATAATCGTGTACCTTTAATTACTGGTTTTCCGGCCAGAATGTCTTTGTCTGATGTAATACGTTCGCGCCAATTCATGATATAAAGGTAACAAACTTGAATTTTAATCTCTTCAACTGTTTTTTACTTTAACCGACCTAATTCTTCTTTTACACGCTCAATAGCTTCCAGCGGCCCAGCTTCTACACCGTTTTCGTTGGCCAGATAGAACGATATCCAATCGGTAAGATGTATAAGATAGTAATACTGCTCTAATAACGAAGCGCCTTCGGCCACAATATCAATAATCGTATTAGAGCGCTTTTCAAAAACCGGCCTGCAGATTTCCATCCGTTTCTCCACGCGTTGATGGTCGTGGTCGGAATACAAATAGATAACCTGTGTCTGCTGCAAAACGTTTTCCGGAAACTGCCATCCGGCAATTTCGTTGTGGTTCATTTCCGGGAAGGTGTTTACATGCGCCAGTTGTTTGGCGTTTTCATTAATCTGGTTTTGAAAGCGAATTGCCATTGCCCTAAGCCTTTCATCGCAATAGATAATGGGTAATTTTCCTTTCAGTTTTTTGGCAATTAGTTCTGCCTCTGATTGTATAGCTTTTTCGCACCGGTTAAGATGTTCTATTGCGTTTTCGGTTTCTTTTATAAAGGCAGCTCCAATCAGGTTGGTGTGGTAAAGGGCATACAGCAACGAGATCATCATATACCCCAGGTTGCCACGAGGGGTTTTCGTTTCACCCGGAATCTGAACCCAGTACAGGTTATACTCTTTAGCCAGTTCAAACAACTTACCCCCAGAGGTAATACAAATAATATGGGCCCGCTTGAGCATAGCTTTCTGAACAGCCGCTATTGTTTCTTCTGTATCGCCACTGTACGAACAGGCAATGAACAACGTATGCGGGCTAACAAACTGTGGAATATTGTACCCTTTACACACGGTAATAGGAATGGGCACACGCCCAAAGGTTAGCGATTCTACCAGATTAGCGCCAATACCCGAAGCTCCCATACCAGTAATAAGAATATTGCGGATGTCACTTCCCGGCCTAACCAGGTCTACCGATTGCCCTATTTTTAATGCGTGGGCAAGTTGCAGGGTAAAGCCTTCTATCAGTTTCTTCATTTTCTTGCGTACCTTATGGACAAAGGTAAGAGATTACCCTGAGCCATAAAATGAATCCAATTGATGGGGTATCGCCTTTATTTGTTTTCTTAGTTTAATAACATTGTTCAGCCATGAAAAGGTTTCTTTCCATATTCCTTAAAGATCCCGATGGCTATTGGATTGAGATTAATGATGCGCGGTAATAAACCAGATAACACAATGACAGACAATATTAAGAAAGGGAAAGAAGGAGAAGACCTGGCGGCTGCATTTCTGGAAAAAGCAGGGTATGAGATTGTGCAGCGCAACTTTCGCTACAAGCGTTCAGAGATTGATTTGATTGTACGCAAAGCGGGCTGGCTGGTTTTTGTTGAGGTAAAAATGAGATCGAGCAATGCCTTTGGTTACCCTGAAGAATTTGTGGATTATCAGAAAGCTAAAAACATTGTGTATGGTGCTGAACAATACACCTTCGAAAATAACTACAATGGCAATGTGCGGTACGATGTTGTGGCTATAACAATGCGGCATGGTGTGCCCGATATTAAACACTTTGAAGACGCGTTTTATTGAGAGCGAGTAAGAATTATTTCGAGTAGATTTCTTTTCCTTTCTCGTCCCATTCTTTGCGTACATAAGGATGGATTTCTTTTTCGAAAGCTTCTTTCGGGTAAGCAATAATGCGTTTGCGTTTTCCGCTGGGATAGTTTTCAATCCAATCATTTACACGTTCGCCCCAATGATATTCGCCCTGCACGGCTATCTGCCCGTTTTCGTGAAAGTAATAGTAGTACCCTTCTTTTTCGCCATACTCAATAGGAGTAATTTCCTTTAATTTTTTTCTTTCGATTGGATCATAGTACGTTACCAGCGATTCCTTCGGCCAGCCTTTGTAGTATTTCTCTTTGTCTTCTACCAGATCTTGCCTGTCGTACCTCATCCACCGGCCGTGCCGGGTTCCTTTAAAAAAAATCCCCTCCTCAATTACATTTTCACCCACCATTCTTTTATAAGGCCCATGCGCCAGCACGCCTTTCTTCACATCAAAGGCCGATATACTTGTTTTACGTAATTCTTTACGGGTAAAATCGTACCAGTATACATCGCGGGCAAAGCCGGTTGGTGTGGCCGGTTTTTTCAGCACATAGAACAACTCCACTGTCATCTTATCGCCAAAGCCCTTGCGGGTAAATGCCTTTTTGGTTTTAATACCATAATAGACTTTACGTTTAGGCTTTTTCTTTTTGGTAGGAATAGGCTCTTCGTTCTGGTCTAATTCCAAAAGTGTAAAAGGCTTGTCGGTATCAAAGGTAAACTGGCCTTCTTGCACATTGGGTTTTACCTGGGCCCAGGCTGCGGTACCCATTAATGTTGCGATAAATAAAAAACTTCGTTTCATCGGAATGATAAAACGAAGTTAGGCAAATTTTATTTTAAGGCTGCTAATTCTGAAACTACCCCACCAACTCCACGCTTCTCTTAATAAAATTAGTTAAGTCGGCCCCGGTAAGCAGATTTTGCGAAAGTAAGGCAAGATCGTAAACCTGCTTGGCAAGTTTGGTTTTCTGGTCTTCTGTTTCGGCTTTCAGAATCTTTTGAATTAATGCATGGTTACCGTTAATAGCTACATTATAGGTATCGGGCATGGCCCCCATAAAACTATACATGCCACCCCCACCTCCGGTCTTTTGCATGTCTTTCATTCTGCGCATCCACTCGCTCATAGTAATAGTAACGGGCAGATCGTCTGGCGCAAGCGATTCTACCGCCAGGGTCATATTGGTGTTATTAATAGCGGTTTCAAAAATTTTCTTTACGGATTCTTCTTCTTCTTTGCTTAATACACTGGCTACCTTTTCATCTTTGGCAATCAGCTTATCGATGGTTTCGCTATCCACACGCTTTAGCTGAGTCTTTTCCAGCTTCTGCTCTAAGTGATTGATGAAATGACTATCCAACATTCCATTTAACACCAGTACATCGTATGAGCGGTTTTTTGCACTCTCAATAAAGGCATGTTGCTTGGCCACATCGGTAGTGTATAAGTACACTACGTTTTTGTCTTTATCGGTTTGGTTAGGTTTTACTTTTTCTTCGTATTCTTTAAAGGTAAAGTACTTGCCGTCTGTATTTTTCAGTAATGCAAACTCCTTTGCTTTTTCGTAAAACTTCTCATCGCTTATGATGCCATACTTCACAAACACGCTAATATCGTCCCACTTCTTTTCAAACTCGGCCCGGTCTTTAATGAACATATCAACCAGCTTATCGGCCACTTTTTTGGTAATGTGCGCGCTGATCTTTTTTACGTTGGCATCGCTTTGTAAATAGCTGCGCGATACGTTTAGCGGAATATCGGGCGAATCCAGCACGCCATGTAGTAGCATTAGGAAATCGGGCACAACATCCTTCACTTCATCGGTAATAAATACCTGGCGCGAGTAGAGTTGAATTTTGTTACGCTGAATTTCAAAATCATTTTTGATTTTAGGAAAATACAGAACTCCCGTAAGATTAAACGGATAATCTACATTGAGATGAATCCAGAATAATGGGTCTTCGCTAAACGGATATAGTTCTTTATAAAACTTCAGGTAATCTTCATCTTTTAGTTCCAGCGGAGTTTTCGTCCAGATGGGTTCTGTGTTGTTGATGATGCGATCGCTGGTAACGGTTTTGTACTTGGGTTTATCATCCTTATCAACACCATCCTCCACACTATCTTCTTTTGTTCCGAATTTGATTTCTACCGGAAGAAACTTGCAGTATTTTTCGAGGATGCCTTTAATCCGGAATTCATCCAGAAACTCTTCTGAGTCGGCATTGATGTGAAGTATAACATCTGTACCGCGACTTTCTTTAGTGGATGGTGTAAGTTCGAATTCAGTAGAGCCATCGCATGCCCAGCGGGCAGCCTCGGTATTTTCTTTGAATGATTTTGAAATCACTTCAACTTTATCGGCCACCATAAAAGCTGAGTAAAATCCTAAACCAAACTTACCGATGATGTCTTTTGCATCGGTTTTGTCTTTGAATTTTTCTACAAACTCGGTAGCTCCCGAAAAAGCAATCTGGTTGATGTACTTTTTGATTTCATCGGCCGTCATACCCAACCCCTTATCGCTAACGGTAATGGTTTTAAGTTTTTTATCGAAGCTTACTTCGATTTTCAAATCGCCCAGATCTCCGGTAAACTCGCCCAGCGAAGCCAGTTTTTTTAATTTTTGTGTGGCATCTACTGCGTTGCTCACCAACTCACGCAAAAATATTTCGTGATCGGAATACAGGAATTTTTTAATGATGGGAAAGATGTTCTCGGTATGGATGGAAATGGTACCTTTTTCAGCTACAGTTGCCATAAATTTTGTCAGGTTTTATATTCAGATTCTTCTACGAGCATATTTTCAAAACACAAGCCAGTTGTAAAGATGTGACAGGTTGACAGAAAAAAAGCCGGAGAACCCGGCTTTAGTCTTCATCGTTTATGGTAGCGGTCTTGCCACCAATCTCAATCTCCTCCCCGTCTTTATTCAAAAAGTGAAACTCGGTAATACCCAGCGAGCTGTCTCTTACCAGGGTTAACCACTTTTTGTATTTAAAGAAAAACTTAACCCGTTTAGAAATAATGCCTTTAGTGTAGTAGGCAAATAAGAACGGGTGCAGGGCCAGTACCAGGTTGCTTTCGTTTTGTTTTATAAGAAGGTGATCTAAATGTTGCTCAATCTGGTCGGTAATTAAAATACTGGCTACAATACTTCCTGTGCCGTTGCAGGTAGGGCAAACTTCTTTGGTAACAATATTCATTTGCGGGCGTACACGCTCGCGGGTAATTTGCATTAATCCAAACTTGGAAAGAGGAAGAACCGTATGCTTGGCGCGATCCAGTTCCATAGCTTCCTTCATGGCATTAAAGATCACACGCTTGTTATCGGCACTGCGCATATCAATAAAATCCACCACAATAATGCCACCCATATCGCGTAAGCGTAACTGGCGCGCTACTTCTTTGGCCGCTTCAATGTTAACTGACATAGCCGTGGTTTCCTGGTTCTCTTCGCGGTTGGATTTATTGCCGCTGTTTACGTCAATAACGTGCAACGCTTCGGTGTGTTCAATAATCAGATAACCGCCACCGCGCAGGCTTACGGTTTGGCCAAATGCAGATTTGATTTGTTTTTCAATTCCGTAATGCTCAAAAATTTTGGCTTTGCCCGAGTAAAGCTTTACAATCTTTTCTTTTTCGGGGGCGATATTGCGAATGTAGCTTCTTACCTCGTCAAAAATCTTTTTGTCGTCTACATGCACATTGTCGAACGACTCGTTGAGCACATCGCGCAATACCGAAGAGGTTTTGCTTAGTTCGCCAATCATCTTATCGCGTGGGTTGCCGTCTATGAGGCGGGCTACACCATCTTCCCAGGTTTTAACCAGGCTGCGTAGGTCTTTATCCAGTTCGGCTACTTCTTTGCCTTCGGCAACGGTGCGGATAATAACACCAAAGTTTTCGGGTTTAATAGATTGGATAAGGCGCTGCAGGCGCTTGCGCTCTTCGCTGCTGGAAATGCGCTTGGAAACGTTTACACCATGGCCAAAGGGTACCAATACAAGGTAGCGTCCGGCAATAGATAACTCGCACGAAAGTCGCGGGCCTTTGGTAGAGATGGGTTCTTTTACCACCTGTACCGGAATAAGCTGATTTTTGGAAAGTTGCTGGCCTATTTTGCCATGCTTGTCGATCTCTTTCTCTAAATGAAACTTATCCAGCTTGCCCCCGGTAATCTTTTTAGATTTTACCAGTTTGGTGAATTTTTGAAGCGAACCGAATTGCGGGCCCAGATCAAGATAATGCAAAAACGCATCCTTTTCGTACCCGATATCAATAAACGCTGCATTTAATCCCTGAACTACTTTTTTTACTGTACCCAGGTATATATCACCCACAACAAACTTGCTTCCGCCTTCATCTTCATGAAACTCTACAAGTTGTTTGTCTTTAAGAAGGGCTATGCGACATCCGTTCTGAGTAGCACTGATAATAAGTTCGTTACTCAAAACTTTAAAATTTAGACCTAGAACTCCTCTCTTTTGGAGAGGAGTTTAGGGTGAGGTTTATTTCTTTTTATGTCTGTTCTTTCTCAAACGCTTTTTGCGTTTGTGAGTAGCCATTTTGTGTTTCTTTCTTTTCTTACCACTTGGCATAATGCTTTTGGTTTTTGTTCCGCACGTGCGGAACGGGTTAAACAATTATTTATCTAAATCTTTCAAATAAGAATCGGCAGTGGATTGTACGGCAGGATCCTTATCTAATGTTTTTACAAGTTCAAACTGCTGGCGTGCTTTGTCTTTGTTGCCTTTATTCAGGTAAGCCACGCCCAGCATTAACGCTCCTTGAATATGCTTTGGATTAACAGCTTTTAATTCTTCCAGCCTTTCAATAGCCCGGTCGTATTGTCCGGATTGTACTGAAAGAATACCCATGTTGTAAAGTGCAAATTCATTTTTTGGATCTTCGGCCAGCACTTCGCGCAGCAGGGTAATTCCCTGCATGGGGGCTTTAGAACTAAGATAGGTCATCCCTATTTTGGTTTTGGCTTCCAGATTTTTTGCATCGGCTGCTACCACTTTGCCCAACCACTCGCGGGTTTTTTCTGCCAGTTGTTCTTGTTTGGCCGGTTCCATTGCAAAGGTGTAAGCTTCGTAATAACTGTTTCCAGCTTTCAAAAAACTTTCTGTTGTATTAAAGAACGTTGCTGCTTCTCCCGCAAACCATGCCGCGCTATCAAACTGACCAGACTGCGTGTAAAGGGTTCTTAAAGAGTCGGCAAAGATAGCATTTTTTTGATTTGGCGTATTCGATTGAAACTGCGCCCGCACGCTTTTAATGGTAGCCGAAAGAGTAGCCGGAACGGCAGTATGGCCTGTGTTCTGGGCTTCTTCGGGCGCAGCTTCTTTCAACTGACTTTCATTTTCTACAACCGATTTAGGCAATAGAAAAATAAGCCACACCAAAAGGGCGGCTACTGCAACTAAAATAATTCGGATTTTAAACATGCAATCTTGCCTTCATTCATCGCCTTGGGGCGATGCACTCCACTATTTAGCTTCTGCCAGCGATTTTACTTTATCGCTGTTCTTGATTTTGTTTATAAAAATCTTAGCCGGTTTAAAGCTGGGAATGTAATGCTCATCAATTACAATGGCCGTGTTGCGCGAAATATTGCGGGCAATCTTCTTTTTCCGCTTTTTATTAATAAAACTGCCGAACCCACGCACGTAGATATTATGGCCGGCAGCCATGTTGCTCTTAATAATGTTGAAGAACGCTTCTACTGATGCGGATACATCTGCTTTGTCGATTCCGGTTTTTTCAGCGATTTGATTGATTACGTCAGCTTTAGTCACGATACAATATTTAAATTGTGATAGGTGTTTTAAAAAATCAGGGTTGCAAATTTAATCGAGTTTGATCAATCGCAAAATGAAATTATTGATAATCACCCAGATGACCTGAATAATTGCGACCAGTAGTCGAAACATTCGCCACGAAATCGCTATTTGAGTGCTTTGTACGCATTACCCTACTAACTACACCAAGTGCCATCAGCCTTAAAAAATCAAATATTATCACACAAAACGATTGTTTTTCACACTTTCGCGAAGGTTTAAAATATATTAGAATGAGCAAGTCAGCTTTTGCCCGGCTGGTAGTGGATTGGTACGAAAGACATAAGCGCGACTTGCCCTGGCGCCATACCCGCGACCCCTACAAAATCTGGCTTTCGGAAATTATTTTGCAGCAAACACGCGTGGCGCAGGGGCTTCCTTATTATAAGGCATTTATTGCTCGATATTCTACCGTTGCTAAACTTGCCGCAGCCCCGCAAGACGAAGTGCTGCGATTGTGGCAAGGCCTGGGCTACTACTCGCGGGCACGCAACCTGCACGCCTGTGCAAAAAAAATTGTAAACGAGCACAAGGGAAAATTCCCCAACTCGTACCAAGAGCTTTTAAAATTGCCCGGGGTAGGCACCTACACGGCTGCTGCCATTGCTTCCTTAGCTTTTAATGAACCCGTGGCCGTAGTAGATGGAAATGTGTTTCGGGTACTGGCCCGTGTGTTTGGAATAGCGCATAACATTGCTTCGCCAGCAGGCAAAAAATTTTTCTTCAACAAGGCGAATGAACTAATTGATAGAGAAAAACCTAGTGTATTTAACCAGGCCGTTATGGAGTTTGGAGCATTGCACTGTACACCTAAAAACCCTGCATGCAGTAGCTGTCCGCTTGCGCGGATGTGTATTGCTAACCAGCAGAGCATACAAACGCAATTACCTGTTAAGGAGACACGCACAAAAGTAAAAGTCCGGTACTTGTATTACCTGGTACTTAAAAAGGGAGCAAAATTATTTTTGCGTAAGCGGGCACCGGGCGATATCTGGAACGGCCTGTATGATTTTTATTTGATAGAAGAACCAAAGGCAACACAAACACAAAAACTTGTTGATAAAAGATTAAAGGTTAAACCGCGTAGCGTAAGCAAGGTGTACAAACATATCTTATCTCATCAAAAGCTGATGGTAAGGTTTATTGAACCCGCAGAAATAAGCGCTGCTTTAGAAAAGCAGATTAAAACAACAGGTATGAAGTTGTATAGTATAAAACAGATCGAACAATTACCCAAACCCGTTTTAATTTCGCGGTTTCTGCACGATGCCGGTTATGCAATGTAATTTCAAATAATAGTTACTTTTGAAAATAAATAGGCACAGGTTTTTAGCGTTAGCATTCTGGAACAATTTTTTTATACGTGCGGTTGGAGAAAACAAGGAAGAAACAAAACAAATAAATATATGTCAGGAGTAAACAAAGTAATTTTAGTAGGAAGACTGGGTAAAGACCCGGAAGTAAGAAACCTTGAGAACGGAGCCACGGTTGCAAACTTTACCATGGCCACCACCGAAACGTACAAAGACCGCACTACAGGCGAACGTAAAGAAATAACAGAGTGGCATAACGTGGTGTTGTGGCGTGGCCTTGCTGATATTGCAGCCAAGTACCTGCACAAAGGCGATCAGGTATATATTGAAGGCAAGTTGCGCACCCGCAGTTGGGAAAAAGAAGGAGTAACCCGTTATACAACCGAAATTGTAGGAGATAATATGACGTTGTTGGGTTCGCGCCAGGGCGGTGGAAATGCAGGCGGTCAAACTCCTGTTTATAATAATCAATCGGGTGGCGATGATGTTAAGTCAAACGACAACGCCACAGATGATCTTCCTTTTTAACAGGATGGTGCAGAAAATTTTTCATATTCACCCCATGAAATATTCATGGGGTGTTTTATTAATAATAGCCATACTTGGCAGTTGCTCGCGCGATTTTAAACCAAAGCCGAAAGGGTATAACCGGTTGGTGTTACCTGCTGCAGAATATCAAGCTTCGCCCGATAGTTTACCTTACCAGTTTGAATATTCGAAACATGCAAAATTGCTCGATGACACTTCGTGGATAAGCGAGCGACACTGGATTGAAATATATTATCCTGAATTAAAAGCCAACCTTCATATTACGTACAAACAATTAAACAGTAAAGACGATTTGCTGAAGGCCTTGCTGAATGATGCCTATCGGCTTACTTCAAAGCAGCAAATAAAAGCGTATGCAATTGATGAGGTAAATATTACTACGCCATCGGGCAAAACAGCAATTGTAGCCGAAATTACAGGCGATGTTCCAAGCCAGTTTCAGTTTACGATGACAGATTCAACAAAAAATTTTTTGCGGGGCGCTTTATATTTTAATACAGCTGTACAAAACGACTCACTTGCACCTGCCATCGAGTTTATGAAAAAAGAAACAATGCACTTTATTAACACACTGCAGTGGAAGCAGTAATTTTTATACAAACCCTAAATCCCGGTAAGGGATCTTTTACTCAGCCGTACGACAGCACACAAGGCGTGGGGTCTGGTTTTTACTGGTTTGCATTTATCTTTTTAATGTTCATAGCAGGAGGTGTATTAAAAGCATTTTGGGATGACCCGGAGTGGCGTGTGCGAATTGTTAAAAATACAGGCAGGCCCAGAAAATTTAAAAAATCATAGGTAATGATTTGAATGGCTAATTTGCACCTGATCAGTCTTAGCCCGTGTCAACTTTCTTTCATACATCACTTGAGTTTCTAAAAGGCGTAGGCCCGCAGCGTGCGGCTTTGCTGCAAAAAGAACTCAGGCTTTATACGTTTGGCGATCTGATTCAGTATTACCCCTTTCGCCATGAAGACCGTACAACGTTTTATAAAGTAAAAGAAGTAGCGCAGGCCATAGATGAAATAACCATCGGCATACAGGTAAAAGGAACAATAACCGGCTTTCAAACCATAGGTACAGGCTTTAAGAAAAGGTTGGTGGCTACGTTTAAAGATGAAACCGGAACGCTGGAGTTGGTCTGGTTTCAGCGTATCAACTGGATATTAGATAAAGTAAAACTTAACACACCTTACATTGTTTTCGGTAAGCCTAACCTGTTTGGTACTAAAATTTCAATTGCCCACCCGGAAATTGAAGCGATTACCACAGCCAATGAAAACCGGGCTTACTTACACCCGGTATATACGGTTACCGAAAAACTGAAGGCGAGGCATATTGATAGCAGAGTTATTTCAAATCTTATTGCTGTGCTTTTGCCGCTTGCACAAAACCACATTCGCGAAACATTGCCACCGGGTTTATTGAAGCAACATAACCTTGCGGATAAACGAACGGCTTTACAAAACATTCACCTTGCGCAAAACGAAGCATTGTTAAGCCAGGCCCGTTACCGGTTAAAGTTTGAAGAACTGTTTTACATTCAGTTGCGACTGATTAAAATGAAGTTGGTGCGGCAGGATAAGTTTAAAGGAATAGTGTTTACCGACACAGCAATACTGACACAATTTTATAAGGAACATTTACCGTTCGAATTAACGGATGCCCAGAAGCGAGTTATTCGCGAAATTTATACCGATATGAAAAGCGGTAAGCAGATGAACCGGTTGTTGCAGGGCGATGTAGGCAGCGGTAAAACCATTGTAGCGTTTATATGTATGTTGCTGGCTGTGGGTGGAGGCGCACAGGCTGCATTAATGGCTCCAACCGAAATACTGGCACAACAACATTATACTAATCTTAAGAAGTATGCCGATAAAATGGGTATTGGCATCGCCTTGCTCACCGGTTCTGTAAAGAAAAGTAAGCGTAAGCCCATACACCAGACATTAGAAGAGGGTTCGCTTAAAATATTAGTGGGCACGCATGCTTTACTGGAAGAAGAAGTGAAGTTTAACAAACTGGGCCTTGCCATTATTGATGAGCAACACCGGTTTGGGGTGGCACAACGATCTAAACTCTGGCAAAAGAACGCAACGGTTTTTCCACATATGCTGGTAATGACAGCCACACCTATTCCGCGTACGTTGGCTATGACACTGTATGGCGATCTGGAAATTTCTGTGATTGATGAATTGCCTAAAGGGCGCAAGCCAATAAAAACCACACACCGGTATGATTCGCACCGGCTGCAGGTAAATGGATTTATCCGATCGCAATTAAATGAAGGCCGGCAGATTTATATTGTATATCCGCTTATCGATGAATCGGAAAAATTGGATCTGAAACATTTGATGGATGGCTATGAAAGTATTAGTCGCGCTTTTCCAGAAATACCCATTAGCATTGTGCATGGCCAGATGAAACCCGAAGCAAAAGATTACGAGATGGCTCGCTTTGTAAAAGGCGAAACAAAAATTATGGTGGCTACTACTGTAATTGAAGTAGGCGTAGATGTGCCCAATGCATCGGTAATGATTATTGAAAGTGCTGAACGTTTTGGGTTATCGCAATTGCACCAGTTACGCGGACGTGTGGGTCGCGGGGCCGAGCAATCGTATTGCATTTTAATGACAGGCAATAAGCTTAGTGCAGATTCGCGCATACGCATCGATACGATGGTGAAGACCAATAATGGATTTGAAATTTCTGAAACCGATTTGAAGCTGCGCGGCCCGGGCGATTTGATGGGCACACAACAAAGCGGAGCACTGGATTTGCTGATTGCAGATTTAGGTAAAGACGGGGAGATTTTGAAAACAGCTCGCGAAGCCGCGCAAAACATTCTCGAACACGATCCAAAACTTGAAAGCCCCGAAAACAGCACTATTCGCTTACAGGTAGAGTCGATAAAGAAGTCGGTTGTTAACTGGAGCCGGATAGGCTAACCCTCCTTTTTTCGGAAGTCTTGCTGGTTTGGTTACAAATTGAGCCCATCAATCATGAATAGATGAGTTATTTTTATATAACTTTAGCTACCTAAACCCCTAATTATGAGAGTATTTCTGCTTATTCTGGGTTGTCTTTCGTTTATACCCGGTCTATCTCAGACAATAACTATTAAAAAGGTAGAGCTTGCCGGTGAAAATATTATTGTTCACTACGACCTTGACGACAGCAATCCAAACAATGAGTACAAACTGGAATTGTACGGAAGCAACGATAACTTCATTAGCCCGCTAAAAAATGTTAAAGGAGATATCGGGCCAGAAGTAAAACCTGGTGTGAATAAAAAAGTGGAGTGGAATATCCGCAAAGAGTATGGCAACTACAAGGGCAGGGTTGCTCTGGAAGTAAAAGGGAAGGTGTATATTCCTTTTGTGAAACTTCAAAACTTCAACACCGAGAAAAAATATAAGCGAGGCACCAGTATTAATTTAGGATGGAAGCCGGGTAGCCCCAATCCTGTTAATATCGAATTGTATAAGAGTGGCCAGCGCGTACATGGCGATAATGGATTACCTAATAACGGAAGCCACACACTTTACATACCTTCCAATACTAAACGAGGCAGTGACTACCGGTTAAAAATAACCGATGCCAGGAATTCGGAAGATGTATTATACACCAACGACTTTACAGTAAAACCCAAGGTGCCTTTGCTATTGAAATTGTTTCCTATACTCGCTATTGGTGGGGCTGTGGCAACTTTAACTGGAGGCGATGGGCCTGCAGGAAAGCCTTCTGAACAGACTCTGCCCGATCCGGATTTTCCAAATAACTGATTAGCTTTTCCAACTTTGATTTAAGCAAGTATGAAGATTTTTTTGAAGGCGCTGATATTGTTTTTGGTACTAACCTCTGCAAAGGGTTTGAGTGCACAAACATTCTGGACTGGGAAGAATGGAGTGTATGGTGGAACAGCCAATGGAATAGTAAGTCATGCAGCTACCGGAGCATTGATTACGGTAACGGATGGAGGCATTTATCGTTCTGCCGATAATGGGGCAACGTGGAGTAAGATCACAACGGGAATTGCCACCAATGATATCTACATGCGGGGAATTACGCAGGACAATACGGGCAAACTTTATTGCAATACCTCATCGCGCGTATATAGCTCAACCGATGGAGGGATAACCTGGGTTCAGACCACAACCGTGTTAGGCTCATTTGGAAGCTACATAAAAGTTTCACCCAATGGGAATATCTATTTAGCAAACAGTAATCATAATCAAATTTTAAGATCTACGGATGGAGGACAAACATTTTCTGCGACAACCTTTAGTAACAGTAACATTACCGATATTGAAATTAATTCAAGTGGCCACATTATTGTTTCGGTTTACGGACAATCGGCCTTATACATTTCTACCAACAACGGCATCAATTGGACAACCATGAGTAGTGGATCATATACCGGTTTTCCCACACTTAATGTAAATTATAGTTATAAAATTGCAATAGACGCCTCTGACAATCTGTATATAATTACCGATGTAGGCCCATACAGATTAGCAGCGGGGGCTACTGCCTGGTCCAACATTAAAGGCACATTATCAGATTCCTTCTTTTTCGGAGATATTTTTTCTGGTGGCAGTTCTGTTTTTCTGCTTAATGGCAGCTCAAGCAAGATTTTTACTTACAGTAGCGGTGCATGGAACTCAGGAGTAGCCTACCCGGTAACGTCTTATAGTGTTTCGTATTTTCTACCCAAGAGCAGTAGTGAGTTTTATCTTGGCATGGCTATGTTCGGTATATTTAAATCCACCAACAGTGGCGTAGCGTGGTCCTTTTCAAGCAATGGCATAAAGGCCCATACTTATACTGATTTTTACATTACGCCAAATGGAAGGCTTTTTGCGGCTACTGGAAATAATGGGTACATCCTATCATTAGATGATGGACAAACGTGGGATCTAAACAATTCTGGCAATGCAAACAGAAATATTTATGGTTTTGTAACCCTGTTTGATAACACGATTCTTGGGTATGGGGGTAGTGGTGTTATTCGATCTGTAGATAATGGGAACAATTGGGGAGTACAAAATCCTTCTCAAGCCATATACTCAAAAGTAGTTGTAAATGGAACGAAGCTATTTGCCTATTCAGGCTCAACGTTGCTTACCTCACTCAATGCGGGCGTAACCTGGGCGAGTACCGTAATTAGCGGCCTCCCCACTCCAACCAAAATACTGGTTGACGCAAATGACAATTTGTATTTTCTCGCAACAAACTCTATTTACAAAGTAAATGCCGGAGGCAGCACAGCTACACAAATAACTGCAATAAGTAGTGTTAGGGACTTTACCATCACAGGCGGTACAATTCTAGCCCTGGCCACTAACGGAACAGTGCTGGCCACATCAACTAATGGGGGAACAAACTGGACAACACAAACATTAAACAGTAGTTTTTACTCATACAGAATTTGGGCATACAACGCCAGTGTTATTTTAACTCAGGGTAATTTGATCGGATCCAGCTATTTATCTACTGATGGCGGCCTCACGTGGTCTTCAAAGCCTCTGTTAGACGGGTCTGGATTAGCCGATGTTGAATTTCGGGTTCCTTCAGGTAATAAAGTGTACGCCTATGGCGCGGTTAGTTATTCAGTAATTCATAAATCTGCCAACGAAATTATTCCACCAGCGGCACCTACCAATTTATCTCTCACAAGCAATGGAACTGGTTATGCAGAGTTTATCTGGACCGACAATGCAACTAATGAAGATAATTATGGGATAGAGGTTTCGGAAGGGAACAATTCTTCTTATGCGGTATATGGAAATGGAAATGCCGGAAAGTTTGGACAAGAAGTTGGCTATATCACTAATATGGGGTATGGTGCCATTACTACTGAGCCAGGAAAAACATATTTTATCAGAGTTTATGCCAAGAATGGAGCGGGGAATAGTTCCTACAGCAACGAAATTTCAGTTACTACCATAAACCAATGCGCAACCACCATCCCGGATAATCGAAGTTGGACCGCCACCACCGTAGCCGACCCGGGCTACACACCTTTTGGTACGGGGCCATATACCAGCCCCAATGTTTCTATAAAGCTGGTGCCAAGCCCCAGCAACACGTTTACACTTTCCAAATATGTGTTGGGAATTATAAACCCTGGTGATCATCCTGATGGCAACATAACCATTCAGGAATCATGCGGACAGGCATATGTCTACACCTCCAATAATGATATAAACAATACAAATGGAACCTGGAATCAATCCACCAAAACATTGGTGATTAAATGGAGAACCTTACCGGATTATGACGATTTTGCCGCCACCACTACTCTTGTTTTAAATAGCTCTGATCCTATCCCGGCAGCGCCATCTCTTACGGTATATCCCTTCAGCAGTACAGAAGTTTTACTAAACTGGAACCAACCTGGCTTTGAAACTCAGTACATTCTTGAACGGGCAACGGCTGCGGGAGGTCCTTATTCGGTGGTTACAACGGTTAACTACCCCAAAACCTCCTTTATCGATGAGTCGCTTACAACCGGCAGTCAGTATTTTTATCGGATAAAAGCAGTAAACCTGGCAGGGTCTTCCGCTTTTTCTGCTGTACAGCCTATTACCCTCACAAGTGGTCAATACTTCAGACCGGTTGAGAATAGCATCAGCCTGAATTTTGAGAATCAACAAGGTGTATCGTGGGGCGATTTGGATGGAGATGGTGATGAGGATATTGCATCCCCTTCTTTTACGAATAGTGCAGGCCTCTCGGTCCCACCGGTTTTTTATGAAAATAAGGGCGGAGGAACTTTTGACAGGCGTGATCTGCAAGTATTAGCAAACGACAATGATGCGGTAAGCCGGGGGATTAATATAGTTGATTTTAATAATGACGGTAAGCTGGATATGTACATTACACGTAGCGGAACAAGTATTGCCGATATATTGTTGATTAACAATGGTAATTGGGCTTTTACAAGAAGCCTCGTAGACATAACATCTGAAGTTAGTACCGCTTTTAGAAGTGCGGCAGCAGTCGACTATAATAGAGATGGACTATTGGACATTTTTGTTGGAAATGAACCTGCTAATCTTGCACCCCCATCGGCACCAGGGTTTCTTTTTAAGAATTTAAATGGTAATACTTTTTCGAAAGATGTTTCTTCCAGCCTTGGCACAGATTTAATAAACTCACGAATAGCTTCGTGGGCCGATTATGACAATGATGGAGATCAGGATTTACTTACAGCAAATACCGTGAACCCTGGCCAGCCCATGAGGCTATATAAAAATAACGGAGATGGTACGTTTACCCGTGTAACCGGAACTGCATTTGATTCAGATTTAATGATTAATACTCGAACTATTAGTTGGGGAGACATTGATAATGATGGCGATCTTGATGTGTATATAGGCATTTCCACCGGCTCCCTGAGCGCAACATTTAATGATCGCTTATACCGGAATGATGGAAATGATGTATTTACCAGTTTAACAACCAGCGAGGCTGCTGCCAACGGTACAGCAACTTTTGGAAGCGCTTTTGGAGATATTGATAATGATGGCGATCTGGATCTGTTGGTCGCCAACGCAGTGAGTGTGGCTGTGCCGAATTCCGGAGCTAACGGGATTTTTATCAACAATGGAGCAGGAGTGTTCACAAAATCTACCAGTAATGAATTGTTCACGAACCCGAATACATATGAAATTGGTTTGGCTCTAGCTGATTTTGATCAGGATGGATTTCTGGATGCCTACCCTGCAAAGGGGCAAACAGCAACAATCGACTTGCCGAATTTCCTTTACAAGAATAACGGAACTCTTACTTCGTCCAAAAACTGGATTGAAATAAAACTGGAAGGAACCACTTCCAACAAGGCAGCCATTGGTGCGCGTGTAAAAGTTATTACTACCTCTCCTGCGCGTACTCAAATCCGTGAGGTTTCCAGTCGAACCGGCTATGGCTCACAAAACAGTTTGATACAGCATTTTGGGTTGGGGTCTGCCACCGCTATTTCTCAGATTGAAGTGCGCTGGCCTTCAGGCCAAACCCAGATACTGCCAAATGTTTCACCAGTAAACAGAATTATTACAATTAAGGAAGATTTTACAGCTCCCACATTCACGTTCAATCCAGCTCATAATTCAACGGATGTTGTTATTACGAACAAATTAGAATTGACTCTTTCTGAGCAGGCCACTGCAGCAGGAGGAAAAAACCTTGTTGTACGAAAAACTTCATCAACCGCCACGCCTTTACAAACTATAGCCGTTACAGCAGGGGTAATGGGTGCCAACAACAAAGTAACCTTTACGCTATCTGCTAATTTTGATTATTCAACAGATTACTTTGTAAGTATTGATGCTGGTGCATTTGTAGATGCTTACCAAAATGCTTCGGCAGCCGTGCCGGCAGCTAACTGGAAGTTTACAACACAGGCAGAACCCGATATAACTCCGCCAACCATTACATTTACCCCACCTGCATCATTACCTAAAAGCACACTGGGGGCGCAGAAACTTGAAGTGATAGCCTCGGACAATAAAGGCATTGCTACGGTTACCATGTTTCACAGGAAAATAACGGAAGAAAATTTCAAATCGTTTGCAGGGATTTTTAACAGCACCACCTCAAAATATGATTTTCCGCTCAGCGAATCTTATGTAGATAACATGGGTATGGAATATTATTTTGAAGCAACGGATGCTGCAACAAATACTGTACGCAATCCCGTAGGATCTGACTTCCACCATTTGCGATTATTGTTTGGAACGAACGAAAAAGCAATTACTCTAACAGCAAGTACGGCTAAAACCGGATACCGGATTAAGTCCTTTCCATACGAAGACACAAAGTCAGTAGGGCTTGTATTTGAAGCATTGGGTGCACCCGATCCAAAAAAATGGAGATTGTTGCAATACCAACATACACCACAAAGATGGATTGAGGGCTTTAATAACGTAGAAAGAGGGGTAGGATACTTTGTTTTAACGAGTGAGGCAGCAACAATTAAATTTGATAATAGCGAATCGCCCAATTTTAGCCAAAGCAACCCTAAGACGCTTGCGCTAAAACAAGGGTTTAATTTAATTGGAAACCCATACAATGTTCCAATAAGCTGGGAAGAAATTAGGGCCGGAATTGCAGGAGTAGGAGTGCTGAAAACTTTTTCCGGCAGTTATGCTAATGGCGACATCATAAACGAGTTTGAAGGCGGATTTGTATTTGCTGACAATGCGGTATCCGTTCCTGTTAAATTCAAAACAACTGCGGGCGGAAGAAAATCGCGAAAAGAAATTGGATCAGACCTGGCAGATGAAAACTGGATTGTGCCTATTACCTTAAAACAGGGTGATAACACATTCAATTTTGGAGGCGTGGGTATGAGTACAGAAGCATCCCCTTCATACGATGATTTGGATGATTTTGCCCCACCTGCCATTATGGAGAAGCTGGAAATGCAGTTTGTACATCCAGAACATTTTATGAAAGTTTTTTCGCGCGATGTGGTGGCAACAAATTCATACCACGAGTGGGAGTTTAATGTAGTGGCCGACCTCAGCGAATCAACCGAAATGCACTGGAACAATGATACGTTTGGTGAGAATTCAAACGAACTTTACCTGCTTGATATGGTGCGCCAGCAACTGATTGATATGCGCACGGTATCTCAATATACATTTAACCCGGTAGTATCAACACGTTTTAAGGTTTTCTTTGGTGCGAACTTAAGTACCCGGGTAAAACCGGAAGGAATTTTTCTGGGAGATGCATACCCTAATCCTACAACGAACAAGGTAACCATTCCATTTACTGTGTCTGGAACAAAGTCGGCCTATCAGGTTAAACTTGAATTGCTTGATGTATTTGGAAGAAGAATAGCTACCCTAGTTGATAAGGACCTTCCCCCTGGTTTCTATAGTGCAGAATGGCATGCACTTGAAAACGACAATCAACCCGTAAATGGTTTATTAATTTGCAGATTAGTGGTTGCGGGCGCAAACAAGGCCGATACGTATACAAGCAAAATATTGATAAACAAATAAGATATGAAAAAGGCATTAGGTATTATTCTGTTGCTTTTGGTGTTAATGAGTAATGGGGTCTGGGCTCAAACCGTTACTTCCCGAACCAACGAATTTGAAGTTGACTTAAGTGACCCCAAAAAAGTAGTAAACTCTACTGTACCAGTAATTAATTGGATTACTCCAGTAGCCGAAGCAAGCTTTGCGCAAGACTCACGCTTTAAAATAAAAGTGGAGGTACAATCAGTAACAGCCTTAAAAAATGTAACCATAAGCATAAAAGAAACTATTGCAGCGGCTTCGCGCGGCACACAAGCTATTATGCCCGAAGAAGGCAACCCCTATGTGATTATAGTAGATAAGACATTAAACCTTATAAATGGTGAAAACGTATTGGAAATTATTGCAGAAAATATTGAAGGAATAAAAACATTTAGCTCTCGTAAAATTACCATTGGAACAACCTCACTGGCCGATGCCTCGAGCCTAAACAGAACAGATTATGCCTTGGTATTTGCTACCGATAAATACGATTACTGGTCGGGGTTGGTAAACCCGGTATTTGATTCGCGCACCATTGCCGAAGAATTAAGAAAGACGTACGGCTATAAAGTGGAGATTGTAGAAAATGCTACACAATCTCAGGTGTTGCGAAAAATCAGAGAGTATGCCGAAAAAAAATATCAGCCGCTGGATCAATTATTTATCTTTTTTGCCGGCCATGGAACGTATGACCAAACTTTTGGCGAAGGCTTTGTGGTAACGAAAGAATCTTTGTTAAATGATGAGGCAAAGACAAGCTACCTTTCGCATAACCGATTGCGCTCTATTGTAAATAACATTCCATGCGAACATATATTTCTGGCTATGGATGTTTGTTTCGGAGGTACTTTTGATCAGGCTCTTGCCTCCTCCAGAGGAGCAGACGATGAAGTGTATAAAGAACAGAACCAAACAGAGTTTATAACACGCAAGCTTACTTATAAGACTCGTAAATTTTTAACCTCCGGTGGCAAACAGTATGTTTCAGATGGCATTCCGGGGAAACATTCGCCCTTTGCAAAAAATTTTATTGATGCACTACGGTCGCGTGGTGGTCGCGATGGTATTCTTACCCTTCCGGAGTTGTTTACCTATGTGGAGAAACTGCAGATTCAACCCCGCTTTGGTGAGTTTGGCGACAATGCTCCCGGCAGTGATTTTATTTTTGTAGCTCGTTAATTTTATCAATCATCTTTAACCAAAATCAAAGGTGAAGGAAACTTCACCTTTTTTATTTCAACTGTTTTTCGGGTATTTTTAAAGCACGGTTATACAAATGAGGGCTACCCTACAAATAGTATGTCTATGGTTAATCTCGTTCTGTTTACAGGCCCAAACCGGAACCTATTACCTATCGCATTTCACTCCTCCAGACGATCGCATTGATTTCAGAAGCAGGTTTATGCTTCAGGATACGCAAGGCGAACTATACTTTGCTAACCGGCAGGGCATATTAGAGTTCGATGGAAAAAACTGGAACGAAATAGAAATACCAGGCGCGGTGCACGCAGTAGCAGCCAACGGAACTGATGTGTATGTAGCAGGAGTAGCGGGTGGAGGTAAACTCAATAAAAAATCTGAACCCCAACGTGCCTATATTCCACTTGTAGCCGGAAATTTTAATGGGGTTGCAGCGCAAGGCGAACTGGTTTTCTTCCTCGCATCAGATCAGGTAATTGCGTTCTCATCTCAAACCAATCAGGTAAGCTGGGCTTTAAAGGCAGATAGTTCTTACGGAATATTTCTTGAACTGTTTACGATTAATAACGCAATCTACCTGCGCACTTCAAACAGAGGGTTGCAAAAGCTGCAAGATCAAAAGCTGTCTGCGGCAGAGTTTGCTCCTGCCAATGTTGTATTTGCCAGTCCGGGTAAATCTGTTTTGCTGGGCATGGACGACAATCGTGTTTTTGTGTTGGAGAAAAATCAGATTCGTGAACTTGTTTTAAAGGACAGCACATACCTGCCCAAGCACACATTAGTGGCTGGTACCTGGTTAAATAATAATCTGATTGCATTAGGCACTATGCGGGGTGGAGTTTTATTCATTAACGCTACAACAGGCGAAACCGAACAAGTTGTTGATTATTTTAATGGCTTGCCCGATAATGAAGTATATGCTTTGCTGGCCGATGGTAACGATGGTGTGTGGGTATCGCACGAATATGGGTTTACGCGCATAGCACCACAGATTCCGTTTCGTTCGTTCGATCATTTTTCGGGACTAAATGGCAACCTGCTTTGTGCCCAAACCTTCAATGGAAATGTATTTGTAGGTACCACATTAGGGTTGTTTGAATTAGTTAATGTGGCAGAAATCCACCAGCCGGTAGTTACCGAAGTTGCCACCAGCCGTGGCCGCAGAAAAGCTACCCCGGCACCAATACCTAAAGTTGAATTGCCCGGTCAGCCACGTTTTGAATATCAGCGGGTGGCCGGTATTGAAGGCAAGGTTACGCAACTGGCAATTGTAAATAGCAAATTGATGGCAGCCGGTGTAAGCGGATTGTTTGAAGTATCGGGCCTTACTTCGAAACCGATTTTGATGGGGGCTGTGCGTACAGTTTTCTACTCTCCATCATTAAACCAACTGCTTGTGGCTATACCGCAACAAACTAAAACACTGCAACAGGTTGAAACCAATTGGCAGGAAACTCAATTACTCGATTCCATTCGCGAGCCGATAAGCCACGCATTTGAAGACCGGCTCGAAAACATTTGGCTTTGCGGTAAATCGTATATCTATAAAATAGAAACAGTTGATGGAGACATAACCGACCTCGAATCAATCCCGATTAATAACCCCTCGCGCGATGAAACCGTAGGACTTGCTTACGGTAATGAAGTTTACATAGCGGCATCGGGCCAGTTTAGTATCTACGATCATAAAGCATCGTTTGTAAAGTTCGATTCGCTTCCGGGGCCGCGTAAATATTTTGCTTCGGGCGGATACTTTTGGTTTAATGATGGTACGCGCTGGCGTACGGTAGATAGCCGGGTACAATCGCTTAAGTTAGAGTGGCTGGGAATGTTTCCTAACCTGCGTTATCTGGCGCCTGATCAGGCCGGGAATAATGTGTGGGTGATAACGGCTGCAAACGAATTATATAATTTTTCGCAAACAGCTGCCGTACCCGATACAGGGTATCCGTTATACTTGCGTGGAATACGAGGGCACGAAATCAGCCTGGCCGATAAGATTGAAATTGAGGAACATGAGGGAGCCATAACGTTTGAGTTCATACAACCGGCTTATCTTGGGTTAAACGCCACCCAATACCGGTATCAGGTAAAAGAACTTAACAAACAATGGTCTTCCTGGTCGTCTTCAAATAATGAAGTAGCCTTTTCTTATTTGCCCCCGGGCAAATACCAGTTGCAGGTACAGTCGCGCGATTTACTGGGCAACGTATCTAAAGTTGAACAGATAGCTTTTAAAGTTTTACCCCCTTATTGGAAACGCTGGTGGTTTTATGCGCTGGAGTTTACAGTTTTCAGTTTGTTAGTAGCATTATCGTTGCGTATTGGTCGTGCCAATACACGCTACCGCTTTGTAAGCCAGATTTTATCGTTGCTTACTGTGGTAATGCTGGTACAGTTTTTACAAACGGCCATCAGTTCTTTAATTGGCATTAAAACCTCGCCTGTAATTGAATTTATTATACAGGTTTTTGTTGCCCTGGCTATTTTTCCGGTCGAAATTCTGGCACGCGATTCCATGATGAAATATGTGGAAGGTAAATACCGGATTAGACGAATATGGGAACGGGATAAGTAGAATTATCCATTCCCTTTCGGGGATTTTGATTACCTTCACCCAATACCAAATCGACAAATTTATGAGAGCATTGCTGTTTCTGTTAATCATTGGCTTTACCGTTAGTTGTTCACCAGAAAAAACAAAGGAAGAACCTCTATCGGCAAATCAGAATCCACCCGAAGAAGGATTTGATCTGGCTGCCTCAGACCCTGCTGCCATTCAACTTGCCGACAGTGTAATGCAGGCTTTGGGTGGGCGCAGCAACTGGGATAAAGTACGGTTTGTTACCTGGAAATCGGCCGATGGTTCTGTAACTTATTATTGGGATAAACAGGAAAGACGTGCGCGTGTAGAAGATCAAAACGATGCTTCTGTTGCCCTGTTAAATTTAGCAAGCGGAGAAACCAAAGTGCAGGTAAACAATAGTGACGATCCCGCAAAAGCGGCCGCGGCTAAAACAGCCTTCTCAAAAGCTTTGTACGAATTGGCTCTACCGTTTCTTACCAAAAGTAAAGACTTCTCATTGCAATACATGGGCGAAGATACATTAGCAAAACAACGCTACAACTCGCTGGTAGTTATTCCCAAAGACTCAACGGCTGGCCGGTATAAATTATTTGTAGATAAAAGCGAAAAACTGGTTCGGTATTGGTCGTTCTATCCGGCTGCCAGCAATGCCGCTGCGTTTGTATTACCCTTTGATAATTATCAAAAGCAAAACGAGGTATTGATATCGGCTAATCGCAGCCAGGGCAGCGGCCCTAAAGAAGTTAAAATAGAAACTGAGTTGGCTGATAAATTATTTACTGAATTTTAACATATGTTACTGAACCTGGAAACCATACCACATTCGTACAAAAATTATGTAAAGCAGGTTGAAGAAACGGATTTACTTCAGGCTTTGCGCATTTCGGGACATCGCGCGCTCGAATTTGTACATACCATTTCAGACCAAAAGAAAGATTTTAAATACGCCCCGGGTAAATGGACAATTCGGGAGGTGCTTTGCCACATGATTGATGCCGAGCGCATCTTTGCTTATCGGGCCTTGCGCTTTGCGCGAAACGATAAGACTGCGTTAGCCGGTTGGGAAGAAAACGACTATGCACCACAAGCCAATGCATCAGATCGTTCTCTGCAAAAGATTGCAGCCGAAATGGCCCATCTGCGTTCGGCCACAATTGATATGTTTGAGGGGTTTACACCTGAAATGCTTTCCCGCAAGGGTATGGCCAATAACAACGAACTTGGTGTAGTGGTATTGGGCTTTACTATTGCCGGGCACGAAACGCACCATTGTCATATTTTAAAAGAACGATATCTGAATTCATGAGGGCTTTATATTTTTTTGCGCTTCTGGTAGTAGCAGGAGCTTGTTCTACACGCGCAGTAATTCTGAAGGAAATAAAACAGTCGGGAAAAGAAATACAAAATCATATAGGGTTTTCGTTGTACGATCCGCAAACCAAAAAATTTCTGATCGAACATCAGTCCGACAAATATTTTACTCCGGCCTCTAACACCAAAATTTTTACACTTTTTGCTGCACTGAATATTCTGGGAGACTCAACGGTGGCATTGCGCTATTTACCTATGGGCGACTCTATGATTATTTGGGGAACGGGCGATCCGTCTTTTCTGTATAAGCATGCATATCAGACAGGCAAAACGTATGAGTTTCTACAGCAATATTCTGGTAAGATTTATTTTTCAGGAACAAATTTTTACAACTATGCCCTGGGCCCCGGTTGGGCCTGGAGCGACTATGATTCGTATTACTCGGCCGAGCGTTCTGCATTTCCGGTTTATGGAAACCTGGTTGAAGTAAAGAAAGCCGAAGAAGAATTTTCTACCATGCCGGCTTATTTTATGGAGCATTTTACTATTGCCAACCAGCAACGAACATACGAGGAAGTAACCCGTGGGTTAGACGACAATCAGCTCACCTATTTTACAGGAAAAAAAACACGCGGAGAGTGGACTATTCCGTTTCGTAGTACTACCGATGTGGTGGTAGATTTATTAAGCGATACACTTAAGCGCGAAATAAATGAAGCCCCCATCTTACTTCCGGCTGAAGCAAAATCATTAAAGGGTACACCGGTGGATAGTCTGTATAAAGTAATGATGGAGGACAGTGACAACTTTATTGCCGAGCAACTGCTATTACAATGCGCAGGGGTGCTGAGTGACTCCTTAAAACAGGAGATTGCCATTAAGTATGTAGTTGAAAAATGGCTCTCCGATTTACCCGATAAACCCCGGTGGGTAGATGGCTCTGGCCTTTCGCGGTTTAACCTGTTTACACCCCGCTCAATTGCAGTATTGTGGGATAAAATTTATTCACTTGTTCCACAGGAAAGACTTTTCAATTTGCTGGCAGTGGGTGGCCAAAAGGGCACACTTAAGAATTCGTATAAAAATGATCCGCCTTATATTTTTGGTAAAACGGGTTCGTTGAATAATAACCACGTTTTAAGTGGTTATCTGATTACGCGCAAAGGAAAACTCCTCATCTTCAGCTTAATGAATAATAACTACCTTGCCCCCACAAATGATGTGCGTAAACATATGCAGGAAATTTTGTACACGATTTACACTAAGTATTAACCGGAGTTGAAATGAAGCGATTATTGTTTTGGGTTTTATCCTTTGCCTGTTTTTGGGGCCAGGCGCAGACCCCCGATCTGTTAGATATCAAAATAGGGCAGATGATATTAATTGGAATGCCCAGGGCCGAGGTAGATCCGCTGGTGTTGGATGAAGTGAAAAAAGGAAAAGTTGGGGCGCTTATTTTCTTTGAAAAAAATATTCCCAACAAACCTAATGCCTTTGCTTCGGTAAAGAACATGACATGGACTTACCAAAAGGCTGCTTCTATTCCATTATTTATATGTATCGATCAGGAAGGAGGAAAAGTAAATCGCCTGAAGGAAAAATATGGTTTTACACGATCAGTAACAGCAGGTGCATTGGGAAAATCCAGGTCGTTAGATTCTGTTGCTTTTTATGCTGAAGCCACTGCAGCAACTCTGGCTGGCCTTGGGTTTAATGTTAACTTTGCTCCGGTGGTAGATCTGGCTATTACCGAGAACACCGTTATCTTTAAACCAGAGCGCGCATATTCTTCTAATGAAGATACCGTAGCGTTAATGGCCGCAGAGGTTGTAAAACAGCATCGCAAGTTTGGGGTAATAACTGCTCTTAAACATTTTCCTGGCCATGGAAGCTCAAAAGAGGATACACACTTTGGCGTGGCCGATGTTACCAATACCTGGAACGAACGCGAACTAACCCCCTACAAAAAACTGGTTGATGCCAATATGGTTGATGCTGTAATGACAGCACATATCGTAAACAAAAACCTCGACAGCAAAGGATACCCGGGTACACTCTCGAAAGAAATATTGGATGGCATATTGCGAAAACGGTTGGGATACAATGGTGTGGTGTTTTCGGATGATATGCAGATGCATGCTATTTCAAAAAACTTTGGATTAGAAGAATCTATTAAACTGGCCATTAATGCAGGCGTTGACATACTCTGTTTTTCCAATAACATTTCGGGCAGCGATGAACGTACCGTTGATAAAGTACATTCTATTATTAAAAAACTTGTTGCCAGCGGAGAAATCAAGCCCGAGCGTATCGATGAATCGTTTCAGCGTATTGTACAGTTGAAATCGCGCATCGGAAATAAGGATATTCCTGCATATAAAGCAGAGATAGCCAAACTGCAAGATCAGTTAAATAAGCAGCAGACCGAAAAAATTCAGGAAGTTGTTGTTACAGAACCGCAAAGCAAGGAAGAACCGGAAGTGAAAAAGAAGAAGCGGAAGAGAAACCAATAACTATGAATAGGAATTTTATAACAACTGTTTTTGCTGTGTTGGCCTTGTCGGGTGTCGTGTTTGGGCTGTATGAAAGAACCCGGACATCGGAATTAGAAGCGGAAAAAGAAGCATTGGTAAAGCTGGCAGAAGCACAACAACTTCGGGCCGAAGAGTTTCAGAAAATGGCAGCGGTTGCACAACAAGAGGCATTGGTACAACGTACCATTTGCGAAGAACAATTGAAGGATTGTAAATAAAAGTACTATGAAAATGAAACCAGCGTTGTTTGCGCTTTTATTTGGCGGCCTGGCATTCATTACACTTGCCTCTGTTGTTTATGCTTACGTGCAACAGGCAGAAGCAAAGCGTCAGGCTTTATTGGCAATAGAATGCGAGAAAATAATAAAAGAAAGGGATTCGCAGTTGAGTCTTCAAATTCAAGCTTTACAACAAGCAGTAAATGAGGCTACTCAAAAGGCGCTTTTGTTAGAAACACAAGCCTCATCAAAATCTAAAAACAAAAACTAATGGTTTATACAATTCAACCGGCTACAGCACCAGAAGTACCCATCATTATTAGTGTACCGCATTGTGGCACGGCTTTTCCGGATGAATTGAAAAGCCAATACAAACCGGCTATGATAAAAGCGCCTGATGATACAGATTGGTTTGTACAAATACTCTATGATTTTGCTCCGGCTATGGGCATAACGATGATTACCGCAAATTATAGCCGGTGGGTAATTGATTTGAACCGCGATCCGTACAGCAAACCACTTTATAAAGATGGTCGTATCATTACTCCATTGTGTCCGGCTACTACCTTTTTGGGCGAGAATATTTATAAAGACGAGCGGCAGGAAGTAGAATTGCCGGAAGTAAAGCGCAGAAAGGAATTATACTATCAGCCGTACCATGCTAAAGTAAAGGAGTTGCTGACCCAGCGCAGACGTAAATTTGGTAAAGTATTACTGTGGGATTGTCATTCCATCCGTCATCTGGTACCCACCATACAAAAGGATAAATTTCCTGATTTGATTTTGGGCGATGCAGACGGAACTTCAGCTTCTCCGGATTTTATTGAGGCTGTATGGAGTGTACTTAACCAAAGTGGTTACACCGCAGCGCATAATCATCCTTTTAAAGGAGGCTACATTACGCGCCACTATGGAAAACCGTTGAAGAACAGGCATGCACTGCAACTGGAAATGACCAAGATTAATTACATGGACGATGCCGAAAAAAAATACGATAAGGCACGTGCCGAAAAAATAAGAGAGTTACTAAAACGGGTTTTCGAAAAATTGATTGAATGCGTTAAGTGATTATGCCCTAACCGCCAATTGCCTGCAAAGCGGCTTCAGCAGCATAACGCACCTCACTATTGCGGGTAATGTTTAAAACTCTCTGAATAGATTTTTGTGCAGAGGCGGCATCCTTGCCGATTTTTCCTAAAATAGTAATGAGCTGATGTTGCAATCCGCCATCCTGGTCGGTGGTTTTATCCAATCGTGTGGAAAGTGCTTTTACCGCAGGCTTACCGATTTTTACCAACGCTTCTTTGGCAGCTTCTGTATCGTTATCATAATGCGGCAATACAGCAATCATGTAATCAATCGCTTTTGCATTACCCGTTTTAAAGTTGCCCAGCACACCAATGGCTAATGTCTGAATGGCATTCATTGTGGTTTTGTCTTCCAGGCTTTTTTTGTTGAGTAAAGCAATCAGTGTGGGTTCCAGTTTAGTGGGCAGAGCATCCATTAGCGCAAGCAACTTCATTACCCGAAGCTGCTCGGCCAGGTTGTTGCCTTTCAAAATCACATCGGCTTCTTCCAGTGTTGGTATTACACCCGGAATGGCAATGCCATACTTCACACAAAAATTAATACGGTCTTCCTTCTGGCTTGCATAAGGCGTAAGTAAAGCGTAGGCCGAAAATTTTTCTTTACATCGTTGTGTCAGCAAACGTAAATCAGTTTCCGGAAACTCTTTACGGATAACTGCATTGGTTGCTTCGTAGTATGTCATCTTAAAGTTCCAGGCAAAGTCGTACAGCTGCTCATGCGCTTTTGGGTATTCATTTGCATTTACAAAAGAAGCCAGCCAACCGATTAATTCGGTTTTACGTGGCGGATTGGTTTCTTCTTTAAACATCGAACTTAATTCACTAAACAAAGTAGCCTTCAATTTATCATCGGGCGCAAGCCTGGGCGAATAGGTTTCAAAAACATATTGACGCAGGGGTTGATTTTTGGAAAGACCTTCCATCATTTCTACAAAGGCAACTTCAAAAGTTATGGGTCTGGGTAAGCCTAATTTGTTTTGCGCAGCCAAATCAAAATATTGCGTTATCCGATTCTTTTGTTCAGCATCTGGCGAATCGGTCTTGCCAATTAGTTGTGTTACATAATTAGATAAATAATAGTTACCCATACGGCTCATAGCGGCAAAGCCCGCTTTCCATTCGCGTGCATCAATGTGGTTATCATAGGCTAAATAGCGCACAATTTCGTAGGCGCGGTCATCGCCATACGGATAGGCAATGGTATCGAGTGTACTTACCAGAAAGTTTTTGTATGGTTCCGGATCAAGTTTAAATCGGGTAAACGCATACATTACCTCGTAATGCAACTTGCCACACATATTGTCGAAGGGAGTTTTAATAGCATCGTTCACCACAGTAGAAATTTTTTCGGGAGAAGATAAATCATTCAGGTGCGGACGAAACGCCTCGACTTTCTCTTTGCAGATTTCGGCTTGTGTTTTAGCGGGGGCGGTGTTGTTACCGTTAAACATAATCTGAACGATATTGCCTTTGCTCTTGTCGGTACCCTTATCAGAAGGAGGTGCCGCATCGGGCTGGGTAAACAAGGTGGCCATATTCTTGTTCATCTTTATGCGCCCCACATAACTCATGGTAATTTCACCACTGGTAACGTCAATTATCCGTGCGCTTACTTCAATGTACGATTTCAATTTTGTATACGTGCCCGATAATATGGCATCGATTGGTGCCAGTTGCCCGATCTTTAACGCTGCGGCAGGTTTCATTAAATCGGTAAGAATAAATTCATGTTCTTTTAATATTGCATCCATGCGCGTGCGCTCAAACAATTTTAGTTTATCGGGGTGACCTGATATGGAGCCAATAATTGTTTCCGTTAAATATTCGCCAAAGGCTTTGGATTGCTGCGAACTGGGCGTTGCCGTAAAAGGTACTACTGCTAAGCTTTGTGGATTTTTTGGGGCAGGGGTTGTAATAATTTTAGCGGCCAGTTCTTGTGTTACAGTTTGGTAACCCTTGGGTTTTTGGGCTATTCCGGTTATGGGGAGCAAGACTAACCCGAAAAGGAATAATTTGAAGCAGGATATCATAGGTTAAAAATAGCAATTCACGTATTAAGTTTAGCAAATTCATGCTTGCCTCGCATCGCTGAGCTAAATCCCAGTCATTAATCAGCCACTACAAAGCATACCTCTAACCTTAGGGTTGAATCGACCTGTGTAAAGACCTCAGGTAAAATACTTATTGGCCTTGTGCAAAAGGAGTTCTTAAAGTGTTAAACTATTCCTTTATTTCGTTTTTATTTCGAAAGGAATGCTACACCGGATTTTGCTGCCTCTGGCCATACTTACCCTTTCGCATGGGGCATTTGCTCAGAATAAACCGGGTACCCAACTCCATATAAAACGTGCGCAAGGCGAAATAAAACTGGATGGCATTATAGATGAGCCCGACTGGCTTGCGGCCGATGTAGCCGGAAACTGGTACTTAAATTACCCGGTGGATACCGTACAGGCTCCGTTTCAAACCGAAGCGCGCCTGACGTTTAATGATCATTTTCTCTATGTTTCCATCGTATGTTATGACGATCAATCTCCCGACCTGATTAACTCCCTGCGCAGAGACTTTGATTACGAACGTAACGATAACGTAGGCTTCAACATTGGGCCATTTAACGATCGCATCAATGGATTCTTTTTTGCCATTACTCCGGCTGGTGTACAAATGGAAGGCACTATATCAGGCAGTGGTACTTCAGAAAGTTCTTTCAACACTTATTGGGATAACAAGTGGTACTCAAAAGTGGTGCGTTACCCCGACAAATGGATTTGTGAATTCGCTATTCCGTTCAAAAGCTTTCGCTATAAGGCATTAGACGAATGGAACATTGCCTTCGATCGTTTCGATAGAAAACGAAATATGAGATCGGCATGGATACACACCCCCATTCAATATAATACGGGGTCATTCCCATACTCGGGCCAACTTTTGTGGGACGACCCCGTGCCCGAACCGCGTACCAATATTTCTTTAATCCCCTATGTGGCAGGAGGCCTGGCACAAAACAACGAAGTTGATCCCAAGGAAAAAGACTCCGAACTGCGGGCCGGCATTGATGCCAAAGTAAGTGTTACTCCTTCCCTTAACCTTGATCTTACCTTTAACCCCGACTTCTCTCAGGTAGAAGTAGATCAGCAAGTGATTAATCTTACACGCTTCGAGTTTCAATTTCCTGAGCGAAGACAATTCTTTCTGGAAAACAGTGATCTGTTGGCCAATGCAGGGTTTCCGGAATCGCGATTATTTTTTTCGCGCAGGATTGGTTTGGTGCGCGATACAACCGGATTGTTTAGTCGTGTGCCTATTGCCTTTGGTGCCCGCCTCAGCGGCTCCATCAATAAGCGGTGGCGCGTAAGCGCATTAGAAATGCAAACGCGCGAAAAACTATCATCCGGTTTGCCGGCACAGAACTACGTGGCTACTACTGTCCAACATAATTTCTGGAAACAATCCAGCGTGTCCGTTACGTATGTAGATAAACAATCGTTACGTGTAGGGGCCGGGGATTCCCTTAAGTACTTTCACGAAAGTATTTTTCAAAAACCTGTCGGCTCAAACACCAAAACACCCAACACATACAACCGCGTACTTGGAGCCGATCTCGAATTGCTCAGTTCTGACAACCGCTGGTACAGCAGTTCGTATTTTGCCAAATCGTTTGATGAGGGCTCGCCCGATAAAAGTATTTCAGGCAGTATGTTTATCCGGTATGCGGTACGCCATATAGATGTGTCTGCTGCAGCCAGCTATGTGGGTGAAAACTTCAATGCCGAGGCTGGGTTTGTTCCGAGCTACCGTGTGTACCCCGGGCAGATTAATGTCTTTACCGATATGGCGTATAAATTTTATCCAAAAAATTCCGGTATTATTACCATGGGGCCTGTTGTTACAGCATCGCAAACGTACATTCCTAATGGAGCTCTTACTGATCGCAACTATTCGGCAGGATATACCTTCCGTTTTTTGAATACCTCCATGCTAACGGTCTCCTACAATTATATGTATAGCCAACTCACCAGCAATTTCAATCCCATAGATCCACAACGATACACACAGTTTTTGAATGGTGAAGATTATGAGTGGCATTTTGTAAGTGTGAAGGGGCAAACCAATACCCGCAAAACGGTAAACTTTTCAGGTCAAACCTCCTATGGCGGTTTCTACAACGGCACCAATTGGAATGTGCAAGGTGAGCTAAGTGCGCGCTACCAACCTTATGGTAATATTGCCTTGCGGGTTGACTATAATGATGTAAAGCTGGCGGAAGGTTACGGTGCCGAAAAACTCTTTCTGATTGGGCCGCGCCTGGATATTACGTTTACCGATAAGATTTTTCTTACCACCTATTATCAATACAATAATCTGTTGGATAATATGAACCTGAATATGCGGTTTCAGTGGCGCTACCAGCCGGCTTCCGACTTCTTTATTGTATATACTGAAAACTACCTGCCCGAAACCTTTGCGAGTAAAAACCGTGCACTGGTTTTTAAGTTTACGTATTGGTTAAACCTATAATTACAACCTATCCGATTATCTTTACTCCATGATTCCTAAATCCTGGTACATTATTAAAGACGAAAATACCCGCACGTTTGAGGTGGTGGATACAGGCATCAACGAGAATGCTTTTTCGAACCGGGTAATAACACTGCAACGCGCAGGACTTAGCGTTACTCCCGTTATCATTCCCGTTAGCAACCGTCACGCCAGCAAAGAGCATATTGGTTTTACGGGCTACACCCGCGAGGACGGCCTTTATGAACGCCTTCACCAGCAGCAGCAGAAACTGATGAAGGAACAATTTGGTGAGTGGGAAGAGTAACACTGTCTGCAAAGGATTCCGGCCAGAAAAACTATATTAGCTTATTATTGAGCATACCGCTTTAATGAAGAATGCCATCGCGGTCTATTAGCTTAGTGTCTGCTATCTATGTTATAGGTCTATATATTTAGTCAACTATGAAACGCCTCGTACTTATCCTGCTTTTGCTTCCGGCATTTGCTTTCGCACAACATCAAACTAAAATTGCACGTATTGATTCGGTGCTTACTTACCTGCATCAATACCACTTGTTCAATGGTACCGTACTGATTGGCGAGAAGGGGAAGGTGCTTTACAAAAAAGCATTTGGGATTGCTCATCCGCAAAATCTAACACCGCTTACTACGGCCTCTGCTTTTAATCTGGCATCGGTAAGCAAGCAGTTCTACACCATGATGGTGATGCAATTGAAAGAACAAGGCAAACTGAGTTATGATGATACCGTGCAAAAACACCTGCCTCAATTTCCATATAGCAACATCACCATTCGCCACCTGATGAACCAGACCTCGGGCCTGCCTGAGTATTTTGATATTGCGCAAGGCGACATGAATCCGCTTGACACGCTCACCAACCTGTACATGCTGGAGTTGCTCGCTATTAAAAAACCTGCCCTTGAATTTCAGCCGGGCGAGCAATGGCAATATTGCAACACGAATTACACTACATTGGCTTCGGTAATTGAAAAAGTGTCGGGCATTCCCTGCGAGCAGTTTTTCGCCAAACACATTGCCGGTGCGCTCAAACTCAGCAATACATTCGTCTATCATCTTAACATGAAGTCGTATCCGCCTTCGCGCGTGTTTGGGTTAGAGTATGATGGCAATAAATATAACCTCAACGACCTGGTTCGGTTTGATGGCATTGTGGGTGATGGCAACGTGTACTCTTCAGTAGAAGATTTGTACAAATGGGATCAGGCGCTGTACACCGACAAGCTGGTGAAGAAAGCAGCTTTTGCTGAAGCCATTGCTCCGGGCAAACTCAACAATGGAAAAAATACGGAGTACGGTTTTGGTTGGTTTATTCGTGAGCCCGGCAAGGTTGTTTCGCACACGGGTGGTTGGGTTGGCTTTGGTACGGAGATTACACGCTACATCGAAAAGAATCAAACTATCATTGTGCTTGATAACTCGTCTAACTTTCGCGCACAAGCGCTGGTTAAAAATATCTGGGAAGAGAAGCCCGTAGCACTTCCCAAAACACACCTGATTACCAATGTAAAAATCATAGATGGCACGGGCTTACCCGCGGTGGCCGGTAGTGTGCGGGTACAGAATAATCGCATCTGGCATGTGGGTAATCTTACTCCGTTTCCGGGAGAAACTACTACTGATGGAAAGGGCAAAGTATTAGCCCCGGGCTTTATCGATAACCACAGTCACCATGATGGTGGCTTAAAGAAAAATCCATCGGCTATAGCCGTAACCAGTCAGGGGATTACTACAATAGTAGTAGGGCAGGATGGTGGCTCTGATGTGATGGACTCTATTCAGCAGGCCATTACCAAAACACCGGTGAGCGTAAATGTTGCTTCGTTTACCGGGCATGCCTCCTTGCGGGAGAGCGTGATGGGAAANNTATGAAGAGGCCTTTTACAGCACGCGCGATGAAGTGGTGGCTTTGGCCAAAGTATCGGCTGAACATAATGGCCGTTACATCAGCCACATCCGCAGCGAAGATTTGAATCTGGAAGAAGCAATTGATGAGGTCATTCAAATCGGGTACGAAGCTAAAATACCCGTGCAGATTACACACATAAAAATTGCTATGCGAAGCAAGTGGGGTAACTCCGAAAAAATTCTACGCCAACTGGAAACTGCGCGCCAGCAGGGTGTTGAAGTAACAGCCGATGTTTACCCTTACACCATGTGGAACTCAACCCCACGTGTATTATTTCCCAAGAAAGATTTTGAGAACCTGGCCAGTGCCGAGTTTGCCACACGCGAGCTGTTCGACCCTTCCGCTTCGGTAATGGTTCGCTATAGTCCGCAACCGGCATGGCAGGGAAAAACGGTGAGTGAGATTGCCGCACTCAATAAAGAAACACCGGCCCAGGCATTGTTGCGTATTATCCGCGAAAGCGCAGCCCCTGGACAAGGAAGCACCATTGTTGCCAAGAGTATGAGCGAAACTGACATTAGTAATTTTATGAAGTGGCCTTACACCAGTATTTGTTCTGATGGAAGCATGGGCGGGCATCCCCGAGGGCATGGATCGTTTACCCGTGTATTGGGCAGGTATGTGCGTGAACAAAAACTGATGCCGCTGGAAACCGCCATTCAAAAGATGACCAGCCTGGCTGCTGAAAATGTGGGCATTAAAAACCGCGGACTGATTGCACCGGGTTATTTTGCCGATCTGGTCTTGTTCGATCCGGAGACGGTTATGGATAACGCTACTGTTGAAAATCCAACAGCAATTTCTACCGGTATTGAAGCGGTATGGGTAAACGGTAAACTTGTGTACCAGAATCAGAAAGCTGTAGTGAATTACCCGGGCGTGTTGGTGAGAAAGTAGTAATTAGTCCTTAGTCTTAAGTAGAAATACTAAGGACTCAAGACTAATGACTAACTACTATTTCGCAGTTACCTGAAACGCTCGTTCGCCATTTTTTTCAACTTCGCGCAAGGTGCGCATTTGCTTCATTTCTTCGAGCATGGGCAGCAGGGCGGCATCGTCTGTTAGTTTAAGATGCGCTTTTAATTCTGAAAGTGATTTGATCTCGTTGGGAGATTTACGGAAATCGGTAATGAAGTTGAGGATGTCGATTTTTTTAATGAGCATGATAAAGCGGTTTTGAGGGTGTAAACGGAAAATGTTAAACAGGGATACAATTTTTTTATTTACCTATGGTACGCTCACAAGCCTGAGCCCTTAGCCGAATTTTCCAGATGGGAATTTCGTGACGCAACTCATTCTAAGTAATCCTTTGGTTGTAACCCTGGGCACAAAAATTTAAATTGCTCTCTATAATGCACCCTTATGAAGTTTATTTTTCTGATTGCTGTCAGCTTTTCTGCAATAGCACAGCCTAAAGGTGTGCTGCTTGAAAACCTGACCTGGCCCGAGGCCGAAAAAGTGCTCACTCCAAAAACAATTGTGGTAATCCCTTTAGGTGCTGCCTCCAAAGAACACGGGCCGCATTTACTATTGAAAAATGATCTGATCCTGGCGGAGTATTTGAAAGAACGAGTGCATCAATCTGCCAACGTAGTAATCGCTCCAACCATTAATTATCATTTCTATCCATCGTTTATGGAATATCCGGGTTCAACGTCCCTTAAATTGAATACCGCCCGCGATATGGTAATTGACATTTGTAGTGGATTGTCTCGTTTCGGGCCAACAAAGTTTTACATTCTCAATACAGGTATTTCTACAGTGCGTGCCCTAAAACCGGCCGCAGACTCATTATTGGTAAAAGGAATTACACTGCACTTCACCAATCTTAAAAATCTGGAGTCGGTCGAAAGCACGATACGTCAACAAGAGGGGGGCACGCATGCTGATGAAATAGAAACTTCGATGATTCTGTATATGCAGCCGGAGTCGGTAAACATGAAAAAGGCTGTTAAAGACTATCGACCCTCAACCGGCAACGGCCTTACACGCGACCCGGCAAATAAAAATTCAACCTACTCGCCAACCGGAGTTTGGGGCGATGCCACTCTGGCTACAAAAGAAAAGGGAAAGATTGTAACGGAAGCACTGGTAGAAATGATTTTGAAAGAGATTGAAGGCTTGAGAAATCAATAAAAGTAGCATCAATACAATTGTCTCCTGCCTCAGGTTTGGGAGGGCTCAGGGCTTGGGCGAATCCCAAAAATCAACAGATAGGAAATCATCCAGAATTCACCAATTGTGGCTGGTATAACTAACATGTCGATCCACGCGCCTTTAATGCCTGCATAACTAATACACATGCTAATCAAGTAGCCCGCGCCACCAATAATCAAAACCCTGCCTAACCAAACCGGCATTCGTTTAGAACTTATTACAATATAGCCCATCGGAATAAGCCAAAGGCCGAAGAAAATGCTGCCAACACCCCAGGCGTTTCTTATAAACTGATTCAAAATTTCAATCATGATCACTTTATCTTCTAACGAATGAGTTGATGAGGCAACACCCAATGCACCGCCCATGGCCATCGCGCTAATCATTATAGCAGCCGCATTCAGCGTACCCCATGCCGCCAGTGCCCATGCCGCAGTATGGTTTATATCTTTAAACAACTTAAAGAACCAAACGGCAGCCAGCGCCTGTGAAATCACAATAGCAAACTCCAGCAATAAACGAATGCGAGCCAGAGTTTCATGATCACCTAAATTGGCTAATGTCTTTGCCGCATCATTGGAAATATAAACTTGCGGATGCAGGGTAAGGAATCCCACCATTCCGGAAATAGCCAGCATCAGGTACCAGATACCGGTTATTCGTGCAGTTCGTATTTCTTCTCTCATTCGGTTATTGCTTTAGGGTATAGCCATGTTGTTGAATAGGATATACGAAGAGATTGAAATTTGGTTTGAGAAATTTTGAAACGGCAATAACGCACAGGCACTAAGATTCAAGATTGTGCAGTAAGCATTCGCAGGTTACCTCACCTCGATGGAATATACTTTGGCGCCTTACGATGTTTGGTAGCCTGTTCATATCCATAAGCAATTTCAATTAGCGTTGGCTCTTGCCAGGCTGTACTGAAGAATGAAACCCCAACCGGCAATACATCTACAAAACCCATGGGCACTGTAATAGATGGATACCCGGAAATCGCGGCAAGCGATGAACTGCCACCTAAAAAATGATCGCCATCAATCAAATCGGTTTTCCAGGCCGGTGCACCGGTAGGCGCCATTAACGCGTGCAGGTTATTCTCTTTTAAAAGTTTATCAATACCATTTTCGCGCGTAGCCTTTTGCATATTAACCACAGCATCCAGATATTCTTTATCCCTTAAGGTTCCTTTTTTATGGGCTTGCTTTAACAGTTGCTGATCGAAGTATTTTAATTCAACTGAATCTTTCTTGTTGAACTCCATCAACTCAGCCAGATCATGCACCCGGGCTTTATTGCCCAGGCTGGCAAAGTATTTCGTAAGGCCATCTTTAAATTCATAGAGCATAACAGTAAAAGAGGAACTTCCTGCACTACGATCCATATTAAAATCAACCTCCACCACTTCGGCCCCCTTCGCACGCAAATCAGCAATGGCTCTCTTTATTAAGGTATCTACTCCGGCATGATAGCCACCTGTATTCTTTAGCCAACCAATGCGTTTGCCTTTAAGTCCATCGGCTTTCAGGTAAAGGGTATAATCGGTTATAAACTTACCTGCTGACGCAAGCGTTTTTTCATCGGCCGAATCTATTCCTACCAATGCCCCTAAGGTAAAAGCTACATCGGTAACCGTGCGGCCCATGGGGCCGGCTGTATCTTGCGTAAATGATATGGGAATAATTCCACTTCTGCTCAATAATCCCACCGTAGGCTTTAACCCAACCAGGCCGTTGGCATTAGACGGGCATACAATAGAACCATTGGTTTCGGTACCAATAGCAATTGCACATAAACTAGCCGAAGCAGCCACCCCCGAGCCCGAACTTGATCCGCACGGATTACGATCCAGTACATACGGGTTTTTGGTTTGACCCAACATGCCACTCCACCCACTGCTGCTCATATCGGCCCTAAAGTTGGCCCACTCGCTAAGGTTGGCTTTCGCGATGATGATTGCCCCCGCATCACGTAACTTTTTTACCAGATAGCTGTCATCGGGCGGATAGGAATCGCGTAGCACCGTAGCCCCGGCTGTGGTGGGCATATCGGCTGTGTTCATATTATCCTTAACAATTACCGGAATGCCATGCAGTAGCCCCCGGCTTTTACCCGCCTTCAGTTCAGCATCCAAGGCTTTAGCTATTTCAATCGCATTAGGGTTTACATAGATAATTGAATTAAGAGCAGGGCCATTCTTATCCAGATCTTCGATGCGTTGCAGGTAATCTTTTACCACTTGCTCTATGGTAAATGTGCTTTTCTGATACCCGACCTGCAATTGCGGAATGGTCTTTTCAACCAGGTATTCATGTGTTGCTGATTCTTTTTTATGGGAAGATTCGCAAGCCAGCAAGAAGACGGCAATAAGTAAGGTGCACGGGGATTTCATAAGAAACCGGGGTTAAGGGTTTATCTGATTAAAAGTAAACATTTATAGGCTCGTAAAAACCAGAAACCCTTCCTCGTCTTTACGATGGTATTATTAAGACGAGAAGGATTTTATAGAAGGAAGAAACAATTATTTCTACCTTCCAACTGAAATCAATCGATAACCCATGCGCACCAACTGCCTGTTGCTTCTTTCGCTTTGCAGTATTTTTTCTTTTGCTCAGAACTATGTTCCGCTTTCGCGGGAAGTGAACATGGTTGTTAAATCCGGAACCTTGCAAACCTATGCACTGCCGCTGGATAATGTAACTCTGCTGGATGGCCCGTTTAAAAATGCTATGCAGCGCGATGTGGATTACCTGTTGCAATTGGAGCCCGACAGGCTGTTGCATCGATTTCACCTGTTTGCCGGTCTTAAAACAAAGGCCGCCATTTATGCCGGGTGGGAGAGTGAAACCTTAAGTGGCCATACACTTGGACATTATCTTTCGGCTTGTGCATTGCATTATGCAACCACAGGCGATGTTCGTTTTAAAGAACGCACCGATTACATAGTGAATGAACTTGCCCTATGTCAGCAAGCGCGCAAGACGGGTTATATCGGTAGTATTCCCCGCGAAGACAGCGTATGGAATGAAGTGGCCAACGGTAACATCCGCACAGCCGGGTTTGATCTTAACGGGCTATGGTCTCCCTGGTACACGTTACATAAAGTGTATAGCGGATTAATAGACGCCTATCTCTATACCGGCAATCAACAGGCAAAAGAAATCGTAATCCGGTTTGCCGATTGGGCCGATGAACTAACAGGCAAACTGAATGATGAACAACTGCAAAACATGCTTGCCTGCGAGTTTGGAGGAATGAATGAGGCCTTATTGAATGTCTATGCCATTACCGGGAACAAAAAATACCTTGTTGCTGCCGATCGGTTTTACCACAAAGCAGTAATGAATCCGCTTGCAGATCAAACCGATCAGTTAAGCGGCAAACATTCCAATACACAAATTCCTAAAATCATTGGTGCGGCCAGGCGTTACGAACTTACCCAAACCCAACACGATAAAACCATTGCTGAATTTTTCTGGAACGCTATGGTTAACCATCATACCTATGTAATGGGCGGCAACAGCGAATATGAGTATCTGTCTGCCCCCGACAAACTTACCCAACACCTAAGCGACAACACAGCCGAAACCTGCAATACGTACAACATGCTCAAACTCACACGCCATTTGTTTAGCTGGCAACCCCGGGCTGAGTTGTTTCATTTTTATGAGCGTGCGCTTTATAACAATATTCTTTCATCGCAACATCCGCAAACCGGCATGATGTGTTATTTTACTCCGCTGCGCATGGGGGCAAAGAAAACCTTCAGCGATCCGTTCGATTCGTTCTGGTGTTGCGTGGGCTCCGGTATTGAAAACCATGTAAAGTATGGCGAAGCCATTTATAATGCCGGCACCGATGGTAGTTTGTATGTAAACCTGTTCATAGCCTCTACCCTTAACTGGAAAGATGCCGGGCTGCAACTTTCTCAACAAACAGCCTTTCCGTATGGCGATGATGTAACAATTACCATTCAATCGGTTAGAACTAAAAAATTTGCCTTGCGTATCCGTAAACCACTTTGGTCGGTAAGCCCTCAGATTATGGTCAATAAAAAGGTAATTGTTCCTATTGAAGAAAACGGCTATTGGGTAATTGCCCGCACCTGGAAGAAGAACGATGTGATTTCCCTAAAGTTACCAATGCATCTATACCTCGAAACCATGCCCGATAATAAGAATCGCGTGGCAGCTAAGTATGGCCCTATTGTTTTAGCTGGCGATTTAGGTGCTGCTAAGCCCGATCCGGTTAAAGGTATTCCGGTTTTGGTTAATGAGTACAAGCCCGTAACAAGTTGGATGCAATCGACCGGTAAGCCTTTAACATTTCAAACCACAGGGCTTACTGCGGCCAGTGGTATTGAGTTTAAACCGTTGTATTCGTTTACCGATAACTATTATAGCGTGTATTGGGATCAATTTACTATGCAAACGTGGGGCGAACAACAAGCAGCCTATGAAGCTGAGCAACAACGCTTGCGCGAACTGGAAGCCCGAACCATCGATATAGTACGCTTTGGGGAAATGCAACCCGAACGCGATCATAACCTGCAGGGCGAGCATACCCGTGTTGGCGAAGCCAATGACCGAACGTACCGCGAAGCGGATGAACGGGGCTGGTTTTCATTCGAAATGAAGGTAAATCCTGAAACAGAGAATACCTTAATGTTTACCTATTGGGGTAGCGAACGTGGCCGTAAGATGTTTGACATACTGGTGGATGGCGAGAAGATTGGCACCCAGGAGTTGAATGATAACGATGCGGGTAAATTCTTTGATGTAGCGTATGTACTTACCGGAGATAAACTAAAGGGTAAACAATCCGTAACGGTTAAACTTATTGCATTACCCGGTAAGCGTATTGGGGCAGTTTATGCAGCTCGCATTGTAAAGGAGTAAGCGCTTAAAGCCGGCTTATGGTTTGGTTGCAGATACCTTCTTAAGAATAAATATTGACAAGTACTTTACTTTAATAATAATATTTATTGAAATTGCATAAGCTATGGCAAATAGTACTTTACTGCACCCTCTGTGGTTGTTGGGTTTATGACGTTACTCAACAATACAGCCGCCTATAAAATCTGGATATTTGCTCCTTATCTGGAGACGGAAGACCCTACTCTAAAATTTTATTACGACTACACCCAAAGCATTGAAGAGTACACACGGGTATTCGCAGAAATCAATTGCGAATGGGAATGGGTAAATGTTACCGTACACAACATTGCCGAATCGATAGAACGGGTAAAGCAATATTCCGATAAGGAAAGCATTGTTCTTAATCTGTGCGATGGAGATGAGATTAACAATGTGCCCGGAGTATCAGTAATCCATGCGCTAGATCAAAGCGGTATAACGTATACCGGGTCCGATTCTTACTTCTATAATGTAACTACTTCTAAAATCACTATGAAAGAAGCTTTTGATAAAGCCGGGGTATCCATGCCAGGCTGGCAAAAGCTAAACGGACATATTGATCCGGACCTGTTTAAAAAAGTAGGAAAGCCAATTATTGTAAAACCGGCTGTATCGGCAGGTAGTATGGGTATAAGTGTAAAGAATGTTGTTAATGGTAAGCGCGAATTAAAGAGTGTGCTTACCAACCTGCATAATGGATTTAAAGGATGGGATCTTGATACCGCTGGTTTTCTGGCCGAACAATTTATTATCGGGCGCGAGTTTACCACCCTGTTGGTGGGGTCGCATCATAAACCCGATCAGATCAAATTCTACCGGCCTATTGAACGGGTATTTCATAAAGGGCTGCCTGAAAAAGAACAGTTCCTTTCGTTTGAGCGCCTGTGGGAAGCATATGATGAAGAGATTCCACCCCCTGATAATGGTTTTTTATATGAATATGCTCCGGTTACTTGCCCGGATTTGATGAAGCAACTAAGAGATTTAAGCATCGATGCATTTAAAGCAGTAAAAGGGGTTGGGTATGCGCGGTTGGATTTTCGAATGGATAAAAAAACCGGAAAGCTTTTTGTGTTGGAGATAAATGCCCAGTGTGGCTTAAGTGAAGACGAAAACTATACTTCAATTGGGGCTATATTACGGGTAAGCAATAAAACCTTCACTAATCTTATAGTAGAAGTGCTGGACGATGCCCTGCTGCGCAGTTCTATTCCCGGCTAACCGAGTTCCACCAAGCATTTACAACCCTTGCTCAACCTTCGTAATATCCATTTGATTGTAACCCCTAACGCAGTTAGCAGATGAAAGTTTGTGTATTGCAGCCGGACTATAACACTACCGAGGTAGATTATAAAAATTATGATCCGCCCCGTAACCTGGCTCCATTACTTCCCAACGATCAGGTAGATCATGTTTTTCTGAATAAGCTTACCACATACAAGCAACTTAAAGATTTACGTAAGCAGAAGTACGATATTTATGTAAACCTCTGCGAAGGCTACCTGGATTGGTCTGTTCCATCCATTGATGTGATTAACGCCATGGATACACTTAACCTTCCATACACCGGCCCTAATGCTATCCTGTACGATCCGCCAAAACCATTAATGAAATACGTAGCGTATTGTGCTGGTATAAAATCGCCACTCTTTGCTGAAGTAAACAGCGCAAGCAATCTTCAAGCAAAAGTCAGTCACTTAACCTTTCCGCTTTTTGTAAAACCGGCCAAGGCAGGAGATAGCCTGGGTGTAGATGAAGAATCGCTGGCCAGGGATTTACCGCATCTGCAACATAAAGTGGAAGCCCTGCTTGCAGATGGTTACGAAGATATTTTAATCGAAGAATATATTGCCGGGCAGGAGTTTACCGTATTAGTAACCGCCAACATGGCACCGGCAAAGGGCGCGCGCGCTTTTAAACCGGTTGAATATAAATTCCCGAAAGGATATGCCTTTAAAACCTATGCGTTAAAAACTTCCGAGCTTCATACCGATGTAAATAAACCCTGCACCGATCCTGTATTGGAAACCCGGTTAAAATCGGCAGCCGAAAAAATCTTTACCGGGTTTGCAGGGGTGGGCTATGCCCGATTAGATTTTCGGGTAAACGAAAAGCAGGAAATCTATTTTCTGGAAATAAACTTTACCTGCTCGGTATTTTATGAAGATGGATACGAAGGCTCGGCAGATTACATCTTGCAATTTGACCCGATAGGCAAAGCCGGGTTTCTTAAGCATATTATTGAAGAAGGTAAAGCCCGCTATATAGCGAAGCAAAAAAAATATCGGGTAAAAGGTAATGCTATTAACGGATATGGAATTGTTGCGCAAAAGCCAATCCGCAAAGGCGAAACAGTTTTTAAATTGGAAGAAGCTGCCCAGCGCATTGTTACCAAACGGTATGTTGAGCAAAACTGGACGGCCGAGCAAATTGAAGAATTCCGACATTATGCATACCCCATTTCAGACGAGGTTTATATTTTGTGGGATAACAAACCCGAAAACTGGGCGCCACAAAATCACAGTTGTGCGCCCAACACAACCTATCAGGGGTTAAACCTGGTTGCTCTGCGCGATATTGAGCACGAAGAAGAACTTACATTAGATTATGCCGATTTGCTGGACGATAATATTCAGTCGTTTGTGTGTACCTGCGGCCATCCCAGTTGCAGAAAAATAGTTTCGGGCCGGGCGGAAAATTCGATTACACAACGTGCGAAGTTTCAGGTAAACCCTCCTCAACAGTAGCTTCTGTATTACCGATTCTGTTTTACGTTCAAATCCTGTAACTTTCCTTACAGAATTTCCAATTAATGCTCGTGTATTTAATACCTGAGCAGAGGGAAGTAAATTTAGAAGCAAAATGAAAATCAATCGCAGAGATTTTATTGCAACCTCGGCATTAGTCAGCACGGGCCTTATGTTAAATTCATTAAACAATTTTGCCAGCCCATTATTGCAACCTCACCAAGCTGGTTATTCATTATTAATTTTTGCTACTAATTGGGGCTTTTCCGGATCGTGGGATGAATTCTGCAATAAAATAAAAACAGCGGGTTACGATGGTTGCGAAATCTGGTGGCCGGGCGATGCAACTGAACGAAAGAAATTATTTGAGGCATTAACAAAGCACAATCTTAAAATCGGATTTCTGTATGGTAGTGGCGAAAGGGATTTTGTGAAGCATGAAGCACAATTTAATCAGTTTCTTACAGAAGCAGCTGCGATAAAACCGGTGTTTCTCAATTGCCATAGTGGCAAAGATTATTTTACAGTTAGCCAGAAGGAAAAATTGATCAAACACTCCCATACGGTTTCTGCGCAAAGCGGAGTGCCGGTTTATCATGAAACACACCGCGGACGCGCACTTTATTCTGCTCCGGTAACGGAAGAGTTAATCAAGCGAATTCCGGAATTACGGTTAACACTCGATATCTCACATTGGTGTAATGTACATGAATCATATCTGGCCGATCAGGAAGAGACTGTAACCCTTGCTTTAAGTAGAACAGATCACATCCATGCACGCATAGGCCACCCCGAAGGCCCACAAGTAAACGACCCGCGCGCACCCGAATGGGAGCAAGCCGTTAAAGCACATTTTGCGTGGTGGGATAAAGTTGTAACCAGTAAGAAACAAGCGGGCAGGCAAATGACATTCTTAACCGAATTCGGGCCAGCAGATTACTTGCCTACATTACCATACACCCGGCAACCGGTCGCTAATCAATGGGATATTAACGTTTATATGATGGAAGTACTTCGTAAGCGTTATTCCTGATTGCGTTTATTGGAGTTTTTTTGAGGGGCACCTAAAAGGCCTCCTCTTCAGCAAGAATTAAAGGAGTTTACCGATTTTTAATCTCCCGCATTGCTTTCGCGAAAGCAGGTTTTATGGAGGGCCCATGCTGGTGATGTTGATCTTTAACAATCCACTTACCGTTGATAATTGTACCGGCAATGCGACTGGTATCGCCCGTGTATAAAAGTGTGGCCAATCTGTTTTTGGCAGTTGTATTAGCCAGTAAATGCGAACCCGATTGATACACCACCGCATCAAATGCCTTTCCGATTTCAAAATGATTGTTGGATGCCACGCCCATAGCCTGGCGGCCAGATTCAATTTCTTCATTAATCATGTACGCGGCAGCATCACCTTCAAACGTATTACGCTGGTTGCTCACCAACCTTTGCCGGTAATCAATCATACGAAATTCTTCGAGCGGGTTTAATCCGATATGACTATCGGTACCGATGCACCATTTACCTCCCAACCGCACATATTCTTTCATCCTGAAAATTCCATCGCCCAGGTTACCTTCAGTAGAAGGGCACAATACTACACTTGCTCCCGATCTTGCCAATTGGGTTAACTCATCATCGTTAAGATGAGTAGAATGAACAAGATTGAATCGCTCATCTACACTCAGATTATCGAACAACCATTGCATAGGTCGTTTGTTACAAAAGTCAAGACAATCGGCAACCTCTTTCTTCTGTTCTGCTACATGAAGGTGAAAGGGTAATTGTTTTGGTCCTTGCTGAAAGGTGGTTTTAATATCGGTAAGGTCAACTGCCCGAAGTGAATGTACACTAAAACCAGGCCGGGCATTGGCGTAACCTTTAATTACCTGCAAGCTCGCATCAAGCAACTTAAAGTAATCGTCAACCGTTTTAGAAATAAACCTGCGTTGTCTTGGTTGCGGATCCAATCCAAAGCCACCCTTCTGATAGAATACCGGTATTAATGTAATTTTTATTCCGGCTTGCTTTGCGGCTTCTGCCATGCGCAACCCCATCTCAGCTAATTGTGTATAGGGTTTCCCTTCCTTGTCGTGATGCAGATAATGAAACTCGGCAACATGGGTATAGCCCACGCGTACCATTTCGGCATATAACATGGCTGCTATGGCTTGCGCCTGATCCGGATCAACCGACAAGGCACATTGATACATCGCTTCGCGCCACGTCCAGAAATCATCAGCAACTCCGGTGGGATGATTTTCGGCAAGGCCGGCCATAGCATATTGAAAGGCATGGGAGTGAGCATTTTGAAATCCGGGTAAAACGAAGCCTTGAACAGACTCAATAGCAATGCCGTGCTGAGGAGGTGTTGTATTAAGATATTGAATCAACCCATGTGTATCAACACCCACATAAGCAGAGTCGAGCCAGCCTTCTTTTTGAAAGAGTGCTGAGAAGTGGAAAAATTTTAATTCCGTATGCATGTGTTACTATAAATGAAGCATTCAGTACAAACTAAATCCCGGCCTCAACCTGAAAGCGGACCTGCCAGTTATTCGTGTTGGGATTAGTTTGTTGCAACCACTTGTTTTGTTCGAATGTAATATCGCCTTGCAACTTTACCCGATGCCCGCGAATGTATTTATTAAGACCTACTGTAAAATGCTCGGTTTGATCGTCCAGGGTTTGAATGGATTCAAATGGATTAACACGGGAATAACGCCCAACAATTTCGTAGTGATTCTTAAAATAATAACTACCCTGATAGTTTTGGCCCAAACCGGCATAGATAAATCGCACATCGCCATCCTGATTTACGGTAACAGGGTTAGGGGAATCTCTTCGTATCCATTCGCATGCTACTGCCCAACCCTTGTGTTTAAATAGAAAATCAGTCATAAAGGTAGTCATGTCGCGCTTGTCGTAGAGAAATTTCCCCAACTGGCCTCCAGTACGGGCTGTGTTTTCGTTGTGCGAAAGTGTAATGCCAAGAGAAATTTTGGGTTTGGGTTCACGAACAAGATCTCCCTCAAAGTAATCGCCACCATTGGTAAAGGGGCCTAACGGCAGCAATTCGATCCGGCCGGTGTAACCTAACCCATTATCGGAAGCAGTAATATTTCGGCCTTCGCCCGATGAGATAGCCCCCCGCAACACGTAATAGAATTTATGAATGTAATTGTTGTAGTAAACCTGAGCCCCAAAATCACGGTCGATGTTAAAAGTAGAATTTACCAATGAACGATCTGCAAATTGTAAATCGCCCGATGAATTTACGCGTTGGCGATTGCCCGGAAGTTTAGTCTGGCCAAGTCCAATTGAGAAGTGTTTGTTAACGGAATAAATGATCATCGCATCGCGTATTACATTCGGGAAGCCCGTGTCGTCATAATCCATATCTGATCTTGAGAACGACAGCTGAATAAGGTAATAGAGTTTTGGATTGTAGATGTACCCATCAAAACGTAAGCGCAGCCTGCGCACCCGTGCTTCTACCTGGTCAATAGAAAAATCGCTTGCACTTTCGGTGCGAAAGGCTGCACGATTTTGTACACGAAAGCGGATGTTTAGCAGATATAAACTATCGGGCGAGATTATGCCAATACCTTTTCCGAAAGTAAAGTAAGGAGATGGTGAGATGGTTTGGGCCTGAACAAAAAAGGGAACAAAAAACAGAAGTGCAAGCAGTTGCTTTTTCATACGTTTAAAAAAAAGAATACCAAGTCATTATTTTTCTTCATTTGAAAGCTGCATTTTTTACCAAAATGGTAAAGCTCCCGTCAATGTGCTTCCAGCCAGTTTTTACCAATTCCTACTTCCACATCCATGGGCACATCCAGAATAACAGCTGATTTCATCAGTTCAATTACGTTTGCTTTTACAATATCCTTTTCATCCTTATGCAGATCAAACACCAGTTCGTCATGTACCTGCATGGTCATTTTAGTTTTCAGGTTCTCGCGCTTCAGCCATTTGTGAATTAAGATCATGGCAATCTTAATAATGTCGGCTGCGCTGCCTTGTATTGGCGCGTTAATGGCGTTGCGTTCGGCAAAGCCGCGTGTAGTAATATTGCGCGAGTTAATATCGCGCAGGTAGCGCCTTCTGCCTAAAATGGTTTCTACATATTCTTTTTCTCTCGCAAAGTTGATTGAATCATCCATGTAACGTTTAATGGCGGAGAACTCCTTAAAATACGATTCAATAATTTCAGTTGCTTCGGTACGCGAGATGCCCAGGTTTTGCGAAAGCCCAAAGGCGGTGCTTCCATACAGAATACCAAAGTTTACTTCTTTGGCTTTGCGCCTCATATCGGGTGTTACTTTTGCTAAATCTACTTTAAACACTTTGGCTGCAGTAGTAGCATGAATATCGCGCTTGTTGCGAAACGCTTCAATCATGGTAGCATCCTTAGCAAAAGAAGCAGCTATGCGTAATTCTATTTGCGAATAATCGGCCGACATGAACAAGAACTCTTCGCTACGCGGAACAAACGCACTTCGTATCTGCCTTCCTTTCTCGGTACGGATAGGAATGTTCTGAAGGTTAGGATTATTGGAACTCAACCGACCGGTTGCTGCTACCGCCTGCCGGTAGTCGGTATGAATGCGATGATCGAACTTACTTATCATTTTGGGTAACGCATCTACGTAAGTAGAACGTAACTTCTCGTACTCGCGGAAATCCAGAATTTTTCTGGCTATCTCGTAGTTATCGGCCAGTTTCAATAATACTTCTTCACCGGTTGCATACTGCCCGGTTTTGGTTTTCTTGGCTTTGTCGAGCAATTTCATCTTGTCGAACAGAATTTCGCCAAGCTGTTTGGGTGATGCAATATTAAACTCGGTGCCCGCAATCTGATAAATTTCTTTCTGCACTTTATGGCTGTCGGTTTTTAGGGCATCGCTCATCCACTTCAGGGTTTCTTCATCAATGCTCACGCCTTCAAACTCCATATCGGCCAGTACCTGAGTAAGCGGCATTTCCACATTGTTTAACAAGCGCCATTGCCCGCGTTGTTCTAAATCGTTTTGTAGTTTTTGTTTTAGTTGTAAAATCTGGTCTATCCGCTCGCAATGTTGTTCTGCTGTTGAGACATCTTCACTTAGCTGATAGTGGAGATACTGGTTACACAAAATTCCAAGATCGTGCGAAGCTTCGGGCTCAATCAGGTAATGTGCCAGCAGGGTATCGTACAACGAGCCTTGCACATTTATCTGATATTTTTTTAATGCCAGTATTGAAGCTTTAATGTTATGTCCTGTTTTGCTGATGCCCTCATCTTCCAACACGGATTTAAAATCAACCAGAGTGTTTTCATCCTTTACCGGAATACAGTAGGCTTCGCCCGGGCTGGCACCAATAATCAGATGAGTAATTTCAAAATTGAAATTTTCAGCCTCATCCGTTAAAACCTCCAGTGCAAACCCACGTTGGTCTTTTAGTTTTTGTGCGAGCGCTACCCGATCATCCGCATTATCAAGGGTTTTATACGAGACGTTTTCGGCATTAAAAATTTTCTTTTCGGTTGCAGGTTCTAGCACAAGTTCGGGACCGCCAAACATAGAAAGCTGTGCGTCTTTGGTGGCAGTACCGGCACTCTCTGCAGGAGTTCCGGATTGTAAACCAAAAATGCGGGGCATCATGGTTTTAAACTCCAATTCCTCCAAAATGGGTTTCAACTTCTCTACATCTGGTCCGGTATAAGAAAGTTCTTTTTCATTCCAGGCAATGGGCACATCGGTAATAATAGTAGCTAGTTTTTTAGATAGGATGGCTTGTTCACCAAATTCTTCAACCCGTTCTTTTTGTTTGCCTTTCAGTTCGGCTGCATGTGCTATAACCCCTTCTACTGTTTTGTATTTCTTTAAAAGTTCGGCTGCCGTTTTTGGACCAACACCTGGAATGCCCGGAATGTTATCCGATGCATCGCCTTGTAATCCGAGGATATCAATTACCTGGCTAACATTTTCAATGTCCCACTTCTCGCACACTTCTTTAGGGCCAAGTACATCTACTGCATTACCCATATAAGCGGGCTTGTAAAGTTTTACCTTATCGGTTACAAGCTGTCCAAAATCTTTATCGGGTGTCATCATGTACACGTCAAACCCTTCCTGTTCGGCACGTTTGGCCAGGGTGCCAATGATATCATCGGCTTCGTATCCATCCAAAGCAAGAATGGGAATGTTAAACCCCTTTAAAATTTCTTTTACAATGGGCAAGCTACTGCGTATATCTTCCGGTGTTTCCTGGCGGGTGGCTTTGTATTCGGTAAAGATCTCATCACGAAAAGTAGGAGCAGAGGTATCGAAGGCAACGGCAAGGTGTGTCGGTTTTTGTTTCTGAATTACTTCCAGCAACGTGTTGGTAAATCCAAAAGGAACAGATGTGTTGTGTCCTTTGGAATTGATGCGTGGGTTTTTAGTAAATGCAAAGTGGGCGCGATAAATAAGTGCGTACGCATCCAGAAGAAATAGTTTTTTTACGGATTCGGGCATTACAGAGAATTAAAAAACAATGCGCAAGGTATTGTTTTAATTACTGCCTGTAAAGGATTACTTGTTTGCTTTGACAGGGACTTTATTAAATACCTAGTTCTTTCGCCCTAGATGAAACGATGACCCCGAGTATTGCTTGTCAGTTAAATGCAAAATCCGTCCGCCCCGCACAGCTTCATATTGTGCCCAAAAAGCAGAAGTTTTCCCATCAAATCGCTTGGTCATAATAATCTCACAGGGCGAAACGGTTAAGGCTCCGTTATAGTTTTGAGTATAAAAATTCATGCTCCCAACCATTCCATAAGCACCCTGATGTTTGCTTTTATAGGTTCCATCGGTGTTAAAGGTAAACTCATCCGATGAAGAAGAAGCGTTCATGCCGGCATAGTTACCGGTAGCTGTACTGTACATATTTACATAGGCACCTGATGAGCTGGTCCAATCACCAGCCAGATCGGTTAAGGTTATTGCAAATTTATTATAGTTTAACAGGGCCTCTACCTTCTCTTGGTTAGGAAACTCCTGTTGAAAGGCCGCTTGCGAGGGCGAAATAATTTCAATGCATTTCGAAATACCATTGTTAGTAATGATACGTAACCCGAGGTGATATTTTTTGCCAGTAGCTTTTTCAACACCATCAGCTTCGAAAAAATAAATGCAGAAATAACAGGGGCCGTTATTATCGAACTTACGAATGTTACTGACGGAATAACGGGGTAAAATTAATCGGTCAAAAAGTACGGCTTCCAATTGGTTGGTAGAACGCATTTCGTCTGTTATTTCAATTCCATAGTGGAGCAATACGGTAAATTGATTCTTAGTAACACGTACGTAATCGGCAAAAGGCTGTGCTACCCAGCCATCGTCAAAATTGGTGGTAGCGGTTAAAATACCTGTGTTGCCTGGTGTATTTGTAACAGTAAAACCGTTTTGGCTGGTTGATTGAGTTACAGGTTGAGTGGGCAGAGTTTGTTGAACGGTTTGCTCTGGTTTTTTTAATTTAAGCGAAAGCAAAAGCTGTTCAACCTCTTTCCAATATTCGTTCGAGTTCATCAGCACCACAATGCTTAGTTCAACCCCATAACCCGAAATAGTACTAAGTAATGAATAAGCTTCTTTTTCTTCGAAAGTAAATGTGCCCGCGGCCGAATGTGATGTCCAGCCCTCTTCAGTTTCAGTTTCGGGTTGGGGTGGTGTAGCCGAACCCCAGGCATTTTTTACAATCAGTACATTCCATTCATTATTAAAATCGGTGAGCGAAGTGCCACTACTCTGAATGCTCTTGTAGATAGTAACGCGGCACCAGCTTTTTGTTACATTATTGGTTTTAATGTACGAGGCTGCAAAGTCTTTCATTTCGGGCGTCCACCCTTTGGGCACGGTGTAGGTGGCAATATCGAACGAGGCAGGTTGTGCCATGGCATACTGACCAACCAGCAGGCCAATCAGGAGTAGTAGTTTTTTCATATTCAAAGGAATTGTGTATCACATTAAACAGCTAATCCGCATCACAGGAATATGAAGGTAAGCAAATACTTAGACAATATTTAACCGGCACGTGCTCCAGAAACGCTCTTATGGTTGACGCAGGTAGAGCGTTTGAAGGGGGGTTATTCCTTCAAATTCTCTACCGGGTTTACGAACGTAGCCCGAATGGTTTGTGAACCAATGGTAATTACTGCAAACAAAATCAGAATAAGTATTCCGGGTATTATTACCATTGCATCGAACGAGGTGTGGTAGGCGATTAATTCAAGCCAGAACGTATTGGCCACATAGGCCAAGGGTACAGCAATTACGGTAGCAATCAGCAATAGAATTACAAAGCTTTTTGAAAGTAACACAACCAGCGAAGTATTATCCGAGCCCAATATTTTTCGGATTGAAATTTCCTTAATGCGCGTTTCCAGTGTGTAGGTTGCCATGCCGAGCAGGCCCAAACAGGAGATTAACACAGCTAACGATGCAATAACCGTTAGTACAGAAACAATATCACCAAAAATAATTTCGTAAAACCGCTTCACTTCAGAGTCCACAGTTTTGTAATCAATCTTAAGCTCTGGATTAATTGCAGTCCAGGCCTTTTCAATTGAAGCAACGGCCTCATCGTATGAGCCGAGATAAGAAACCTGCAGTACATTGAATCGGGAAGGATCAAATAACAAAGCCATAGGATCGATCTGCCGGGTAAGGTCGCGGTGATTGTAACCAGACACCACACCAATAATAGTACGCCTGGTGGAATCCCGTTCTTCAATCAACTCCTGTCCAATGGCATCTTGCGGTGTGCCTAAATTAAACTTGGTAACGGCCTGTTCGTTGATAATAATATATTCCTTGTTAACGCTGTCGGCTCCGGGTTTAAAGAAACGGCCTGCCAGCAAATTCAGATTCATGTTAGTCAGGTAATCTTCGTCCACCAGAAAATAGTCGAGATCGATAGCCTGCGGATCGCTCACCTGGTGTTTCATTTCTGTACCATACGAAACCCCGGCCGAGGGCACATGCGAAGCAGCGGTTATGTGCGTAATGTTGTTGTAGCGGGCCAACTCATTTTTCAAATTGATGGCCGAGGTGTTGTTAAGCTTTATGGTAATATTGTTCTCCATATTAAAGCCATGGCTTTGCCCCATAAACAAATTAAACTGATTGTACAGTACGAGTGCCGACAAAATAAAGAAGAGTGAAAGCGTGAACTGGACCACCAACAACGTTTTGCGCAACCCCATGCGCGAGAACAGCTTCATGTTGCCAAAATTCTTTAACACTTTTATTGGCTGAAATCCAGACAACACAACAGCAGGGAAAAACCCGGCCAGTACACCCACCACAACAGCAAACACAACAAAGGTTACTACTACCAGCCAACTCGATTCAAGATCCCAATGAAATAGTTGTGCGAAGTTGAGTTGTAAAATAACGGGCTTCAATAAAATGAGCAGTACAAAGCCGAGGAATAATGCAACAAACGACACAACAACAGACTCGCTCAGAAATTGAGTAAAAATCTGCCAGCGTGCTGCACCGGTTACTTTGCGTACTCCAATTTCGCGGGCCCGCGTAAGCGAACGGGCAATAGAAAGATTAGTGAAATTAAAACACGAGGTGAGTAAAATAACTAATGCCAATCCGCCTAAAAAGTAAATAAAAAACCAGGGCAATATAGGACCAACCGGATTGTTGGTTAATGGCCCGGGAGTAATGCGCATTAGTTTCTGCAAGCTAAAACGCATTCTATACACGTTAGGATCGGTAATGGAGCCAATGTGTTCTGTGTAAATTTTATCCAGGTTGGCCTGAACACTTTCGCTCGACTGTTCTTCACCAACTAAAACATAGGTATAACAATTCCAATAGTTTGTCCAATCCGCAAGCATTTCTTTGCTGGGCAAAGAACTAACAGTTGACATACTGGCTAATGCCTCGAATACGATGTGCGATTTGTTTTTGGTCTCTTTTAAAATACCGGTTACGGTATACGTACCAATGTCGCCCACAGTAATAGTTTGACCAACCGGATTTTCTTCTTTAAAAAGTTTGTTAGCGGCCGCGCGTGTTAGTACTACAGAATATGGTTCTTTCAACGCAGTGGCTGCATCCCCATACTGAAGTTCGTATTCAAAGAAGGAGAGCACTTCAGCATCGGCAAAAAATCCGGCCAACGGAATGTTTACGTTTTGATTTTCTAACTCCAGCCAGCCGTTACCAAAGCCACGCATTACTCTTACCACTTCTTCATTGCCGGTATAGTTGTCCAACAGTTCCTGTTTCAAAGGCGCAGGCGATGCGGCATTGGGTTGCGGATCGTCAATCACCCCGTTCTTATCAACGCCATACGTAATAACCCGGTAAATACGGTCGCGCTTGCTGTTGTGCCGATCGTAGGTTAACTGATCGGCCACCAGCATGATAATGCCCATGCATACCAACATACCTACCGTAAGGCCAAAGATGTTGATGGCTGAGAAAAATTTATGGCGCAGCAAACTGCGGATAGCGGTTTTGATGTAGTTGCGAAACATACTTATGGAAATGAGATGATTTATCAGATACCCGGAATTTCAAAAGCCGGGTTGGGTTCCAGTTCTTGCTTAGTAAATTCGGAAAGTGTTTACTTATTTAATTCGCGTTTAATAATGTAGTAGTAAACCAGGAATCCAAGAGATACCGACAAGGCAAACAATCCATAGGGCAGTGGCGATTCCGGGCCAGTTGGAATATACTCCAGAATAACGAGTGAAAGTCCGGCAAAGAAAATGATCAGCCCCCATTTTAAAGAACTAAAGCGATTGTCGCTGGTGTGTTGCTTAAAGATTGCCTGGGTATCGTCATTTACGAATCCCTTTTCAATCATACGCTTTTTCAGGACGTAGTCTGTCATTACTTTGGTGAAGAAGTAGATAGCTGCTCCAAAACTTCCGATAATGGTAAGGGGCATTAAGACATCTTTTAGTGCTTCGTTCATATAGATTACGTTTTTTTGTTTCTGAATTTGATTTTGAGGCGTAAGACACGGGGCATGGTGGCAATGTTGCAGAGAACCTGAAAATATTTTTGCTATTCTTTAGTATACTGTCATTCCGGGCAAACTTCCGGATGAG